>CAZWDV010000073.1:0-14310 GCA_964632675.1 uncultured Sediminispirochaeta sp.
TCTGGCCATCGTCCCCCTGGCCTGCCCCATGATCGCCGGCCCGGCCTCCATCACCGCCTCCATCACCCTCTCCATCGAAATGGGCATCCCCATGACCCTCATCGCCGTCAGCATCGCCCTGGCCCTGAACCTCGGCATCATGGCCTTCTCGCGCCCCATCAGCAGCCTCCTCAGCCGCTACAACGTCCTGGGCGCCTTCATCCGCATCACCGGCCTGGTGGTCATGACCATCGGCGTGCAGATGGTCTTCAACGGCATCTCGGGCTGGATGACCAGCGTGGGCCTGTAGACTCCCCCGCGCCGGGCAAAAAAAAAGCGCAGCAGACTGCTTCCGACTACGCTCAAAAAAATAATAATTATTAATTTTGGGATGCATTTGAACCCTTGTGGTGTCGCCCAAAGGGCCGCCTTGCCAGGAAAATTCGGCTTCCCCGCCACTCCGCCACGCTCACCACCACAGGCAAAGCCCGGCCGTAAGCCCAAAATCGGAGTCGGTATTGTAGTCGCGCAGCGCCCGCACCACCGGCAGGTCTACATACAACCACCCCAGCAGCAGCGACACCCCGCCGGTCAGCATCAGCGAGTCGGTATTATGCAGCTCAGAGCGGTACAGCTCCACCCCCGCCCCGCCGTAGCCCGACAGTACCAACACCCCATCGGCGCTGCGAAACAGCAGCAGCCGTACAACCGCCGGCAGCCGCAACATGGTCGAATCCGCATTAACCGCATATGAAGCCTTTGCCCCCGGCGCCACAGCCCCGGCTAAAAAGCCCTCCGCCTGCCCGGTAAAGTATACCTGCTCCACCCCGAAGGGGGCTATGTCAACAGTAACGCCGGTGGAGAAAGCTACAACTGCCTTCTCTGCATTAGCAGCCGGAATACTATCTGATAGCGAAAATAGTAACACAACAATAGTAAATAAAATTGTCCGTCTTTTTATAAAAGAAAATAACATTACAATTAAACAGAGCCTACTGGTTGGCCAAGTTCACAATTTCAATAATGGTTAGAATAAAGGCAAAGCCAGTGGTGACCACCGGAAAGTAGCGGTTAAAGTTGTATACAAAGTCGTTGTTTAGCACCGTTACCGTGTCCCCCGGCATTACCGGCAGCTCCGGGCTGCGGTTGTTGCCGTAGCGGTCGACTATGGTTACCTCGTTGTCTGAGTTGCGCTCGAAATCGATACCGCCGGCCTGATTCACATAATACATAAACTTCTCCGGCGGGGTATACTCGTAGCGCCCGGGATTAAAAACGGCCCCCACTACCGTCACTTGTAAATCTTCACTGCGCTTCGAGGGAACGGTTACAATATCGCGGTCTTCGAACTCAAAAGTGGTATTGTACTCATCGTAGTCCAGCACAATCAGTTCGGCCTCTTCGCCGCTGTAGCGCTCTACCGTTATACGGTTCAAATCGGCCAGTGGGGTAAACCCGCCCGAGAAAAACTCCACGTCCTGCAGGCTCTCGCCCGATTGCAGCTGATACCGTCCCGGCCGGTAGACCTCGCCGTTTATCCGAATCTCTTTTTCCACCCGGGAAATCTCTACCCGGTCCCCCGGCCGCACATACGGGTTCTGAGTCAGATCGCCCTTGTAGTTGGCCATCCACAGGTCAAACTCCCGCCAGGTGCCGTTGCGGGAGATAACCCGTACATCCCTTAACGATGAGTGCCGGCCGACTACATCGTTTACAATCTCACTGAGTCTGGATAAGCCCCACGCGGTTACATAGCGCGTGCGGGGTATCTCCCCCACTACCGGAACCTGAAAGGTTCCGATCGATATCATACTCAGCGAAGGCAAACTACGCGGGTATCCCTCGAGGATAAGCCGCTCTATTCTTTTTTTTAGTTCGGGGAAGTTGGTGTTCCGGGCATCGATCTCGCCAAAAATACCCAAGTTTATAGAATAGTCACTTTCAACAATTACCTGGTTGGAAACCGGCGTGCCGGCGGCACTGAAGGAGAGGCGGTAAATGTCACCGGGGGTAACCGGATAGTTTTCATTGGATACCGCCAGTTGCAGACGGTTCACCTGCTCTTCTATCATCTGCTCGGCCTGCCCGCCAAGCGGATCCGCTCGTTCCTCTTCCAGTAACTCCTGACCGGTTTGGGGAACTTGAATTTCCTGAGCAATAAGAAGCGCGGAAGTCAGGATGAGCAACGCACAGAGCAGTAAAGCCCTTTTCATAAGCATAAACCTTTGGTATGGATATTCTTGTATAAACAGTTTAGCATGGAATATTGAATAATTAAACTAAGATAATATACCAACTCTATTTATGAGAACCAAGAGTACACAAGTCATACTCAGCTGCTACTCATACTCGCCTTTTAATATTTTTCTTTTTTCAGGGTCGTTCTTTACGTTACGGATTAAATCAATCAAAATCGCCAGTGCTATTGAGGTAAAAAAGCCGATTAATGTAACGATCATGCACAACTCCCCCCGGCTAGGGCGCGACTTTTCATCGGGAACTTCCGCCGGTTCAAGCACACTAAACACGGACTCTCCAGTAGTAGCAAGTTTTTGCACCTCATACTGTTCTTGCAGGTTCTGATAAATCCGCATCTGAATTTCATGCGACATTCTTAAATGGGAGTATTCAATAGCTAAAGCCGGCAGCTCCTCGCGGGATGGCATTTGTCGCCCTCCGGTTCCCTGTCCTCGTTCTATTTGTTGGATAAGCTCCTGCAAACTTTCACGCTGAGCCCTGAGCTGAATCAATTCCTGATCCTCAATATTAGAAAAACCGGAGTAATTCTTGATGGCTACTTCGGTTTGTATCAATTGAGTTTGTAGATCAGTAATCATGGCGGTTTGTGCTTGGGCTAACTGGTCAACAGACATTACGCCGTATTTTGATTGAAAAGCTTGAATCTCATTTTCAAGTCTAGTTATTTCCGCGGAAACCTCTTCAATTTTTTGTTTCATAGCCGACAGTTCTTGTTGTGTACTAGTGCCATCCCAATTTTTAAACCAAGCTTGCAGCTTATTTACCATACTTTGCACAATATTCATTGCAAATTCAGGATCAATGTCTTCATATCCGATGGTCAATGTTCCTGTACGCGCGTCATAGTTAAAGTTACTATTATTTAATACAACTCTTCTTGAAGTAGATTTCAGCTTCTCTTCTATTTCATGCCTATCTATAATTTTGTGTTCTTCAACTATGTCATCGACAAATGGTCTACTTTGCAAAACTCTTATCCCCAACTCTCCATAGTTCAAGTCATCACGACCTAAGGGTATATCAAATCCTAAGGAAGCCAACATTGTCTCTGCATCTGCTCCATTTCCCTGCCCAACAATGAGAACTGCGTATGCCTGATAATAATTTGGAAGGGGACTTTTTTCAGGGGGAAGCATTAATGAAATAATCGAGAACACAACGCTCCCGATTGCGGCCAGCAGAGTTATTGAAATAATTATATACTTGTGTCGCAAGAGATAGGATAAATAATACAGTATTCCTTCAAGGAGGGTTCTTTCACGATGGGCAATTGAATTTTCTTGCATTTATGATCTACCTCTATGTTTGATTGTAGTAAAATATTTAATACTGTGCTTCATTTATCGAATCGATTTTAGGTTTCGCAAAAACTCCCACATGGGCGTCGATCTCGTGAGTGGGATAGTACAGCGTGCTACAGGTTTGGCAGGATTTCCCTGGACCATCGTTCCGGCTGAAACGGACACCGTTACAATGCTGCCGGCGGCCACAACTGCACCCTCATTTACAGTAACATTGGGCATGAGAATAACTCCCGGACCGATAAAACAGTCGTCTTTTATAATTATTGAATAATTTCTATTTTTCACATGATCGATTCCATAGTTGCCGAAGTGGCCGATGAGTGTGGTCCGCATACCAATAGTTACGTTATTACCAATAAATACTTTATGTGGCGTTGATGTATCGATTATGACATCCGTGCCTATGAACACATTTTCGCCGATTCTCACCCCGCGCCTCCGGTGTAACCATACCCTGAGACTTGAACAACCCGGAAAATTGCGAGCGAAGAATTGAAATAGTCTATTTCTAAAACCAATTGAAAAATGTTCGTAACTACTGACTTTCATTGAGTATCCAAGTAAAGCAAATCATAGATTGTTCTCAACAGCTTATATGCAATATATTTTCTGCCATATGAGTTCAAATGGCCCTCATCAGATGCATACTTGCCATACAAAAAGGGGACATCCTCAGTATTTATTGTAGCGAACAGTCTATCCCCATCTTGTGTTGTTGATTCAATTTGAGCAAGATCGAAAATAGGTTCAATTTTTTCATACTCGCTTCGCAAAAATTGGTTGTAGGTATGAATGTATATATTGTTTTTATATGTAAATACAGTTTTTCCTAAAAAAGGTTTCACAATATTTTTTAGTTTTGTCTTCACGTTAGTGTTTTTAGCGATAAGGGGTGTGGTAACATGAATAAAGGTCGTCTCAGGATATGCTTGTTTCAGCTTTCGTATGCTGTTTTTATAATGGGTGAACACCTCGCCAATATTGGTTTCCTCATTAAAATCGACAAAACAAAATTTGAAAAAAGCAATATCGGCTTGCTTTCCAAAACCGAGTTGCATCAATTCTTCAAATGCCTCTATCTTCGAAATTGGCAAGGTATTTGCCCCAATGCCTGAATGCACGAAGGAATACTCGGTAAATGCGTCTGAATCTGCACCCGCAAATATTTTAACCCTTTTATCAGGCAGAATCTCTTCGAGTCCGGTTACAAGCTGTTGTTGTAATGCACAAAATACAAATGACATACAGGAAAATATACTTTCTACATCTACGCAAACAGAAACTTCTTATACGACACATAGGAAAAGCCCCCAACAGAAATGATAAATAGTGCCTGAACTGCCTGGTAAAACAAGCCGGCCGCCAGACAAATATCTGCAGGAATTCCCAGCAGAGCTCCCCCTACTACAAATGCTCCCTGGAGTACACCGATTGCTCCGGGTCCGGATGGAACCGTAACTCCGAGCGTGCCAACAGTCATAATAAGAAAACTCTCTGCCGGACCGATGGGGTGCTGAATGCAGAAAAAAGCAAACCAATAGGTAGCCCAAACAACCAGCCAATAGAGCACTGTCAGAAGAACAAGTTTTAAGAATTTGCCATCTTCATAAATGAAACGAAATACTTGCAGCAGGCGTGAGAGTATATCCTTGATTCTCACGCCTATCCCTCTATTAGGAATCTTTGCGGTCAAGGCGAGAAACCATTCATTTTTTATAATAACACAGACAAGAAACAAAATAAGAGCTGCAAGGATAGAACTGAATACATACAGATAGTTGCTCGGTATTTTGTAGATTTTGTTGAATACGAGGGCAATAAAAAAAAAGACTATCACCACAGCTATGTCAAGCATTCTCTCCACCATGACATAGCCGGTTGCCTCAGTTTTAGTAACATTATGCTCAGAATTCTCGTCTGCAATGGCAAAGATTTTTAACACCTCTCCCAGCCGCAAAGGGAATACATAGTTACCGAAAGCCGCTACCATAGTTATCCGATATGCGGATAAAAAGGGGAAACTCCTCTGCCGGTTCCGACCAAGTACCATGAGTCTCAGGCTTGGCGGGGTATGGTCGGCGAAATAGAGCACAAAAGCTACAACTGTAAGTGCTATACTCGTGTTGCCGAGAATAGAAAAGACCTCTTGAAGAGATATGCGCGTGAACAAGAAATAGAGCACGACCCCACTGATGGTAATGCCAATTACTGAGCGTATCCATTTTTGCGAGCCCTGGAATCTAGCCAAAGAGCTGCCTCCGCATGGTTGTATAAATCCCATGGGCTATCTGTGGTGGTTCGCTCAGCTGGTGGCCCGACTGCGGAGGATTTTCCCATATGTCGGCGAAAGCCTGAGCAATGTGTCCCTTAGCCGGTGCGCAGAGGCGGTGGAATCCCGATTGAATATATTTTGTGTGTTCGGTCTTTTCCCTTAGAACGATAGCGGGGGTGTTCAGCACGGCCGCCTCCTCTTGGAGTCCCCCTGAATCGGTCAGACAAACTCTGGCATCGCGCAGAAGGGCAATCATATCCCGATAGCCGAGGGGCTCCATCAGCTCGAGATACCGACCCCTAAGCGTTAAGCCGTACTCCGCCAGCCTTTTTTTTGTTCGCGGGTGCAGGGGAATTATCAGGGGGTACTCTTCGGCAATAACCTGCATGGCCTCTACCAGGTGTTCGAGGGTTTCGCGTACATCCACCGATTCTTGTCGGTGAAAGGTTGCCACGGCATAGCTTCCAGCGGCAAACCCGAACTTTTCCTGGGTGTAGCCGGCCGAAATGCGGCTCGCCATGCGCCGACTGCTTTCGAGCACCGTATTGCCGGTCACAAAAATGCGTTCATCCTCAATCCCTTCGTGCAAGAGGTTCTCTCTATCCGCAGGGTTGGCGGCAAACAGCAGATCGGCCATCTGATCGACAAGCTTTCGGTTGATCTCCTCTACCTGGCTACGGATCCCGGATCTCGCACCCGCCTCGATGTGGGCAAGTGGAAGGGGTCCGTGTCTATATTTGACTGCCGCAACAGCGCCGCCGAGAGTGGTGTTCGTATCCCCATGGATTACTAGGAGATCCGGTTTGTGCAGCTCAATATAGTCCTCTACCCCCTCAATAATCGCCGCCACCTGTCGAGCCGGGAAAGTCGAGCCAACCTGCAGGTTCGCATCCGGAGCACGCAGCTCGAGCTCCTGAAAAAAGATGCGGTCCATCTCCGCCGAATAGTGCTGACCGGAGTGTATGAGCAGGTGTTCACATTCCTGATCGAAAAGTTCCAACAGCGGGGCCATCTTGATAATCTCGGGACGAGTTCCCACAACACTTAAAACTTTCATGTAGGGGCCAACTCGTTCTTCCTGTGTTTCTCGATTATTTCGATTGTATGCAGGCCGTCTTCCAATGTCGCCAGACTGTCCTGCTGTTGAGTTTTTATGTACTCAATAAATGCCTGTAACTGCAGAGCCAGCGGTTCCCCCGGGCTTACGTTGCAGCTGCGGACGACGAAGCTGTTGTTGGTTGTATAGTGGCTGTAGGCTTTCAGCTCCCGTGAAATAAGATTCGCCTCGTAGTAGGCTTTATCCGTGGCAACTTCTATCGTCCGCTTTTTAAAAGGCGTAAGCCAGTTTGTAATCAAATTCGCGATGATGTCTCCCTCGAATCTCAGGGTGATTACCGCATTATCCTCGTAGTGCGAATTGAAATGCTGACTCTTGTACACACGCGATTCTATAATCGGCGACTGATCGAGCAGGAAACTCACCAGGTCAATGTCGTGCACCGATAGATCGATAAGAACTCCCACATCCTTCACCCGGGGCGGGAAAGGTCCGACCCGGGTAATAGCAATGGAGAAAATTTTCGAGTCTCGAATTTCGTTCCGCAAAGCCCTTACCACAGGATTACATCGTTCAATGTAACCGACGATGCCGAGTGCATCGTTCTTGCGGGCTATGTTTTGAATGCTGAGAGCCTCTGCAGTAGAGGCGGCGAGGGGTTTTTCGATGAGGATGGGAATGGACCTCGAGAGAAGCAACTCGGCCAACTCGCGATGTGTGCTCGTGGGGGTGGCGATGACCGCAAGATCGGGGGTATGGCTTGCGAGAAAGTCATTGAGTTTTTCCACCCTATGCTCATCCGGTACCTCGGCATACAGGTCGAACACATCAAGCCTATCTATTTGCTGAGACTCTTTCAGCACCCGGAAGTGGTTTTTTCCCATACTGCCGTATCCGCAGAGCAGCGCATGCATATCATCGCCCTCCCTTCCACTTGCGTATCGCCTCAATAATCCTCTGTTGATGATCCGCCGAAAGAAAAGCACTGAACGGCAAGCTGACTACCCGCGCACTCACATGCTCGGAAACCGGAAAATCGGCAGGGTCATACCCGCGATCCAGATATACGGGTTGGCGATAGAGTGGGATTGGGTAGTGGATCGCGGTGGGAATTCCATTTTCTGTCATCCACTCGACGAAACTCTCCCGATCTTCAACCATAACAGTGAACTGTGCGAAGACAGAGGTGTTAGCCTCGTCAATGCTGGGCAGAGTGATGTAATCGAGATCGGAGAGCCCATCGAAGTAACGCGTGCTCACCGCCTGTCGAAGCTCCAGCTCCTCATCGTAGTGACGCAGTTTTACCAGCAGGACAGCAGCCTGTAGAGAATCGAGGCGGCCGTTGATGCCGATGGAACTGTGCGTATACCGCGCAGACTGGCCGTGGTTGCGCAGCTCCTGCAGCCTCTCGTAGAGCTGTGGGTCAGCTACGAATATTGCCCCCGCATCGCCGTAAGCACCGAGAGGCTTGGCCGGAAAGAAGCTCGTGCAGCCGGCCATACCGAAACTGGGCGATCTTTTTCCGTTTCTCAGGGCCCCGAAACTCTGGGCCCCGTCCTCGACTACGGGAATTTCATACTCGGATGCTATGCGGTCAATCGCCTCGCTTCGATACACCTGTCCAAACAGGCTAACGGGTATAATTGCCTTGGTCTGTAAACTGACTGCCGCTTCTACTTTAACAGGGTCAATGTTAAAGGTATCCTCGCATACATCTACAAACACTGGCACGGCCCCCAGCAGATCAACTACCTCGGAGGTGGCAAAGAAGGAGAAAGCCGGCACGATAACCTGGTCACCTTTAGTAACTCCCAGCGCCTTTAGAATAAGAAAAAGGGCGTCGGTACCGCTCGAGCAGCTGAGACAGTACGGTCGGCCCACATAGTCTGCAAGGGCCGTCTCCAATTCGCCTATCTTCGGCCCCATGATATAGGCCGAACTGTCGAGCACCGTATCCATCTCTCTCTGAATTTCATGCTTGTACTCGCGGTACTGGGCTTGCAGATCAATAAAGGGAATTTGGGTTTGGGTTTTATTCATTTTTACAGTCCTTGCATTGGGTTTCCTCGGAATCGAGGGGGAGCTTGTTTCCGCAGGCACAAATTCTCGAAACGGGATGAGCAGGATTACCCACCACCACTGTGTGCGGGGCCACATCTTTCGTGACCACGCTGCCTGCACCTATCAGCGCAAATCTACCGATTTTGATGCCGGGGAGTATGACAGAGTGGGCACCGATGGATGCGCCGAAGTCTACGCTGGTTTCACTTACCTGCCAGTCGGCTTCCGACTTGAGTGAACCGTCGGGATTAATCGACCTCGGCACCCGGTCGTTGGTAAAACACACATGGGGGCCGAGGAATACCCCATCGGCCACATGCACCCCGTGGTAAACCGACACATTATTCTGTAGCTTACAGTTCTTGCCGATTTTTACCCCGCTGTCAATGTAGACGTTTTTGCTGATAATGCTGTTATCTCCGACTCGTGCCCCTTCGCGGATTTGTGCATTGTTCCAGACTTTCACCTCCGAACCTAGAATTGCCCTATTAGAGACATCCGCGGTTTCGTGTATGAACATTTTTATTCTCCTCCTGTTATCTCTACAACCGCCCGCAGCGCCAGCTCCATTGCAGCGTTGTTGTTCAGGGTAGCGTTTTTGATCATGGATGTGTTCGCCATAAACACATTGGGTATCGGTGTTGCACAGGAGGGTATCCGGTTGCCGTAGTCGAGGGTGTAGAGTGGTTGAATATGCCGCTCAGCGCTGAGCGAATGTGCGAGTATATCCTCATCGCCGAGCTCGGGAAACACCTTTCGCAGGGAGGCGAGATATTCCTGTGTGATCTTTTTCTCGTCGATAGATAAAAAATCCTCCTCTTCAATAGAGTAATGCGGGAGGTAGACAAGATGATTGTTGCCAAACTGTGCTTGGCCGAGCACATTGGTCGATTCGATTATTCCGGTAAAGGGCAGCGTCTCATCGAGCAGATTAATTACATAATAGGGAGACAGGGATCTCTTGAGGAGCAGCCGAAGACACACAACTCCGAGATATTTTTGCCCTTTAAGGAAGCTTTTATACTCCCCCCCCGGAAGAGCGCTGCCGAGTAAAGTAAGTATTACCGGTGACGGCGTAGTAAGCAAAAGCTTATCATAGGAATGCTGTCCGGCATCGGTTTTGACCAGATGATCCTCAGGCTGGACTGATTGTGCAGTTTCTGCGGTGCGTATCTCCACTCCCCTGCTGATAAGCTGTTCTTCCCACTCTTTTAAAATGCGATGGTAGCCGCCCGCAACATGCACCATTTTCTCCTGTTTTGAGGCCGAGTCGCTGCGTGCTCCGTAGAGCCGTCTAATGGTCGCCCACATGAAAGCGGCTGAGGTCTCCTCTTTTCCGCTGCCAAGCTTGCTGCGCAGCAGCGGATCCCATATCCTCTCATATACTCGACGCCCGAACATTTTTGTCATCCACGAACGCACGTACTGTTTTTCTAATGTGCTGCCATTCTTAATTTTGCTGGTAAAAAAAATACCGAGACCAAGCCGTAATTTCTGCACAGGGGTGAGGAATGGAAAGGTGAGAAAGTCCAGCGCCCCGGATAGACTCACCAGCCGTCCCTCGCCGAAAAAGCCGCTCTTGGTGGTTTTCCAGACCAGTTCCTCTTCGAGCCCGAGATCTGTAACAAGTTTAATTGTTTCGCTGTCTCTCGAGACGATCACGTGGTAGTACCGGTCGCAAAAGTACTCCCCGATCCGGTCGTAGGTACTCATGCCGCCAACTTTTTCTTCAGACTCGATTACGGTGATACGGTAGTCGGGACTCTTCGACAACTCCCAGGCGGCCCGGAGGCCAGTGATGCCGCCGCCGATAATCACTACGTTTTTATATGCCATATATTACCTCAACTAGTGTGGTGGATTTCTTTTTTAATTGAACCAATAGTCCGCAGAAGAGCAAGATGTTTGAAGATTGTATCGAGGGTTTTCATTTTTGAGAAACCGAATATGCGGCTATGGAGGGTAGTTGGGTATTCCTTGATTCTCTGGCCGGCAAAGTCTAGACGTACGAGCAGCTCTACGATGCCACGAAAATCCCCCCATGAATTGAGTGAATCCATTATCCGGCTTTTGCGGTAGACGCGAAAACAAGCGGTGTAAGTGGCAAGTTTATGCTTGAGAATGAGCTTGTACATACTCGAGAGACCTCGGGAGAGAAACAGGCGCCATTCGGGAACTCCGAGCACCCGGCCGTTTTTGTGGTACGGAGATGCAGTGACCATGGCTGTATTTTCATCTAAAAGATTTATCATCGAAATTAGCTCGAGGGGATCGTAACTGCAATCTGCATCGATGGAGGCTACCAGTTCGGTCGGAGCGCTTTCAATTCCCGTTCGGATGGCTCCGGCGACTCCCCTGTTTGTGGCATGTTGGATGATAGTTATTCCCTCACTGTCGCCGAAAATATCGTGAAGTTTTGAGACGGTGTCATCACTGCTCTTGTCGTCGACGAAGATGTAGTTAAGCTGCAAGTTGCCTTCAAATCCATTTTCGAGGGAGGTCAGGTTATTTTTGAGATACTGCAGCGTATCGCTTTCGTTGTAACAGGGTATAACTACGGTCAGCTTGTTCTCCGAGCATTCTTGTAACGCGCATCTATGTGTATCCGGGCTGATAATGATGTGGTTGCGCGCTTCTCGCCTTGCACTCTCTGTCTCAATACCCAAATATTCTCGAGCTGAGACAAATTTTCCCTGTGAGAGTAGTTGTTCAAGATTCTCCGCAACGTCTCCCAGATTCCGGTAAAGACGAATGCGGGAAATGGAATCGAAGGCGCTGACTTTCGGCTGCAGATCGGTAAGCTCCCATGGATGGAAGTAGAGAATGTAGGAATTGCCCTTTGCGTTTGCAATTGAGAATTCCCGCTTCACGATACCCGGATACTGCCGGAGGGCATTGCCCCCGCCCACCGGAAGGTGGAATGGGCCGAAATCGATAGTGGGAAGCGGCAGCTCCCACATGCCGGTTTGCTTGTCCTGATGGATTCTTTTGTTTTTCTTTGATATCCCCTTTATTAAAACAGGAGGATTGTAAATACTCGAATCGTATCGAAAGCCTTCCTGCGCCAGAACGGCAAGAAAATCATCGCAATTATAGACCACCGGCTTCTGTATTGCCCGGTACCCAAAGACGGATGTGCCCACCGCATCCTCTATGATGTATTTAGCCCTGCGCACATCGGTAATAAACTCCTGCGCTGTCACCTCATTATAGGAGTAGTCAAAATACCCTATACAGGCCAGTTCGTGCCCCGAAGCGTCGATGCGCCTGAGTAGGTCCGGATGCTTTTCTGCAATCCAACCGCTGGTAAAGAAGGTTGCCCTTGTACTGTGAGCCTCCAGCAACTCGAGGGTTTTATCAAGATCCTCCTCAACAAAGCCTTCCAGCTTAGACCAATGGGAGCTCTGAATAACACGTTTGAAGAGCTTGTGCTGGAAATACTCTTGCAACTGGACCGTGCAGATGTGAGTTGTAATTTTGTTCATGCGGTACCTATATGATTTTTTGTTGCAGCGAAATGCGATCTATACAGTGCATTCATATCACAAATAATAAAGTGCTGTTTTAGAATGGAGAGAACATGGCGAACTACATTTAGTTTTTTGGCAGTATCAAGGTCCATTCCGGGGAAAAAGTCCAAGGCTTTGACACTGTCACCCCCTAGAAAATCTAATGGATGTAGCAGATAGCTCACAGGTACACGAAAGAGCTTGAGAAAAAAAATGGCGGTTTTGAGATATGCATTGAGCAGCCGGATATCATAGCGGTAGAGATATATGAGGTAACTTAAGTGTATTGGACTACGTAAAATAGGAAAGGTTGTAACAGGAAACTCAGCTATTGCACTTTCTGCTTCTACCCTGTGCATATGCGGACGATTCTTTTTGAATCCCTCGGAGAATTTCCCAAAGAGAAGGTTGCGCTTATCCCGCTCTTCTTTCTGGAGTTCGGCGGTTTTGAAGTAGTACCAACGGGCAAGCGGCCCGATAAACGAAGGCAGTGTGGAGGCATCATATTCGTATCCATGGGCTAAGAGCACTTTCAACAGGTCATGGCTGTAGCTAAACCCGGGCCCGCGAAAACCGATGGGTTTCTGCCCGGTTATCGCCTGCAAGAGCTCATCAGTCCGAGATATCTCCGCCTCTATTTCTGCATAACTGTAGGAATGCAGCCAGGGCTCATGCCGGTACGAGTGGTTGGCGACGGTAAAACCCGCTTTCGATATTTTTTCCACCTCCCGGGCGTTTTCATCCTCCTCTAGGTCTTTCCCGACTAGAAAGAAGGTAAGCGGTAACTCGAGCTCTTGCATCAGCTCCATTACTGTCGGAATAAGAGTCGGAAAGTAGCTTGGATAGGACTCCCACCCCACATCCCCGTGCGTTTTCATATAGGACCATTGGTTGTCCATGTCGATTGAGAGGCCCAGTGACAATTTCATAATTTACCTCTTTTAATTGACAGTTTGTATTTACTGAAATACCGGAATCGTCATGGGTTTTCATGTACGATCACTAATTATGTATGGAGTAAGTTCAATTTCAAAACTCTCTGCAGACATCATTTTTTGCGCTTCAATACTCGAATAACAACACCGGGGAACTCGCGTTTTTCAAGCACGTCGTACCGCTCTGAGACGAACTCTTCCAGAATCTCTGTGTTGTAATCAATACCTCGGTAGGTGTACGGATGATAGGTAAGAACCCTGACCGTGTCGCCTGCACCCGTCTCTCTAAAACGGGCCTCAAGCTGCTCCGGTGAGGAAAACACAAAATCGGCATAGTCAAAGTGATCATCCCTCAATGAAACTGGAATTCCGTAGACATCCTCCGTCCGATTCAGGTAGTGCTTCAGGGGCAGCAAAGTGTCCGGTGGAAAAGTGTACAGCGCCCCTCCAGTGGTATCGGTTTCTTCCAAAAACTTTCCGATCTGATCCCAGGAGCCGGCTTTTTGAAAGTCGCCATAGCGATGGTAGGAGCCAATCGCACCTAAGAGCAGAAATACCACAAGATATGCGATCACCGCATGACGGAACAAGGCATGCGATAGAGTTGCAATCACTGTAGTAACAGTCGGGACAAACAGAAAGAGCGCGTAACGCAGTCGAAAGAAGTCTTCGTGACCCATATACCAAAATACGCCAGTGAGGCCGATCGCGCCAAGGGCAATGACGAACGCGGTCGCTCGTGAAAGCTCTACAGTGACTGACCGTGATCTCCAAATCCGTACGATCCCAACCAGGAGGGTAGCCGCTAAGGGGACCGCTGCAACCCACTTCGGCCAAGTCGGTGCCCCAGTAACGCTTGGCAGTGCAAAGTCTACGAAGAAACGGATAACCCCAGTAGCACTCTCGAATATACCAACGCTCCGCTCGACTCCCC
>CAZWDV010000074.1:0-14283 GCA_964632675.1 uncultured Sediminispirochaeta sp.
TTATTCTATCCTAATGATGTCCACTCTCAGGAGGCGGGCCTTCTCTCAAGAGGACAAGGTGAGAAGCTGAAGAACCGAAACATCCGCATGTCTGACTCTGATTGGCAGAAACTTAAGTGCCATTTTGCCGTTTGTGGCCTCTCGGTATCAGCAGGTATACGCTTCATTGCGAAGGAGTACCTGCGGCAGTATCAGTAATTTAAACAAGAATCTACAAAAAACATGTATTTCACAGACTTTATTGGAGATGAATGGAGAGGGATAGATTCAATCCCGTGGTTTGAAGAGGGAGTAATATTCGATGAAGAGTTAGTCGAACTTTTCAAGTGGATGCATCTGAGCATGGAGAAAAGCAGCTGTTGAGACTGGCTTTGTTGATCAGAGTCATTACCCACTGGTTCAAGAGAATAACCAGAGTGACACCTTCCGTGTATAGGTCAGCATATAAAATCAGCAAGAACCTACATGAAAGAGATGATATCCATCTCACGAGCGGCCGAGATACTTGGTGTCTCCATAGAGGAGATGCGAAGCATACCACAGAAGTGGATATAGTGCGTTATTTAATGTACCGGCGGTCGGACTCGAACCGACACGGGCCGCAAAGCCCGGCAGATTTTGAGTCTGCTGCGTCTACCAATTTCGCCACGCCGGCGTAAATAGTGATGAACAGACTACACTATTGCCTTTTTTTTTGCAATAAGTTATCGCTTCTAATGTTTCTGCTATTTTGCCTGCGGGCGCGACGCGGGGTTGGCCAGGTCAGACTGCCGGGCTTGGTCGGGCTAGGCATAGACGGGCTGAGGCTGGCAGGTTAAAGGCCCACTGCACTGTATACGATGAAAATCAGCAGCCCGATGCTCAAGAGCTGCAGGGAGCGGTTTAATCCGCCGGTGAGCAGCGCCAGGAGACGCCGGACGGCGCGGGTTACCGATTCCGTATGCAGAACGAAGAGGCCCAGGAAGCCTATCAGAGTAGAGCCGGCGGATTTTATCAGGGCCGATGCGGACAGCCAGTCGGGGGCGGCTATCTCCGGCTGACCCAGCAGGCGCGTGAGAAAGTGAAACAGCTCCTGGTGCAGCACCGCCATAGCGATACAGACGGCGGCGGTCAGGGTCATTCCGATGCCAATCAGCGGCGGGCGTGAGGACCGGGGCGGGCCGGCCGGCCTTTCCGCTCGGCCGGTGAAAATGCGTCCCAGCTTGAAGAGGGCGGCGGCGGTGAGGGCGCCGGCAAGGGTCAGAATCCAGCCGACTCTCGGTAGCCCCACGACTGTACTCACCAGCAGCTTGGCGTAATACCCACCGCTGAAAGGCAGTCCCAGCAGAGTAAGGGCTGCAATCCAGTAGAGAAGGGCGGCCAGCGGGAAGCTGCGCTGCATCCCGCGCAGGGAATGCACGTCCCGGCTGCCGGCGGTATGGGTTACATGTCCGACACTCAAAAACAGCAGACTCTTTGAGGCGGCATGCAAGAGTATGTAGAACAGGGTGGCGGCCCCGGCGATTGCTTCGCCGGGCATCTGGCCGCCGGCGGAGAAGGCCGTGAGAATGAATCCCATCTGCCCGACCGAGGAGTAGGCCAGGATACGCTTGGCATCGCTCTGCAGCAGGGCTGCCAGTCCCCCGAAAACGGCACTGGTAAGGCCGAGCCACAGAAACAGCTGTGAAAGGGGAAAGAAGGGCAGATACCAAAAAAAGTGCCACAAGGCCAGCAGCGGCACCTTGATTACCAAGCCGGACAGCAGGGCCGATACCGGAAAAGGCGCGGTGGAGTGGGCCGGCGGCAGCCAGGTGTGAAAGGGAACTATGGCCGAACGGGTAAGCACGCCGGCACTTATCAGACCAAGTGCAACCATAATTGTGGTGGGGCTGCCGGAAGAGAAGGTTTTCATGTATGCCCCGATGCCGCTGAAAGCGAGGCTGCCGCTGCGGGTATACAGAATCCACAGGCCCAGCAGATAGAAAACGATGCTGATCGTACTAAGCAGGAGATATTGGAATGCGGCCAGCAGCGCCGCCGGCCGACGGTCGTAGGCCACCAGGATAATCGAGCAGAGTGATAAAACTTCGAACCAGACAAACAGGTTGAACAGATCTCTCGAGAACAAAATACCCTGCAGCGAAAAATGGGTTAAGTAGAGGGTTAGATAAAAACTGCTGCCGTAGGAGCCCTGCCGATAGGCGGCTGTCCACACAACCGCGAATATTATAACTGCCAGCAAACTGATCAGCCAGCTGATACTGTTCAGCTCCAGAACTATACCGAAGGGTTCCGGCCAGCCGCCGAGGGCATAGCTGTAGGGTGACCTGCCGACGGTTACCGCGGCTGTCTGCCAAAGCGACCAGGCGCTGCTGCCCAGCCATATCAGAAAAGGAAGCCCCGCGGTAGCGAGCCGTGGAACAACCTTAGCTGTCAGGCTGAGCAGGGCGGCGGTAAGCGGGGCCAACAGCAGCAGAATTACATGTACATCGGAAGAAACCGCCTGCATTCATTCTCCTTTATCAATAGATGCTTAAACCGAACAGCAGCACTGCAATCGAACCGCCGACCAATAGGCGTAAAGATCCGTGCAGCCCCACCCGATACCGGCGAAAACGGTGGGACACTTGTCTTCCCTGTGGTGAGAGCAGAAAAAGGGCTATGAGCACTCCGGCGGCGAGTGTGATAGCGGCTTTTATGAGCGATTCAGGGGTATACCAGCCTACCGTGGCGGCTGCGGGGGCTTCTGTTTCTCCGTACAGCAGCAGCAAAAGCAGATGGTGAATCCGATTAGGTAGAACTCCCATCAGAATACAGCCCAGGGAGATCAAAAAAATCCCCACATTGGGGGCCAGCCCGGCGCGGTAGGTAGTCAGATGATCCTGTGGCGTCGATTCCAGGGCCGCAATATGCGCAGCGGAGGGTTTCCCGAAAAACATTGCAGCGAGCTTCACGAAGGAAGCGGCCGTTCCGATCCCGGCTGCTGTGAGAAGATAATAGGCGGGATGAGTGTACAGGGCTTTCGTAACCAGTACTTTACCGGTAAAACCGGCCAGCAGAGGAACCCCTGAAATGGCCGCAGCTCCGATCAAGAAAGCTGCAGTATATAACGGAAAAAAGCGTACCAGTCCGCGAATGCTATACACATTGCGGGTTCCCACTCGTGCGGTTACATGCCCGACAGTCAGGAACAGCAGGCTTTTGAACAGGGCATGGGCAATAATATAGAAGAGTGCTGCGGTTCGCCCGAGGGGGCCGCCGATGCCGAAGGCTGCCAGGATGTAGCCCATCTGGGAGACGGAGTGGTAGCCTAACAGCTTTTTTGCGTCGTTCTGGGACATGGCAGCGGCTACCCCCCATACGGCACAAACGCCGCCCAGCCATATCAGTCCCTCCATCATGCCGGGGAATTGCAGAAAATCGAATATTCTCCACATAGCCAGCATCGGTGCTTTTATTACGAACCCGGACAACAGGGCCGATACCGGATATGGGGCCGCGGCGTGGGCATCCGGGAGCCACGTGTGAAAGGGTATGATGGCCGCCCGGGTGAGTATGCCGACAGTTATCAGGGCCAAAGCCAGACCGGCGGCCCCGCGGGCATCAAAGGCGGTTGCGGAGGGGCTGGAAAGGCCATTCAGGCCGGCGGCAATCGATCCGAGCGACAGAGTGCCGCTGAGCCAGTACAGAATCCAGACTCCTATTAGGAAGAAGATAATACTCAATGAGCTGATCAAAAGATAGCGAATAGCCGCCAGCCTCGAACTCAGGCTGCGGTCGTAGCTGATGAGCAGAAAGGAACTGAGTGAGAGTACCTCGAACCATATGAACAAATTAAAAATATCCCGGGTGCACAGGATTCCCTGCAGCGAAAACAGAGCCATAAAAAAGAAAAAGTAAAACACAGCGCCGAAACGCCGATAGCGGCGGCTCGCCAGCCAGGCGGCCGAACCGATCAAAATATCCGTGAGAGTGGCTATCCACGTGAGCCCGTCAATCGTTAACTGAATTCCGTAGGGTTCCCCCCACCCGCCCATGCTGTAGCTGAGCGACTCGCCGTTAAAAATGGGCAGCGCCGCTACCGTCAGCGCGTACAAGGAACCGCCTATCCATATTAAGAAGGAAATAAGAATATAGGAGTTGTTTTTGGAAAATTTGCCGGTCAGACTGAGTACGGCCGCTATCAATGGGGAGCATAACAGCAGCAGTACCGCTAGCTCATTCTGTATCATCCACCGATTCCTCGATTTTACGGACATCCAGACTACCGCAGGACCGGTAGATCTTTACCGCTAAGATCAGAGCTACCGCGGTTACCGACAGTCCGACTACTATCGCCGTGAGCATCAGAGCTTGCGGGATGGGATCGACCACTAAGCCCGAACCGCTGTTGGTGAGGATCGGAGCCCGGCTTCCATCTATCCGGCCGGATAAAATAAACAGAATAACCACAGTGCTGTTGAGAATGCTCAAACCGATTATTTTACGAATCAGTGATCGACCTGCGAGAATTCCCCACAAGCCGATGCAGATTAAAAATACTACTATGAGTTTACCCATTTTAAGACTCCAGCGATTCACGGATGAGCAGCAGGCTCAGCAATCCGATTCCGGCCCCCACCTTTATACCGATGGCCAGGTTGAGGAAAAAGATGAACCAGGCATGGGGGCGTGCGGTTTCCGGAAAGGGGTCGGCCAGAAAGTAGCCGCTTACCAGTATGCCGCTGATTCCGATCAGAAACAGCAGAATGAATCCTGCGGTTTCCCCTATGCTGAGCGCAAGATTCGACAGTAGATCTTCGCTCCGCTCCCGGCGGCAGCCGAGGGCCGGCAAAATTAGACCCGAGGCCAGTACTACTCCGCCCTGAAACCCGCCTCCGGGGGAGAGGTGACCGTGGCTGATGAGATAGCAGCCGAACAGCAGCACGTAAGGGGCGAGTTTTCGGGAGGCTACATCCAACATGTCGGTTTTGGTACGCATAACTCTCTCCAAGCCTGTGGCTTAATGGGCGCGGGATAAAAAGAATATCGAGCCGGTCACGGCGCACAACAGCACTATGGTTTCTCCGAAGGTATCGAAGGCTCTATAGCCTAAATACACCGCACTTACCAAATTCGAAGCACCGGTATCTTTATACCCGTTTTCGGCAATAAAATCCCGCAGAAAATGGGGCCCGCCGGATATCGGCGGCAGAACGATATACAGCACTACTCCTATGCCGAGTACCAGCGCCAGATCTATCAGCTGTGCGGAAGAAAAGCTGATAAGGGTTTTGCCCGGTCGCTTTGAGGCACTGGCCTGCACCGCCCATATAAAGATGAGCGTGGTCATTCCGGCTCCCACCGCCGCTTCGGTGATGGCAACATCGGGAGCGTGGCTTACATAGAACAAAAGGGAAGATAAGAAACTGAACACCGACAGGGAGATTACCGATATGTACAAGTCGTCGAACAGCAGGGACAACACGCCGACCGCTGCAATGGCACACAATAGGCTGTTGATAAATACTTCCGTCATTTCTGCCGCCTCCAGGGCACTATTCCCTCTTCCCAGGCATAGCGGGCGATGATATGGGTGGCCAAGGGGCTGGTGACGATAAAGAAGATGGTAATGGCCGCTACCTTGCCGGTAAAGGGACTGAGGCCGGACAACAGCATACTGGCTATCAGAATAGAGAGTACCGATGTTGTGCTGCAGGTGGAGGAGGTTTGCAGGCGGGTGTAAACATCCGGTGCCCTGAGCAGTCCGATATGCCCGGTTATAGCGAAAAAGATTCCCAGCACAAAGAACACCACTGCGGCGATACTCATTTTGTGCCGTCCCCTTTGGACATATAGCGGGTGAGGGCCAATACTCCCAGAAATCCGAATACTGCATACACCATAGCTACATCCAAGTATACCGGCGAACCGGCCCGAAATGCGGTCAGCACCAGTAGGGCCAATACCTGCGAGCCCACCAGGTTCAGGGCCGTCAGACGGTCGGCAGAGCCGGGTCCGATAATAATGCGGATAATCCCCACTATGCAGGACCCCAGCAGAAATGCAATTGTCCAATTGATAAATGTCGGTAGCAGTGCTTCCATAGTTACACCCAAATTCGCTTCAAGAGTTTTTCAAAGCTGCCCTTGATAAGATTGCCGGCAAAGCGGCTGTGCGTGGTAGTAGACTGCAGCCAGTGCACCACCAGGTGGTCTTCGGTTAGCTCCAGAGTTATAGTTCCGGGGGTCAAAGTAATCGAGCCGGAGATAACACTTCTGGCTATATCCGAATTGAGGCGGGTGCGAAAATGAACCACCCGCGGGTAGTATGAGTTAGTAAACACCGAGAAAGCGGTCTTGAAACTTGCCACGTACAGTTTATAGAACACTAACAGGAAATAGAGAATCAGCCAGTGCACTCTGGGCAGCAGCGTGCGGCGGGCCGCCTCATCGTCATCGATAAACAGCTTGAATGTGGTCAGGGCAATCAGGAAGGAAAAACCGGCGCCCATCAGCAATGAGCGTGTGTTGGTGCTTCCGGTAAACAAGAGCCATCCGGCATATAGATACAGACTGGTCAGAACGATTCTGGCAACCGCCCATTTGAACGAGGATGTCATGACTATGCCTCCTCGGCCCGGCGGAACAGTTCTATTACCTCCTCGGCTTCCTGGGCTTTGAATAAATGTGTACGAAACTGTTGTTGGGTAAGTATGCGGCTCAGCTTACTCAGCAGCTTGAGATGTTGCCCGGTTGCCGATTGGGGGCCTGCTAAAAGAAAGATAAGCTGGGCCGGTTTATTGTCGGCCGAGTCGAAGGGAATGCCGGAAACACTGCGGCCGAAGGCCATGACGGTGGTGTCGACCAGGTTTGTCAGACAGTGGGGAATTGCGATTCCGTGTCCGATGCCGGTCGAGGCCAGGGCTTCGCGTTCAATTATCTTATCTGCCAGTGCGGTTCCGTCACTCACTTTACCGGCTTGCTCGAGCAGGGCGGTCAGTTCGGGAATAACCCGTTTTTTGCGCCTCTCCTTCAGACTCAGCTGTATACACTCCGGCGAAAGCAGCTCGCTAATCAATATCACGTCTCCCCCTTTCCCTCATCATCGGCAGGTTGGTCGATCAAACCGGCTGCGAAATCAACCGGCACTGTAAACAGTACTCCCGTACCCGGCTGGTCCAAACCGCCGGTTATTTTGTCGATGAGGTTTTTCAGCTCCCTTATAACTTCTTCGTTGCTGACAACCGAGATAATGGTTTTATTGTAAGGTTTATTGCCCTTCATGAACTCTTTGAAATCGGCGAACAGGGGAACCTCATAGCTGAGGTAGCGTCCCATACCCTCCGAATCGAGTACCGTCGCACCGTTAATGCCCGCCTCTACGTAAGCGGATAATACATCATCGAGCAGTTCCTCTTTGTTCAGCACGAACACTACTAATTTCATACAGGTAGTCTCCAGATCTTATTGAAAGAGTATAGATGCCTTTCCGATGGAACGCAACTGGGCAAATGCTGAAAAAACCATTAGCATAGCAGCATGCATCTCTTTTCAGATTACACTGCATGTCGTCTCTGCCTGCGCCGCTGCGGCGTAACCGCTCTGGAGAACCGTCCGCTGAACGCTGGGGAATACGAGCGGCTGTTACAGTGGCTGGATGAGCTGGAAATAGATGAGGGCTTTATTCAGGAGCCCGGTGATGAGGAGTGCTGGTGGCCGGATTTCGACCGGCATAACCCCTTTCCCCCCGAACACTCCAAGGTAGTCAGGAGCTGGACGCAGGGTTTTGGCCGGCAATGACGGGAACCTACTCCGGTCCGATCACCGAACCCACGAAATCGCGGTTGTACAGAATATTCATTATGTTGTCGATATCGCTGCCCGCTGCAGACACGACCCGCAGCCCAATTTCAGAACCGCGCTTGGCGGCCACCGGATCGAAGGGCAGGTTTTTTCCAGGTGTCCATTCATCACCGACCATCTCCCGGAACTCGGCCCAGCTGATGTGATCGATAGGCCGGGCATCGGGATCCACCTTCGGGTCGGCGGTATAGATCTTTTCGATATTGGAAAGGTTGATCACCGTGTCGGCGCCAAACTTTTCGGCCAGGAGCACCGCGTCGTTGTCGGTAGAAAACCCGGGTTTCCATCCGGCGGCCACCAATACCTGCCCCCTCATGTCCGACACTACCGTGGGGTCGGTGACTACTTCGTTGTCGCATTGCTCGGAAAACACTGCCTTGAGCAGACGGGCGTTCAGACGGGTGGCGGCAATGCCTATCCAGTCCTGCTCGTCGCTGCTGTGGTCGGCGACAATCTCACGATAGGCTTTTTGATACACCCGGGCCGGCATCCCGCCGCCGCTTACCATAATCAGCTTGCGCTGCAGGTCTGCTTCCAAGTAGGCGCTGATGGCCCTTCGAAAACGTGTGAGAAAATCGGTATCAACCCCTTCGGGAGCAATAATGGAACCGCCGACTGAGAGAACTTTGACCTTATTATTCGACTGCATGATAGGTACCCGCCTTTCTTATTGAATCAATCTTATGTGATAGTCTTCTTTTCTTGACTATATAATCCACCAGTAAATACAGGCCGTAGGGAATCAGTGCCATTAGCCAGTAGCCGATTGTCTGAAATACGACGAAGTAATCGCCGATTTTGTAATTGGTGAAAGGCATTCTGAGGACCCGCCATGAGTACACGTTCAAATTGAGCGCTTCGGTGAGGAACCCGACCGGAGTCACTACAATCAGCATACTCAGAAAGAAGGCACTGGTCTGATGCATACGGGCCTTCTGGAACAGTTCGATGCCGATCAGCAGGCTTACCATGTGGTACAACAGCGCTACCGCCCACTCGAGAAGGTATTT
Organism: uncultured Sediminispirochaeta sp.; assembly: GCA_964632675.1. Classification (GTDB taxonomy): domain Bacteria; phylum Spirochaetota; class Spirochaetia; order DSM-16054; family Sediminispirochaetaceae; genus DSBN01. Next base: position 8,834 of record CAZWDV010000074.1, read on the forward strand.
CCGGGGGTCGTCGCTGCTGTCGTAGTGCGGGTATTCCCAGTATCCCAGAAACATCCCCAGATGGTCGATTACCACGCAGCTGATCAGCAGAATAAACGAAAAAATAATAATGTCGCGCCCCCGCCAGTTGGCAAACAGGCTGGTAGTGGCTATGGCGTTGTACAGTGCCAACAGAATTACAAACATGCCCAGAGAAAACAGGGCATAAAAATATGGCAGATCGAGAATTATGTTTTGATATAACGCAATTGTCAGAATGAAAGTTCCCATGAGGAGAAAGACACTGCGAGTTCGGGATTCGTCGCCTCTAATTCGGTTCATAGTCACTAATGTACACCAGCTGTGCGTAACAGACAAGCAATTCTAAATTTGAAAATTTTATTAAAATTTTCAAATTTAGAATGCTCACATTTTGTTTAAGATGAGCAACTTAGCTTAAAGATTTTGATGTAATTCTAATGTTGGAAGTTATAGAGCTTCCAAAATTAGAATTACTGGTAACAGACAAGGGATGGTGGACGTAAAGCCCATTGCTGCGTATACTTAGCGGTGCATATGATACGCTGGATATTGAGCAGACTTTCGAGAAAGAAACCTGAAGAGGGCGATCTCTACGAAGAGAAGTGGAAATCAAACTTTTCGGTCTTGAGTAAGAAGCGCTTTGTCGAGGAAGAGACCGAAGCTTTCAGGGCACAGCACTCTCACGGCGCGTTTCGGCTGCAGCTGAAACGCAGCAACTTGTTTGCCTGGGCGCTTTTCTCTCGGTACCGCTACCGCAACTTTACCGCCGACGCAGTTATCCGGATTGACCCTGAAAACGGACATTCGGCGGCCGGATTTCTTTTCAGATATATAAATGAAGAAAATTACTACTATGCCCTGATATCTAATAAAGGGTTCTTCCGCTTTGATGTGGTCTTCAACGGCAATCCGGCCCCGCTGATTCCCTGGCTGGAGGTTCCCCTCGCAGGAGACTCGGATGCCTTCAGGTTCAGGATTATCGCGCACAACGACTCCTTCTCTTTCTATCTTGACGATCAATGGATTGCCGAAATAGGGGATGAAACCTTCGATACCGGGATGCTGGCCTTTGCCGGTCAGAATTACGGAGAAAAAGAGCGGGCCGAGTTTGCCTTGGAGCGGATGATGCTGGAGGCGCGGCCGGTAGAAGTAGAGGTGTGGTATTACCGCTGGACAAAGATGCTGTCGATCGATCCGCAGCGGCGGGTACGGCTGGCGGAACGACTGTACGGGCGCGGCCAGTTTACCGCGGCATTGATTCAACTGAAGCGCGCTTTTTACAAGAGTGAGCCCGACGTAGACGGACAGTTTCTGCTGGCGGAAACATATCTGAACCTCGGAATGTACCCCGAGGCTCTCACTCAAATCGAAGCATGTTTGGAGAAAGAACCGAACCACGGGGATGCGCTGCTCGAAAAGGCCAATATACTCTATCTGGAGAACCGTTTTCTCGATACCCGCAGTTATGTGGAGACCATTGTCGAGCGTTTTTCTGAAAACGCACCTTTGTGGAATTTGTATGGAAACGCCGAATACTCCTTGGGGCGCTGGAGGGAAGCGGCCGAGAAGTATCTGAAGGCGGTGGAGCTGAACGGCGACCTGCCGATTTTCCAGTTGAATGCGGCCCGGGCGCTGGATCGCAGCGGTGAAACCGAGCGGGCGGCAACCTACTATGCCGAAGCCTCCCGGCTGTTTTACCGGCAGGAAGCATTTGAGGAGCTTCCGTTCATTTTCGAACAGGTCAAGCGGATCGATCCCGAGAATCCGGTGGCCGCGGCGATTAGGGGAAAGCTCCTGTTTCAGGAGGGCAATATAGCGGAGGCTGAGCAGCTCTTCCGTGCCCTGATCGAGCGCGGCGAAGCCGAGAGCGAGATAGAGTTTCTGCAGGGCCTAGTGCATATGCAGCGGGGCGAACATGGCGATGCAATCCGCTGTTTTGATCGGGCGATTGAAAAAAAAGCCGATTTCTACCTGTATTGGCTGAAGCGGGCTGAGTGTGAATATCTAATGGACGCCGAACCGCAGGAGGCGCTGGCGACGCTTGAGAAAGCCCGCGAACTGCAGCCGGATGACGGCTGGGTGCACAATCTGGCCGGCTTAATTGAAATGGAACGGGGCGATTATCCGGCGGCTCGCAGCCTGCTGGAGCGGGCGTTTACCCAGCTGCCCGATCAGAGCGAGGTGGCTATCAACTATTCGGCCGTGCTGCAGGCTCTCGAGGGGCTGGACTCGGCCCTATCTGTGCTCGAGCGGGAAGACGGGGCTACCTGTAACCAGAAGGGCAACCTGTATGCCGAGGTAGGCCGGCTGGAAGAGGCCACCGAGGAGTACCGCAATGCAGTCCGGCTGCAGCCGGAAATTCCGGTTTTCCGGGAAAACCTGGCGGCCGCTCTGTGGGACGGCGGATTTATTAACGGGGCCGAGGAACAGTTGGCAACGCTGCTGGAATCCCATCCGACCTCCCGCGCCTATGAGCTTATTACCAGAATTGCGATGGAGAAGGGAGAATACCAGCGTGCCCTGGCGGCTGGAAAGGCCGGGCTGGAGCTCGACCCCGACTCGCCCGAATTAAAACTGCTGTATGCTCAGAGCGCGATGCACTCGGGGGATATGGAGACAGCCCGCAGCGCCGCCGAACAGCTGCAGAATACCGTTCTCGCGCCCGAAGGAAGGGCTGTTATCGAGCGGATCCGTGATATCACCGAAGAGCGCTTTGAGTGCGCCGAGTGCGGCCGTGAGTGGCGGGTTCCACGGGATATACCCGCACAAAAACAGGTTCGTCTCTATGGTGAGCCGCCGGGGGAAATGCCGGCTGGAAAATGCCCCGGCTGCGGCCGGGTATATTGCGTGGCATGTGCAGAAGCCCATATGAAAGGCCAGCGCTTTATATGTCCGGTATGCGATGAGCCGCTCAAGTTATCGGAAAACGGGCTTAAATATCTGGCTCTGCAGTATGCGGAGCTTTCGAATGATCAAAACAGTTGAAACTGGATGACTGCCAGCAATTCTAAATTTGAAAATTTTAATAAAATTTTCAAATTTAGAATGCACACATTTTGTTTAAGATGAGCAACGTAGCTTAAAGATTTTGATGTAATTCTAATTTTGGAAGTTATAGAACTTCCAAAATTAGAATTACTGGATGACTGCAGCTATCCTTGACAAATACCCCGCAGTGAGTATGATGAAACAGATGAAAAAGAGAACTATTTACTTGTACCTACTCGTCTTGTTGGCAACGATAATGCCGGCGTCGCTGGGAGCCCAGGATATCCTTACTGCCGAACAGTATTTTAATGCGGTATCGGAACACTACGGCACAATAGAAGATTATCAGGCCGAATTAACCATTACTAAGGGTGAGGAAGTCTTCGAGGGTAAGATCTACTACAAAACTCCCAATCTTCTCAGAATTGATTTCACCGAACCGGAAGATCAAGTACTGGTAGTGGATGGTATTCAGATGATGCTCTATTTACCCATGCACCATGTGCTGATGCGGCAGGAGATTACCCGCCACTCGCAGGCTTCCCTGGAGACCATGGTAAGTGAGCAAGGACTGAAACTGCTGCAGCAGAACTACAGTGTCGCCTTTCTCGACGGGCCGGAACCGGTACCGATCGATGAGGGGTCGGATGAAATGGTGCGTAAGCTCAAACTTGCATGGCGGACCCCCGGCGAGGGTTTTCGGCAGATAGAAATGTCGGTGAATAAAAACATGATGATACGGCGAATGGTAGGCATAACCGATGATTATAAAACCTTCCAGTTCGATTTTGTTAATATCCGGGTAAATCAGGATATTCCCAATACCCGATTTCGTTTTGACGACCCGCCGTCGGCGTATCAAATTGACAACTTTCTATTTGAACCGGAAAATTAGCGTATGGAATCTATTGGTGAAAAGTTAAAAACGGCTCGTGAGGAGAAGGGCTACTCCCCTGACCAGGTGGCCCGTGATACGAATATCGCACGGCGTTTTATCCTGGCGATGGAACAGGAGGACTTTTCCGCATTTCCCGGCGATACATATCTGCTCGGCTTTCTGCGTAACTATGCCGACTACCTGGGGCTCGATTCCGAGCGGCTGGTGACTCTGTATCGCAATATGAAGATACAGGAACAGCCCGTTCCGATGGAAGAGCTCATACAGGGAAAAAAACGTAGTCCTTCGATTGAATTGATGGTTGGAATAGTGCTCGGGGTAGCGGTTGTGGCTATCGGTGTGTACGGTGCCTACACCTATTTTAACCGGGATGCCGGCGGGGCGGGGGCTGCGCCGACACGAGCCGAATCCGAAGAACCGCAGCAGGCTGACGCCGAAGCGGCCGCTGATCGCTATGAGATGGGCGAAGAGATCGTGGAGCGCCGGTTCCGTGAGGGACAGGTACTGCGACTGGAGTTGAACGGCGCAACGGTAGACATTCGGGTAAGTGAAGTGGCCGACGAGGTGACTCTGACCACCCCCCTCGGCAGCATTACCGCCGGTCTCGGAAAAGAACTGCTGCTCGATCTCACTGAAGATAATCAGAACGATATTCGCATCCTTGTTCAGGATATTGATGTACAAGGCGGTACCGCGGTGCTGCGTTTCGACCGCGGACTCGGCCGGACTGCCGAAGCTGCGGGTGACGGGAGTGAGGCTGCAGACAGAGGACAAGCGTCCGGCGAACGAGCAGCCGGCGGTGCGGGGTCTGAAGCGGCCGCGGTTTCCGATCTCGGCAGCACTTCGGTTGAATCCCGGACCCAGAGTACGGCTACCATTCTCACTGCCGAGCAACCGGAAGCGTTCCGTCTGGATGTCACCTTCCGCGGATACACTCTGGTCCGTTATCGGAAAGACGGCGAGATTCGCGAACAGCGCTATTTTAACAAGGACGATACGTTGCGGCTGAATGTCGACCGTGAAGTCATGTTATGGATTTCCAACGCCGGATCTTTTCAGGCCCGTATCGGCGGAGAAGATGTCGATTTCGGCGGTCCGGGAGAAGTAGCTACCAAACTGCTGCGTTGGGAACGTGACGAAGAAATCGGTCGGTATCAGTTGAGGATGTTACCTGTCTACTAATGCAATCGAAGAACAATCGGAGTAAATTCTATATAGAGAGCCTCGGATGCGCTAAAAACCAAGTTGATTCCGAGGTTTTGCTGCATACTCTGCAGGAGAAGGACTGGAGCTATGTCCGGCAGCCCGAAGATGCCGATTTGATAATCGTAAACTCCTGCGGCTTTATTCAGCCGGCCAAGCAAGAGACCATTGAGACGGTACTGGCCTTTCGTGAGGCGTACCCCGATAAAAAGATACTGCTGGCCGGATGCTTTGCCCAGCGCTACGGGAACGAGCTGCGCGATCAGCTGCCGGAGGCCGACGGTATTTTCGGAAATCATGATCTTCGCCAAATCGAGACGGTTTCGCAGCAGGTGATGGA
>CAZWDV010000075.1:0-10757 GCA_964632675.1 uncultured Sediminispirochaeta sp.
TGATGCAAATTCAAACTTTGAAAGTCATATGGACTTTCAAAGTTTGAATTGCTGCAGCAATAAAACTTTGTTTGACAGTATATAATTTTCGGTACATAGTGTGAGGTTATCATGAACACAACTCTAACCCTTTTAGTTGTATTAATAGGGAGCAGCATTGCACTTATCTACGCCGCTCTCAAAACACGTTGGATTTACAAGCAGCCGGTTGAAGATGCGAAACTCAAACGTATCAGCGGGTATGTGCAGGAAGGGGCTATGGCCTTCCTGCGACGGGAATACCGCGCTTTAATCGCGTTTGTTATCATTGTCGCGGTGTTCTTGGCCGCAGCCAACCACGGGGCACTGCGCTTTCAGTCACTCTCCTTTCTCGGGGGAGCCGGAGCCTCGGCACTGGCCGGCTATATCGGAATGCGGGTAGCCACCGCCTCCAACGGCCGCACTACCCATGCCGCCCGCGAAGGCATCAACCCGGCCCTCAAAATTGCCTTCAGCGGAGGCAGTGTAATGGGTATGAGTGTCGTCGGCCTGGCGCTGCTCGGAATCGGACTGATTATGCTGATTGCTATAGCCATTATCGGAGATTCCATTCCTGCAATTCAGAGATCGATACTTCCGGTGCTTTCGGGGTTTTCCCTGGGTGCTTCCTCTATGGCGCTGTTTGCAAGGGTCGGCGGAGGAATCTTTACCAAAGCGGCTGATGTTGGTGCTGACCTCGTGGGAAAGGTCGAAGCCGGCATTCCCGAGGATGACCACCGCAATCCGGCCGTAATTGCCGACAACGTGGGCGACAATGTAGGCGACGTAGCCGGGATGGGGGCCGACCTGTTCGAATCCTACGTCGGTTCGATTGTCGGGTCGATGATCCTCGGTATAGCCGTTGCCGGACCGATTGAGTTGAAATATCGCACGCTGCTGTTCCCGCTTGTTCTGGCGGTAATCGGCATCATCGCCTCAATCATCGGGGTGAGTTTCGTCCGCATCAAACCGGGCAAATCTCCGCAGGTGGCCCTCAATGCCGGTACCTTCGGGGCCGCCGGCATTGCCGCTGTGCTGGCCCTGTTTGCCTCGATATTTGTAATCGGCGGAGCTTCAGCTGCGGTGGTGGAGTCCGGGACAGCTGTCGTAGATCCGGCCGCTAATCCGTACCGCGTCTTTTTTGCCGCCTTAGTCGGCATGGCGGCCGGCACATCCCTGGGGCTGCTGACCGAATACTTCACCGGCACCGATAAAAAGCCGGTTGAGGCGATTGTACGGGCCAGTGAGACCGGAACCGCAACCAATATTATTACCGGAATAGGCATGGGAATGCTTTCCAGCTTCCCCTCCGTCATCCTCATTATTGTGGCCATACTCGGCGGTTCTGCACTGGCCGGATTATACGGTATTGCCATTGCAGCCCTCGGCATGCTGATGACCCTCGGCATTCAGCTGGCGGTAGATGCCTACGGCCCCATTGCCGACAATGCCGGCGGCCTGGCAGAAATGGCAGAATTTCCCCCGGAAGTCCGCACCATCACCGACAAGCTCGATGCAGTCGGAAATACAACGGCTGCCATCGGAAAGGGCTTTGCCATCGGCTCGGCGGCACTCACCTCCATCATTCTCTTTACTGCCTTTCGTCAGGAAGTCGGAATTGAAGTGATCGACCTCATGGATGTGAATGTACTGGTGGGAGTTTTACTCGGCGCAGTAATTCCTTACTTGTTCTCTTCCATGGCTATGAATGCCATCGGAGATGCCGCCTTTGCCATGATTGAAGAGGTTCGACGACAGTTTCGTGAGAAACCCGGCATCCTGGCCGAGACAGAAGAGCCGGACTACCGCCGCTGTATCGATATTAGCACCAGCGCCGCGTTGAAAAAAATGATGCTTCCTGGTATCGTAGCAGCAGCAACTCCCGTACTGACCGGCTTTATCGGCGGAATTCACATGCTGGCCGGTCTACTAATCGGTGTTACCGCTTCCGGCGTAGTTCTGGCAATTTTCATGGCCAATACCGGCGGTGCCTGGGATAATGCCAAAAAGATGATCGAAGAAAGGGAATTCCACGGCAAAGGTTCCGATGCTCACAAGGCAGCAGTAGTTGGCGATACCGTCGGCGACCCCTTCAAAGATACTGCCGGTCCGGCTCTCAACATCTTGATCAAACTCATGGCTGTGGTATCTCTGGTAATTGCCCCGATGCTCAAGTCCTTTTTTGGAGGCTAATAAATGGAATATAAGAAACGCTTGTACTTGATTCTACACCCCAACCTGGCGCTGGTTGGTTCACAGTTGAACCCTTCAGAGTTTGCCGATCACTATACCTCCGGTTCCTCGCGGTACTACAGCGGAAAAGTAATTTTCGCCGGAATCGATGTGGATTTTCGCCATCCCTACTTCCCGATCGAGGAGATGCTGAACGAACTGGTTCCGCACGAAGACGACCGGCCGAAAGCTACTAAATTTATCTCGAGCCACCGCGTGCTCGAGCACATGGATTTCGATGCAATCCGCACCCTTCATTTGGTGAATCCGGAAGGCGATGTGCTTTCCCTCGAGCCGGAGTCCTCGCGCTGCCCCGATGAGAAGGACAATGAAATTCGTATCTACGCCGAAATGGCGCCGTTGCGGATGCTGGTGTTGAGCGACTACAATAGCCGGGAATTCGGAAACTACATCACCAAACGGGACAATCCCAAGGGGGCCCCATCCATTTTCTTCACTCAAATCGATTTGGAAATTGAAGAGTTCATCAAAGAATTCGAATCGCATCCCTTCAAGGAAGCCCCGATCAAGAGCATTCATCCCTCACGACTCCGAGATGCATACCTCGAACTGAAAAGCACTCCTTCCAAACATACCAAAGGCCTCTGTCTGGACAGTTCCATCGACCAGAGTTCGTACAAATACATCCGGGAAGGATTTACTTTTGCATCACAGAAGCAGACCAAGTGCTTCTATATGCCGAGTTTAGAGGAAATCGAACGGAACAATTACCGTTTTTGGAAACATATGTAAGGACTTGTTAAAATTAAAAATCGAGCCGCCGGTGTGTTTTTGCATCGGCGGCCTTTTTGTTCTGCTTGGTTGGGCGGATTGATGTTAGTATAGCGGATTGATGTGGCAGGGGGCGCGTTATTTTTGCGTGCTCAAATGCAAGTTCAGAGATTTCCGAGACTTAAATCGCCGGAAATCTTAAATGTTCGCCCATCCCGTTGAACCTGTAAATGCCGGTCGGGAAAATACTCCGGAAGCTTCCTGCGAATAAACTGCACTGCATCCTCTTCGATCTCCTCCTCTTTCTCATCAGATACGTTCGAAAGGGTAACCATGTCTACATCCAGCACATAGCCCCGACCATGTTCACTCCCATACCCGGCGGAAAAAGAAGCACCGACATTAAACAATCCATCCGCCTCTTTGTTCGCGGTGGTGCCCCTTTTTGCCCGCGCCGGATGCAGAGGATACATTCCCCCGTACTTTTCTTCCAGATAGTCATCTGTTTCATCGAACAGCGCTTTTAGCTTTTTATCAAAGCTCGAGAGTGCATGATGTTCCATACCCACAAGATAGTAAGAAACTATCCTGCTATGCAACCTTCATGGCCGCCCATTTTTTCCACTGGTACCACTGTTCCGGGAACCGAGTAACATATTTCTGCCACAGGTGCAGTGCACGGGCAGCGGTTCTGTTGGCTCCCCGGCCGTTATTGATGGGTTCACAGATAAGAGTAAACCGTTTTAGCGACACTCGTTTCAGAAAAATTCCCACAACCGGCGCACCGGACCGCTGGGCCATGAGGTCCAAGGTATTATCAAAGAAAAGAGTTTTGTCAAAGAGACGGATAGTGCGGACCCTTTTCTTCCGCCATGCATCTACCTCGTCACATTCAGTCATCAGCAAGCGGGTAGACTGCAAGCTGTCCAGTGCCCGACCATACACCGACTGCCCGTCCGCCGAACTAATCAAATCCGCACCGAAGGTAGCGGCGCGTTTCTTCAATGATTTGGCCAAATGCGGAGTTTGACATTCGAGAATCACACTTACCGGGTAGCCCTTCATAGCCAGAACCCAGGGTATGAACTCTACCGCTCCCCAGTGGGCAGTGAACAGAAACACATTCCACCTCAATTGAAAGAATTTGGACAAGTTAAGTTTCATCTTACTCCTCCTTGGCAGGTTAAATTTTGATATAATAAGACTTTTGCAAAGATACTTCTCACCTGGCTACGAAGGTATTGGCAAGCATTTTTTATTTGCACGCGAAAAGAGAATAAAAGAGATGGGTTTGTATGCTATCGGCGAGTGTAAGTAGTTTCGGCGCGGGAAGAATCCACAGCAGTAGTGTTGTCAGTAGTGTTGCCGCTCTCCCCCTCTTGCACAAGCTGTGAAAACACCCGTTTAAAGGCTTTTACTACCCGCGGGGCAAATTGGCTGCCCGACAGAAGGCTGATTCTGTGCAGGGCCTCCTGGGTAGAGAGTCCTTTTCGATACGGGCGGGTTGAGGTGATGGCATCGTAGGCATCGGCAACGCTGACGATCTGCGCTTCAATAGGAATTTCATTTCCCTTCAAACCGTCGGGATACCCCGATCCATCGTACCATTCATGATGATTTCGGATAATATAGATGTGCTCCTTGAGAAAACTGATCGGCTTCACGATTTCAGCTCCCTTCAACGGGTGCTGTTTGATTATATTGTATTCAGATTCGGACAATTTTTTCGGTTTTCGTACGATAGCCTCGGAAATACCGATTTTTCCGACATCGTGCAGCAGACACCCTATCCGCAAATACTCCAGGCGCTTGTGATCCAGCCCCAATTCCCGGCCGATTCGCACTGAGACCTCCGCCACCCGCTCTGAATGTCCGCGGGTGTAGGCATCTTTCTCTTCAATGGCCTGCACCAGAGCTCTGCCTGTGTTCAAATAGCCGCTTTCAATCTCTTCCTTCAGCTGCGCCTTATGCAGTGTTTCGGCAATGGAGCGATGATGAAGGATGATACATTGAAGTTTGTTAAAATGCGGTTTGTCAGATGGAGCCCGGCGGCAAACGGGTCCTTTACATAAACAGGTCTGGCCTGTTGAAATACCCTGGCAATAAGGTTCTCCTTTCTATTAATCGGTATACGATAGCCCTGCAGATACCGGTCGATAGCCTCGGGATTGTCGCCGATTGCATACTTGAACTCGAGGTAGTTCTGCTCTTTATCTACCAGCATGATAATGGCACGATCAAAATCGAGCACCTCAACCATCGACTTCATAGTGGCCTTGAAGATCTCTTCGGAATTATCCTGGGAAACTAGCATGTTGGAGGCCAGGTTCACTGCCCGCAGCTTTTCTACCTTGTCATACAGCTTGTGGTTGAGACGGTTCACCTCGTCATACTGCTTTTTCAGTGCCAGTTTATCACTTTCTATCTGTTCCAGTGCCGATAAAAGCTGCGTTTTGCGGTTGTGAAATATATTCAGCAGCTGATAAGGGCGCCAGCTGTTATTTTGAAACTGCAGATATCCTTTGACAGAATTCGGTTCTCCTTCCAGTGCAGCCGCACCACTGCTCGCGAGGGAGAACTGTAAATAGTTTCCATAATTTTCGTGTAATTGAACTGCGAATTGATGTGGTTGATACGTTTTAACAGACCGGAAGGCCCGCTGAAGGTAGACAGAAAGAACTTCTGAATATAACCGAACTCTTTATTCGTAATCGAGGAGATTCCGATTTTGTAGGGAGCCTCCGAATCTTTCATGATAATCCGGGCGTTCTCGAAAATCTTCACGATCAGTTCACTGGTTACCCAGTTATTCTCATCGGTCAAAACTATCTCAGGAGATTTTTCCGAATCATACGGGGCGGGTAGATTCTTGAACAAAAGCGCGGCCCTTTCGGGAGCCTCACGGAGTACAAAGTCATACACCACTCGAATATTCAAGCAGTTTACTTCATTGTGGCGTTCTATGCTTTTTCTGTAAGGCATCCGAGTCTTTAAAACCTCTTCGTGAGGTACTCATCCCGGGTAATCGATTGTATTGTTTCAAGATCGGCAATATTCAAATACCTTCGTGCAAACTCAAACACCTGCCGATACACAGAATACACCTCGGCGTGGGTGGTTGAATCGGCCAGCGCATCTCCCACGAGGCGGTTGAGCGCATACCCGGCTAAATCCCATAAACTGTGACCGGTTACCAGTACTACCTCCTGAACAGGTCTCTGCACCAGAGTGAAAACTTCCGGGAGCGCCTTCTTCCACAGATTCTGACAAGGCCGGCACGGATTCTCTTCTTCATCGAGTATCGAATCGTCAACATCGGAGTTGCGGTAGGTAAAGGCCACCTAGTCAAACTGATACTTGTGCTTCACTGCGTTCAGCAATTCAAGAGCTGCAGAAGAATCCTTACCGGCATAAAAAGTAACCGCCAACAATTTGCCATTCATCTGCTCGAGATAGTCCCGATTCAATGTCTCCCATTTCTCAAGTACATGTGTATACGTCACTGGTTACCTTCTCCAATTTTGATCTGTCGACTATATAGCCCGGCCCTTGATCTCTTCTAATCGAAGCGACTCCGCCGTAGCCTAATGTGTATTCCTCGGTAATAATATTCTCAGCGAGCAAATGCCGGTCGTATGACCCGTCTACGTACACCGGGACGCCCATCAGTGTGGCCGCCACGTGTCCCAGGGCAGACAGAATGCCGGTTTCACCGACATGACAGCCCAGCTGATACTCAAGGCCGTATTTCACGGCAATTTCAGCCATCCTAAGGCTGCGCAGCAGCCCGCCGTGCTTGGAGAGGCGTATGTTGATCATCCCGAAGGTCCCGTCTGCGGCAATTTGATCGAGATCCTGAAATGTTACCGCCGATTCGTCGGCTACATAGCAGATTCCATCGCTCTCCGGAGCTCCTGCCAGCCGTTGCATCCCTTCCCGCTTTTTGCCCAACGGCTCCTCGACCAGTGATATTCCGAAATCCTTCAGCACCCGCAGCTGCTCAAGCGTCTCTTCTACACTCCAGGCGGCATTTGCATCCACCCGGATATCATAGTCGCTGCCCAATATACGGCGAGCCGCCGCTAACACAGTACGGTTATAACCGGTATCGTGGGCCAGTTTTATCCTCAAATTCCAATCCCCGCCTGTTTATATGCTGCTAACATCTGTTTTCGGCAGCTTTCGGCGGCAACATCGGCAGAGTTCCCCCGTAGCGCAGTTCCTCCCGCCGGGGCTCCCTATCCAGCAGGGTATACACATCGACCCTGCGCTGCTGACATAGTAAATCGAGCAGTGCACCCTCCACGGCACAAACCAGCGGGAGTTCGGCCGCCGGCCATTCAGGAGAAAGCAGCGATGCGGAAAGGGACTCGATTGTCAGGCTGGCGGGGGAACCGAGGGCAGTTTCACTATTCCTTAGAATTTTACCGATAATAGTTCCGACTATAGAGGAAATGTCACTGCAGTCAGCGGAGGCGGTACCGGTGACGTACTCCCGGGCAATCGCTTCTCCGAATCCGGACACACCGTCGGCAGTAATTTCAACTACCAGAAAATCCGAGGCCTACCGTTTCGCCTGGGAGTGGGTAAACTCGAGTTTAAAAGGTATCGAAAGAGCATGAAGCTGTACCTGCTTTTTTTGCATGGCCGTATTGTATAACGGCCATGCTTATAAATAAAGCGATTTTATCACTACTCCTGCTCGTCCTGCTTTTTGTTCCTCTTTTTTTTCTGGTGTTCCTGGATTTCTCCGTTCAGTCGCGTAATCAGATTCCTGTATTTTTCTTGAATGTAATTTCGTTTCACTTTGAGTGTTTGAGTGAGCTCGCTTCCGATAGTGAAGTTGTTCTTAACCGGTAGAATATTCGCGACGAACTCGAAGGGTTTGAAACCGTGCTCTTTGCTGATGAGACTGTTCACCTCTTTCATCAAAATAGCGTTGATTTTATCATTTTCGATGGAGTAGGCACCCTCTACCGGAACCTCGTAATCGGTAACCTTCAGCTCCTCGGCCAGACGCATCAACTCATCAGGATTCACAGCAACCAGCGCTGTCAACTGCTTACGATCCTGCCCCAGAAGTACCGCGTGGTCGATATAGGTACTCTCCTTGATCTTGTCTTCAATCCGCTCAGGCTCCACATTCTCACCGCCCATCAGCACTATGGTGTCTTTGGCGCGACCGGCAATAATGACCTCTCCGTTCTCTGACTGGATGGCCAGGTCGCCGGTGTTCAGCCAGCCCTCATCATCAAGCACCTTTGCAGTCGCTTCGGGATTTTTGTAATACCCCTGCATCACCTGCGGTCCGCGAACAAACAACACGCCCTTCTCGCCTGTGTCAACCAGAGTACCATCTTCCCGTCTGATTTGAATTTCAGTATTGATAAACGGATGGCCGGTTGATCCGAAAGTGTTGCAGCCGAAAGTCCTCGACAGGATTCCCGGAGCGCATTCGGTCATGCCGTAGGCATTCACAATATTTATGCCGATCGAATTGAACAGTTCATCAAGGTATTTCGGCAGTGCTCCGGCACCGGAAGTAGCTCCGCGGAGTCTCCCGCCAACTTTCTCACGAAAGGGAGTAAACAGTTTATGGGCCAGTAAGTGCCCCGGATACATGACCGCAGCAATAAATGCGTTGTACAACCAGGCCAGCATCCTGCGGAATGTACTCCGTTTTTTCAGTGAAATATAACCACCCTTCAGATAAAACTTGGCCGAAAGATACATCTGATTTATCTTAATAAAGGTGAAAATAAGATACCGCTTGAAAGCCGGCATTGTACTCAGCGCTTTAATCAATTTCTGATAAATTGATTCCCATACCCGGGGTACAGAAATTATGATCTCCGGCTGCTCCTCCTGCAAGTCGGCGGCGAAACGCTTCGCCGAAGAATAGATAATGGTAATGCCGGAAGAGAGGCCGCAGTACTCGAAGGCCCGTTCGTACACATGCCAGGAGGGCAGCATCACCACTGTTTTTTCCCCTTTGTTCGGATCTATCTCGAGCCGCGGGGTATTAGCAACAACATTCTGCACAAAATTGCGATGGGTCAGCACAACCCCTTTCGGGTTCCCAGTGGTACCGGATGTGTACACAATCGTCATTACATCATCCAAACTAATTTTTTCGCGCTGTCCGTCAAACCACTCCGGTGCAGAGTTCAAATCTTGACGACCCTTTGCGACCATCTCGGAATAGTAGGCAACTTTCTTCTTTACCGAAGCCGGCAACTCGTCGAGGGGGGCTTCATCAATCAGGATAATCTGTCGGCAGGCCTTCCAGTTCTCCTTGGTAAAATGCTCGAGCAGTTCCTGGAGCTGGGAAATCTGCTCAATAATCAGGAAAGATGAATCGGAGTGCTGGAAGATAAACTGCACCTCTTCGGGAGAAGTATCGGAGCCGCGCGGTACGCTGATGCCCCCGGCCGCTATGACGGCAAAATCAATAACCGACCACTCATAACGGTTGTTTACAAAAAACCCGACCTTTTCGCCTGACTTCAGTCCATAAGAGTTAAAACCGGCGGCACAGGCTTTGATCTCTTCAGCAAACTCCCGATATGTGTGGGTAATTACTTCGGTTTTGGTCTTTGCTTTGTGTGAGATTCTGTCGGGAAAACTCGCAGCTGTTTCAAAGGGTATATCGATAATTGTCCGGGGCATAGATCCTCCTCACTCGATTTTGCTACTTTAAATATACTAGATACCAGGCTGAGAGTATACAGACCATTTATTCTGTTTATTGCGCCTGTTTATTGCACTGAAAATATAGATCTCCGAACCGCTGCCTTTCTGCATGCAGCAGTCTGAAATTACTCTGAGTGAGAAAAGCGATCACCCCATCCCGCAATTCGGGGCTATGCCATTCAACTACTATACGGGCGGTTTTTTCGAGGGTTTCGACAGCGCCTTTCAGTACGTCGAGTTCGGCTCCCTCAACATCGATTTTTATAAGATCGATTCCATCAAAACCATATTCGCGGTAGCGCGAGACAAGTGCATCCAGGCTATAGGCTTCGGCTATCTCCTCGGCAAGATGTTCTTTATTTATCCAACTCTGATTCAACTGGTCCACATTCTTAGAAGCAATCGTCGGCACAGCGCTGTGGCACTGCAGATTAATCCGGCCGGCCGCCGAATCAACTGCTGCCTGAAGGGTGTAGACAGTGCTGCAGGAGTTCAATTCAATATTCTCGGCGAGCCGCTTGTAGGTTGCCCTGACCGGTTCTATCGCCAGTACCTTGGCAGCCCGGTTCTGCTGCTGTATGCGCAGGCTGTAGAACCCCTCGTTCGCTCCAATATCAAGCACCGTCCCATTCTCCCTTCCGGAAAAACCGGGAAGCCGCATATGGACTTCCTCAACCCACAGATCTATCAAAGTATCTATGGACGCCGCTGCGGTCTGCATGTCCAGCCTGAAGGTGAACCCATTCAAATGGAGGTCGAAAACCTCTTCTTCAGGAGCTTTGGAAGGAGAATGGGTGGAATGAGATGGGGTGGAAGGCCGGCCGCGCAGAATCGCCCGCCTTTGCAGTTCGATTTTTTCAATCAGTTGAATATCTGCCGCAGAATCGGCCAGCGCCGAAAGCTGCTGAATCTTCTTTTTCCGATCCATTCGTGTATCATACTAGAGAATTTTACAATTTTCTAACCACCACTTTGCACCTCCACTTTTTTGAGCCACTACTTTGCACCTCCACTTTTTTGAGCCACTACTTTGCAGAGCCCGCAGCTTGCGGCTATACTACCTCTATGGACACAACTTGGTG
>CAZWDV010000075.1:10857-14050 GCA_964632675.1 uncultured Sediminispirochaeta sp.
ACTTTGCAGAGCCCGCAGCTTGCGGCTATACTACCTCTATGGACACAACTTGGTGGAAGGAAACAACAGTGTATCAGGTGTATCCGCGTTCGTTTCAGGATACAACCGGTAATGGTATCGGCGATCTGGAGGGAATAATTTCCCGTCTCGATTATATCCAAGACCTCGGAATCGAAACTATCTGGATTTCACCCTTTTACCCGAGCCCGCAGGAGGATATCGGCTACGATATCTCCGACTACTATGACGTGAGCTCCGAATACGGCTCGCTGGAGATATTCGACCGTCTGCTCGCGGAAGTACACCGGCGCGGAATGAAACTGGTGATGGATATGGTAATGAACCACACCAGCATTCATCACCCGTGGTTTCGCCAATCCGAATCGAGCCGCGACAACCCCAAGCGCGATTGGTATGTGTGGCGCGACGGACGCAAGCCGGGCGGAAAAGCACCGCCGAATAATTGGCGCAGCATGGTCAGCGGCTCCGGATGGCATTACCACAGCCAAACCGATCAATGGTACTGGGCCTCGTTTCTGCCTTTCCAACCGGACTTGAATTACCGTAACCCCGAAGTCAAGCAGGAGATGTTCAACGTACTGCGTTTCTGGCTCAACCGCGGAGTTGACGGTTTCAGGCTCGATATAATCGGGGCGGTATATGAGGATCCTCTCTTCCGAGACAATCCGCTCACTTTAAAACTGCTGCCCGACGAAGAGAATACCGGTTTTCTATTTCGTTCCCATGAAAGAACCCAGAACCATCCGGACAACTTCGAATTCGCCCGGGAGTTGCGAGCGGTAGTGGATGAATACAGCGCACCACCGCGGGTGCTAATCGGCGAGACCTTCGGATCCCCCCGAGTCCTCCGGCAGTACTGCGGATCGGATGGGCCGGACGGGCTGCACCTCGTATTCTTATTCAAAACAATGGTAACCCCTTTTAAGGCCTGGGCCTTTAGACGAGTAGTAGAAGAGTTCGAAGCGGTGTTTCCCGCACCTTTTATCCCCACCTATGTCTATTCTAACCATGACCGCTTTCGTCGTTATTCTGTGTTAGGCAAAGACAGCCGAAAGGCCAAGCTTAATGCTGTGTTTCAACTCACCGTAAGAGGAGTCCCTTTTATCTACTATGGAGAGGAGATCGGCATGCGGCAAGGAAAAATCAAGCCCGCAGATACCCGAGATGCAGTTGCACGACATATCGGTACCTTTCCGGCTGTGAAATTGAAACTCATAAACCGCCTTACCAACGGGGCAGTGCAGCGTGACGGCTGCCGAACCCCGATGCAGTGGGATTCCTCGGAGGCAGCGGGATTCACACTGCCCTCGACTACCCCCTGGCTGCCGTTGAATGACGACGCGGTTTGGGTAAACGCGGCCGAACAGCGACAACGGCCCAACTCTCTCTACAACACTTACAAGGAACTGCTGCAATTGCGAGCCGAGCACCCGGCCTTACGCCAGGGAACAGTCGAACTCCTTCCGAAAGACAGTCTGCCGAAAGCGCTACTGGCTTATACCCGCTCGAACGAAGAAGAGCAGCTGTTGGTATTGCTTAATTTTTCCAATAGTCAGCAATCTCTCGCTCAACCTCTATCGGAGCTTCTCTCAGGAGTACGCAAAGCGAAAAGCGACCATATACTGCTCTTCTCGACTGTCAGCGAACGCACCCCAGCCAGCCTTATAGAGCGCCCGGTTGTGCTACAGCCTTACGAGGGTTTGATTACACTTCATCGGGATTCAGAGCAGTAAGCCAGCGATCGGTATGGAAATAGTACAGTCCGATAGCAGCGGTTACCATATTGCTGACGAACATCGCCCACCAGATACTGCCCGGCCCGATCCCGACCACATAGGCCAGCCCGTATGCCACCGGCAGCCGCAAGGCCCACAGCCGGGCAATATTGAGATACATGACCGGTTTTGTGTCACCGGCCCCCTGAAAAGCTCCGATAGTAGCGTGAAAAAAACCGAACAGAACCACCGATGGTGCTACAACCCGAAACAATTCGGCTCCGTAGCGCATCGTCAGCGGGTCATCTACAAAAAAGCGAATGAACGAACTGCCGAAGAAAAAAGCCAGAACCATCGCCGGTAGAATAAACACCTGAATAGAGAGAATACTTAGTACCACTACCTGCCGGGCACCCTCCGGATCTTTCGCCCCAAGGCGTTGCCCTACCAGTGAGGTAGTTGCCCGCGAAATACCCATAGCTGGCATATTAAACAGCCCGATTAGCCGGTTTCCCACTCCGAAGGCCGCAATTACTGCGGTGCCGAAAGAGTTCACCAGCCCCTGCAGCACCGTAAACCCAAGCGCTGAGACGGCCTGTCCGAAGGAGGACGGCAACCCAATCCTGAGAAAAAGGCGAACCGACTGCAGTTTCGGACGCATGTGTTCCAGCTTTAGCTGCATTCCGTATCGCCCCTGAATCAGAATAAAAAAGGCGATAAAAGAACCGATCGCCCGGGCGATCACCGTAGCAACAGCTGCACCCCGGACTTCCCAAGCGGGAAAAAATCCGATGCCATAGATAAATAACGGATCGAGTGCAATGTTGAGGCTTACCGTAATAACCTGTATTACCAACGGAACTACTGTGCGCCCGATACCCTGCATGGCACTCTGCATCACCAAGAAACCGAACATAAACGGGAGCCCGGCAAATACTATCAGCATGTAGTCGCGGGTAAATGCAAATACATCTTGCGGAGTCTGCAGCAGTTTCAGCAGCGGCCCCGAAAACACAATCCCCAACACAGCAATCAGCCCTGCGGTGATCAGCAGTATTGTAGTGGATTGTCCGAGGTAAAAATCAACCTTGTTGCGGCTCCCTTTGCCGTGGGACTGGGCGATAAGCGTAGTACCGGCCATTGAAAGCCCGATTCCAAACAGAATCAAAAAAAAGATAATCGGAAACGCAATTGTCGGTGCCGAAAGTTCGGCCGAGCCAAGCTTTCCAAGAAAAAAGGCATCGGTAAGATTGTAGAGCGTCTGCACAAAATTCCCCGCCATAAGCGGCAGGGCTATTTTCATGAGAGGCCTGAGCTGTGTGAAGTTCATTCGTGTATAAAATTAGTCCTTGGTTTAATAAAACCCCATTCTACCCCCAAAGCCACCCTTTGTAAACTTTCATTAATGGCCAAAATCCTGTGGGACAAAATTTCACACGCTCACAGCGAGTGTAGGC
>CAZWDV010000076.1:0-13979 GCA_964632675.1 uncultured Sediminispirochaeta sp.
GAGGGTTGCAGAGGCTGTTTTGCTTCAAATCCCGCAGGATTTTCGCCATTAAAAATGCTTTACTAATAGGAATATTTGGGGTACCATCAAACTATACCATCCGTGGTAATACCACCAGCCAGTAATAAATAAGCAGGAGAGCATATGTCGGATATAGTGCAGCCCTTGGAATCAAAGAGTTTGAAGGAGAAGTTTATCGAACAGTTTGAACAACTGATTCTCTCGGGCAAGTTTACCTCTGGAGAGAAGCTGCCGCCGGAGCGGGAGCTGGCGCGGATGTTGGGGGTCAGCCGGCCGATTGTGCACGAGGGCCTGGTCGAATTGGCGGCCAAGGGGCTGGTTTCGATTATTCCGCGGCGCGGAACAGTGGTGAACGACTTTCGCACCGAGGGTTCGGTGGAACTGCTGCACAGCTTGCTGCAGTACGGGCAGGGCGAGCTGCAGCCCGACATTTTAGACGGAATGCTGGATATGCGGCTGTTGTTCGAAACAGAAATAGCCAGACAGGCTGCCGAGAACCATTCTCGGGCGGATATGCAGCGGCTCGAGTCTGCCTATGCCGAGGAGCGGCGACTATTCGAAGAAGACACCCGCCGGGGCATGGAAATTGCCGAGGCTGATTTTCGTTTTCATCACTCCCTTGCCATGGCCAGCAGCAACAGCGTGTATCCCCTGCTGATGAACAGTTTTCGCTCGGTGTATCTGAATATATTGCTGCGCTTTTATGAGTACAATATCGATTTCAAGCCGATTCTGAAGAATCACAGACGCATACTTGATGCCCTTACACGAAGGGACGGGGATACCGCGGCGGCGGAAATGCGGCATTTGCTGCATAAAAGTGCGGCCAAACTGAACAAGATAATTTTAGAGGAACGTGAAGAACTCTATGAAAAGCGATAGCAGCAAAATTACCGCAAAGATCCACAGAAAATTAGAACGGGGCGGATTGCAAAGTATTTCAGTGCAGACAGCGGATGGATCCCTCCGCC
Organism: uncultured Sediminispirochaeta sp.; assembly: GCA_964632675.1. Taxonomy (GTDB): domain Bacteria; phylum Spirochaetota; class Spirochaetia; order DSM-16054; family Sediminispirochaetaceae; genus DSBN01. The sequence goes on from CAZWDV010000076.1 coordinate 993, forward strand.
TCGGCGGTGTGCTCGCCCGCTGGGAGGAGAAAGTTGCCGCCGGCCAGATTGCCGGTCGACTGTGGGGTGCGGCGGTAGTCAACGACATTGAAGTAAGCGGGGTTCAGGAAGTGCGTGCCCCGGTTGTTCCCGAAATTCGTGATGGGCTTCTGGAGGACCGCAGCTTCGATGTAGCGATTGTAGGCGGCGGGGTAATCGGCTGCGCCCTGGCCAGAGAGCTGAGTCGGTACGAGCTTGCGGTGGCTGTAGTGGAAAAAGAGTGCGACCTGGCGATGCATGCCAGCGGAAGAAACGACGGAATGATCCATCCGGGCTTCGCCCCGAAACCGGGGACTAAGAAGGCCGAGTATAACGTGCGGGGAAACCGCATGTATGATCGCTTGTGCGATGAACTGAATATCGATTTTGACCGGCCCGGATCTCTGGTTTTGTTATTAAAGGCCTGGTACAAGCTGCTGTTGCCGCTCTTTTTGAGGCGGGCCAAACAGAACGGGGTAGACGGTGTGCGGTATCTGAGTAGAAAGCAGGTCGGGCGCCTGGAACCGTGGATTACCAAAGAACACCACGGGGCCCTGTTTTTCCCCTCTGCAGGCTGTTTGAGTCCCTATCAACTGACAATTGCCCTAGCCGAGAACGCCGCCGAGAACGGAGTGGAGTTTTTTCTGAATACGGCGGTGCTCGATTTCGAGCTGGACAGGGGCTCCCGCGCAGTGCAAAAAATTGTGACCAATCGCGGCAGCTGCAGCGCAAGGGTGGTAATCAACGCGGCCGGCATCTGGGCCGACTGGGTGGCCGCTTTAGCAGGCGACCGTTCCTTTACGCTGCACGGGCGAAAAGGGGTCGATGCGATTCTGGATATCAAGACCGGGCAGTATCAGCGGCGGATAGCCGCTATGCCGGTGCTGATAGGTGCTTCGCAGGCGAACTCGAAGGGGGGTGGCATAGTGCCGACGGTGGAAGGCAACATTCTGATGGGCCCCACCGCCCGCGAGGTGCCGGACAGAGAGAATTATGCCACCGATACGCAGGATCTGGAGGATCTGTTTACCCGCTTTGAAGTAAACCCCAAGCTAAATGCATCGCAAGTAATTACCTATTTTGCGGGCATACGGGCCTGCAGCTGGGATGAGGATTTTATCATCCGGATATCTGCGCGTGTGAGCAATCTGGTTCACCTGGCGGGTATTCAGTCTCCGGGGCTGGCTTCCGCGCCGGCAATTGCCGGCGACGCTTCCCGGCTGTGCTTACAGCTTTTGGAAAAGGAGCGCCAGGTCCGCCGGAAGCACCATTTTCAGGCGCGACGAAGCAGGCCGCCCAAACTCAAAGACCTGCCGCCGGAGCAGCGGGATGAATTGATTGCCCGGGACAGCTCCTACGGGCGGATAGTCTGCCGCTGCGAGGAAGTCAGCGAAGGGGAGATTCGGGATGCCCTGCATCGGCCGATTCCGGTGCACAGCCTGGATGGAGTCAAGCGCCGTACCCGGGCCGGGACCGGTCGCTGTCACGGCGGATTCTGTACCCCGCGGGTGCTGGAAATAATGGCGCGGGAATTGCAGATTCCGTTTGAACGGATTACCAAGCGCGGCGGCGGTTCTACCCTTTTACTACACGCGACCAAACGGCCGGGAGCCCGCCATGCAGGCTAAGGATAATAACAGGAATACCCCGGCGTGGGGTGTGGTAGTGATTGGTTCGGGACCGGCCGGTTTGGCGGCGGCCTCCGCGGCCGCCCACGGGGCCCACAGGGTCCATGGGGTCCATGGGGTCAATGGGGTCAAAGGAGCCCGCAGCTGCATTATCGAGCGGGAGGAACGGCCGGGGGGCATTTTGAAACAGTGTATTCATGACGGCTTCGGTCTTATCCGCTACCAAGAGCGTCTGACCGGACCCGAATATGCCTGGCGGGAACTGCAGCGGGTAAATGAATTGGGCATACCCATATTCTTGTCGACCTACCTGGATTCGGTTAGTCGCTCTGCGACCGGCTTTCGGCTGTCCGGAGTGAGTCCACGGGGTACCTTCTGTATGGAGGCCGGTTCGATTATTCTAGCCACCGGATGCCGCGAGAGGACCGCCCGGCAGATATTTTTGCACGGCAGCCGGCCGGCGGGGGTCTACACCGCCGGGCTGGCCCAGTACTTTATTAACATCCAGGGATACCTGCCGGCCCGCAGGTGCGTCATTCTCGGCAGCGGAGACATCGGTTTGATAATGGCCCGCCGTCTGGTGCTGGAGGGCGCTGAAGTGGAGGGGGTCTACGAGATTATGCCACAGCCCTCCGGGCTGCCCCGGAACCTGTCGCAGTGTTTGGACGACTACCATATACCGCTGCACCTCTCCACTACCGTCACAAAGGTGCATGGGCAGGACCGCCTCGAAGGGGTTACTACCATGCAGGTGGACTCGGAGCTCAAACCGGTGCCAGGCACCGAGAAATATATTGCCTGTGACAGTCTGATTCTGTCGGTCGGACTTATCCCGGAGAACGAAATTGCCGCCGAGCTCGGGGCGGAGATCGACCCGCTTACCCGGGGGCCGGTTGTGAACGATGCCATGATGAGCACTGTACCGGGGCTGTTTTCCTGTGGAAATGCGCTGCATGTGAGCGATTTGGTCGACTATGTCTCGGAAACCGGCGAGAAAGCCGGAGCGGCGGCGGCCGATTTTGAACTCCATCCGGAGGAAGACATACCCTTCGATTTTAGCCCTCCGATTGCCTATATTGTTCCGCAGCGCGTGCGGGCAAAGACTTTGAGCGGGCAAGATGCGCCAACAGATGGGGTATCAGAGCCGTTGAACATGTATTTTAGGGTGAAGCGTGCAGTGGGTTCCTGCCGGTTGCGGATAGTCGGGCATACGGAGCGGAATGGACGGTTTACCATTTATTCCCGCAAGTTTAGGGGTCTGCGGCCGGCCGAAATGGAACGGGTGGAAATTCAACTGAGCGAACGGATGTCTGAACGAAACCTCTCAGGAGGGGCGGCGGAACTAGTGCGGCTGGAAGCGGTCGTTGAGGAGGTTCAGGAATGAAAAAAGAGCTCACTTGTCTAGCCTGTCCGCGGGGCTGCAGTGTCAGTGTGCGCCTCGATGCCACCGGTGAAATTCTTGCGCTGGAGGGCTGCGGCTGCAGTCGGGGCGCGGCCTGGGTGCGGGAAGAACTGCTGCACCCGATGCGAACCCTGACCACCACGGTTCGGACAAGCTTTGAAGATTTTCCGCGGCTGCCGGTCAGAACCGAACGGGATATCGAACTGCAGGCCTTCGCGCAGGTGATGGAACGCATCGATTTGTTGGAGGTCACCCAGCGGGTACTGCCCGGTGAAGTTATCTCTGCATGTGTGTATGAGGACCGGGCCGGGCAGGTAGCTTTGATTGCTACGGGGTATATGCTTTGATGGGTTCGAATTTATTAGCCATCGACTGCGGAACCCAGAGTATGCGGGCCTTGCTGTTCGACCTGCAGGGAGAGTTAATCGAGACGGCAAAAATTCCCTATTCGCCCTACTACTCTGAAAACCCGGGTTGGGCGGAGCAGGATCCCGAGCTGTTCTGGAACAGCTTGGTTAAGGCCTGCCGTCAGCTGCGTGAAAAAAACGCGGCTGCGTTTCTGAAAATTGCCGGTATGGGCATAACCACGCAACGGGACAGTATGGTCTGTTTAGACTGTGAGGGCAGGCCGCTGCGTCCGGTTATCACCTGGCTCGATCAGCGTAAAGCCAAGCCGGTGTACCGGCCGAAAGGGCTGACGGGCCTGGCGCTGCGCAGTATCGGGATGTACCCCGCCATTATCAAATCACAGACCGACGGAAAGTCTAACTGGATACGGCAGAACCAGCCCCGGCTGTGGGAACGGTGTTATAAATACGTCCAGGTATCCGGTTTTCTCACTTATCGGCTGACCGGGGAGTTCGCCGATTCCAAGGCCAGCCAGATCGGCCACATTCCCGTGCATTACAAAACCCGTGACTGGGCCAAACCCTCCGCTCTGAATGCCAAGCTGTTTCCGGTAGAAGTGGAGAAACTGCCGGAACTGGTCGAACCGGGCACAGTGGTGGGCAGAGTTCATCGGCAGGCCGCCACTGCCACCGGTCTGCCGGCGGGGCTGAAAGTAGTGGCCTGCGGATCGGACAAGGGCTGCGAGACCCTTGGAATGGGGGTTATCGATCAGACCGCCGCCAGCCTCAGCTTCGGAACCACCGCCACAGTGCAGACTACCTCGCGGCGCTACTTTGAGCCGATTCGCTTTATGCCGGCCTACCCGGCGCCCCTGCCGGGCTGCTGGAACCCCGAGGTGGAAATATTCCGCGGGTTTTGGATGATTACCTGGTTTCAGGAGCAGTTCGGATACCAGGAGGTAGTCGAGGCCCGCAACTGCGGTAGAAGCCCCGAGGAGCTGCTGGATGCGCTTTTGGAAACCGTGCCCCCGGGGTCGATGGGACTGCTGGTGCAGCCCTATTGGAGTCCGGGGCTGAAGCATCCTATGGCCAAGGGGGCTATGGTGGGCTTTGGAGATGTTCACGACCGGGCCTATGTGTACCGGGCACTGATTGAGGGGCTGGCATATGCCCTGCGGGAAGGGCTGCACTCGCTGGAAAAGCGGGGCAGGGTGAAAATCGAGCAAGCCGCCGTGAGCGGGGGTGCCAGCCGCAGCGATGAAATCTGCCGTATCAGCGCTGACATTTTCAACCTGCCGATTGTTCGCGGAAAAACCTGGGAGACCAGTGGCCTGGGGGCGGCCCTGATCACTGCGGTCGGTCTGGGGCTGCACCGCGATTTTGAAAACGCCGTGAATGCGATGGTCCATTATCAGGATACCTTTTACCCCGATCCCGGCCATCGGGAAATCTATGACCGTCTGTTCCACATATATAAGAAGATATATCCGACCATGCAGCAGCTTTACCGGGAGATAGGGGCCGTGGTCGGCTATCCCGACCCGGTTGTGCACCTGTGAAGACATGCTGAAGGAGAAACGAATGAGCACGCAAGAAAAATTTACCCCGCCCTGGAGAGACTCGGCCCCCGCAGCGGGGACCTACCGCTCTATCTTCAAATGGGGAAATCCGCAGGAGTTCAAGCATCCGAACGGAAAACTGTTCGAATTGATGAAACAGGAGTTCAAGCTGACTAATGCAGATTTTAGCCAGCGGCAGAAGGAAGGCAATGATGTAGTCAGCCTCGAGAATCGTCCCCCCGAGATTGAGAGTCGCCACGTGCAGGCCCTGGAACAGATAGTCGGGGCGGAGAACGTGTCCCTGAGCGATTACCAGCGGGTGAAATATTCGTATGGAAAAACCATGGAGGAAGCTCTGGAACTGCGGGACGGGGTGGTTCGCGAGGTGGCCGATGTGGTGCTGCATCCGCGTCACAAGCAGGATGTGGCGGCAATAGTTGAGTACTGCAACCGGCACTCCATTCCGGTAACCGTATTCGGGGCCGGGTCGAGTGTAAACTTCGGAGTGAGACCGACCTGTGGTGGGGTGAGTCTGGTGCTGCAGACCCATATGAACCAAATCGTAAAACTGAGCGAACTCAACAAGAGCTGTACGGTGCAGGCGGGTATGCTGGGCCCGGACTATGAACGCGCCCTGAATGATGCGCCGGCCAGGTTCGGAAGCGAGCGCGCCTATACCTGCGGTCATTTTCCACAGTCCTTTGAATACTCTACTGTGGGAGGCTGGATTGTAACCTGGGGGGCCGGGCAGCAGTCGAGCTATTTCGGTGACGCCTGCGATCTAATTTTGAGCCAGGAATATGTAACCCCGCGGGGCAGCTTTGCGACCTATGATTTTCCCGCCACCGCCACCGGCCCGAAGCTGAACGACATTATGAAGGGCAGTGAGGGCTCGTACGGGATTCTGGTGGAAGCGACCCTGAAGATTTTCTATCACTTTCCTAAAAATACCTTCCGCTTTGCCTACATGTTTCCGGATTGGGAACGCGGGGTAGCGGCGGTACGCCGCATCAGCCAGGCCGAATTCGGGTTTCCCGGTGTAATGCGATTGTCCGACCCCGAGGAAACCCAGGTAGGCCTGAAGCTGTACGGAGTAGAGGGCAGCATTCTCGATACGGCCATTAAGATGCTCAAGTTGAAACCGGGCCGGCGCTGTCTGTTCTTAGCCCGCACCGAGGGCGAGCGGGGATTCTCCCGGAATGTGTTGCGCAAGTCGAAGCGACTCTGCCGGAAATACGGCGGGGGGCCGCTGACCGGATACGCGGGCAAAAGCTGGGAACACGGGCGGTACCGCGACCCCTACCTGCGCGAGGATATGGAAGATTTCGGAATAGTGATCGATACTCTGGAAACCTCGGTTACCTGGGAGAATCTGCACCAGGTGCATCAATCGGTTAGAAAGGTAGTGAAAAGCCGGCCGAACACCATCTGCATGACCCATGCGAGCCATTTTTATCCCCACGGAACCAATTTGTACTTTATTCTGAATGCGGTTTTCAAAGACCGGCAGGAATATGTCGAATTCCAAACCCGGGTAATCGATGCAATTGCCAAGAGCGGGGGCAGCTTGAGCCACCATCATGGCATCGGCAAGATGCTGACCCCCTGGATGCCGGAACACCTCGGCCCGCTACAGATGGGCGCCCTGCAGGCCCTGAAAGACTATTTTGATCCGAACAATATAATGAACCCCGGCGGACAACTGGGACTGGATGCCCCCACGGAAGTAAGTGCGAACCTGGACTGGCGCATAGACTGGAAACAGCGGCGGGCGCAGGGCCGGCAGTAACCGGATAGCCGCCCCGGAGGGGGCGGTTTCCATAATCTGTTTGTTTACATTCATAGCTTAATTCTATTAACTCATCGAAAAGTAATATTTTACAAATAAATAGGCCGGATCTATAATTTTTTTAGCTGAAGTACCCACCAATGGGTGAATGGGTTCTATCCTGCCGGAGGAGGTGATGTTATTAAAATTACCGCAGTTAAACAGTTCTTCATTGCAAAATATCTCTATGTACGCATTGAGACTGACGAGGGAATTACAGGTATTGGAGAGTCGGGGGCCTGGGGTTTTTTGGAAGCTTCGGCAGCTGCGATCGATACCTTCCGTGAATACCTGATCGGTAAGGACCCACTGCAAATAGAATACCATTGGCAGTATTTGACTCACAGCTTCTGCTTTCGCGGAGCAGCCATATCCGGAGCACTCGGTGCCATTGATATTGCGTTGTGGGACATCGCCGGCAAGTTTTACGGGGTACCGGCGTATCACCTGCTTGGTGGCGGCCGTTGTCGGGATAAACTCAGGACCTATTACCATGTAAAATCACCATCGGTTGAAGAGCATGTGCGCTTGATTCTAGAGGCGAAGCAGAAGGGGTACACCGCTGTTGGTCACCTGAATCCCTTTCTAGACCCGCTTCGCGATGAGATCGGGGTGTCCGAGAGTTATTCAAAGCGCATGAGCCGGGCGATCGAGAATGTGGCCCGCTTCCGTGAGGCAGCCGGCGCGGAGATGGACCTCTGTCTCGAGCTGCACCGGCGCCTCGATCTTTCCCAGGCGGTTACGCTTGCCAGGGGAATCGAACCTTATCATCCGATGTTTTATGAAGATCCCATCATGCCGGAAAATTTCGATTTGATGGGAAACCTGGCCAGGCAGATTTCAATACCAATAGCAACCGGAGAGCGTTTACTGAACATTCAGGAGTTTGCGATGCTCTTTGCTCGTGATGCCCTTCGGTATGCCCGCATTTCCGTCTGCGCGGTTGGGGGGCTGACACCGGCCAAGAAAATTGCATCAATGGCAGAGGCCTTCGGCATTAAGGTGGTGCCCCACAACCCGGGTAATCTGAGTCCAGTCAGTACCGCCGCCAGTGTGCAGTTAAGCGCGGCCATTCCCAACTTCGCAATTATGGAACTACCCCATGACGAAGCGGTGGCTCCGAAAAAGGATATCGTGCAGACCAGTGTGCAGGTTGAGGCCGGCTACATGAATATTCCGGATACCCCCGGTATCGGAGTGGAGATCAATGATCAGGTTATTGATAACCCGGAGTATGCCCACTCGCTACGTCCGGCGAAGGCAATTGTTATGGATGACGGGTCCTGCGTTAACCGTTAGGTATACTCTGCTGGTGAAAGGAGGTGAGACGAAGAATATAATATAAGACAGTTAAGTGGGGCGTGGCTATACCCTTCTTGTATAGCGGGAGTAAAAGTGGAAGTTATTCGAGGCGAATAACTTATAGTTGGCTATTGTTTGTTTTTAAAGGAGAATGGAGATGAAAAAGGTAATTGTTCTTTTTTTTGTTGTTTTAACGTTGACAACTTTTAATGTGTATGCTGGCGGTGAACAAGAGGTGGGCGGTGACGAGCAACCGGAGCAGGTTCTCAAGATCGCTGCTACGGCAGATTTTAAGGAATTTCATACAACACCGGGCCAACACGGAGGACCATCGCAACTGAGCACCTGCCTTTTCGACGGTCTGGTGTTTGTTCCAGGTACGCTCGAAGAGCTAAAGCGAAACGAATACCGCCCCGGACTCGCAGAAAGCTGGGAGGTAAGTGAAGACGGGCGAACTTGGACTTTTAAGCTACGCAAGGGAGTGCAGTTTCACCACGGTTATGGAGAGTTTACGGCCGAGGATGTTGCGTTTACTTACGGTGTCGTGAACGCCGACCCGTCATGGGGTGAGGGAAACCACCAGGAATACTCTAACCTCGAGTTTGAAATCGAAGATGACTACACGATCCGCATAATTACGCCAAACCCGGATCCGTTTTTCTTGGCAATGGTAGCCGATGTCGCAGGCGGAAATATAATTTCCAAAAAAGCTTATGAAGAGCGTGGAGATCGGGAGTTCAAGCATAATCCTATTGGAACTGGGCCTTTCCAGTTTGTGGAACATATACCGAACGAAAAGGTCATCCTGGAGCGCAACGAGAAGTATTGGCAGGGGACACCCAACCTTGAGCGTATCGAGTTTATCGAGATGGAAGTAAGCAGTGCCGAGCTCGCTTTACGAAAAGGCTCAGTTCAATTCTTGAACTCTGGGATCGAAACTCAACAATGGGTCGAGAAGATCAGGAATTACGATACAGTCGATCCCATACTAGTGTCTCGTGAGGTTATCGCTTTTCTCCAGTTAGATACAGAGGTCGAGCCTCTCGACGATATCCGTGTGCGTCGAGCGGTTCATCACGCCATCGATAAAGACGAAATTATACAACTCTACGGTGCTGACCTTGCCCGAGAGTTGAAGGGGCCGGTACCAGAGACTTTTTTTGGTGGTACCTACGAGATACCACAATACGCATACAATCCAGACAAGGCTAAAGAGCTGCTCGCCGAAGCCGGGTATGCAGAGGGATTCGCGGTTGATGTAATATCTACCGAGCGGACCACCATCTTGGATTTGATGCTCGTAATACAAGACCAGTTGAAGCGGGTCGGTATCGAGCTCAATGTGGAAGTGTTGCCTCACTCCACGTGGCATGAACTTATGCGGGAAGGAAAAGGTGCCATGAATATCCGCAACACCGGTCGGCTTCCCTTCGCGGATATAATTCTGACCGAGAATTATCACGGAGATGCGATTGTGACGAAGGAAACAGGTGTAACGAACTTCATGAACTATGATAATCCGCTGGTCAACGGTAACATCAAAGCTGCTCGTTCTGTGACGGACAAAGATCGTCAGCTCGAACTTTACAAGGAAACTCTAACGCAGATTATGGAGGATGCCGTGGCCGTGCCGCTGGTTATACGAAAGTCGGTACTTGCCAGACACAAGAGCTTCGATCCTGGGTACGAAATAGAGGGACTCTACCAGGTGGATGGTCATCTCGAGATAGATCACAGGGCAAGAATAGTAGCGGAGTAATTATTGGGCGGGAAGAAGAACCTCTGACGTTTTTCTTCCCGTGTTTTGTTTTTCTACAAAAAAGAGGAGGTAGCTATATGCTGAGTTACATCACCAGGAGAATTCTTTTAATTTTTCCCATTCTCCTGCTCGTGCTTACTGTGGTGTTTCTGGGAGTCCGAATAGTTCCCGGCAACCCCGCTTTGGTAATCTTGGGGGATCGAGCCACTGCTCAGTCACTGGCGGCGCTTGAGGAGCAACTCGGTTTGAATAAACCGCTTTGGGAACAGTACTTCTCATATCTGGCGGGGGCCGTTACCGGAGATCTTGGAGAGTCAATTATTTCACAGCGTTCAGTTACCCGTGAAATACTAAGGGTTCTGCCCTATACAATAGATTTAATTATTGCTGGGACGTTCATTTCCGCGATGATTGCTTTACCGGTGGGAATTCTATCCGCGTTGAAGCAGAATTCAGTTTTCGACTATGCAAGTCGAGTAATGGCCTTTATCGGAATAACCATGCCGAGTTTCCTGTTAGGGATTCTGATATTGATACTGTTCGGGCTTATCTGGCCTCTGTTTCCAATTATGGGAGGAGGAATGTTAAGTAATCCCGGCGAGCGGCTCTATCATCTCGCGCTTCCGGCTTTGTCCCTCGGATTGACCCGGGGTGTGCTTTTAACAAGAGCAACCCGTTCTTCTATTCTCGAAGTTATTAATAAAGAATACATAGTTACCGCACGATCGAAAGGTCTGACGGAAAAAAAGGTATTTCTCAAGCACGCCCTGCGAAACGCTCTGATTCCGGTGGTCACGATTATGGGGCTGGACGTTGCGCGCTCGTTTGGCGGAGGTGTTATAATTGCTAACGTTTTTTCCCGCCCGGGGCTGGGAAAGCTTCTTGTTGATGCCATTAATCAGCATGATTATCCGCTAATTCAGGGCGGAGTTCTAACACTTGCATTCTTAGTCCTCTTGGCCAATACAACTGTTGATATTCTGTATTCGGTAATTGACCCGCGGATTAAGTACTCGTAAACAGCGGTAGCATGCAATTCAAACCAATGAAGGAGGACGGACAGAAAACCATGAGCAAAATAGCTACTAAATTCGAGCCAAAAGAAACCCGCGATTCCCTGTTGCAACGCCAGGTCAGGGTTTTCCTTAGAAGTAAAACCGGCATATTCGGCTTTATCGTCGTCGGGATAGTTATTGCGGCAGCTGCCCTGGCGCCGATAATAGCTCCATATGATCCGTTTAAGCAGGATATCTTAAACCGCCTTACCGGGCCGACGGCCGAGCATTTTATGGGAACCGATTACTTCGGTCGCGATATGCTCTCGCGAACTATGTGGGGCGCGCGAGTTTCTCTTATCGTGGGCTTTTTATCGGTTTTTCTTTCGGCGTCTCTCGGCACCTTTTTAGGCATTTTTGCCGGTTTCAAAGGGGGCCATGCTGATACTATTATTTCTTCCGGAGTAAATGTCATGTTATCGTTCCCGACTTTAATAATGGGGCTACTTGTAATATCGATTCTCGGTTCAGGAATGGTGAACGTTATCGTCGCTCTCACTATTACGCTTATGCCGCGTTTCATTCGAGTGGCGCGAGGACAAACCATTAGTTTAAAAGAGTCGGACTTTATTCTTGCGAGCAAGGCCATAGGAAGAAGTGATATTCAGATAATTTTTGACCACATTTTTCCTAACATCATAGGAACCATCATAGTTGTTTCAACCCTTTGGATGTGTACAGCGATTCGAATCGAGGCAAGTTTGAGTTTCTTAGGGCTTGGGGTTAATCCTCCACAACCAACTTGGGGCAATATGATCCGAGACGGTTTCAGGACACTTTTTGATGCCCCTTGGGTAATCCTTTTTCCGTCTATCACTCTTATGCTCACACTTCTGAGTCTGAATCTCGTTGGTGATTCCCTGCGTGACGCCTTCGATCCGCACTCAAAGTAATTACACTTCAGGAGGTAAGTGTCTTGAATAAACTTCTGTCAGTAAGGAACTTAAAGACCTACTTTTATGACGAGAATTCTGTTGTAAAAGCCGTAGACGGCGTATCCTTTGACATACACAAGGGGGATTCCCTAGGTGTAGTCGGAGAGAGCGGCTGCGGAAAAAGCATTACAGCACTCTCGATTCTACGCCTCGTTCCTCGACCAAAGGGCAAGATCGTCGGCGGGGAAATTCACTATTATGGAGATGGCGAGGACATTGAGATAACCAAACTCCCGACAAACGGAGAAAAAATAAGAGCAATCCGCGGAAACGAGATTGCCTACATCTTTCAAGAACCTATGACTGCACTAAACCCGGTATACACAATCGGTAACCAGATAATGGAGGTAATTCTTCGACATCAAAACGTGGAAAAACAGGAAGCAAGGCGGCAAGCTATCGACATGCTCAAAATGGTCGGTATCGCCGCCGCCGAGAAGAGGGTCGATGAATATCCCCACGAGTTTAGTGGGGGGATGCGACAACGGGCGATGATTGCTATGGCGCTCAGCTGTAAGCCCAAGCTCCTGATTGCGGACGAACCTACGACAGCCTTGGATGTAACTATAGAAGCGCAGATACTCGAATTAATCAAAGATCTTCAGCGAGAGCTTGGGATGGCGCTTATGATCATCACTCACGACCTTGGGGTTATTGGTGAGATGGCAAAAAATACTGTAGTAATGTATACCGGAAAGATTGTGGAACGTGCCGGCACGGATACAATTCTGACGAATCCCCAACACCCTTACTCTCAAGGCCTTCTTAATTCCATTCCCACCATAGGCAAAAAGGGAGATCTATCCCCGATAAAGGGGACTGTGCCGAATATGAACAGCTTGCCAAAAGGCTGCTACTTTGCCCCGAGATGTCCTCATGTAATGGAAATATGCAATTCGAGGGATCCAGATGTGTTTGAGCTTGGTGAAAAACATACCGCAAAATGCTGGTTGTATAGGGAGAGGAGAGTCGATGGACAATAAAGCAACACTCGTAGAGGTAACCAATCTTAAAAAATACTTTCCGATTCGTAAAGGCGTGTTCAAACGAGTTGTCGGGTATGTAAAAGCTGTAGACGATGTGAGTTTCGAGATTAAAAAAGGTGAGACTCTCGGTGTCGTAGGGGAGAGCGGATGCGGCAAGACAACCACAGG
>CAZWDV010000077.1:0-13826 GCA_964632675.1 uncultured Sediminispirochaeta sp.
TAGAGCAACGCTCTCGTAAAGCGTAGGTCGACGGTTCGAATCCGTCTTTTGGCTCAAGTTTTAAACAGTCGGCCTCTGCCCAAGCCCCCTACTCGCTCTTCTGCTTGTTGCGCTGGGAGGTGACGAAACGGCGGAACTCGTTAATATTTTTCACTATTATACGGTCTTCGAAAATTTCGATGCGGCGTTGCCCGGCAAAGTGGTTCAATACTTTTTTACACTCGGCGTAGGACATGCCGGCCCAGTGGGCGATGTCTTCTACGCTGGTAGAAAACACTCGCTGGTCGTCCTCGGGATCTTCGGTGGGCTGGTTTTCGGCCAGCATGAGAAATACATCAGCCACCCGGGCCTCGATGTTGCTGAGGGTCAGGATCATGAAGCGCCGTTTTTGATCGTAGATGCGCTTGGTAAACAGCTTGAGCAGCTTCAGGGCTATTTGCGGATTCCCCTTCATCAGCACCTCGAAATTCTCGCGGTTGAACTCCAGGGCTTTTACTTTATCGATTGAAACCGCAGTAGCCGAACGCGGGGCTTCCTCGAGTATCGCCATTTCACCGAAGATTTCCCCGGGTTGTAGGATATCTATGTTTTTCTCGATATCGCCCAGTATTTTTACAATCTGTACCCGCCCCGATTGTATCAGATAAAAATTGTCACCCGGTTCATATTCACAGAAAATGATATCTCCGGGCTGAAAAGTAACTGCAAAGCGTTCAAACATCGATAAGTCAACGTTCATTTGGCCCCCTCGATTTCGCGCAGGGCCCGCTTTGCCTTGCGGTAAATTACCTCGTTTTCACTGGACATCGATAGCACCTTGTTGTAAAAGCCGCCTGCCTTCGACGAATTACCCAGCTTTTCATGGCAATTGCCGACATACAGCAGCGCATCCCGAAGATCCGGATGCCGGGGGTAATGTTTTATCATTTGCGTGTAATGTTGGACACATTTTTCATACTGCTCCAGCCCCAGATAACAACGGCCGATCTCGAAGTGTGATTTGGCCACATACTCATCGCTGTTATTGGCCTGGACGATTTTCCTAAACACCTCGAGGGCCGGCTGAAAATTGTCCTGCGAATAGAGACTAACGGCATTGTAATAGCTTTTGGCAGTATCGGAGAGCTCCTCGCTCGGTTCGTTGACCCGGGCAGTCTTCCCCTCAACAGCAGCCGGCCCCACCGGGGCAGGCCCCCCTCTCTGAAGCGCTTTCTCAGCCTCTTCTATATGGCGGGTAGCCTCTGCCGAGTACTTGCCGGAGGGATAATAGGTAATATAGCGCCGAAAGGCATACAAAGCCTGATGGTACTTCTGAGAATTGAGGTAGTACTGGCCGATTCTGAACAGCCCTTCCTCCGGTTCCAGCCCGTCTTTTCCGGATGAAATGAGATTACGGACCTGCTTGTGCATGCGCCGCAACTGATTCGAAAAGACTTTCAGCATCTTCATGATGATACGGGTGTTCTTTAGCACCAGCTGTTCGAACTCCGGCACGCTAAAACTGACCATTGAAGCGTCACTGAGTACAACCGCGGTCTCCTCCCGAGGATACCGTCCAAGCGCGGATTTCACGCCGAAGAACTCACCGGTATTGATAATGTCGTGAATTTCCTGACCGGTTTCGATATCGTTGTAGTTTAGGCTTACCTTACCGCTTTTTAAAATATAGACCCGATCGTTATTATCTCCCTTGAAATAGACAACCGAGTTGGCATGATAACGCGCAGCTTTTGGCATTGTCGCTCCTGATTTTTTTGCATTACCCCTCAAGTAAAAATTGTACTTTTCAAACTCCCCCCTGTCAACACTAGCAATTATAAAACTTTCATTGCCTGCAGCGCTAAGCTGGGCTACTATAAAGATATAATACAAGGAGTATACCGTATGATTCTTCAACGCATAGGCCAACACTCGGTTCGTGTGTTCAACGACGTCCTTTATGCGGCCGGTTTTTTTTATCAATCTTTGGTAGCCTCACTCCAATATTTCCGCCGCCGGCAGGTAGGCCACGGGGTAATTACCATGCAGCTGCTGTTTACCGGGGTCGAAGCACTGACCGTAATCGCCCTTATTTCGATTTCTTTAGGTGCGGTCATCATTATCCAAGGGGTAAACATCCTCCCGCAGTTTGGCCAGGGCGTACTCATTTATAAGATACTGATCACAGTAATTACCCGCGAACTCGGGCCGCTTTTGTGCGCCTTTGTGGTCATCGCCCGTTCAGCCACCGCCATCGCAACCGAACTGGGCCATATGGTCGTCAGCCATCAGATTGAGGCCTATATTGCAACCGGTGTAAATCCGATTCGGTATCTGGTGGCACCACGGTTTATCGGGGTAACACTCTCAATGATCATCCTTAACCTCTATTTTAACCTCTTCGGGCTGGTCGGCTCATTCATTCTCACCCAGTTTTTTCAGCCGATTTCAGCTTTTGAATACTTTCACAACTTGCTGGCCTATTTGAAGACCCCCGATATCATTTCATCTATTCTGAAGAGTCTGATTTTCGGGCTGATCGTAAGCCATGCCGCCACATATAACGGATTGAAGGTGCAGCAGTCGTCTACGGAGGTACCGCAGATGGTAATTCGCTCGGTAGTGCAGGGATTCACCTTATGCATACTTGCCGATGCCATCATCACGATGATTTATTATTTATAGAGGAATACGAGCGATGAGAGACCCCTTACAGATCAGCATGCACAACGTAACCGTCCTCTATGGGGAACGCCCGGTTTTGGATGATGTCAATTTGGACATACCCCCGCGAAAAACAACGGTAATAATCGGAGCTTCCGGAAGCGGCAAGAGCATTTTACTGAAGGTTATGGCCGGGCTGCTGCCGCCGAACCGCGGAGCGGTGCAAAAAGACGGTAAAAGCATGATACAGCTCTCAGAGAAGGAAGAAATTGAATTTCGGCGCCGTTCGGGGTTCGCATTTCAGGACGGGGCCCTCTGGGCGAACCGAACTATAGCACAGAATGTACGTTTTCCTCTGGAGGTACATTTTCCGCAGATGAGTCCGGCCGAGATGAACCGCCGTGTTGAAACCTATCTGCACGAGGTGGGATACGAAGACCGTCTCGACTACCGTCCGAGCCAGATATCCGCGGGTGAACAAAAAATGGTTTCCTTTGCTCGGGCTCTGATCACCGACCCGGAGTTCTTGTTTCTGGATACCCCCCTGGTGGGAATCGATACTTCTTCGGCCAAGTCGATACAGAATATTATAAAAAAGCTCCACCGGCAGAAACGGACTATTGTGGGCGGGTTTATAGATGCCAAACTGATTTCGATGATAGCGGATGAGCTCATCATTCTTCACAAAGGTAGAATAGCCGCTCACGGCCCCTTCGCTGAGGTGAAACAGAGCAGTAATCCGCTGGTGCAAAAGGTGCTCGAGATTGTTCTTAAGCAGGCGGCGGCCTTTGACGAGGATATTCTTACTCTGCTGGACAACGAGGAAGAACTCTTTTAATGCATTTCGAGTATCTTTTGGATTTGACTGTATATCAAACCTGGAATACTATTAACAGAGAATGAAGTTTAAAATACGGTTTGCGGAACAGATTGTAGGGCTCTTTGTGCTCATCGCCATAATTTCTTTGGCGGCCATTTTAATTTTTATGGGCATCAATCAGCGATGGTTTGCCAAAGATTACTCCTTCACCAGCCGCTTTCAGAGCGGCGAGGGTTTGAATCGCGGCATGGCGATTAAACTAAAGGGTTTTACCATCGGTGCGATCGATGATATCGAACTACTCGACGACAACACCGTGCAAATCGATTTTCACATATTCGACACCTATTACAACCGGGTGCTGCCGAACTCGGTGCTACAGCTCAATATTAGCCCCATTGGAATCGGCGGCGGAGGGCTGGTGTTTTATCCCGGCAGGGGCGAGGGCCCGCCGCTGGAAGAAGGGGCTTTCATTCCATCCACCGATCTTCCGGAAGGCCGGCAGCGGATTGCCAAGGGATTAGTCAAAATGGCCGACAAGGAAGATGCCATTTCGAGTGTAGTAAACCGGATCGGTCCGATTCTCGATAGCACATATCAGACCATCAACGCTCTCAACTCAACCATTACCACCATTGACAACACCCTCAAGGGGAGCCAGCAGGGACCGCTGCTTGACGTACTGCTGCAGACCCAGCAGGTGATGGTACAGTTAAACGAAACCCTGCAGAACACCACCGGCATTACCGCCAATCTGGAGAAAACCTCCGAGCAGCTGGCAGATACCCAGGGTCTGGTGCAGCGCCTGCTCGATCCGAAAGGGTCGATTGCCAAACTGCTCGATGACGATGAGCAGCTGTACGGTCAGATTCAGGCGATTATTGCCGAACTGGAAAAATCAGCGGCCGAACTGAGCGGCTTTGCGGCGTATGTCAACGACCAACAGCCCAATATCACCGCCATTCTGCAGGAGGGCCGTACGACTCTGCAGGAGGGACAGGATGTGATGCAGGGGCTGAAGAACAACCCGCTGCTGCGCGGAGGAATTTCAGAAGAGTATACTACCCCCTCCACTTTCAGGGGTATGCGGGACGGTGAGTACTGATGAAACGGCATTTGAGGCTGATACTGATGCTCCTCGCGTTACTTGGTATCCTATTCGGGCTCGGGGCCTGCTCTTCGGCCCCGAAAGATCAGCCGCCGCCCCGCTCTACCGCTCTAGAGGCGGCCAAATTCGCCGAATACGGAAACTCTTTTTTCAATGAGGCCCGATATGAGAAGGCCGCCGAGATGTATACGCTGGCAATGAACAGCTACATTCGGATTGACGACCAACTCGGTACAGCTATCTGTTACAATGCGCTTGGAAAAACCTTCCTGGCGCAGGGTGCTGTAGAAAAGGCACAGCGGATGTTCGCAGCTGCGGCGGAAACTCTCACTATTTTCGAACCCATCCCCACAGCTGCACCGAATGTGAAGAAAACTGCGGCCGAAACCTACAACAACCTGGGAGAATTCGCCTACAGGGCAGGTAATGTGAGCACGGCACTGCAGTGGTTCGAACAGGGGATCAAACTTCTGGAAGAGAGTGAAAAAGAGCTCGCCGATGCGCTGGCAATTCTGCTGCATAACCGCGGCAGCGTGTACCGCGCCCGGGGCGACTTCGCTGCTGCCCGGCAGGAGTTTCAACGGGCCCTCGAAATCAATACCAACCGGAAAAATTTTATCGAGATTGCCTCAAACCACTACATGCTGGGAGTAATTGCACTGCAAACAGAGAATTATAGTGCAGCAGTCCGGTATGCCCAGTCCGCCCTCGAGTATGACAAACTAAGCGAAAACAGCGTTGGGATCGGGCACGATCTGTTTCTCCTCGGCCGCAGCCAGATAGCTTCCGGAAATAGGGAAGTGGGTAGGGAATATCTGGTCCGGGCCCGCACTATCTTCGCTACCCTCGAACTTGAAAGAGATTATAAAAAAGTTGTAGAGTACCTGCAGAGGAACACTACAGAATGAGCACAAGCGTATCGCAATTCACTACCCGTATAGTACAGGGCTATATATCCGCCTTTAAATCAATTGCCCGGGTAATTGCATTTTCACTCGGGGTTGCCGCTATATCGGCCCTGATCACCCTGCCCCTCTGGTACTGGGCAACCACCCACAGAAGCAGTTTTACCACCGCAGTATTGATACTGCTGGCCGGGGTAATGCTGTTTTTTGCGGGAAAACAGCTCGGATCGCATATCAACAATCTGAAAACGAAAGGCTACTCCACCTTGAAAATTGCACTCTTCCCCCTGAAGCATATCACTAAAATTCTGACAGCCTTTTTGCTCGTCTATATTACCCTCATCACCTTTGCCGCGGTATCAACGGCAGCCGGAGTAGTAAGCGCCGTCGTGTCCATCGCTTTGATCGGAATCCTTTTTTTCGCTAGCCGTTGAGGTCCTGTATGCGAAACAACAGGGAGATGACAGTATATAGAGCACATTTTAAAGCGTTTGCACTGATCATCTTTCTCACAGCCGCTCTCCTGCCGGCGGATTCCATGGCCGCTTACCCGCATATAGAAATATTACACCGCGATGACCCCGTATTCCGGCAGGCCACCGATGATATCAGCCTCTACTACCGGGCGGTGCATACTGATAAAAATCCTCCGCCCCTGACACTTTTTAGTTACAGTGCCAAAGAGGGGGATACGCTGTTCTCGATTGCAGCCCGTTTCAATCTGCCCTACGAAACAATTGCCCTACTGAACGGGTTACGAAATCCCGAGGCGCTGCAGCCGGGAAACCAGCTCCTCATACCCAACACTCCCGGACTATTCATAGCAGGTACGCCGCAGAACGATATTGAAAAACTGATACTTTCCTGGAGAACCCAGGCATCAGAAACGGGAACACCGGTTTATATAATTGACGATTCTGCCAAAAAACTCTATTATTTTATACAGGGTGAACGGTTTCACCCGCTGGAGCGGCTCTTTTTCCTGAATGTACTTTTTCGGTTTCCGCTGCCACAGGGGGTGGTAAGTTCCCGTTACGGTGAAAGAACCAGCCCGTTTACCCACGAACGGCACTTCCATCACGGTATTGACATTGCCGCTCCGTACGGTACCGAAGTGCAAGCTGCCCGCGGGGGAATTGCGGTGGCGGTTGGAAATGATGCCTTGTTGGGTAACTACGTTGTTTTGCAACACGAGGGAAATTTTACTACAATTTATGGACACCTGGAAAAAAGTTTTGTTCGTGCAGGACAGAAAATCAATGCTGGTGCTATAATAGGATCTGTGGGGAGCACCGGAATGTCGACCGGTCCACACCTCCACTTCGAAATTAGAAATGCGGGAGAGTCATGGGATCCTTTAAAACTATTATCTTGATTAGCATATGTGTTTGTGCACTGTGCCTCATTCCTTATTCTATTACCGCTGAACAGGTACGCAGTCAGGTTGAACACACCGTCACCATAGACGAGTCCTATTCCGATACAAGTGTCTCGATTGGTTTGCGGGAATTGACCCAGATCAATCTATCCGCAACGGAGTTTCTGCGCGGGGTAGTAATTCAAGTAAATGCTCCCCGGGCGGTGCTCCAGTTCAGAGAGAGCTTCCTGCTGAATATCTACAGCAACCCTTCACCACCGCCCCGGGAGGGAGTCGGTAGTTATTCCACCACTAAGATTCTCTCCGAACCGTTTCCCGTATCTCCTCGCACATTTGTCGATCTGCCCTTTCGCAGTCAGAACACCTGGAACAAATCAGCCTTGAACAGCATCATTGTCACCCCCCGGCAGCAGCCGAACGATTATCCGCTGCTGCTGACCATAGATCCCATCATGAAGGGTATTCCTTCGGATGTAGCCCGGTCGCGCATCGATATTACTGTGAGGCCGGTATTAGAAAAAAAAGGCGCCTTTTTTATTGAAATGCCGAAGGATGTGGATCAAAAAGCTGTAGAATTGCTTATCGACGGACAAGTCCAGTCGAAGAAATCCGGCCGTTTTATCCTGCCGACCGGAGTACATGAGCTTGTAATCAGAAGCGACCGCTATCTGCCGTATTCAAAATCGGTTGGAATAGAGCAGGCCCAAACAACCCGTGTAAAGGTCGCCTTGGAACCGGCGCAGTCCCGCATCAGCTTTGATGCACCCAATGATGCAGTGGTCTTCTTTGACGGCGAGGAGATAAATGTAAACTCTGCTTCACAACTAAGTGCCGAACCGGGTGAACATGTAGTGTTAATGCGCATAGGAAACTACTCGGTGAGCAAAAAAATCGAGATAGAGGGTGGAAAAAACTACAAAGTTTCACTTTTTTTTGATATTTTAATTAATGACAACTAATATTTTGACAGTGTAAGACGATAATAAAGGTGTCGGAGGCATTCGTATAGTTCCCCTCCCAGTTTACTATATGTTGCACCGGCATCTAACCCACAGGCCGATTCTTTTGAATCGGCCTTTTTTTGCGGAACAGGAACATCTGCGACACGTAGTCGCCTTCCGGCTGCGGAAGCAGGATACCGCGGTGCATGAGCTCTCCGCCGGTATAGCTCTGACCGCCGGTCTCCTCGACATACACCGCCTCCCGGTCAAGATACGCCAGTTTTACCCGCGGTAAAGGCGTGTTGGCCTCGGCGTGCAGCCGAAACCAAAACAGCAAAAAATAGTCTTGATCGATAAACATCCAGGCCGCATCGTTTGACCGAAAGGGACTCAGGAGACGAATAAAGCGGCCGAATTGCAGCAGTTTTCTATGGGTTTTATAGAAGGAAACTTGCTGTTTAATCTGCCGGCGCTCGGATTCAGACAGCGCCCTGAGGTCGAGCTCGTACCCGAAATTACCGCTCATGGCGGTGTGCCCTCTGATCTCCAGCGAGGTAGTTCGGCCCACCTGATGATTGGGTACCGCCGAAACATGCGCCCCCATTGAAATTGGCGGATAAAACAGGCTAGTGCCGTACTGAATTCTGGCTCTGGAGACTGCGTCGGTATTATCGCTGGTCCAATACTGGGGCATGTAGTACAGAATACCGAGGTCAAAGCGTCCACCGCCGCCTGAGCAGCCCTCGAACAGCACTTGCGGATGCGCGGCGGTAAGCTGATCGAGCACCTTGTACAATCCAAGCACATATCGATGATACACCTCTCGCTGCTGGGAAGCCGAAAGCTGGGGAGCGGCGACATTGGTCAAGTACCGGTTCATGTCCCATTTAATGTACCGAATCGAAGCACTTTCAAGAATTGAATCTACGGTTTCAACTAAAAATTTGCATACTTCATCCCGGCTTAAATCCAGCACCAGCTGATTACGACCTTCGGCCACCGGGCGGTCGGGAATGGAGATGAACCAGTCGGGGTGGTCTTCGGCAAGCCTGCTGTTGTGCGAAATCATTTCCGGTTCCAACCATAAGCCGAATTGCAGCCCCCGCTGCTCGAGTGCCGCTGCCAGCCCCGTCAGCCCCGTCGGCAGCTTAGAGGTATTCACCTGCCAGTCGCCGAGGGACGAGCGGTCGGAATTCCTTTCGCCGAACCATCCGTCATCCAAGACAAACAGTTCAACCCCTAAATCGGCGGCCATATCGCCTAACTCGGCGAGGTCTTTCTCATCAAAATCAAAGTAGGTCGCTTCCCAGTTGTTGAACAGAATCGGGCGCTCCCGGTTTTGGAATTCCGGCGGAAAAATGTGGTGCCGGATAAACCCGTGAAATTTTCCGCTCATGCCGTTCAAACCCTCATTTGAATAGATCATGACCGCTTCGGGAGTGTGGAAGCTTTGCCCGGGCTGCAGCTGCCATTCGAAGGTATCCGGATGAATTCCCATATTGACCCTCAGATTGTTGTCGTGGTTCAGCTCCAGTTCGGCCAAAAAATTGCCGCTGTATATCAGTGAAAAGCCGTAGGCTTCACCGGTAAATTCGGTGGTTTCCGGATTCACCAATACAAAGGAAGGGTTAAACTGGTGGCTGCTGGTGCCGCGGGTACTGCCGAAAGAGGTGCTACCATTCTGCACCGGACGGCGCTGCAGCTGTCGCTCCCGCGCCCAGGCGCCGTGCAGATAGATCAGCTCGTACTCCCAGTTGAACAGATCCAGTGAAAGGCTGGCGGCCTTTTCTATCTTAACGGGCGAATCCCCCTGATTGGTAAATCGGACGTGGCGGCAGACCGCATCGTATTTCGGAAACATTGTGTAAAACAGGGTAATCCAGAGGTTGCTGTTTGGGTCGTGCATCTGCAGTTCAACTGTTTTTAGGTCTTGCCGTTCCCCTTGGCGGGCGGAGGGCAGCCCCGGGATCCCGTATTTACCGGGATAACTGTGGATTTTCAGTTCAAAGGGCCCGGTGACAGGATAATTGCAACCGTCGCGGATGCGAACGGCCGGCAGCCGAAAGTCTCCGTTTTCGGCAAAGCCGTATTCACACTGTAACTCTTCTACAGAAACTGTTGATTTACCGATCCGCGGCCGAATGGAATAATCGCGATTATTAAGGGGAAAAAGATTTTCATCATTCTGAAATTGCGTTTTGGCCCCCCAGTGAACGTGCAGGGGAAGACTGTTTTCGAACGGGAGAATACTATAACTGCTCTGACTGCCGGTAAGCGTAATCAAATCCATATTTGAGTTCCTATTTGAGCTCCGAATGAATAAAGCGGGCTGGATACCCAGCCCGCCACACAATAAAGAAGAGTATACTCGGAACCCCGAGCACCTCTATTCACACTTTACGTGGTGATGTTTTCCGCCTTGCCCTTCATGAAATCCTTGTTCTTATCGCCGACCCAGTAGCGTTCGCCGGCAATACACCAGATGAAGGTAACCGGGTCATCATGACTGAAGACCGGATGATAGTTTAGCATTGGAATAGTCACCTGATCGCCTACTTCGACTGAAGTTACGAAGGTTTTGTGCTCATCATCCTCATACACCTCCATAGCTCCCTGGCCCTCGATAAAGGCGTACACCTCTTCCTGGTCGGTATGATTGTGGGGCGGCCATGCCCTGGTGTAGGTTTCGTAAAAAGTATACCCGGCTATGAATTTGTTGGCCTGTTCGGCTACATCAAACATTAAGTATACTTCTTTCTTATTCAAATATCTTATACGGTCCTTATTTTCTTTGATTTCTTTCCACTTTGAATGATGCACCGGATAAGACTTGTCGCCAGTGGCGCGATAGAGGTACAACAGGCCTGCTTCCTGTCCGGCATGACGAACTGTAAAAGCGGTGTTGATCGGTATATACAGCACATCGTAGTGTTCTAAGCGATAAATTTCGCCTTCGACCTCAACTTCACAGCTGTCCTTCAGGTTGTAGATAAGGGTCTCTTCATACTTAAAAGAGAGCTGCGGAGAGACCGCCCCTCCCCACATATCCATTTGCGTGCCGCTTAAATACTCGAGATTGGAATCGCTTTTGTTGAAGAGTTCGCTTATCATACACTGACTCTTCTCTTTGTTGAACTTCTTTCCAGGTTTAATACCCATACTTGCTCCTTGGATCACGTTTATCTAACTCTCATTTTAATTAGTTTCTGTAAAAAAGTAAAGAGAGAAAACGTGTAGTACGGGCCATCGTAACGAGATTCGAGGGCATTCCCACCGCCTACCTGTGTTATGGCCCCGTTACAGTCTCAGGGGCAACTTTATACTGACTTCAGTCCCCTCACCTTCGGTACTGTCAATGTCGATGGTGCCTTGGTGGGCTTCGACAACACTTTTTACTATTGCCATACCGAGACCGGTGCCGCCATTTGGTGAGGAGGAGTAGAAGGGCTCAAATATATGTTCCAGCACCTCCGGACTCATGCCGCTGCCGTCATCCTGTACGGTGAATTTAACCATTTCGTTCTTGCGGACCGCCGTTACCCGACAGTTGCCGCTGCGTCCCATGGCTTTACGGGCATTCTCCAGCAGGTTTGAAAAGACCCGCAGCATCCGCTGATGGTCCATAATCACCTGCCCGTCATAGTCATAGGAGCATTCGACCCGCACCTCTTTCGAGCTGAGCCGGTGCTCGGTAAACTCGCAGATTTCCCGAAAAAAATCCGGTATAGACACAATTCCCATATCCAGACGAATCTCTCCGCGGGAATAATCCAGCAGCTCATTGGCCAGTTGATTGAGGCGTTCGGTTTCGAAACTAATTTTGTCAATGTATTTGCAGTCCTTCGAATTCTCGCTGCTGGAGAGTTTCAGCATATCGGCGTAGGCCTTGATAACCGAAATAGGATTGCGGATATCGTGCAGAATCATGGAAGAAAATTTTCCGAGCGTAGTAAGCCTCTCATTCCGCAGCAGTTCAGCCTGGGCAGCCTGCAATTCGTCGTAGGCCTTCTGCAACTGCCGGTTTCTTTCCCGCAGATCTTCAACAAAAGATTGATTGCTCTTGCGTACCATTGCACTGAGAGAGCGGATAATTGCCAGTGCCACTAGAGAGTTCTCTTTGAGCAGGCGCTGGAACTCTTCTTCGTTAATATAGAGCAGCCGTGTTCGCGTACGGGTTACTACGGTGGCGCTGCGGGGAAGATCATCGACCAGGGCCATCTCGCCGAACAGCTTGTTGATCCCGTGAACCGCCAGCAGATCGGCGTAGGGACTGTCGTAGTCTTTCCATACTTCGACCTCCCCCTCCAGAACGATGTAGAATCGATCGGCGGTATCGCCTTCGTAAAAAATAACCTGACCGGGAGAAAGCTCCTCCTCCCGGCAGTAGCGCATGATCTCGCGAATATCCTCATCATTCAGGTTTTGAAAAAAGGGAACCTTCCGCAAAAAATGAAAATAGCCTTTCATTACACGGTATCCTTACTCACCGATTATCTTGATTAACGCACGTTTGCGGCGACGGCCGTCGAACTCACCGTAAAACACCGCTTCCCAGGGGCCCAGATCCAGTTTTCCGTCGGTTATTGCGACCACTACTTCCCGACCCATTACCTGCCGTTTGAGGTGGGCATCACCGTTGTCCTCTCCCACGTTATGGTGGTATCCCTTGCGGTCGTAGGGGGCAAGTTTTTCCAGCCACTCCATGTAATCCTTATGCAGCCCGGATTCATTATCGTTGATGAATACGCTGGCGGTTATATGCATTGCATTCACCAGACAGAACCCCTCCTCAACACCGCTCTCCTGTACCGCTTCCTGTACTTCGCGGGTTATGTGTACGAACTGATAACGTTCTTTGGTGTTAAACCATAACTCTTTGCGATAACTCTTCATCCTTACCTCCAAATAGTAATTTACTGGGCTATTTTTGGGCGGATTCAACCCAGCTGTCGATAGTCTTCTGGATCTCATCCAGCCGCCGGCCTACTTCCCGCCGCGCCTCTCCGAGCTCTGCTCCAGCTGTTCCGCGGCAGGATGCATAAAACTTTATCTTGGGCTCGGTGCCGGAAGGCCGTGCAGTGACAATGCTGCCGTCGGACAGGATGAACTGCAGCACATTAGAGGCGGGCAACTCAATATCCTTTTCCGTTTTTCCACTCTGCACATCGGTAGTGGTGCTTTCACGGTAGTCCTTGACCTTTGAAACTTTTATTCCGCCGATTTCTACTGGTGTGTTTTCCCGCAGCCGGCTCATTAAACCGTCCATGACTGCTTTGCCGGCCATTCCTTTAAATGCCTTGGATACAAGAATTTCCTGAAAATAACCGTACTCGATGTAAATTTCCTTCAACCGGTCCAGCAAAGATTTCCCGTGGGTACGGTGGTACAGGGCCATTTCGGCGGTCAAAAAAGCCGCAGAGACAGCATCTTTATCGCGGATTTTGTCGGTGGCCAGGTATCCGTAACTCTCCTCTCCGCCGAAGACGTAGGTTTCACCAGTTTTTTCAAACTGTTTGATTTTATCGGCGATATACTTGAAACCGGTCAACACATCATAAGAAGAGGCCCCGTACGCTTCGGCGATGAGCCGCTGCAGTTCGGTAGTGACAATCGTTTTTACAAAGGCCGGTTTTTCGGGCAGCATGCCCTGTTCCTTCCGCGACTGAAAAATATAATCAGCCAGCAGGGCGCCCAACTGGTTGCCGTTTATCAACCGGAAGCCGCCGTCGCCTTGGGGCACCGCAATTCCGAGCCGGTCACCGTCCGGGTCGGTTCCCATGACCAGGTCGGCCTGCATGGCCGCTCCCAGTTCTATGGCCATTTTCATAGCCGAAGCCTCTTCCGGATTGGGGGATTCAACGGTGGGAAAATTGCCGTCGGGTTCGGCCTGTTCGGGAACCTCGATAACCTCGACCCCCATCTCACCGAGCACCTGCGGCAGCATCACGCCGCCGGTTCCATGCAGCGGAGTAAACACCACTTTCAACTCACTGCCGTGCTGCTGCAGCAGCACGGCAGTGAGTTGAAAGTG
>CAZWDV010000078.1:0-12978 GCA_964632675.1 uncultured Sediminispirochaeta sp.
TATCGCGCCGGCCTGTCAAGCCGGAGATCGCGGGTTCAATCCCCGTCGCTCCCGCATTTTTGTTGTTCAGCCGTGCGGCCAGTGCAGTCACCAAGTTTTTCAACTATGCGCCGCTCGGAGGGACACATTATTTATTTTACATTCGGGCTGTAGCGCAGGGGCTAGCGCGCTTGGTTCGGGACCAAGAAGTCGGCAGTTCAAATCTGCCCAGCCCGATTAAATAAAGCGTTGTCCTGCAACGAACTATTTGAGAAGCATCCCTTCGGGGGTGCTTTTTTTTGCTCTTCAGTCCAGAAATAGTCCAGAAACTACACGACTCCTGCAAAATGTGATAGAATTCCCGCCAGAGGGAAATAGCATGGGAAGACCGAAAAAGAAGTATCATATAAAGGTACGGCCTAATAAAAATGCCCGGAACAAATGGTATGAGATCTGGTGGCGAGAAGGTGAGATCCAGCGGTTTCATGATGAAAGGTATAAGCGAAAAGCTGATGCAGAGCAGCAAATAGATGAATGGTTGGTCAAAGAGCGGAAAATTGAGAACCATACCAACCTGAAGCAATTCGCAAAAGACTTTTTCACCACACCTGATCAATGTCCCTACCTGGCAAGACTTAAAAATTTGAAACCCGGCACTGTGTCCGGTCGGCGTGGAAATCTCGAGAGAATTATTGAAAGGTTTGGAGATTATCGTATTGATCAAATAAGTGATCTCGAGTTTGAAAGCTGGCTGTCCAGATTGAGAAGGAAGCCAAAGAAAGATGGGCAAAAAGCACAAGAAATGCCACTTCTTTCAGGAAGCAGTCAGAACACGATCATCGAAACCTATATGATTGTTATGAAAGCAGCCAAGAAAGCTCGGTTGATCGAGCACCTTCCCGAGATAGATCGCACTGCAAGAAACAGTAAACGGCGGGATATTCTCTTTGATGAAGAGCTCAAGAAGCTTTTCCCCGCAGAAGAAGTTGATCTACATGAACGGTGGAGCCTGAGTTCAGATGACAAATCCGGATATATGTTCGGCTTGATGGCGAAAGTACAACTACAAGGGGGCATGCGTCCAGGAGAAGTGCGTGCCCTCACGCCGGCACAACTATTCCCGGAACATAATACGGTCTATATTGTACATCAGCTTGACAGTACAGATAGAATAGCTCCTTTGAAAAAATCTACTAGTGATGATAAACGCCTCCGGTTTGTCCGGATCCCTGCAGCCACCATGGAGCTGCTGCAGCGGTGGGTCCAGTCTAATGAAATCGGTAATGATGAGTTCATATTCACATTCGATGGTGATTTTGTGAAGAAAGATTACTACCGCCGGCGCTTTTCAAAGGTATTAGAAAAGAATGGAATTGAGTCCGGGGACCGGTGGCTCACTCCTTACACTTTGCGGTATACGTTCCGGAGTAGAATGCACGGGAATATGGACTTGAAGACTATTATGGATATGATGGGCCATCGATCTGAAGAGGTGAGTGAGAACTATCTGCAGATCAATCCGGAAATGTTTAAGGTTTTTGAAGGATATCAGGAGAAGATTGACAGATTATGGTAGCAGGTTTTGTATTCTTTCTAATCAACTCGTGAAGCTGAGACGATCGCTGTCGTTGTGGAGTCGATTCATTTTCAAGGTGTGTAGGCCACGCACACGGGCTACAAAGAGAAGAGGATGATGAAGGTCCAGATAAGGTACAAGCGGAGGCGCGTTGTGGTGTTGAGAGAGGGTGATTCCGTTGGTTGATGGGTTTCTGAAGGACAAAATCTCCACAAATACCCAATAATGCCACGAAATTTGACACAAGTGGTGGTAAATGTGGTATATTTTAGGAAAATGGAAAGTTTTTTGTTGACAACCGATATTCAGAAAAATAGTGTAATGCAGAGGGGGATAAATGTCTGAAATAGTATGCCAGGCATTACTAACAGCCGATAAAGTCATAATCGAACAAGGTAATCAGAAGAAAAGTTTGATAGGAGTTTTTAGTAACTTCATTGCAAACGAAGTGCCAGCGATCTTTCCTCCCTGGTTCATATATGGTGCAGTTACAAATATTGAAGGAAAGCACAGTTTTTCTCTAAATCTTATACATAGCGAATCCGGTCATGTGTTACTGTCACGTGGAGGAGAGATTGAAAGTAAGGATCCAAGAAAGGTTGTAGAAATAGTTATACAAGTTGTGAATGTCCAATTTCACCAATTTGGAGTCTATACTTTGCAGCTCAATTTTGATGGTAAAGAAATACTCTCGAGAAATATAAGAGTGCAGAACAATAAGGAAGAAAAGCATGAGTAGGAGATATGTATGAGCAATATTATTGTCAATGCTGATGCAGATACTATTAGTTATAAAGAAGATACAAGAAATTTGGATCCTGTAGAAGATGTTATTGGAAGCACTGATTACATGGGTTTCACAAATAATGAACCAATAGAAGGTTTTACGAACGTAGAACCTGAACATAATGAAAGAATAGAAGAAACTGTTGAATTTAAATTTATCTCAACAATACCAGGATTTGAATATTCTCTTAAGAAATCATTTTGCATTTTTATAGTTCATCAACCTGATTCGGTGTCCATTCAGTCTGATGAATTTGGAATTTATGTTACTGAGACTGATTATTCTGAAGCGCTTGAAGTTTTTTTTGATCTTTTTGTTGATGACTTCTACAACTGGTGTGAGGCTGTCGATCAAAATCTTACACTGGCTGCTTTAGAGTTAAAAGACAAATATTTGGAGTATGTTCGAATTCAATAATGGCTTCATTAAAAAGCAAAGATTTTGCACATGCATTAGAAAAAAAAGGCTTCAAAAAAAGTGCTCACACTAAGCAGCGAGGTAGAAGAGGACGAGGTAATCATCATATTTACTACTACTTTTTTTATAAAGGCAAACAGACTAAAGTAAAAACGAGAATATCTCATGGGAATAAAGAATATGATGATAAGGTCATAAGTGATATAAAAAAAGAAATGTATTTAGACAAGAACGAGTTATTTGATTTTGTTAGATGTAAACTTACTGAATCAAAATATACAGCTATTTTGTTACAGCGAAAAGTATTAAAATCGAATTAAAAACTTTACACCCGCTAATCGGCGGGTTTTTGTTTTGAGAGGTAACCAGATTGGCTTATGGATCTATATAAATCTTTATTAGATAACCTATATTATGGGTCACCTTACTACGAAATTTCAATATTTATACTTGGTGCGTTTATATCGTGGTTCCTAAATCATATTTATTACAGAAAAAATAGTAGTGAGCAAAAGCAGCTCTTTAGGAAGCTGCCTGCAGAAATAATACAAGGTGTTCTTGATGCCAAAACTGAAAAGCTAACTATCATGGATTTAAATAAGCTGTTAAGGCAACATGTGATTGATGATTCTGGAGAAGGCTTGAATCGCTATACAAAATGTCCTAAATGTGGCTCGACAAAACTCAAACATGGTATTGATTATTTCGTAGACTATGAGCCTGATGATTTTGGAGGCGCAAATCCCCTTGGATATCCATATAAGGTTGTGGAATGCATGAGCTGTGGGTGGTCAAAAAACGAAGTGGATTCAGATAGACTTCCATATGAATAATAGTTCATTCAATAAACTGGAATCTAATTTTACTCTTGATTTTTATCTCAAAAATATTAAAATAGGTGAAAATATAAGTATCGTAAAGGAGATGTAAAATGGGAGTAAAGACAGATCAAAGATCTGTAAGTGCTGTTTCATTGCAGGAATTCAATGAAATTTGGGAGCGAATCTCTGAGGATGTAGCGAATTCTTTCAAAATGGATGAAGCTGAGAAAGAAAGGTTTAAGAACAAGGACATCGCAAAACTAATCGCTGCAATTCCAATTCTTGCGGGATGTGAGAATGCGGAAAGAACAGCAGTTAGTCACCTTGGAGTATATGTACTTTCTAATAGAGAGACTAAGCATTACTTCAATCCCACGGTTTCCGATAACAAAGGCATTTTTGAGCGTCTTAAGCATATAGGTAACTTTACTTCCGGGGATCCGTGGATCATCAAGAAAGGTATGAACCTGATTGCACTCACAATGTTGAATGATTACAAAAGAGATATCCATATTGATGAAACCCTTGGTAAATACAATCCAGTTGGAGAAAATTCTTTTGATTATCATGACATAAAGGATAAGCTAAAGGCCCAGATTGCATCAATTGAATGCTATGAAATGGATCAGATTTATAATGATGGATCTACAGAGGCATACTGGGGACATTAGACTAGGTTAAATCAAAAAAATGCATCTAAGAAAACCTCTTAACAGACCTCAGTTACATAAAAGGGTAGGTATATTTGTTTTTGCTTTTGCGACGGCATTAGCAATACTGGAGTATGATTATTTCTTTAGTCTTCGTCAGATGTCGGCTACAGAAGCTTTTTGGCAGCCTTCCGTTTTCTCAGTTTTTTTTATTGGAATATTGTTTCTATTAACTGCGTTTATGATGCATTGGATTGCCTGCTTTTTACAGGTAATCTTAATAATAATTCCCGCTTATTATGCTGCATTATTCTCGACATCCGGTGATTTAACCAGTGCGATTATCCTGCTGACAGGTTATGTCTTAGCTTTGGAATATGGTTTTTTAACTAAGTGGTTTCATACAAAGACTATTGTAATTGCAGGTCTATATTTTGTAATACTGTTCCTTGGAGTTAATAGTAACGAGGACTCAACATTAGTAAGTGCTTTACACTCAGTACTCGGTACTGGACTGATCGTATCGATCGTATATTTAGTTGTCCAAAATCAAATAGTAAAGGATCGCATGCGGGCAGAAAAGTTAGAAGTAAAGGTAACTGAACAAACTCGCGATTTACAGAAAGCCTTGAAACAAAAAGAGACTTTATTGCGTGAAGTTCACCATCGTACTAAAAACAACATGCAGTTGATATCAAGTTTGATCAATCTTGAATACTCTGAAGCTGAAGATGAAAACGCTAGAATGTCTGCTGATATAAGCATGCGAAGAATTCAATCCCTTGCAATAGCGCATGAGTACCTACATCAGTCGGAAAACATACAGAATATAAATCTCAAAGATTATGTTGAGGGGTTTTTATCGGTTTTAGCTTCAGATTTCATTAGTAGTAATATTAAAATAAGCAGTTCAATTGATACCGGTATCATAACCAATATCGACGGTGCAATTCCTCTCGGACTGATTATTAATGAGCTGGTGACCAACTCATATAAATATGCATTTAATGTTCGTCAGAACGCTGAAATAACTATAAATATCCATCAGCTTCATAGAGAAGTATTTGTCCTTGTTGAAGATAACGGATCGGGGATGTCTGAAATCGATAACATAGAAGATAGCGATAAACTAGGATTACAGATTGTCGTGAGATTAATAAAACAAATAAATGGCTATTACACAACTTATCAAAACAATGGTACGTCATGGAGAATAACTATACCACTTGATGAGAATAACAAAGAAGCGATCGATAGGCCTGTGTTTTTTGTAGATAAAAATCAGGGTGGATTGTAAGGATCGGTAATTTCTGATTGATTCAGTTATGTTATAGTTGTAGTATTGATGTGAACTCTATCAAAACCCGCACCTATTCAGATCTACCCGGTATTAAAGAAATAAATAAAGGAGATGTAGTCGCAGTTTTGGCAAGTTCGGCCTGCTTGTTTTTACCAATGTATTATTTCTCCAAAAAAATAAATAAGAATAAATTGTAAATAAAAGTGTATTGTGTTAATGTTGGTGTTAGGTACCGGCAACATAGGAGGGCTATATGGCGAGTTTGCTTGTAAATCTTACTTCAGCGCTGCCGCACAGCACCGCAGCACAAGAAACTAAGCAGGATAAAAAATCTGTTATTCAGTGCAGAAAAGATACCATAGACTTTCTCAGCAAATTGGATGAGGCTCAGAACGAGAATAGCAAAACCAAAGATAAGGTCCTTGATGAGTATAAATCAGAAATCGGTGCTGATAGGTTCTTGGATATTGCACCTACTTTGAGCAGAATGAAAATATTAGACCCTATCAAGGTTTCAGCCTCTGAATATATTATCCGTCGCAGGGAGAATCTCTACAATCTGCACGGGGCCGAGATTAAAACTATCATAAAACGGGTCCGTAAGGGCTTTTACGATCCGTCATTCGGGCGTCTTCCGCTTTGAAAACAATATGCCAATCATTTTTTTGGCCGGATCGTAGAAGAACAGCAGCATCAGGATCAGGAAGAGTACGAAAGAGATGGGGCGAGTGAAGAACTCGCCGAATGCGCCGTCGGTTTTGATCAGGCCGATTCGGAGGTTTTCTTCGATCATGGGGCCGAGGATGAGGCCCAGAATGACCGGCGGCAGCGGCATATCGGCCTTTTCCATGAAAAAGCCCACTAAGCCGAATACCAGTACGATTCCCACATCAAACAGGTTGTTGGCCAGGGCGTACGATCCAATGATCGAAAACACCAGCACCGCCCCCAGTACAATATTACGGGGGAAGCGTAATATTATCCTATAGGCCTTAATGCCCAGGGCGCCGATGATCAGCAGAAATACCTGCGAGATTAAGCCGACGGTGAAAATCTGGTTTACTAGAAAGCGCTCGTTCTCGAATACCAGCGGCCCGGGAGTCAGGCCGTACATCATCATCGCTCCAAGCAGAATGGCGGTGATAGTGTCACCGGGAATGCCGAATACCAGCGCCGGAATCCAGGTTCCGCCCAAGGAGGCGTTGTTGGCGCTGGTCGGAGCAATGACCCCTTCCTCAAACCCTGTACCGTACTTCTCCGGGTGTTTGGATGTCTTTTTTCCCACACCATAGGAGATCCAGGCGGCCATATCGGCGCCGGCGCCAGGGAGTGCACCGACGAGGTTTCCGATTATCGATGACTGCAGAATCAGCCGTTTGCTTTTCAGAAGTATCCTGCCGACGGAACGGAAGGTGATGTTAATCTCTTCCTTTATTGAGGCCACTTTCATATTTTCTGGGCTAATGATGGAGCGGAACACCTCCGAAAGCCCGAACAGTCCTATCATTACCGGAATAAACCCTATGCCGCCCATTAAGTTTTCATTGCCGAATGCAAATCTAGGATAGCCGGTGAGGATGTCCACCCCGATAGTAGAAATGAGCACCCCGACTACCGTAGCTATCAAGCCTTTCAGAGTCGATCCCCTGGTGATAATAGCGCTCATCGAAAGTCCCAGGGTGCCCAGCCAAAAGTATTCGAAATGGGTAAAGGTAAGGGCAAACTCGGCCAGGAAGGGGGCGATTGTCATCAGAATGAGAATACCGATGATGCCGCCGATAACCGAGCAGCACAAATCTAGTGCAATTGCCATAGGCCCTTTGCCCTGTTTTGTCATCTCGTATCCATCCAATATAGCGGCTCCGGAGGCGGGTGTCCCGGGAATGCGCAGGAATGTTGCCGGAAATTCGTCGATAAAAGTTGCGGTAACCCTACCCCCCAAACCAATAGCGAGGCCGAAAATTGGTCAAATATGGTAGTCCAGCGGAACTATCAGTGCAACCGCCATAGTGGCGGTTAATCCGGGTATTCCCCCGACAAAAATTCCCAGAAACATCGCCATTATCCAGGGAAAAAGTACATCGATTTGCAAAACACTCGTTATATATTCCATAGTATCCTCTTACAGTATTCCCGAAAGTACGCCATAGGGCAGCGAGATAGTAAACAAATAGCCGAACAACAGCTGAATAACTATAATAAGAGTTGCCGTTGCGATGATGTTTTTCCACCATGGAACCCTGAGCCTCCACATTAAAATTAACAGTACAATGAAACTCGTGACGATGAAGCCCAATATTTCGAACAGAAAGATGTAGAAAAGCATCAGTGCAATGACCAGGAGAATGTTCAATCCACCCCAGCTCTTGATTCCATTCCACATTTTTCCCAAAGTAATCGCCTCGAATTGTTCCTGTTTTTTAAAGCCGATTACTAACTCCAGCACTCCGAAGACAACCAGTAGTACTGTCAGGACATTGGGGAAGAACTCCGGTCCGGGGGTCCCCTTCGAACCCATTCCCTGAGGGAATTCAGAGGTGAGCCTTCGAGTTATGCCGGCAATGACCAGGCATATGATTCCAATAGCATGTTCTTGATTGAAGTGTATTTTCCGCACGGTGTCACCTCTCATGCGTGTGAAGTAATAAAGGCGGGAGACGGCAACTTTCGATGCCGCCTCCGCCTGTTGAAATTATAACCTTAACTTCCCTGGCCGTAACCTGAAATCTCGAAAATTTCCTCGAGTCCGGCGTAAGTTTCCATCATGAAGTCCAAGAACTCATTTCCGACTCTGATCTTGATGCCGAAGCCGTTTTTATCCATGAACTCTTTATAGGCATCCGATTCTACTACCTCAAGAACGCTTTCGCGCAGAATTTCAACTCTTTCCTGCGGGGTTTCGAGGGGAACGGCAAATCCTCTCCAGGTTCCGTAGGACCAGTCGATGCCCTGTTCTTTCAGGGTCGGAACCTGGTCGAACTGCGGATTGCGTTCATCAGCCATAATTCCGAGACACTTGATCTTACCGGCTTTAACCTGTGGGGCTGCTTCTGGGTAGCTGCAGGTAATCACATCGACGTGACCGCCCATCATTTCAGTAATCGCGGGGGCTGCACCTTTAGTCGGAATGTATTTTACTCTGTCGGGATCAATGCCGACTTCGTTGAGCAGTCCGATGCGGGCCAAATCCCATACAGTTCCTGTACCGCTTCCGGAGAAACGGAAAGTACCGGCCGGTTCATTGCGAATTGCTTCCAGCAGTTCGTTGACATTGTCATAAGGCGCATCGGCATCTACCAATACAGCCGCAGCATCTTGGTTGAACTGCAGAATTGGAATGTAGTCTTCGGGAGTGATGTCCGAGTATCCCAGGTAGTTTAGAGTGCACACTTCAAAAGTTAGGTTGCCGACAGTGTAGCCGTCGGGTTTTGCATTTGCAGCTGCCTGATGGCCGACAGCTCCGTTACCGCCGGTTTTGTTGACTACTTTCACCGGTTGGCCGATTACTTCGGTCAGCTCGTCAGCGATAAAGCGGGCCGTCCGGTCAGTTCCGCCACCGGCTGACCATGGGCAGACGATCGAGATAGGTTGGTTAGGATATGCTTCCTGCTGGCCCTCGGCTGCCGCCCAGCCTCCGAGAATCAGAAGCGCCATGATGATAAAAATTCCACGTTTCATAAAATTGCCTCCATTTTTTATTGTAAATCAGCACTACGTGCTAATATTGCCACCTATTTGTAGTGTTTGGGGTCATAAACAGAGTTCACCAGTCTCATATCGATCCCTTCGATTTCTATTTCTACCTTATCGCCGTCCTGCATTGCTAAGCAGTGATGGGGAGTGCCGGTGCTAATTACATCGCCGGGGTAGAAGGTCATACACTGGGACAAGTAGGAAACTATAAAGGCGCTGCTGAAAATCTGATTGGCGGTGTTGTCCTCCTGCACCTTTTCTCCGTTCAGATACGTACGGATGGGGGCCTTCTCAATGTCTATTTCGGTATCCACTACCGGACCGAAAGAGGTGAAGGTATCAAAGCCTTTACAGCGGGTAACAATGGAAGGGGTATGGCTGATAACTCGTTCAGTTACATCGTTAAAGGGCATCACACCAAGAACGTGTTCCGGCACCTCCTGTGGAGTGATGTCATAAATAGTATCTTTTATGATCAGCCCCATCTCGCCCTCGTAATCGACCTGCTGTGCGACCCGCGGGTACACAATGTTTTCGCCGGGATTTATAATCGAGGAGGGCGGTTTCATGAAATGGGCCGGCTCCTTCGGTACTTCACGGTTGATCTCCTTTATGTGCTCAATAAAGTTCATACCGACACACACAATCTTAGACGGTTCGCAGGGAGTCAGCAGTTTGACTTCATCCAGCTGGTATTTTTCACCGGTTTTGTAAAACTCTGAAAAAATGGAGCCTTCCACCTCCGAAATCTGCTTCCCCTGAAGAACCCCGTGGGCCACCAGTCCATCCTTTTGTTTAAATCTGACAAATTGCATATAGACTTCCTTTATTGCTTTACAGCATATTCAGCTTTTTCAGTTCGCTTCGAATGGCATCTTTTTCTTTATCCGTGGCCGGAATGAAGGGCGCTCGCGGATACGCTTTCACAATTCCACGAATCTCAAGCATTGCATACACAGCCAGTTGGGTCGAACGGGCCAGGTACATGATCTCGCGTACACGATTCACAGTGAACTGGGTTTTCCGGCAGGCTTCGTAATCGTTTCGCATCCCCTCCTCGTACATCTGGGTGCAAATTTCGGGAAACGCATTACCCAAACCGGGGATGAAGGCCTCACAGCCGAGGGCCCGGGCGGAGAGCCACAGCGCCTCGGTGCCAAGGGTAATGTCGAAGTTCTCGTCTTTTAGTTTACGGTGATAATCGGCATGGGTGAGCAGGTCGAAGGTGGCATCTTTGACACCATGCACTCCGTCAGCCTTCAGCTGCAGCAGCAAATCTTCGCTCATTTCGTAGCCCTGGAACTTCGGATTGTTATATACATATACCGGGATATCGATCGCCTTTATCAGGTCGCCGTAAAAGTAACGCAGGCTGTCGTCTTTATGGGTGAAGTAGTAGGGGCCAACTGAAGCAACTGCATCTGCTCCGGCCTTTTCAGCGTGCTTGGCCAGATCAACCGAATGGTAATTGTTAGTAGTACCTACCATCACTATAACCGGGATTTTTCCTCCGGCTATCTGCATTACAGTTTCGGTCACTTGTTTACGCTCTTCCAGCGACATCAGGGCCCCGCTGCCGTATGAGCCGCATATGAACAAGCCGTGTACGTGTTCGACTAAAAATTTGGTCAGGGTTTTCAACCCCTCAATGTCGAGGCTTCCGTCCTCTGTGAACGGTGTCAACATGGGGGGGACAACCCCTTTCATCTTAAACATTGTAACTCCTCCTATGAGTTATAGAATATGTAGGGTCTTATGCGAGCAGGCCCGCCTTCTGCGCTAGAAACAGCGCTCCCTTTATGCTGAGCGATCCGATTTCATCCGCAGTAGTAATCTTTTTTATTTCGGTTTTAATTCCAAGCTTCTCTCTGAACAGATACTTATATATGTTGCATCTGTGCTCCGAACCGATGAACAGGAAACTCGAGTCGGTGGGAAAGCCCATTGCGGAGAATTGGCTGAGAGCTTTACTATCTTCCGCAGCAATGACCGCTTCCACAAACAACTTGCGCTCGTACCACTTTGTCGACAAAAGTGTGTCGTAAAAACGCGGCAGCAGCAGGGCCCGTAAAAAGCCGGCCGACTGCGTAATATCATAGGCAAAGTTCACCATTTCAGTATCAAAGTAGCTTTTGTCATCGAAGTCATCTTGGGCCCGCACCGACTTGCCGATAAAGGTTTCTTTCAGAATAGCCTCATATACCTGTCCGGAGACCGTAGTCAGACTCCCGGCAATCTTCTCTTCGGCGGTGATGGGAATACATTTCATATGGGAAGAGAGGACTATTACCGTGGTGGGCAGGTCGAGCGAGTATGAGTTCAATATACCGGCCACCTGGGTTTCCTCGCCCCGCATGAAATCGAGATAATGGGCTTCGGTTTTGGTGGTAGTTTCCGGTTTATACCTGTTTTTTACTCCTCGGACGAAGTAGACCGGTTTGTCGATCGGGAAGATGCTGGTATCATGTACTTTGATAATATTGTCGGCCAGGTCCTGCATGCCCGCCGGGGCCCAGATGTGCGGCAGCTCTTTCAGTCCGATTTCGGAGGTGATCATTCCGGATGAAATTATGAACGCTATATCGTTGGATTCGAGTCCCGCTTGTTCAATGGCTGCATAATAGGCTGCTTCGAGTCCGGTCTTGAGGGTTTCGGTACTGCCGGTAGTCGCCGTATCTTTTACGCCTACTTTTTTGGAGGCTTTGCCGATTACTTTACCTTTATCATTTACTATATAAACACGAGAATTGGTGGTTCCACAATCAATGGTTGCAATGTACATCTTCTGCTCCTCAATACTTCAAATACGATAAGGATTGCCGGGTGGTTTTTAGTCGTTCGGTTCCCTCTTTTCCGCGGCGTATGCACAGCGCGGTGAAGAGAGTACCGACAATAGTGGACTGCACGATTCGCGATACAATGGCATCGGTGCGGTAGTTCATCTCCTCAACGTGCGTGCACAGGGTGATATCGGCGGCCTGCGCCAGGGGGCAGTCGGTCGAGCCGGTGAGTGCTATTACCGTGGCAGTAGTGCGGGCTTTTTCGGCCTGCACCACAATGTCTTTTGTTTCACCGGTGTGTGAAATACAGAACAGTACATCTCCTTCGTGCAGATTGCTGAGCACAACTGCATTTACATGCGAATCTGTAGAAAAATGGGCGTATAATCCAATCGCGTTGAACTTGAAAAAGGCGTCGGCCGCTATTGCAGCTGATGCCGCATAGCCCAGGCAGAAAATACGTTTCGAGTTATACAAGGCTTCTACCGCTTTTTCTAAAATCTCATCCTCTAAATAGGCTAAATTTTCCTGAAGACCGCGGATAGAGCCCTGGAATACCTTCTTTTTTACTTCCGAAACATCATCGCTCTCAATAATATCTTCATAGGCGTGATAGAGCGACTTTCCGGCAATCTCTGTTGCCAAGGTAACCTTGAAATCGTGATAGTTGGAAAAGCCCAGCAGCCGGTAAAACCGCACTAGGGTAGACTCGCTCTTGATTCCGGTACTGGAGGCCAGCTTGGTGATAGACATTTTGAAGGCTTCTTCCGGGTGCTTAAGAATAAACCTGGCAATTCTTTCCTGAACAGGTGTCATTTCTTTGAGTTTTTCCCTGATAGTAGGAATTACCGGTGGTACGCTAAAAGAAATATTTTTTTCTTTATTCATTTTAAAAGCTTTCCTAAGAAAAAATTTCTTTTTCTATATGCAGATTACTACGGCTTTTTCTATCTGTCAAGTTCTAATATATTAGAA
>CAZWDV010000079.1:0-12857 GCA_964632675.1 uncultured Sediminispirochaeta sp.
GGAGATTCCGCCAACCAGCAGAGCTGCTTTCGGGCGGGCCATGTTCTTCTTCTCGATGATGAAGGCTACCGGCATCTCGAGAATGGATATGGAACTGGTGAGGGCCGCTACGAATACGAGTACGAAGAAGATGAAGGAAAAAACAGCGCCCAAAGGCATCTGGCTAAAGATGGCCGGAAGGGTGATGAACAGCAGGCCTACGCCCTGTCCGGGTTCCATACCGAAGGCGAAGATGGCCGGAAAAATCATGAATCCGGCAATCAGGGCGATTGCGGTATCGGTAATACTTACCTGCAGTGCGGTCTTGGGCAGGTTGTCTTTACGCTTTAGATAACTGGCATAGGTAACCATACCGGACATACCCACACTCAGAGAGAAGAAGACCTGTCCCAGGGCTGCAACAATAACGCTGAGATTGATTGCGGAAAAATCCGGTTTGAGGTACCAGCCTACGCCCGCCAGTGCGCCGGGCAGGGTCAGAGAGCGTACTACCAGAATCAGCATCATGACGAACAGCGCCGGCATGAG
This sequence comes from uncultured Sediminispirochaeta sp., assembly GCA_964632675.1. Lineage (GTDB taxonomy): Bacteria > Spirochaetota > Spirochaetia > DSM-16054 > Sediminispirochaetaceae > DSBN01. The sequence continues at coordinate 529 of CAZWDV010000079.1, forward strand.
GATCTTGGCCCATTTTTCGATGCCGTGTTCAACACCGCTGGCGATGATGTAGACAGTCGCTCCCATGAACAGGAAGTGGTAAATCAAGGGCACTACCGGATTGCCGATAAAGTTGCCGAAGAATCCGCCCATTTCGTTCGGTGCGAGTTTGAACAGACCGGTGAAGGAGCTGATTGCGTAGTGAATCGTCCACCCACCGACTACCGAGAAATAGGACAGGAAAATAAAGGCCGTGAAAAAGCCCAAATACCCGACCCAGACCATCTTCGGACTGATTTTCCGGTAACTGTCAACTGCATTCGCCTTCCCGCTTCTTCCGACAGTAAACTCTACTAACAAGAGGCTTACTCCGACGACGACCATGATAAGCAGGTAGACCAGTACAAATGCGCCACCGCCACTGGTTCCCGTCATGTAGGGGAAACGCCAAAGGTTTCCGAGGCCAACTGCAGAGCCTGCAGTTGCCAGCACAAAGCCGATATTGGAGGTAAAATTACCCCGCTTCGACTCGTTCATTTGTGTATCCGCCATAGAACACTCCTTATAAATAAGTTCTATTGTTATTCGCTGCCGGAGGCTGGACGCTGCGGACGCAGGCCAGCCGGACCGGCCCGATTTAATCGGTATATTTATTCACCAGTTCTTTGAACTCTTCCACGCTGATGTCGCGTTTCAGCTTGATAGAGAGCTGCTTTACGTCGTCCAGCAGATCGCCTTCTTTTTCTTCGGGTACCGACAGCTTGTTGTCGTTGAGCCACTTCTTCAGGTTGTCTTTGCCGCTTTTCTTGCCCAGATATATTTCCGGCTCTGTCTGTCCGGTCATGCTCCACAGGTACGGCAGCATGGCCAGAGGTTCGCTGTCCTTGGCGTTCAGCCACAGGCTCGAGGGCAGACCGGTTTCCCATCCGAAGATGCGGTCGCCGACAATGGCCCGATTGGGCTGCTGCTTGAAGTTGGACAGCTCTTCCACCAGCTGTGAAAGCTCTTTCAGTTTTGGAGTTTTGATGCCGGTTTCGATGCCGTAGAGCGCTTTTAGGGCCATTGCCACCGCTTCGAGCCCGGCTCCGCCGGCCCGTTCGCCAATTCCGTTTACCGATACATGACACACCGATGCTCCGGCGGCCAGTCCTGCGATGGTAGTAGCAACGCCCATGGCAAAGTCGTCGTGAAAGTGACACTCGATAGGCTGGGAGAAGCGCTCACGCATCTTCTTTATACGGTAGGCGGCCCCTTCGGGTGAAAAGGCGCCGAAGGTATCTACCAGAGCGACGGAATCCATGTGGCCGTCCTCTTCGATGGCCTGCAGGGTGTCCAGCAGAAAATCGAGGCTGGCCCGGGAGCTATCGGCCGGGAAGAAGGTTACGTACAGGCCCAGTTCGTGGGCGGCGGTTGTAGCCTCGATGGCGGCCTTAATAGCTTTTTCGGCGGTCCATTTTTTGCCGAACTTCAGAAGATGTTCGCTGCCGGGAACTTCGGCCAGCACTCCGTCGACTCCGCACTCTTTGGCCAGCTCCATGTCTTTGACCATATTGCGGACAAAGCAGAAGGTTTTCGGACCCAGATTCAGACTGGAGATCTCTTTGATCGCATCGGCATCTTCCTGAGATACCGCCGGTGTCCCGGCTTCGATGCGGTGCACACCGACTTCGGCCAGTTTTTTGGCGATTTTCACCTTGTCCTGGCGGGTAAAGATAATTCCCGGCTGCTGCTCGCCGTCGCGCAGAGTTGTGTCCAGTATTTCGACCTTTTCAGGAAAATTGAACTGCGAAGTAACCCCTTCAGCATAATTCGACGGGCTGACCCACCATTTGCCTTTTTCCATATATCCCATTCAGAATTCCTCCAGTTAAATTTCTATGAGTGTTATACTCACTATTAGACAACAATATACTAACCTTGTCAAACATATTTTCAATGTTTATAAATATATTTCTGAAGTTTTACAAATAGCTTGACAATGTTAGGAATACAAGTATATCATATCATTAAGGCACGTCAAGCGACCGGGCTGCATTATTCAAGTAAAATTGGAGGCGTACATGGCACTACGACCATTGCATAATCCCGCACAAGGGAAGCTTCGGGTAGTTGGATTTATCTCCGGTTCGGGAAACACTCTCTGGCAGGCCCTCGAACTGCAGAAACAGCTCGAGGAAAACTGGGAAGGCTGCCCTTTCGAAGTTGTGGGGGTGTTCTCCAGCGATCCGGGGGCAAAAGGGGTGGCTACTGCTGCCGAATACGGTATTCCGTGTGCCTCCATCGATATCAGAGCCTATTACAAAGAACGCGGGGCCAAGCTGAAGGACCGCGAGGTTCGTAAAAAGTACGACGCCGCGGCCGCCGAGCTGATCTCCGAGTTTCGTCCCGATCTGGTACTGTTGGCCGGTTACGTGTGGGCCACCACCGAGGTACTGCTGAATAAATACATGTTCATCAACGTCCACCCCGCCGACCTGACCAAGCAGAAAAACGGCGAGCGACTGTACGCCGGTCCAAACGGAGTGGGGGATGCCCTTTCCGCCGGCGAACCGTACCTGCGCTCTTCCAGCCACATTGCCACGCCGGAGCTGGACGGCGGACCGCTGTTGCTTATCTCTCCGAAGATTCCCGTTGACTACGAAAAGGCCAAAGAGTACGTCGAAAAGGATTTTATGCGCTACTATCTGCGGCAGGTGAATGCACAGTCCCGGGCCGTCGGCGCCCGCACAATGTACGAAATAGCCATAGGCAATTTCAGCCGCGATGCGGAGGGCCGGGTGTTTTACAAACAGGAGGCCGCACCGCTGGGTATCTCCATAGAAAGCTGGGACGAAAACAAACCCCTCTACGCCCGGGACACCGCCGCACTCCTGCGGCCTGAAAGCATCGCCGTTATCGGCGCCTCGGCCCGCGGGGGTATCGGACATGCTATTGTGAAGAACATCGAAGCGGTTGATTTCGGCGGAAAAGCCTTCGCGGTCAACCGCGGGGGCGAGAACGTGTCGTCCACCCCGGGATACGGTTCGGTACTGGATGTACCCGGCCAGCTCGATATGGCGGTTATTACGGTTCCCGCGAAGTATGTGCTGCAGGTAGCCGAGGAGTGCGGACAGAAGGGCGTGAAGGCCATTGTCTGCATTTCCGCCGGTTTCCGCGAGGTCGGAGGCCCGGGAGTTGCCGCCGAAGGCGAACTGATCCGTATCGTCGACAAATACAATATGCGCCTGCTGGGCCCCAACTGCATGGGCATCTCCAACAACGATCCGGCGGTCCGCCTGAACACCACTATTCTTCATGATACTCCCCGCGACGGCAACATCGCCTTTGTCACTCAGAGCGGGGGCTTGGCGGCAGTGCTACTGGACTACGCCGAACACCTGGGCATCGGCTTTTCGACCATTGCCTCGCTGGGAAACCAAGCCGATGTGTCGGTCAACGACCTGTTGCCCCTGCTGGCTGAGGACGAACAAACCCACGTAATAATGCTCTACTTGGAGCAGATCGCGGATTATCAGCGTTTCACCGAAATGGCCGCGAAGATAAGCCGCACTAAACCCATAATCCTACTGAAAGCCGGCCGCACCAGCGCGGGTGCCGCCGCCGCCGGCAGTCACACCGGCAGCCTGGCCGGCGACGACCAGGTTGCCGATGCGCTTATCCGCAAGTGCGGGGTTATCCGTGCCGACAGCATCTACCAAGCCTACTTCCTGGCCGCCGCCCTCAGCCGCATGCCCCGTGTAAAGGGCAAGCAGGTCGGTGTAGTCACCAACGGTGGCGGGCCCGGCATTTTGGCCTCCGACTCTCTGTCGCAGCACGGGTTCGAACTGCCGGAACTCAGCGCACAGGCCCGGGAGTCCCTCGCCCCGCAGTTGATGGCGGAGGCTGCAACCCGCAACCCGATCGATGTGGTTGCTCCCGCACCGCCGGAGCACTATGCCGCTGCGCTGCGGGCTATGGTCGAGAGCGGGCAGTACGACGCCGTGGTGGTGCTCTGTATTCCGCCGGCCACCATCGATACCGGTGACGTGGCCCGCGGTGTGGCCGCCGAAATCAAGCAGCTGGGCAGTGCGGCGGGGAATATCCCGATTCTCGCCTGTTTCTTCGGTCCGCACCTGGGCCTGGCCGGCCGCCAGGCCATGAGTGCGGCCGGCATCCCGGTGGTTGAATACCCGGAACAGTTGGCAGAGATCCTGGAGGCGATGCGGGAAGTTTCCGCCACCTACAGTGCCGACGAGGAGCCGCCCTACGCGGTTGCCGGCGAAACCCGGGCCGCGGTGAAAACAGTTATCGAGTCGGCGAATCCCGGCGACTTTCTGAGCGGCGAGGATGCTGAGAGCGTACTGACAGCGTATGGTTTGAATACTGTCGCCTCGTTGTACATACCGGCCGCGGCGGGCCAGGCGGATATTGAACAGGCACTCAGTGTTTCGCAGATTAGCTTTCCTGTAGTCGCAAAAATCGACCACCCCGAAGTAATCCACAAAAGCGACGAAGGCGGGGTTGTGCTGAAGATTCCCAATACCTCTGCATTGCACTCGACTGTTGCCGATCTGAACGCCCGTTTTCCCGGTGCCCGGGGAGTGCTGGTACAGCAGCAGCTCAGTTCAGCAACCGAAGTGATTATCGGTGCGGTGAAGGATCCCTCCGTCGGCCATGCGGAAATGGTCGGCTTGGGCGGCACCAGTGTAGAACTGCTGGGCGACGTAGCCTTTGCCCATGTTCCCTTTAACGCCGAAGAGGCCCGCCGGGCAATAATGTCACTGAAAAGTGCCCCGCTGCTGACCGGCTATCGCGGCAGCACCCCCTTGAATATTGACGACCTGGTCGAGAAAATGCTTCGGCTGAACCGTCTGTTGGTGGATTTTCCGGAGATTTCTGAAATAGACCTCAACCCCCTGCTCTACTCTCCGCACACCTCCTGTTTTTATATTGCTGATTTTAGAGTAAGAATTGGGGAATAATACGCATACCGCCCGGCCCCGGGGCTGTTCACAGCTTCCGGGTTCCCGGGCGGGTTTATAGACGTTTCTCTATTCTTTTTGAAGAAAATCTTATATAATCTTTCAACAATGAAAAATCCAGATGAATTGCTGTTCAATATTAATCAGGTTGCCAAACAGATAGGTGTAGTCCCCGGAACCATTCGTAATTGGGAGAAGGAGGGGCTGTTTACCGCCCGCCGCACTAAAAACAACTACCGGGTCTACAGCTTCGACGATATCAATTTTCTCAAACGGGTAAAGGAGCTGTCGGTAGACCAGCGCCTGAGCTACGACGTCATCAAAAAGATGCTGCAGTATCAAATCATGCAGCAGAAGTCTGATAAAAACAACGGATCGAGTAATCCACAGCATTCCAAAAAGTTCCTGAGCAAAAAATGGCGCACCCTCAGAGAGGATTCCGGTTATACCCTCGATGAGGTCAGCAGTGAACTGGGCATCAGCCCCTCTTACCTGAGTAAAATCGAGACCGGCCAGGCAAATATCTCTTTCGATGTGCTGCAAAGCCTGGCCGACTTCTACAACCAGAATATTCTCTACTTTTTCGAAGAGGAGGATGAGGATTCCAAACTGGTCAAACATGGGAAGGGTTCATCCATTCACATCGGTCTGGAAGGGGTGGAAATCCGCAATTTAGTGGCCGACAAATCTGCGCATGTAAAAAGCATGTACTACACGGTTCAGCCGGGCTGCGGCTACTTCACCGACCACAGCCACTTCGGCGAGGAGTTCGTGTATCTGATGGAGGGACAGCTCGAGTTCATTCTGAATGATACACAGGTGTACACGCTTGAACCCGGAGACTCACTCTTCTTCCACTCGTCTGAAAAACACAAGTGGGTCAATAACGGCGACACGCCAGCCGCCGCGCTGTGGATCTATTCCCCCTTCAGAGAATAGGATCAGCTTAATCGTCTTCGTACAGCTCGTGGATTTCATCCCAGGCTTCCGGCTCGCCGGCCCGCAACCGCTCCAGTAACAGAAATTGACTGGTGAGAATGTCGATATCGCGTTTTTTTACCTCTTCGGGGGACTTGTCCTGGGCAAGTTTGATTCCTTCTACCTCTTTCGGGTCGAGGCCGGCAATACGGTCGAGCTCAATGTGGATATCCTTCACCCGAAACCTTAGAAAACCTTTTACCGGCAGAAAGACAGGAGGTTCATATCCCATTTTCTCCAGATCCCGGGCTGTCTGTTCGATTGCATCATCTGTAGTAAAATGGGTGCTGCGATTCAACTCCGCTTTTTTGCTTTCAACATATTCCTGTAAATCCATGTGGACCTCCTATCCCAATAATTATAACTTTTACGCAAACATGCAAGTGGTATTTCAGTGGTAAGCAGTAATTCTAATTTTGGAAGTTCTATAACTTCCAAAATTAGAATTACATCAAAATCTTTAAGCTAAGTTGCTCATCTTAAACAAAATGTGAGCATTCTTGAATATGAGGCCGATTCTGTTATAATAGCATTCAGATGTCATCACTCTTCATCACCGGAATAGCTTTCAGTCTCAGTTTTGATGCCTTTGCAGTATCCCTGTCAAATGGTTGTGCCCTCGAAAAATGCACGCTGCGGCATGCAGTAACTGTCGGGCTGTGGTTCGGATTGTTTCAGGCGGGCATGCCGATCATCGGCTGGCTGGGTGGGGTGTACCTGCGCGAAGCGATTCGAGCTTGGGACCACTGGATTGCCTTTGGGCTGTTGTGCACTATCGGTCTGAAAATGATTTATGAGGGATGGAAGACCAGCAATGGCTGCCCGGTTCCCGATGAGTCGGTAGTAATGCACCCCGGGCGCCTGTGTTTAATGGCTGTAGCCACCAGCATAGACGCACTTGCAGTCGGATTGAGCTTTTCAGTGCTCGGTTACCCTATTCTCGTGCCCGCTCTTGTCATAGGCCTCGTTACCTTCTTCATGAGCTCCTTCGGTATGAAAGCCGGAGAAAAACTATACGACCTTCTCGAGGACAAAGTAGAATATGCCGGCGGCTTCATCCTGATTGCCATTGGTATAAAAACCCTCTTCGACCATATCGCTTAGACTCAAAAAACGAAGGAATTTTATTCATACCTCTTGACCCTTTGCTGCCTAATTGTTAATTTTTATTCGATATATTTTTATAGATAAAATAATAACTATTACTAGGAGGCCACATATGGCACAGACAAAAAACAGCACCCAAGTTTCCGGAGCGGCGGCAGCCCTCGACGGAATGATCGAAAAAGTAGCAAAGGCCCAGGCAGTAATGGCCCGCTTCAGTCAGGAGCAGGTGGATATTATCTTCCGAGAAGCTGCACTGGCTGCAAACCGGCAGAGAATCGAACTGGCTAAACTCGCCCACAGGGAAACCGGCATGGGCGTAGTGGAGGACAAGATTATCAAGAACCACTATGCCGCCGAGTTTATCTACAATAAGTATAAAGATGTACGCACCTGCGGGGTAATCGAATCGGATGAGGCCCAGGGTATGATGAACATTGCTGAGCCGGTGGGAGTAATTGCCGGAGTTGTCCCTACCACCAACCCCACCTCTACAACCATCTTCAAAGCCCTGCTGGCCCTAAAAACCCGCAACGGGATGGTCTTTTCGCCCCACCCCCGTTCTGCCGCCTGTACTGTGGAGACGGTAAAAGTGATTCTGGATGCGGCGGTTGCTGCAGGGGCCCCCGAAAATATTCTGGCCTGCATCGAAGAGCCCTCGGTAGAACTCTCACAGCAGCTGATGAAGCACCCGAGTATCAGTATGATTCTGGCCACCGGCGGCCCCGGAATGGTCAAAGCCGCCTATTCTTCCGGAAAACCGGCTGTTGGTGTCGGTTCGGGCAACACCCCGGCCGTAATCGATGAAACCGCGGACATTAAAACCGCGGTCAGCTCGGTACTGATGAGTAAAACCTTCGATAACGGGATGATCTGTGCCTCCGAGCAGTCGGTCGTTATTGCCGATAAAGTCTACTCCAAAGCAAAACAGGAGTTCGCCCGCCAAGGCGCGTATGCGCTGAATGCAAAAGAGCGCGATGCGGTGGCACAAGTAATTGTGAAGAAGGGCAAACTGAATCCTGCTATCGTGGGACAAACCGCGGCCGCAATTGCAGGTCTGGCTGGAATCGAAGTACCGGAAGAAACCAAGGTGCTTATCGGCGAGGTAAAAAAGATCGGAGCCGAAGAGGCCTTTTCCTTCGAAAAACTTTCACCTGTACTGGCGATGTACCGGGCCGCGGACTTTGAACAGGCCCTGTCCACCGCTCAGCAGCTGGTTGAGTTTGGCGGATTAGGCCACACCAGTGTTTTGTACACCGACCAGGCAAATTCAGCCCGGATTCGCCTGTTTGGCGAATCGATCAAAACCGGCCGCACCCTCATCAACATGCCCTCCAGCCAGGGTGCCATCGGCGATATGTACAATTTCAAACTGTCCCCCTCGCTCACCCTCGGATGCGGCAGCTGGGGCGGCAACTCGGTTAGTGAAAATGTCGGTCCTTCGCACCTGCTGAATATTAAATCGGTGGCACACCGCAAAGAGAACATGCTGTGGTTTCGCATGCCGCCAAAACTCTATTTCAAGCCGGGCTCACTCGACTATGCCCTTGATGATTTGGCCGGGAAAGAGCGGGCTTTCATAGTAACCGACGCCTTTCTGGCACAGAACGGATACCTGGATGCAATTACCAAAAAAATCCAGCAGCTCGGGATAGAGTACGAACTGTTCACCGAAGTCGAACCCGACCCTACTCTGGCCACCGCCCGCAGCGGCGCCGCCAGAATGGAGAACTATCAACCCGACGTAATTTTGGCAGTCGGCGGCGGTTCTCCGATGGATGCCGCCAAAATTATGTGGCTCCTGTATGAAAACCCGGATGCAGACTTCGAGTCCATGGCAATGCGCTTCATGGACATCCGCAAGCGGGTATACCGGTTTCCCAAGATGGGACGCAAAGCCGATATGGTGGCAATTCCAACCACCAGCGGTACCGGATCAGAGGTAACCCCCTTTGCCGTCATCACCGATGAGAAAACCGGTATGAAGTACCCCATTGCCGACTATGAGCTGACCCCGCAGATTGCCATTTGCGACAGTGAACTGGTAAAGGAGATGCCCGCCTCCCTGACCGCATTTTCGGGTATCGATGCCCTTACCCACGCCCTGGAGGCGCTGGTGAGCACCTATGCCACCGAATACACCAACCCGATGGCCCTGGAAGCTATCCGCCTGTTGTTCGACTATCTTCCCCGGGCCTACAAGAACGGCGCGGCAGATCCCGAAGCCCGGGAAAAAGTTCATCATGCCGCCAACATGGCCGGAATGGCCTTTTCCAACGCTTTCCTGGGCGTCTGTCACTCTATGGCACACAAACTCGGGGCCTTCTTTCACCTTCCCCACGGCCTGGCAAATGCGCTGCTTATAAACCAGGTGATCCGCTTCAACTCCAGTGATGCCCCCACCAAGCAGGGAACCTTTCCGATGTACCGTTTTCCGCAGGCCGCAGAGCGGTATGCTCGGGCGGCTAATTATCTGAGCCTCGGTGGAAAGAATGCGGAAGAAAAGGTTGAACGACTCATAATCGCAGTTGACCGCCTGAAAAAGCAACTCGAAATTCCCGCTTCAATTGAGGCGGCCGGAGTTGATGCATCCGAGTTCAGCAAAAAGCTCGCGGCGATGAGTGAAGCGGCTTTCGACGATCAGTGCACCGGTACCAACCCCCGGTTTCCGTTGATTCGGGAGATTCACAGTCTCTATGAACAGGCCTTCCGCGGAGAAGTTGATGCACTCAAAACCGAATAAAGCGAAACCGATTGAAGTTGAGCTCTGCCTCGGCAGCGCCTGCTACAGCCGTGGAAACGGTGAAGCAATCGATATGCTGGAAGAGTATGTTCGTGAAAAGGCCCTTGAGGAGCTCGTCTCCCTCAAGGGCCGCCTTTGTGCCGAACAGTGTGCCAAGGGCCCGTGCATACACATCAACGGAAAGCTCTACACCGGGGTAAAGCCGGAATGTGTCGTTGATTTATTACGCTATTATTTGGAGGAAACACAATGAAACCGGCCATTTACACCGAAAAAACCGAATGCCGCGACTGTTACAAGTGTGTGCGGGAGTGTCCGGTGAAGGCCATCCGGGTAAAAGAATCCAGCGCCATGATCGACCACGATCGCTGCATTTTCTGCGGCCGCTGTGTGCATGTCTGTCCGGCCAACGCGAAACGTGTGCGTCGCGATCTTCCGCGGGCGAAACAGCTGCTCACACTGAAGCAGCGGGTATTCGTCTCGATAGCGCCCTCTTTTCCCGCCTATTTTACCCACACACCGAACCGTCTTATTGAACAATTTTTGAGGCTCGGCTTTGCAGGAGTATCGGAAACGGCCATCGGTGCGGATATCGTGACCGGACTGCAGAACCGTCTGTTTTCCGGCGGATTATGCGAACATAGGTCAAAGCCCAGCCGCGGCCCTCAAGAAGATGCGGCGGAAGTACTGTTTTCCAGCGCCTGCCCCCCGGTGGTGGAGCTGATTAGAAAGTACTACCCCCATATGACTGAACACCTCTCCCCGTTTCACTCCCCCATGATGGCCCATGGTCGCATGCTGCGGCGGCACTACGGAACCGATATCGGGATTGTGTTCGTCGGCCCGTGTATTGCGAAGAAGCATGAAGCCGACCAGTTCCCCGATATAATCGATGTCGCCCTCACTTTCGAGGAAGCAGCCGAATGGCTGGCAGAGGCCGAACCAACGAAGACCGTTTCTGCTGAGAGCGGAGGAAACAGCGGCAGCCCCAATTTCACCCCTGTGTTTGTCCCGATTCGAGCGCAATCAGCACGACTGTATCCGATTGAAGGGGGAATGAAGACTGCCATGGAACAGAGTTCGAGAGCTGCGCTCCAACAACTGTTTGTACAATCCGGAATTCACGCCATACAGGAAAATCTAACCGCATACTCCGGCTACAGTGGACAAGCGCACTCTTTCTGCGAGCTGTTGGCCTGCTCCGGCGGTTGCATCGACGGCTGCGGACTGCGTTCAGAAGTTCCTTTAGCCGAGCGACACCGGAGAATAATCGAGTTTGCCGATATCCAGCTCCAATCTTCGACAGAGTCGAATGAGGCAGCTGAGACTACAGAGCATCGGGCATACACAGAGTTTCAGATTGATCAATATTACCGCGCGTACACCAAAGCACCGGCCGCCGACCGAGCCCGCTACACAACGAAAGAGATTCAGGACGCTCTACTTAGGATAGGCAAATCGCACCCCGAAGACCTGAAGGATTGCGGCGGGTGCGGCTACAATACCTGCCGGGATTTCGCCGCTGCGTGGCTGGCCGGCATGGCCGAAAAGGAAATGTGTGTGACGGAAATGCGCAAGCTGGCACAGAAGAAGGCCAATGCCCTCATCCGCAAAATTCCACTCGGAATAGCATTGATCGATAATGACCGTAAAATAGTAGAGTGCAATGGGCGTTTCCTCTCTCTATTTTGTGATTTTGAAGAAGAACCCAGCGAGGAAGAGATAAACCGAATTTTCGGCAGCTCGGTAGAAAATTTCTTGAATGAACCGGAGCTTTTTTACTCGGTTTTCAGTTCCCGGCAAAGCCGGGAGCAGATACTGCGGACGAAAGGCAAAGTCTTGGAAGCACATTGTTTTAGTATTCAACCTGAGCGTCTGGTAGGGATAACCCTCCACGATATTACTACGTCATCGGTCAAACGGAGCATGGTGGTGAAAAAAGCACAAGAGGTCATCCGTAAAAACCTTAGCAGCGTACAGCAAATTGCCGGGCTTTTGGGAGAAAATGCTGCTGAGACCGAAATCCTATTAAATCAACTGATCGAAACATTCGACCCGGAAGATGTTCCACAAGGAGACCGGCGTTGAAAGGCTTTTTGGATATTGAGTGTAGCCGCGTCTTCAAACGACAGACGGACATTAGCGGGGATGTGTTTCTCACCAACCGCCAGGAGACCAGCGACCGTATTGTATGCACCCTCTCCGACGGACTCGGCAGCGGGGTGAAGGCGAATGTTCTGGCAAATCTCACCGCCACAATGGCACAGAAATATGTGCTGAACGACATTGATGTGGAGCGGGCTGCTCAAATCATTATGAATACACTGCCGGTGTGCAGCCGCAGGAAAATCAGCTACTCCACCTTTACCATTCTCGACATCGATGCACAGCGGCACAGCCGCATAATTGAATACGATAATCCGGACATAATTTTTATCAAAAAGGGACGGGCCGCACACACCGAAAAACGCGGGGTGAGCCTTGGGCAGGATACCCGCATCGACCGGCAGCGAACCCTGCAGTACTCTGAGGTAAAACTCGAGGTCGGCGACCGGCTGATAGTC
>CAZWDV010000080.1:0-12583 GCA_964632675.1 uncultured Sediminispirochaeta sp.
TTCCATGCAGCGGAGTAAACACCACTTTCAACTCACTGCCGTGCTGCTGCAGCAGTTTCGGCCGCAGACTGCAGTCTTTGATGACCTGCCGGTATTCACCGTCGATCTTTTCATCGATTATCTCCAGCAGACCCTGCTCTTCGGCAGCCTCACGCTGGATGAGTTTGATATCTTTCCCCACACTGCGAACTTCTTCGATAATGCCCTGGTCGTGGGGAGGCACAATCTGGCCGCCATCGGACCAGTACACCTTATACCCGTTGTATTCCGACGGATTATGGCTGGCCGTTACCACGATTCCCGCCGTTGCGCCCAGGGACCGAACCGCGTACGAAAGCTCCGGTGTCGGCCGCAGTGCGGAAAAAAGCCACACCTTAATGCCATTGGCACAGAGCACCCGGGCCGCCTCTTCGGCAAACAGATCGGAGAAGTTGCGCGAGTCATACGCGATTACCGCCGAGCCTTTATCAACGGCCTTGTTGATATAGTTGGCCAGTCCCTGGGTAGCCTGGTGCACGATAAAGGGGTTGATGCGGTTATATCCGCCCCCGATAACTCCGCGAAGACCGCCGGTACCAAAGCTCAGCTGGGTATAAAACCGGTCGTTCAGATCGTCGATATCATTTTTATCCAAAACTTTCTGTAGATCTTCCTTGAAGAATGGATGGGTTTCTAAGGATAAATATTCTTGCGCTGCGGATTTGAGTTCGTTTTCATTCATATTTGCTACCTCTTTTTTTTTTCGTTTCTTTCAGTATAATAAGAGCGTTTACATTCTGTCCAACAATTCAGCGGGTTTATTCAGGATCATTTCGGCGCCGTACTCCCGTAGTTCCGCCGCCGGTCGGTACCCCCACTGGACACCGATCGGGAAGAGTTCGGCAGCGATGGCCGTCTGCATATCAACCCCGCTGTCGCCGACATACGCCACCTCTTCCGGATCCGCACCGATTGCTGTAAGCAGACGCTGTACACCACTAGGGTCCGGTTTCGGCGGCACCGCCTCCGACACCCCCTGCACCGCCAGAAAATTGATACGGGAAAAGAGATCGGCGACAATAGTGGTGGTGAGCATATGCTCTTTATTGGAAAGAACTGCCATTTGAATAGTGCGCCGCTGCAGTTCCTCCAGCATTTCAGGAATTCCGTCATAGGGAGTGGTCAGTTCGTAGGGTGCCCGCCGGTACTCATTGAGCAGTTCACGAATGAGCCGGTCGAGCAGTCCGTTTTCGGCGGCAGTCGGCTGCAGTTCTGCGGGGAGCGCCCGCCGGATGGTTTCATCGAGTCCCCAGCCAACTTTGCTTTTGAATGCTTCCACCGGATGTACAGGCAGTCCCTGTGTCCGCAGGGCGTGATTTACTGCCCGGGCAATATCGGGTAGAGTATACAGAAGTGTGCCGTCGAGGTCGAAGATAACCGCTTTGTAGCGCCACTGGTTCATAATGTAAATACTGTAACCCAATATTGGTAGAGTTGAAATGGGTAAGAAGAAGAAGTCCCGAATTAGCTTTGAAGAATTTTATGAAGAGATGTTCCCATCGCGCTGGCCCGGGCTGCGGGAGGCCTTGCTGCAGGAATCCAGTTATTACGAGCTGGCAACCGGCAGCGGAGGCGGACCTGAGGAGACTGAGGGGCCTGAGGAGAAAGTTGACGAAAAAGCTGAGGAGAAAGCCCCCCGGCGGGAATCCTACTTTCTTGACGAAGCCAGTTACCGCACCGCCCTGCTGCTGGCCCCGCAGCCGGGGGAGCGGGTGCTGGATATGTGCGCCGCCCCGGGCGGCAAATCTCTGGTGCTGATGCACCGCTTTTCGAAAATACACCTTACCTCCAACGAGTGGTCGGGAGCCCGGCGGGATCGTCTGCGCCGGGTGCTGCACGAACACCTGCGGGAGGAGCAGCTGCAGCGGGTAAGAATTACCGGCTTTGATGCACGGGTGTGGTTCCGGTACGAACAGAACGCATATGACCGCATCCTGCTGGATGTACCCTGCTCCTCCGAACAGCATGTCCTGCAATCCAATACGCATCTGAAAAAGTGGAGCCCCGCCCGCACGAAACATTTGGCGATACAGGCCTTCGCTATGCTGGCCTCGGCACTGGAGGTGGTAAAACCGGGCGGTCTGATACTCTACAGCACCTGTGCACTTTCGTCGCTGGAAAATGACGGGGTACTGGAAAAGCTGCACAAAAAGCGGGCCGAGCGGTTTGAACTGGTTCCGCTGCACTTGCCTTTCGGCGAGCATACACGCTATGGTTGGCGGGTGTTGCCGGATACCGCCGCGGGACGCGGGCCGATGTATGCGGCCGGCATTAGGAGGATACCATGAGCATCCCGGTTGCATTAGTACGCTGCCCGGTCGAGGCCATTACCATACCGCGCTAAAACAAACCACGCCAAAAGGAGCGAAATTGTCAATAGATTTACAACGGGAGCTTAACCCCGAACAGTATACCGCCGCCGCCACCCTCGACGGACCGCTGCTGATTATAGCCGGTGCCGGTTCGGGAAAAACACGCATGATCATCTACCGGATTGCCCATATGCTCGAAAAAGGCATTCCCCAATCCTCAATCATAGCCCTGACTTTTACCAATAAAGCCGCCCGCGAGATGGCCGATCGCATCCGCCAGCTCACCGGAAAACGGCTTTCAAACCTGACGCTGTCCACTTTTCACGCTTTCGGAGTACAGGTACTGCGGCACCACATCGAACATCTGGGCTTCAAGAAAAACTTCAGTATTTACGACCAGTCAGATAAAATCTCCCTGCTCAAAGAGGTTGCCCGCGAGATGAATATCTCCTCCGATGCAATCGACTATTATGCCGCAGCCAACATATTCTCGGCCATTAAAACCGGGCGCAGCGACTGGACGCGCGAAGTCGAATCCCTGAAACCGATGTACCAGGAGTATCAGGAGCATCTGCACGTGTACAACGCGGTGGATTTCGACGATCTGATTATGCTGCCGATTAAGCTGTTTGAAGAGCATCCGGACGTACTGGCCTATTACCGCTCCCGCTACCGCTACATTATGGTAGACGAGTTCCAGGACACCAGCTTGGCACAGTACCGCCTGATGAAGCTGCTGTCTGAAGAGTCGCGCAACATCTGCGTTGTCGGCGACGATGACCAGTCGATTTATTCCTGGAGGGGCGCAAACTACCTGAATATAGTGCAGTTCGAGCGCGATTTTCCCGAACGGGTGGAGATAAAGTTGGAGCAGAACTACCGCTCTACCCGGCACATTCTGAATGCGGCCAACGAACTGATTTCACACAACGAAAATCGGAAGATCAAAAAACTGTGGACCGGCATCGAGGGTGGAAAAGCACTGGAACTCTACTACCCGGAGGATGAAATGCGGGAGGCGGAGTTCATCACCGAGATGATCAAAACACTGGTGATGCGGGAAAAGTTTCGCTATCACGATTTCGGGATTCTGGTACGCACCAACAGTCTGACTGCCACTCTTGAAAACGCCCTGCTGGCCGAAAACATCCCCTACCGGGTATCCGGGGGACAGAGCTTTTTTCAGCGCAAAGAGATCAAGGATGTAATTGCCTATCTGAAGGTTATTGCCAATCCGGACGATGATGTAAACCTATTGCGGGTTATCAATACCCCCCGCCGGGGCATCGGCAAAACCACCCTGCAGAAGATTCGCAGTATTGCCGAACAGAAGCATTACTCCCTGTACTCGACCATCTCGGCCCTGCGCTGGGCAGCGGATGCTCCGGTCACCCCCAAGGCCAAGGAGAGCCTCGAAGAGTTCATCGGACTGGTCGAGTACTATCGCGACCAAATTCTCACCGGCAGGAACATGGCCGAAACAACCCGCTCGCTCATCAACCGTATCGACTACTGGGGTCACCTCCTGCAGGAACATGCCACCAATGATAAGGTCGCCCGCTGGAAGTACAAGAACGTCGGCACCTTTATCGACCTGTTCGAACGCTGGGAGAGTGATCCGGACAACCTCGACCCGAATATCTATACTTATCTCAACCGAATCTCCCTGATCACCCGCGACGAGGACGAGGAGGGAGAGAAGGGCAAGGTCAATTTAATGACCATTCACGCATCCAAGGGGCTGGAGTTCGAGATAGTTTTCCTGGCCGGAGTCGAGGCACATCTAATTCCGCATGCCCGCTCGGTGGAGGAGGACCCCAATAACCTCGAGGAGGAGCGGCGCCTGTTTTACGTAGCCATTACCCGGGCTAAGCAGAAACTCTATCTGACCAGCTGTTTGACCCGTAAAATCATGCGGGAAAAAACCGAGTCGGGTCCCTCACCCTTTCTGGAGGAAATTCCCTCCGAACTGATCGAGATTCACCAGCCCGAAGAGGAACTGGCCCCGGAGGAGGCGGCGGATATGTTTGCCGCCATGAAGGCCAAGATGGGAAAGTAAGGCCGTCTGTCAGTAATTCTAATTTTGGAAGTTCTATAACTTTCAAAATTAGAATTACATCAAAATCTTTAAGCTAAGTTGCTCATCTTAAACAAAATGTGAGCATTCTAAATTTGAAAATTTTATTAAAATTTTCAAATTTAGAATTGCTGGCCGGCCGATAGTTTTCATTTTTCTGAAAATGAGTTACCTTTAAACTACCAGAGACTGAAGCAAAGGATACTATTCTATGACTGATATCAAGACTTTAGAATTTTCGAGCGGGTCGCTGCATCTGTTGGACCAGAGAAAGCTCCCGCTTACCAAAGAGATATATGCCTGTCTCAGTTATGAAGATGTGGAGTTCGCCATCCGCGATATGGTAGTGCGCGGGGCCCCGGCAATCGGTGCAACCGCCGCCTACGGAGTATATCTGGCGGCAGTCGAGTTTCTAGACTTTCCCAAAGAGGCCTTCTTTTCCAAGCTGCGCGAGGCGGGGCATGTGTTGAACAGGTCCCGTCCCACCGCAGTCAACCTCAGCTGGGCAGTAAAGCGCATGCTGGAGGTAGCCGAGTCATCCGAGGCTCTGAACACCGCTCAAATTGCCGAACGTCTTCTGAGCGAAGCCAAGACCATTCAGCAAGAAGACATCGAGACCAACCGCCGCATGGGCGGCCATGGGAACGAATTGATTCCGCCGAAGGCCACCATCCTGACCCACTGTAATACCGGAGCCCTGGCTACCGCCGGCTGGGGTACGGCGCTGGGTGTGGTTCGTTCAGCCGTAGAGGCAGGCAAAGAGGTGTTTGTGTATGCCGACGAAACCCGGCCGCGGCTGCAGGGCGGCCGTCTGACCGCCTGGGAACTGGTACAGGAGGGTATTCCCGCCAAACTGATTGCCGACAATACGGCGGCCTTTCTGATGCAGCAGGGTAAAATCGATATTATTTTGGTAGGCGCCGACCGCATTGCCGCCAACGGAGATACCAGCAACAAGATCGGCACCTACATGCTGTCGGTACTGGCGAAAGAGCACGGGGTACCCTTTTACGTGGTAGCGCCGGTATCCACCATAGACTACGGGATAGCCAGCGGGGCGAAGATTCCGATAGAGGAGCGGTCGTCAGAAGAGCTCACCCATATCGCGGGAAATAGAGTTGCACCGGAAGAAATCGACACTTACAACCCGGCTTTTGACGTGACGCCCCATACCAATATCAGTGGAATAGTAACGGAATACGGCGTGGCACGGCCTCCCTTTACACCCTCATTAGCCGCTTTTCACGCGTAAGATGAATATCCCGATTTTATTTCAAGATTCTTCCATAATTATTATCGATAAACCCTCCGGCGTGTTGATGCATCCCAACCAATATACGCAGCACCAACCGAATTGCGTAAACATTCTGGGCGGAATCGTGCAGAAGAAGATTTTAACCTGTCATCGCCTCGATCGACGCACATCAGGGGCGGTAGTGTTCGCCCTGCGCAAGGATGCCGCCGCACATGTGACGGGCCAGTTCAAGCAGCGAGAGGTAAAAAAACGGTACCTGGCGCTGGTGCGGGGAGTTCTGGCCGCGGAAGTTTATACCGACCGTCCCATTAGGGACCATTACAGCAACGAGAAAAAATACCTAAAGGCCGAAAGCCGCATTCGTCCGCTGGCCCACGGCAGCCTGCCCGCAGAAAGGATTCCGGAGTCGCTGATAGCGGAAGGTTTGCAGGAGACACGCTACAGTTTGGTAGAGGTGGAGCTGCTGACGGGCAAGACCCACCAGGCCCGCAGCCATCTGGCCGGCTTGCACCATCCGGTAATCGGAGACAATCTGCACGGCGACAAGCTTCAGAATTGCCTGTTTACTGAACTCTTCGCTACAGAGGAGATGTTTTTGCGCTCTGCGTATTTGGAGTTTACACACCCGGCGGATAAGCAGAAGATACGTGTACTGCTGGGCCCGGCCGAAAGCTGGCTTCCGGTTCTGCAGACACTGCGGTTTCCGGCGGAATTCACTACCCTCCAGGAAACTGACGTTTCGAGACTCTGAAATGCGGCGAGAATCCTTCTACCCGTGCTCGGCCAGGAGTTTATACGCAATATCCTTTTCGTGGGGGTAGAGATCGGCCGGTATATATTCCTTGCCCAGGGCGGTGGCAATCATATACCGCGCACAATGCAGGCCGTTCGTCCGGCAGTACTCTTCTTTGAGCGTTTCGATTTCCGCCGGTTTCTCAGCCAGTTTTCCCTGAAAAAAGGGACATTCGTTAATAAATTCACACTCAGCCATATATTTCTAATCCTTCAATTAAATCATTAATTACGCAGGAATTGAGTATATATAAAATCAAATCGCCCTTCAATACTGAGGTTCTTCCAAAAATAAAGATTTTTGGGAACCCTAGGCCGGACGCACCAACTAAAAAGGCCGCCTTGCCGGCGACCTTTCACTTAGTTATCATGCACGTTTTTAATGCACGTGACCGTGATCCAGCTCTTCATCGGATGCATCGCGCACCTCAGAAACCGCTACATCGAAATGCAGGGTCTGGCCGGCCAGTGGATGATTTGCATCCAGGGTTACTTTCTCATCACCAATATCTTTAATGGTGAAAATCTGCACTTGGCCATTGCTGTTCTGTGCCTGAACTTGCATTCCCTCCTGGATCTGTGAAGCGTCCTGGAACTGCTCTTTGCCGACCTCGAACATCAATGATTCGTCGTATTCGCCATAGCCTTCTTTCGGCTCAACCGTTACTGAGAGCTCTTCTCCCTTCTCTTTTCCTTCCAGCGCATTTTCCAGTCCCGGAATGATGTTGCCGCTTCCGAAAATAAACGCCAGCGGTTCCCGCTCCTGCGAAGTATCAAGCACCTCGCCGGAATCGTCTTTCAAGGTATAGTCGATGCTTACAACCTTATCGTTTTGAATTTTCATATTTCCCCCTCGGTAAATTTCTACATCAATACGCTTTTCAACAGTATTTATTGGTAATTATGAGTATAAAGATAGGAAGTGAAGAAAAGTTATCAATGATCTCCTACTAACCTAATAAATATTATCCATAACGGAAAGGGGCCGTCGAAAAAAAATAGACGAAAAAATCTATTCGCAGCCCGGTTTTTCCACCCTGTCCGAGTCCACCAGGATAATCAGCTGCTCCGGCAAGCCGTTGAGCAGGTTCTTCGGGATATTAAAATCATGTGAATTAGACAGTTCAATAATAAAAGCGAGATGATCATAATCCCAGTTGTGAAAATCATCCCGCTCGCAGGATGCCGTGACTGTAAGTACAATTTCAGCACACACCTCTCCGAGCTCTTCCGCCTCGAACTGCTCCAGCGCTTCATTGAACAGCGCTTCACCCTCATAATCATTCGGCAGATCTTCTAAAAAAGTCGATTTGAGACGGTCGATGCTGTTTACATCGCCGTCAGCTACAATGCTCCGATAATCCTCAATTAAGGAAATATCAAACTGTGCCATTCTTATTCTCCTTTCTGTTTTGAACATAGTAACACTGGGGTAAAAGGTCAAGTTTTTATCTGTTATTGCTGCAAAGGATTGTCGAACTGAGGCCTCTTGTGGTACTTAAAGATATGAAGCCGCAGATGCAGGAACACGAACATCCCCGAACCACTATTGCCGCCATCATGAGCGCTGTCTTCCTGCTGGGCTCCGGAGCCGCCCTCCAGGGCACCGCTGTAGCCCTGCGGGGCGGCATCGAAGGCTTCAGCAATCCGATAATCGGTGTGATCATCTCCTCGTACTTCGTAGGTTTCATCCTCGGTTCACTGATAGTTGTGAATTTTATTCGCTTTGTAGGGTATGTGCGCACCTTTGCGGCCTTTGCATCGCTGGCCTCGACCACTGCCCTGGCCCACCTGATCATCATCAACCCGTTCGCCTGGATCCTGTTCCGCAGCCTGCACGGCCTGTTCATCGCCGGTATGCTGGTGATTGTGGAGAGCTGGCTCAACTCCTCGACTTCCACCTACAACCGCGGCCGGATACTCGGGCTCTACAGCCTAGTGTACCTGGCGGCCATGGGAGCCGGACAGCCGCTCATCGCCGTACTGCCGCCGGCGGGTTTCGAACTGTTCGCTGTAACGAGTATTCTGGTATCGCTTTCACTGGTTCCTCTGGCCTTGGCCCAGGTGTCCGGAGTGCCGCAGGTCGACCGAACTCCAATCCGACCGATAAAAACCTTCTCAAAATCACCGATGGCCGGTTTCGGCGTAATCCTCAGCGGCATGAGCGCCGAGGCTATGTGGGGGCTGGCTCCGCTGTTCGGACAAAACTCTGGTTTCAGCGAAGCCGGAATCGGCTACCTGATGCTCTCACTCTCCCTGGGCGCCATAGCCTCGCAGTGGCCATTGGGCTGGATATCCGACCGCAGCGACCGCCGCATTACCATTTTGGTGGGGGCCGGAATCAGCGCCGCTGCAGCCGGAGGAATAGTACTGGTAGGGGCTGTCGGCATGCCCTTGTACGCCCTCACGTTTCTGTTCGGAGCCTTTTGCATGCCCCTTTATTCACTCTCAATCGCCCTGCTAAACGACCAGCTGACGCAAGGCGAAATGGTCCAGGCCGCCAGCGCCCTGGTGGTTTTTTATGGACTCGGCTCGGCCGCGGGCCCCTACGGCGGCAGTGTATTCATGGGACTACTCGGGCCCAACGGACTGTTTCTGTTTATCGGAGTGGTCCAGGCCGCCTTCGTCCTGCTGAGTCTCTCACGCCTGCTGCTAACTCCCTTCCTGCCGCGGCGCCATCAGGAACATTACCATCCCTATCCGCGTACTACTTTCGCCGCCTTCTTCCTTCTGCGCCAGCGGACAAGCCGCCCGAAGGGTCGTCCGGGCGGTCGTACGGCCTGGCTGCGATCCCGCGCCCGTACCCGCACAGCCGATCGGGCTGCAGCTCTCGACACCCAACCCTTCACTTCCGCTGCTTCGGTGACTCCTTCGAGCGAAAAAGTCGACCTGTCTACCGATGAAACCGGCTTACTGCCGGCTGAAATCGAGTTCGAGGAAGAAGAGTAAGCTTCCGAAAATCAACACACCTGCTTCACATTTCCTTCACATCTCTGCTGTAAGTTTATTCTGTAAGATCAAACCAGCTTCAAGGAGGAACAGACATGAAGCGCACACTTATTGTAATGGTAATGTTGAGTAGTATGGTAGCGGCTGCATTGCCGCTGATAGCAGAAGGCGCCCAGGAACAGGCCGAACCCTACGGATGGAACAACACCGCCCGGCAGCCCAGCCAATATACCCAGCCCGAACAGATCGAGCTCAGCGGCGCGGTGGAGTTTACCGCCGGCCACACCCGGCTAAATGCCGCCGGTGGCGAAGTATACGAGCTGATGTATCCCATGTACCTGGCCGACTCGCTCCAAATCGAGGACGGACAATCGATCGACGTGGAAGGCTTTTTGATTCCCGGCCCGCGCTGGAGCGCCGCGGATGCAGGAGCGGATGAAGAACAGTACCTGCGGCTGACGAAGGTCATCATCGACGGCGAAGAGTACGAACTATCCTTCGGCCCCGCCGCCGGACGGTTTGCGGGCCGTTCCCCAGGCCGTTCTCCCGGCATGATGGGTTCACGCAGGTATTAAGCCCCGCCGCGACTTTTTAAGGGAGCTGCCTTCGGGGAGCTCCCTTTTTTTCAGATGTCGGTGCGGCCGCTCTCCTTAAAGCGCCGCAGAATTTGCAGCGACTGGTCGGCATAGCGCCGGGCTCCCTGGGGGTCGCTGCGCCGGCTGCTGACAGAAATCACGATATACTTCTGATGCTCGTACAGCAGATAAAACAGCCGGCGAACCTCAGCGGCCCGATCCCGCCGTAAATCCGGCTGCCCGTAACCGCGCCAAAACTCCTCGCGGGTCATGCCGCAGTAATCGGCAATTGCCAGATCCCACTCTATGTCGCCCCAGCAGGCCCGGTCGAAGTCCAGCACAGCGCTTACCTCGCCCTCGGCCGTGGCCAGAATGTTCTCCACCCACAGGTCGCCGTGACACAGCTGTGAAACCCCGGCATGTTCAAACACCGGGGCATGCGAGTGCAGCAGCGACAGGGCCCAGTCGGCGGTTTTTTGGTCGTAGAGTCCCGTGGCTACAGTATCGTCGAGGAGGCGCCGGTACATCTCAAAGAAGGCCGACTGCCAGTCCGGCTGCGACGGCATGCACTCGTGCGCCCCCACATAGCCAAAGCGGTTCTGCGGCTCCCGCAGCCGGTGCAGCTGGGCCACATACCCGCCCAGCTCCTCCATCGCTCGGGCGGAGACCTGCGGTCCGATTTCTGTTAGAGGCCGGCCCGGCATCAGCTCCATCACCAGAAAATCGCGGTCGATATGCTGCCGGGAGAAGTCCTGCGCCAGAATGCGCGGCACCGGCACAGTGGTTTCAGCCCGTACCCGGCGGTGGATCTCCGGCTCCTGCCGCATCATTCTGTACTCGTAAAACAGCTGCAGCAGCGAATCCGGCGGGGCAATCCGCAGAACGTAGCTGCTCGTGGCGCTGCCGGAGGCCGCTTCGGCCGCCGGTGCGGAAGCCCCCAGGGCTTCGATGCGAAAACTGTCGGAAAAACGCCCATAGCCCATTGGCGTAATGCTGCGCGGCTTGGCTTCCATGGCGCGGGTAAATAGTTCGGCGGCGGTGTGTTCATCTATCATGGTTCGAGTATAAAGCTTTCGGGGGGCCGGCATCAACGCGGGGTGGGAGACTGGGCCTCATAATACTCCCGCAGCCTGCGGGCTCTGTCCCGGTACTCCAATCCCCGGGTCAAGGTCTTGTTGACACTGGTCTGGTGATCGGCGGCACGCCTTCAACCAGATACCAGTCGTGGTCCTTCAACACACCCCAGGGGCCGCTGACCGCAGTCCCGGCCAAAAGCTGAAACCGCCATTCATCCATCTCGCCGCCTCGGAGGGCATATTCGCTGCTCAGCCCCAGCACAAGCATGTTCAAAGGAAACTCCAGCCGGCTCTTCACCCCGCTTGCAAGAAGCGTATACTCGGTCGAACCAAGCACCACTTCCGCATACGGTGCGACGGTAAATCGCGAATCATTCCACTTCACCTCGCCCCTGCTCTGCGCTCCACCACTAGTGGAACATAGACACATCATCGCAACCAAAGCTAAAACTTTCAAAACACCAGGCCTGTTCACAATGCCCCTCCATGTCACTATAATATTATCAACCCACTAAGTTTTTGGACCACAGGCCAATTTTGTACACACCGCCGTTTTTTTCCATCACCTTCTCTAGTGAGGATACAGCATTGAATGAGCCAATCCACATCCTCCTCAGGACAGGAATTCTGGTTTTGGAAAGGGGATTTGGGCGCATCCCCGCGCTCCGGCGCGTTGCGCCTCCACCCGGGGACCGGGTGCTCCGCTGCAACGCTTCGCCGCCGCTTTTCGCGGCCTCGTACCAGCTCACTCCCGCTCGCTGCTCGGCCGCTGCGGCGGCTGCAGGGTTTCCGCTGCGCCCCCTTGCGCAGAATACACCTCTACATAGATCATACTACTCATATTCCAATATATTTTTAATCATTTCTTTTTCTATTGTTCTATATATATAGTAGTCGGAATCAATGGTTATAATCTCTTTAATGTTCAATTTCTCTGAAAGAACCACTAAAGACGCATCTGCTAAATCCATCGGGATATCAGAATATTTCTCCGACAAGGCAATTATCCGATCTATATCATTTATTTTCACTTCTTCTATTAGCACACCGCCAAGTCGAATCCATTTGAACAAATCAATTTGTACTTGTACATTAAAATCCAACATATGTGAGGCTTCTGTTACTACCGGCCAGCTTGTTATCAATGTACCTTTATATGTTTTTAGAAATTCCTTCACCACTTTATGATATGTATCATCCTTATTAAAAAGTGCAATGATAGGCCCTGCATCAATGAGCGTGCTTTTCATTCATTTTTTCCTTCACTTTTTTCTTATAATTCTCTGATATGCTTTCTCCACTTCCATAATTACCAAAAAAATCTTTTCCAATTTCATAGGAACTCTTCTCTTGCACATGTTGGTTGTAATATTCGATAATGGCCTTTTTTATAATTTCAGATTTAGAGCTTTTCTCTCTTTCAATGAGTACCGAAAGTTTACTATCGATATCTTTATTGAGTCTTACTGTAGTCATATCCACACCTCGTATTACAGAATGTAATACAC
>CAZWDV010000081.1:0-7750 GCA_964632675.1 uncultured Sediminispirochaeta sp.
CCTATGTCGATGGATTACCTGGCAATCAAGAACGGTACCAGCACATATGAAGATTTTCTTGCCTTGAAGGAGGAGTACTACCTAAGTTTTTAAGTACGTACTTTTCCTTAATAGAGAAGTTTTACAATACGAAAATTACTGGAATAGATTGGGGGATTATTATGCTAAACCAAAAACCTATTAACAAACTTTATTTATTCACTTTATGCTTGATGGTTGTTTTCACCTTATTGACCTGCCGAAATCCGGTAGAACCTTCTGGACCTGATACGACTCCTCCCGGAGAAATAACCAATTTCAGAAGTTCTGCTGGCGATGAAGAGGTAGCTTTTGCATGGGAGAATCCGACTGATTATGATTTTGATCGCCTCCTCATCTCTTACACGGATGGCTCAGAATCTTGGGATTATACCGGCACAATCGATCCGGCTTCAACAGTTATCTCGGGTCTTTCGAATGGAACCCCATATACCCTCAAAATTGAAACAGTAGATCGGAATAATAATACCTCCGACGGACGAAGTTTTACCTTTACCCCCCAAAGTGGCCAAACAGCGGACGTACTTGCACCTGGTGAAATTAGAAATCTCTATGTAAACGAAGGCTTTACATCGGTCAGTTTTTCCTGGACAGACTCCTCGGACAATACCGGCGGAAGCGGCTACTCCGGGGTCGAGATCTCTTACGGAACGGACCATCCCTTACAGGAGTTCACCGGAACAATCGATTCCGCCGGCACTACTATTACAGGGCTCAATACAAATACTCAATATAATGTACTGATAAAGACTGTCGACAACAACGGCAATATCTCGGACGGCATAACTGAAACATTCACTACTTTGTCGGCCGACGCGGAGATAAGTGAAGTTACCCTTAATGTTGCCAAGGGCAGACTCGAAAACACGACAACATCTATGGAGTATTCTCTGAACAACGGGGGGGCATGGAGTGCGTGTAATAGCCCTGCAACCAGCTGCACGTTTACTGCTGGGGATACAGTCCTCATACGCAAAGCTTCCAATCCCGGCGAAACTCTAAGGGAACTGGGCACTATTACGCGTACAAGCGGGCATGATTTTATCGGCGGCCCCATTCTCACACGAAACAAAGACAATAAGGAAATTGCTTCAGCGGTACCGGGACAAACCCTTAAATTGTACAGTTACGTCAGAAATATAGGCACCTCACCATCAGTAAACTCCCCCATTGCATATGCATTTTATCTTTCGCGCGATCCTTACATTACCGAGGACGATTTGTTTATTCAAACTGCAGGAACCGATTGGCTGTCACTCGAAGTAAACGACCGCTCCGACTCTCCCTCTGGGTCCGAGGAGTGTACCATTCCATCGAATATAGAATTAGGAACATGGTATATCGGCGCCATCTTGATAAATACCACCGGCGAGCTCACTACCGGAAACAACGCTACCCCAACCGATATGGTTGACAAGATTGAAGTGGTAAGCGGCAGCGAGGCTCCAGAAGGAGCATTCAAGCTCATCAATTCATGGGGTGCCGGAGGATTTTGGGAAAACAAACCTGACGGCCATTACTGGGTAAGCTATGAATCCGCGAAAAGCTTAAAGCTGATGGTGAGATACATGGAGAATGATTTTGAGACCCCCTATGAACCCAGAGTTCTGGCGGTCTTTCAGGCCAGCGGAGTACACCGGAACCAGGGTTTGATCAGATTCATTTTAGGAGATCCGAGTAATCCCGTGATGACCAAAGAGTTCCAGCGGGATTATGGGTACCGAGATAGCTGGGGGAGTACAATTCTCAGCGGTGCTGCCGCTTTTCCCAGCAATGCTATGGTTATGGATATATCCGAGTTTGCTCCCTATATAAACGATCACGATGTAACCCTGCGGGTGAGCAACAGGAACACAGGCAGTTCGGGAAATATAGATGCTTTCAGCATCGAGTACTACAGTGACTACACTCAGCCAGCTACGCCGTTCAACACGGTGACCGGCGACACAGGCGCATTTTCCGCCGATTCTCAGACAGATTTTGTTGCTTCAACCACAGGCGCGCTTACCCCAGGCGAAGAAATATCGATAACTCCTTTGGATAGAAGCCTTTCAACGGGCGTAACCTTTCACAAGGAGAAACCGAGCACCTCGGAAATTCAGAAACTCATCGATATATACGGTGTGTACCAGGAAGGTAAAGACTATAACGTGAAAGGGCCCAACGGATTAGGCACCGGTTGGGCACCACCGACAAGGGAGGAATGGGAATCGATGGAGCGCCTGACCGCCATCGAAAGCAGGGATGTCTACAGCGCCGAAAGCATCAATTCCGTCGATTTAAGTGAAAGCAAGTACTTCCCCCCGATCGGCAGTCAAGGCGGAGAAGGCTCCTGCACGGCATTTCACCATGTATATTACATCCACACCTATATGCAGGCCCGTGAACACGGATGGGATTTGAGCGAAACCATCTGGGATTATAGCATTGATATTGATCATGGCGGTACCAATGACGGGGGCCAACCGGACAGCAATTTGGACAAGGTTTTTTCGCCGGATTTTGTCTATAACCAGATAAATTCTGGTGACAGCGGATCTTCACACAATGCAGCGGCCGCTACTTTGATTGAAATCGGCAGTTGCACCTGGGAAAAAATGCCCTATAGCGACCAAGACAACGATGAAGACGGGGGAGATGACGATAGTACCTACAGGTGGCCGTCAGAAGAGGCTTTCAGAGAGGCCGCTACATACAGGGCGAGCGCACCGGGGAGTCCCCATGCCTTTGAATACTGGCAGAATAATTATTTTACAATAGAAACCGATGAGGATATTCAGCTGTTGAAAAGTCTATTGCAGGCCGGCTACTGCGTATCTGTATCCGTGGACAGTACTAGTCTTTATGCTTTATTCGATGAACAGGACGTAGTCTCCGGGTATTCGGATGGTCCTATGTCAACCAACCACGCCCAGACAATTGTCGGTTTCAAAGAAGGCTCTGCGTGGGATCCGGAAAATCCAGATGAGTAATAACAAACTAAAGTGCTTTCTGCTGGCAGGAACATTTTTTCTGATTGCTTTACTGGCGGGATGCGTGAATTACAGCGAAAACAACAAGACTGATTCAGACTCCGATACTTCTTCGGTTCAACCCGGTGTTGAATTATCAGAGAAACCTGAACCTGCTCCCGAAGAGGAAACTTTGCCGGGAGAATGGCAGGAAATCTCTTTACAAAAAAAGACAGTCCTGCAGGTATGGAAACACACAAAAGAGCGCGTTCTCTCAATGGGGCTTTACACAGCCGGAGAGCTTAAAACCCCGGTCAAGACAGAAGTTAAAACAGTGGCCGGCTGGAAATTCCGCTTTACCTGTCCACCATCCGAATCGCCTATAATAATTATCGTCTGGAAGAAACCTGATGGAAGCCTGCAGATACTACGCCCCGTGCAGTGAATCCGGTCCTTAGCCGACCCACAGCGCCAGCCCCCCTGCGCCCCCCCTACAGCGCGGAGAACCGGCTGCCGCCGGAGGAGAAGTTGATCTTCACCTCCGGCAGCTTGCCCTCTAACAGGGCCCTTTCCATGTCGTAGGCCACCTGTTTTATCTGGATGCCCGGAATCTCGATCTCGCGCCGCCCATCGATCACCCCGTCGTTTGGTTTGATAGAAATTGAGGTTAGTTATTCCTTGGTTCATTTTACTAGGTCTGCTTTCGTGCGTGACGAGGGTGTTCGTGAAATGCTGCAAAGCAACATTAAAGATTATAATATCGATGCTAATAATATAGTATATTAGCAGACCGCTACATCTGCATGCCCACGGCCACGCTGAAGACGGTTCGGTCCGACTCGAGGTTGTAGGCGATGTCGAGGCCGAGGGCCGGGATGGCGAGTTTGCGCAGATACACGCGGAAGCCGGCGCCGGGGCCGTAGAAGTCGAACTGGCCCACGGCCGAGGAGCGGTACCAGCCCTGTTCGTAGAAGCTGCTGATGACCATAGCGCCCCAGCCCTGGCTGAGGACCGGTACGTCGTAGGCGAGGGCCACGCTCCAGTAGTCGTCGGCGGTGGCTTTGCCGAAGGGCAGGGTGCGGAAGCCGTCGCGACCGGAGACCGGCTCTTCGCCGATAACCAAGCGCTCGCCGTAGCCGCCGGCGGCCAGCAGGCGCAGGCGCTGCCCCGCGATGGTCGGAAGGTTGTGGGATGCCTGGACGTCGATGGCGGCGGAGTCCTGCACCAGTGAATAGGTGGCGTGGGCGGCGGTCTCGAAGCCCTGCAGCAGCGATCCGTAGGGCACGGTGGCGTCGTAGCGGGCCTGCAGGCCCAGCTGCTGCTGCACTTCGCCGATTTCATCGGTCAGCTGAGAGGCGCTAAACCCCGCGGCCGCCGGACCGGAGATGTTGCCGAGCTCCTGCTGCTCGACTCTGGCGCGCAAGCCGGCCTCGAAGCGGCTGGAAAAGCGGTAGCCCAGGCCGAAGGAGCCGCCGTAGCTGTTGCTGTCGAATGCGAGGGCGGTTTCGCCGTCGGGCGTGGCGATCTCTTCACTGCCCACCCCACCGTTGGCGCTGAGGCTCAGCCGCCAGTTGCTGCCCAGCAGGGCCGGGTCGGCGAACACGGCAAAGCCGGACAGCCCGTCGCTGCCGCCCATCGCCCCGGATATCAGCTGTTTGCCCGTGCCCAGCAGGTTGCTTTCGATGAGGATCAGCCCGCCCATAAGCGAATCTCCGTCGCTGGAAAAGAAGGGTGCCGGGATTAGGGTCCATTTGTCCTCCACCGCCAGGATCAGACGCACCTGGTCCGCATCAGCTGCGGCCTTTATGTCGACCTCGGCGAAGAGCCCGGATTTTTTTAAATTTATTCGTGCTTGAGCTACCGCAGCTTCGCTGAGTAAAGTGCCGGTTTCGATGTCTGCGATGCGCTGCACCGTGGCATCGCGGGAGCGGTCGTTCCCCCTGACCTCGATTTCGCAGATTCTCCGGCCGTAGAACTGTGCCGGCGGGCGGCTGTCGTCCTGTACGGCCGCGCCGGTTTCAGATTGGGCGACGGCAGGGCCGGCCGCTGCGGTGCCGGCGGCGAATAGCAGCATTGTCATTACCATCAAGCTATGTAGAAGGGGGCGCTTAGTAATTCGAGTGTTCAAAATTGCATTCCTTATACATTTATTTTATTGAAGCTACAGTATTAGTATTACAAAAAGTTAACAGCTTGAAAACATTAATCAAGGCTTTAAACAAAGAATTAATAAAGTTTTGAGTTTACCTGCGGTAAGAGGGCTCTTATAATTATTAATAGCCGGTAAGGCCGAGGTAAATGAAAAAGTTGGAACAGCACTTACACTCAGATACTCTCTTTCACAGCCATTTCGGCGATCAGGTGGGCATGCCCCAGACCGACCGGCCCGTCTACATGCGCGCCCCGCTCATCCGGCCCCCGGTGCTCTAGGGCCGCGACCATCGAATCCAGCACCCGCCCGTCCGCCGGCGCTGCATAGCCCGGAACTCGACAATGCGCTGGGTGATTATCCTCTTCGGCAGTTTTTTCATAAGCCCTCCCCTACCTCGCCCCGTAATTCACCTCGATCCAGTCGCGGTATGCGCCGCTGCGCACCGCCGCGCACCACTGCCGGTTGGCCAAATACCAGTCGATGGTGCGGACGATACCGGTCTCGAAGTCGGTGCGGGCGCTCCAGCCCAGCTCGGCCCGGATTTTGGAGCTGTCCATGGCGTAGCGGCGGTCGTGGCCGGGCCGGTCTTTAACGAAGGTGATCAGGCGGCTGTAGTGCTCCGGGGCCTTGCCCATCCGCGCGGCCATCTGCGTGCACAAGCTGCGCACCAGCGACAGGTTGTCCAGCTCGCAGTCGCCGCCCAGGTTGTAGCCGGCCCCCGGCGCCGCCTGCCGCAGCATCAGCCAGATGGCCTCCACATGGTCCTGCACATACAGCCAGTCGCGCACGTTGCCCCCGTCGCCGTAGACCGGCAGGGGCTTCTCCTCGAGCATATTCAGCAGCATCAGGGGAATCAGCTTTTCGGGAAACTGGTAGGGCCCGTAGTTGTTGGAGCAGTTGCTGATGGTCGCCGGCAGCCCGTAGGTGTGCTGCGCCGCCCGCACCAGGTGGTCCGCCGCCGCCTTGGACGCCGAGTACGGACTGCGCGGGTCGTAGCAGCTGGACTCCGCAAAGCGCCCCTCCGCCCCCAGGCTGCCGAAGACCTCGTCGGTGCTGACCTGGTGGAACAGTGTGCCCTCCGCCGCCGGCCCCCACACTTTGCGGGCCGCCTCTAAGAGCGCGAAGGTGCCGTTGATATTGGTGTCGATGAACTCCCGCGGGCCGTAGACCGAACGGTCGACATGCGATTCGGCGGCAAAGTTTACGATTGTGTCGATTTTATATTTTTCTAGGATCTGTTGCACTGAGCTACTGTCGCAGATATCCGCGGCTTTAAAAATGTAACGAGGGTCAGACGAGGGGCTCCCGGACGGGCGCTCCGCGGCGGCGGTGCTCCCCGCGCTGCCGCCGTAGCGCACCTCGATGTCTTTCAAATTCATCGGATTCCCCGCATAAGTGAGCTTGTCGAGGTTGATGATGCGCCCGCTAAACTCGGGCCGGCTGAACAGATAGCGGATAAAGTTGGTGCCGATGAAGCCCGAGCCGCCGGTAACCATTATGGATTGCAGGGGGCGTGTCATGGGCTGTTCCTTTCGCTTTTGATGGTGAGCAGGTAGGTGCGCAGGGCGTCCTGGTGGCTGCGGATGTCCAGGTCGAGGGCGGCGCGGATTTTGTCGGTGTGCAGGATGGAGTAGTGCGGGCGGCGGGCCCTGGTGGGGTACTCGCGGCTGGGCACCGGGGTGATGGAGCTGCCGTCGGAGACCAGGTCGAGCTGGCGGGCCTGGGCGTAGATTTCGCGGGCGAACTGGTACCAGTTGGTGATGCCGGCGTTGGTAAAGTGGTAGATGCCGGGGGCCGCGCGGCCTTCGCTCTGGATGATGCGGTGCAGGGCTTCGGCCAGGTCGCCGGCGTAGGTGGGGCAGCCCCACTGGTCATTGACCACCCGCACCGGTTTTCCAGCTTCGAACAGCCGGAGCATGGTGGCGACGAAGTTGGGGCCCCGCGCGCCAAACAGCCAGGCGGTGCGCACGATGTAGTACGGGATGCCGGCCCGCTGCACCGCCGCCTCGCCGGCCCACTTGCTGCGCCCGTACATGGAGATGGGGTGCGGGGTGTCGCTCTCGCGGTAGCCGGCCTCCTGCTCGCCGTCGAACACGTAATCGGTGGACACATGTATAAGGGCGGCCCCCTGCGGAGCGATAGTGCTGAGAGCGGCCGCCCGGGCCAGATTCTTCGGGCCCAGCGCGTTCAGGCGGGCGGCCCGGTCGGGTTCGTCCTCCGCCTGGTCGACGGCGGTGTAGGCGGCGCAGTTGATAATCCACCGCAGCGGCCGCACTTTGGACCAGTGGATGTGCAGAAACTTCTGCACTGCATGCGAGTTGGTTATATCTACTTCACGGTCGGAGGCGACGTACGACTCCCCCGCCCTGTGCAGCTGCGCCTCTACGGCGCCGCCGAGCATTCCGCGGTTTCCTATCAGCCATATCATGGTTATAGGCATATTATACCACAGCTTTGCCTTCTGACCATTCTGTTTTTTGTGGGCCGGCGGCGGGGGACCGCGCGTAGGGCGGAACCGGCGCGGCCGGCACAACACCTGCTTTACAGTTCGCGAGAACGGGACTACACTGAACGGAAGAACAAAACCCGGGAGGAGCAAGTGAAGGGA
>CAZWDV010000081.1:7850-12366 GCA_964632675.1 uncultured Sediminispirochaeta sp.
AGAACGGGACTACACTGAACGGAAGAACAAAACCCGGGAGGAGCAAGTGAAGGGAATTACGGCGCGGATCTTTGCGCTCCTTTTTACGCTTGCATTTTCACTTGTATTTTCGCTGGCCGGGGCGGCCGGACAGGAAATGCCGCCCGGTGAAACTCCGTCACCGGTTGAAGCGGAGCTGGCGGCGGCCCAGATGGAGCGGGTCCGTTTCGCAATTGCCAACCCGGATTACCCCATTACTCCCGGCGACATGTATCAGCTGACCTACTTTCTAGCCGGGACACCGATACGCCGCGAGATGACCGTCACCAGCGACTATATGATCGACCTGGGCATCTTCGGGAAGATGAACGTAATTGCAATGGAGTTTCCCGAACTCGAACAGCGGGTTGAAACGCTTGTCGAAAAGGCTTATCCGAAAAGCCAACCTGCGCTTACGATTACATCGGTGGGCTCCTTCCAGGTACCCATTCTCGGACAGGTTCGCGAAACCGATTACATCAGCTCGTGGGGTTTAACCCGCCTAAGCGATATCGTCGACGGCCGCCTGAATCGCTACTCTTCGACCCGCGATATTCGCATAGTCGACCAGGTAGGCCGCAGCAGCCGCTACGACCTGTGGAAGGCCCAATACCGGGGCCAGCTGGACCAAGACCCCTATGTAAAACCGGGTGACCGGGTGGTTATTCCCCAAATAAGTCGAGAGGTGGAGATAAGAGGCGAGGTGTTTCGCCCGGGCCGCTACCAGCTGCTCGACGATGAGAATATCGACGACGTGCTGGATTTCAGCGGCGGCTTTACCCCGATGGCCGACCTTACCCGCATCACGGTAGAACGGATTACCCCCGCGAACTCCGCGCTGTTGATGTTTGACTATACCTCACAGCCTACCCCCCCGGCATTTCAGGACCGGGATATTATCACTGTACCGTCTAAACAGTTTCCCGACCAGCTGATTACTGTGGTCGGAGCTGTAATAACCCCCGGCCGCTATCCCTACAAGCCCCCCGAGACCTACCATTACTATGTGAACCAGGCCGGCGGATTCAACTCGGAGCTCAACACCGAAGAGACGGTCATCGTTATCGACCGCCACGGCAACCAGCGCGACCCATATCTGCCCCTGATGCCGGGCGACACCGTCAACGTGCCCACCAACGACTTCGTATACAACTTTAACCACCACTTTCCGCTGGTAACCGGCGGCCTGGCCTTCATTATCACTTTGATCGAAATTGTAACCATCGCCAATCAGTGAGGGCTGCCGGCGGGTTGTGCCGAGGCTTAGTCCTGGGCCTTTTTCTTGGCGTAGCGGACGGTTCCGCTTTTCTTGCCGGTTTTACCACCGTATTTTTTGCCGCCCGCCTTGGGGCCCGGCCGGCCGGGTTTGCCGCCGGGACCGCTGTAAGCCTTTGATCCGCTGTAGCCGCGGCCTTTTGCGCCGCGGCCGGCCCCGCTGCCCGAATCACTGCCGCCCAGTTTGGCGGTGAGGGTTCGCCCCTCATAAGTAAACCCGTTCAAGGCGTGGGCTACCTCGGTTGCATAGGCCTCTTCTATCTGGAGATCGCTCCAGGAGGTATCGACTTTAATACGACCGATGTTGATGTCACGATTGCGGGTACTCTGATTCACCAACCCTATAAGCTGCGGCGGGGCAACACGGTCCCGCTTGCCGAGATTCAGGCTCACCTTTACAAAGCCCGCTTCTACTCCGTCGGAGCGACCGCCACGGCTGCCGCCGCGATCCTGACCGCCGCGTCTGCCGTCGGAATATTTTCCGCCGCGCTGACCGCCCCGGTCGGATCGACGATCGTTTTTAGAGAATTCCTTTTCGTGTACCGGAGTGAGGTCCGGCATATCGTCATAATACCCCAGCATCTTCTCGAACTGGAGACTCACGATTTTTTGGAGGAGTTCCTCGTGGCTGACATCCGCCAGCTCTTCCTGCAGGGCCGCTAAGTAAGGCGCGATCTGCTCTTCGTTGACTTCGGTTAACTTGAGTCGTTCGGCAAAGTCCAGGAGCTGCCGCTTGAAAATATCCTCTTCCCCGGGGATTTTCCCGGCCTGGATGTCACGTTTGATTACCTTTTCAATATGCTGCAGCCGGCGTTTTTCACGGGCTCCGACGATTGCATAGGAATTACCGGATTTTCCGGCCCGGCCGGTTCGTCCGCTGCGGTGGGTGTACATTTCGATTTCGTCGGGCAGATCGTAGTGAATGACGTGGGAGAGGTTCTGCACATCCAGTCCGCGGGCGGCGATGTCCGTGGCCACCAGCAGCTGCAGGTCTTTGCGGCGGAACTTGTTCATTACAAACTCGCGCTGCGACTGGGAAAGATCGCCGTGCAGTGCTTCGGCATCGTAGCCGTCGGCGCCCAGCTGGTCGGCGATTTCCTGGGTGGAGGCTTTGGTCCGACAGAACACGATGCCGTACATATCGGGATGAAAATCGACCAGCCGTTTCAGCGCTGCGTATTTCTCGTTGCCTCTGACCAAAAAGTAGGTGTGGTCTACGCTTTCGGCGGCGGCGTTGCGCCGGCCCATCGTCATGGTTTGCGGGTCGTTCATGTAGTTTTCTGCAATTCTGGCCACTTCCTGCGGCATGGTGGCGGAAAGCAGAATGGTGCGGCGTTCTGCCGGGGCTGCTTCCAGGATTGCATCGAGTTCTTCTTTGAAGCCCATGTTCAGCATGATGTCGGCTTCATCCAGTATCACGTACTCGAGCATGCTGAGATCGGCCTTGCCTTTGTTGATGAGGTCGAGCAGCCGGCCCGGGGTGGCTACCAGGATGTGCAGGCCTCTCTTGAGTGAGCGGATCTGCTCGCCGTAGCCGGCACCGCCGTAGACTACGTCGATGGCCACCTTGGGAAGGTTGGCCGAGTAGGACTGCAGCTCTTTGGTTATTTGGATGGCCAGCTCGCGGGTCGGGCAGAGGACCAGGGCCCCGGTCTCGCGCGGGTTGTCCCGCAGTTTTTCCAGCAGCGGCAGTCCGAAAGCGGCGGTTTTGCCGGTTCCGGTTTGTGCGAGTGCAACTATGTCCTGGTCGTTTTCCAATATTGCCGGGATTACGGCTTCCTGTACTGGGGTGGGCGTTTCAAAGCCCATTTCCGCTATTGCGGTGAGAATTGAGTCGTGTAAGGGGAATTCTGTAAATGTCAAATGAGTTTCCTTTGTAGGTTGGTCTGTGTGGCGGCCCCCGGCAACTGCCGGGCTCTCAGCCGCGTTTTCCGATATTAGGTGCGTCTAAACAAGATTGAGTTCATAGCCGCCCTATCGACCTACAACTCGCCCTCGTTCAACATTTTGTATCAAGAATATACGCTTTCTTCGGCACTCTGTCAACACAGCTGTTCGAAGCTTGGTGCTGAACGGGCTTTAACTATCTATACATCCGTGTTTTGTATTTGACGCCTCACCTGATAATAGTTAGTTTTTACACAAGCACTATTTATAGCAAATATAGCACCATTTTTCGTACAACTTAGGGAGACAGATGTAATGTTCAAGAAAATATCACTCTTAAAACCACTCACAACTGCGGCCGCACTTATAGTATTACTGACAGTAACCATCGGATGCGCCACGCAATCCGAAACCGCCCCGGGCTCTGAGACTCAACAAGCTTCCGAAGCGGACCGCCTCGAACTGAACCCCGCGGTACGGCACGGAAAGCTGGAGAACGGACTCACCTACTATGTGCAGCAAAACAGCCGGCCGGAGGAGCGGGTTCAGCTCAGGCTGGTGGTAAATGCCGGCAGCATACTCGAAGAGGAAAATGAGCGCGGCCTGGCCCACTTCGTCGAGCACATGGCCTTCAACGGAACCGAAAAGTACGAAAAAAATGCCATAATCGATTACTTGGAAAAAACCGGAATGAGCTTCGGTCCGGACATAAACGCCTCCACCAGCTTCGATCGGACAATCTATAAACTCGACCTGCCTTCCGGCGCCGGTCTTTCAAGCGAAGCGGAGGCGGACTCGGGGGCCGACGGCGCTGCTTCCGCCTCAGAAGAAAACACCATCAGAAAAGGAGTTGATATTCTAAAAGAATGGGCCTTTCACATCGCCTTCGACCCGCAGCAAGTGGAGGACGAAAAGGGTGTAATAATAGAAGAGTGGCGCGGAGCCCGCGGGGCAGCCGCCCGGATGCGCGACGAATATCTGCCGGTACTCTTTCGCAACTCCCGTTATGCCGAGCGTCTGCCGATCGGAGAAATGGATGTGATTAGGTCCGCATCTGCAGACGATCTCGAAAATTTTTATAAAAAATGGTATCGACCGGAGCTGATGGCAGTCATTGCAGTCGGCGATGTCGACCCTGAAAAAATGGAACAGCTGATTAAAGAAACCTTTGGCCGCAGACAGGCCGCAGCCGACAAGCAGGAAGCGGAGCGACCCAGTTACTCGGTTCCGCCGGCAGAGGGACGCGAATATGCAGTGGTATCCGATCCCGAAGCCCAGCGCACACAGATACAGGTACTCAGTCTGCAGGAACCATTCCGCCTCAAAACCGAGCCGG
>CAZWDV010000082.1:0-12362 GCA_964632675.1 uncultured Sediminispirochaeta sp.
CATCACCTATCCGGACAGCGAGCACGTCCGCTACCACTACAACCGCGGAGGGGAGACCATTCGGGTAATACATCGGGAGACAATAATGCTGGTGATTGGACTGACGGATGCGGAAGAGGAAAGAATAGCGATCTGTTTGGACTATTTGAAGAGTATCTGCCGAACCTTAAGGCAACTGGACAAGCAAAATTGGAAGTAGTTGAATCGTGGGATGATGTTAATTAGGGAGAGTACGATGGCGTGGAATAAAATGAGAAAAGAGATATTGATAAGCGCAATACTATTTTTCATAAGCTCATGTTTGATGGTACAAGCTGATGAAACAACAGGAAATAAAATATATGTTGCTGAAACCGATCCTCGGTATACAGGTATAGGAATTCTCTGTGAATATAGACTATCAGAGGATGGAATGATAGAAGAGATGTTAGTTTATAATTACAAGCATGAACCTCCTACTATAGAGGAAGCAATCAATAGTGAGGAGAAAAATCTAATTCAAAGATATTATGTTAAAAAAAAAGATAATGTGATTACTCTCTTTAATCACGATTATGAAGATGAATCAGAAAAGAAGAAAAAAACTATTAGCATTGAATCCGAAGGAGAAATTCATTTATCGACATATGGGAATAATAGCTATAGCATAAAGATTCGAACAGATAATACATCGGCTTTTATTAATTTTAAGGTGTTTGAAAATGAAGATTTGCTTTATTGCTATGAATCAAACTCTTCGCAGGAAAAGGTCCACTATCCGGGAGTTGAGATGATAACCTATCTTGAAAAGGAAGTTCCCCAAAAGGTTGTATGGACTCACGATGAGGGGTGTAATATTGCCACAATAGAACAAAAAGATAGTAGATTGTTTGAAGTGAATCTCTACGGTGATGAAGTAGCATCAGTGAATAATTACGGAACAGTATATCTCTTAAAAGAAGAGAATATCGAGTTCTCGTTTATGGCGAGTATTTTGAACTATTACTTAATGGATGATTTCCAGACTTGGTATCTGTATACTTTTTTTAAAAAATGAAATATGTACAGAGACTTATTTTAGTCCACATTGGAACACGCCGAATATCCAAGTTGAGCTGCCCGACCATGCCTGGCGTGGCACGCCACTGCCCGGGTAGGTTTCGTAGGCGGGTCAGCTCCAACGTCCTACCCGATCGGAGCCGTAATCGAAAAAATATAGCTCTTTGAAAAACAAGAGGAGGAAAGGGGAGAATGGAAGCGGAAGAAAAAAGGCGGGATTACTAATTGGGATGATATGCTTCTATTTTGACTCCAAAAGTGCAGTAAATTAATTCATTATGCTTGAAAACAAAATGTAATTATGCTATATTGGGAGTGGGATATCCCATTTAGGAGACTTTTATGGCCGCTGTGATAAAGGAATACGATACAAAAATAGACTCAAAGAAGCGTTTCACTGTTCGTGGTGCAAAGTATGATTACTACCATGTGTATGAATACGAAGATGGGCATATAGAACTCACCCCAAGGATATTGGTAAACCCGGATGATATATCGGAAAATACACTCAAGATGATGGATAGGGCAGTTGAAAACATCAAAAGAGGAAAAACATCAGGGGTGATAGACCTTTCTTCTGAAGAAGGAAGGTGAGAATGAGATATGAAATACATATGGGAATACCGGAGATGCGGGAGCATTGGGAGGAGCTAAAGCAAAAAGAAAAAGCCGGAGCATTTAAGAAAGAAGAAAAGCAATACTTTAAGAAACTGGTAAAAACTTTACAACATTTGAGTAATAATCCACGACATCCAGGACTGGCTTCCCATGAAATTGAACCGTTAAGCAGACGCTACGGAATGAAGGTGTGGGAATCATATCTTGAGAACAATGCTCCTGCTGCCGGAAGAATATTTTGGATATATGGACCTGGTAAAGGGGTTATTACGGTAATAGGAATTGAACCGCATCCTGAGGATAGGAAGCGAGGAGGTTATAAAAAGGCTAAACTTTCAGATCTTAAGTAATGAAGTAATCTTTTTCGAATCTGTAAACGATCAAAATTATCTGCGACCATCCGCGAACCGCCCCATACCCTTACCCCCCAATCCGTAGTTTTAATAACTCCCTGATCCGCGCCCCCCGGACACTGTGCCCGAACGGATCGGGGAGCATCTCCCATGAAGAGGCCACCATCGACACCGCCGGGGGCACCGTGGACTACCGCTACGACGCCGAAGAAAACTACCGGGGTTTCATAGAAGAAGCACGCACCTATATTTCAGCTTGAACTGAGCGTGCCGACACCCTGCGCCGAAGCACCGGGCTCCCCGCTAGCCACCGAAGCGATGATCGTCAATGCTCTCGGCTTCACCGGTCGTGCGCTCTATCTCACTCCACAGTTCTACAAAGGCAGACCCAAGGAATTACTTCTCAGGAGATGAGGTAAAAGCGGAAGAGCTGCACGACGACTGCCTTGGTACCGCTCTCGAAGCCCTCTGTGAGGCAGGGGTAACCGAGCTCTTCTCCCAGATCGCCCCTCCCAGGCGCCTGGACGTTACGGGGTTAACATCGGTTTGTTCAACTCGACCACCTTCAGCCTTCACGGCGGTTTTGGAAGGCAGCGACCCAGAGCTGTTGAACTGAAAACTGGTTTTCAAGCTTGGACCGCTCATAAAGTCCTCCTGCTCGGAGGCGTGCGGATTATTAGAGCGGTCGGGCGGATCGAGGTACTGGAAATTCCTGCCTATAATCGAATCGCGATAGTATATACTGCGTTTCATTGAAAAAAGTATTGCACAGGATACAACCGCGCGTGTTACATCTTCTTGGTGAACTTGTATGAGTTCGAGGTGATATAGGTCTGGATTAGGATGAAGGCCAATACCAGTACGCCAACCAGAATCTGAGCATACCACTCTCTGAACGATGAGATATAAGAAGGAAGCTTGAAAACCAGTGCGTACATCAGTACTCCAAAGAAAGTGCCGACTACATATCCGGCTCCGCCTGTCAGCAGCGTGCCGCCGATCACTACCGTTGCAATCACGTCCAATTCTAAGCCCAGGCCGGCGTGCGGTTTGCCGGAGGCCAGGTGGATGGTGAAGATAATACCGCCGAGGGCGGCTAGAAACCCGTTGATCATGTAAATCGAGATTTTAATACGCTTTACCGGAAGTCCCATCAATACCGCCGAGTCCTCATCACCGCCGATAGCGTAGATTGAACGGCCGAATTTGGTGCGGGTAGACACATAAATTCCGAGTAATAGTATTAAAAAGAATATGAATACATACAAACTCAGATTGCCGGCTCCCACGCGGATGCCGGTTGATTTCATAAAATTAATAAACGGGTCTTCCTTGATGCTGATAGTTCCCGCATGCACCATATAGGCCAACCCGCGCATTAGAAACATGGCCACCAGAGTCACAAGAAAGGGCGGCAGTTCAAAGGTCGAAATCAGATATCCGATAGTAAGGCCCAACAGAGCTCCGATTGCCAGGCTGATCAGCATAGAAATCCATGCGGGAACCATGAATTGGCTATGCATTTTGGCAATGAAGATAGTAGTGAAGGCAACTGTGGAGCCTACCGAGAGATCTATGCCGCCCGACAGTATTACCAGGGTCATGCCGACCGCAATTACACCGATATAGGCGTTGGCCTTAAAAATGTTCACGAAATTGTACAGGTTGAAAAAGCCCGGGAAAATTGCGGAGGCCAGGGTATAGGTGAGCAGGAAGATAAACAGGGTGGTGAGTATCGGAATATTCTGAACGGTAAAGCGAAAGTTTTGTTTTTTGAGTAAATTATTTTGCATATTCTTTCCTCTTAAACAGGCTGTTAAATTTTTCCCTGAACAATTCCGATTGTATAATCGCCACAATGATGATTACTATTGCCTTGAACACCAGAGCGTAATCTTTAGGCCAGCCCTGAAAGTATACAGTTGTCGTCAAACTCTGAATAATGAGTGCTCCGACTACCGAACCTAAGAGGGTGAAACGGCCGCCCCACATGGTTCCCCCGATGATCACTGCTGCAATGGCATCCAGCTCGATCATAAAACCGGTGCTGTTAGGGTTGGTACTGGACTCCGAGGCTACATGGATCAAACCGGCCAGGCCAGCTAAGAGGGCGCAGAATACATAGGTGCCGATAATCACCAGCTTGATGCGGATGCCAACGTAACGGCTGGCGGTTTTGTTTTCGCCTAATGATTCTATAAACAATTTTATGGCAGTAGTCTTTGTAATGATCAGCACACTCAGAAGTATACCCAGAGCTATCCAGACCGGTATTGGAATACCGGCGAAAAAGCCGAATGCGAGCTTAGTAAAGGGGACCTCATCGTAGGAGGGGGTTTGCCCTTCCATCATCAAAACCGCCAAACCGCGGGCGGAATACATCATTATAAGTGTTACAATAATCGGCTGAATTTTAACAACAGCCACCAAAATACCGTTGATGAGGCCCAAGACCATTGCAATCAAAAGCGGAAGTAGTATCAAAATAGCCATAGAGGGCTGGGGATCAGCCACTGGCATTCCCTGCAGATAGCCGGGACGGATGAGTAGCGCTGCCATTGCTCCGGCCACCGCCATAACCGATCCTACCGAAAGGTCGATTCCTCCGGTTGCGAAAACCAGTGTCATTCCGACCGCTAAAATGCACAGTCTTGCTCCGTTGTTCAGTATGTTTATCAGGTTTCCGTAGAGTTTGCCGTCGGCTTGAATACCGATTTCGAAAAACTGAGGTGAGATAATCAGGTTGAGCAGTAGTATTACCACCAAACCCAGCATCGTCCAGACAAGCCGCTTGATGATTGAATCCTGAATGTCAGGTAGTTTTATATTCATAGCA
The DNA here is from genome assembly GCA_964632675.1 of uncultured Sediminispirochaeta sp. GTDB lineage: Bacteria > Spirochaetota > Spirochaetia > DSM-16054 > Sediminispirochaetaceae > DSBN01. The sequence continues at coordinate 4,846 of CAZWDV010000082.1, forward strand.
AGTTCACCTTTTTGTTATTCTTCTGCGATTGTGTGCAGAATTTTTTGCTCATTCGCTTCCTGACCGGCAAGTTCTTTCAGTTTTTGTCTGTCCCGCAGTACTGCGATGCGGTCGGAGCAGCGGACAACCTCCTCCAGTTCGGAAGAAATGAAGAGAATCGCTAAACCGCGGTCCTTCAACTCGAAGATCAGTTTGAGTATTTCCACTTTCGCCCCCACATCGATTCCCCGGGTCGGTTCATCGAGGATAAGCAATTCGGGATTGGCCGCCAGCCAGCGGGCCAGGATAACCTTCTGCTGATTTCCACCGCTCAGGTTACGAACACTGAAGTCTGCATTTGGTGTAACTATGTTGAGTGATTCGATGAGCTTTTTGGCGATCTCTTCACGGGCCTTCCGACTGAGGTAGCGAAATATCCCCCGCTTTGCCTGGAGCGCTAGAATAATGTTATCGCGGACACTCAATTCGGGGATAACACCGACCTCTTTTCTGTCTTCCGGACAGAAACCGAAGCCGTGCAGAGTAGCTTTTTTAGGGCTGTTTATTGTGGTCTGAATACCTTTAATCTTCACTTCACCCCTGTCCGGCTTTGCGATCCCGTACATCAGTTTTGCAATTTCAGTGCGCCCGGAACCGAGCAGTCCTGCCAGACCGACTACTTCGCCTTTATGAATTTTTAAGTCGAAGGGCTTAATGAATCCGGCTTTATACATATTGCGTATAGACAGGAACTCCTCGCCAATTGTCTCTTTTTGCACTTTCTCGGATACTGTTTCGAATTTGGATAGTTCCTTTCCCAGCATTGTGGTAACCAGGTCGATTTTGCTCAATTCTTCAGTGAGGAACTGTCCAACCAAACGGCCATTGCGCAGCACCGAAATCCGGTCTGTGATTTCGAACACCTGATCAATAAAGTGGGTGATGAAAATAATGCTGATTCCCTGTTGCTTCAGGGTTTGCAATACTTCAAACAAACTGGCCGCTTCGGTAGAGTCGAGGCTGGAGGTCGGTTCATCCAGAATAAGCACTTTCGCAGAGATATCGAGGGCCCGGGCAATCGAGACCATCTGCTGGATTGCCACTGGGTAGCTCTCCAGCGGCAGGCTCACATCAATGCTCAGTCCCAGACGCGCCATCGCTTCCGCCGCCCGACGGTGGAGTTCTTTCCAGTGAATGCCGCGCAAACTCCTGACCGGTTGCCGCCCCAGAAAAATGTTTTCGGCGACCGACATAAGCGGTATCAGATTTATCTCCTGATAAACGGTGCTAATGCCGTTCTCCACTGCTTCCAGGGGAGAACTGAAATTGATCGGACTGCTGTTATACAGTATTTCACCGCTGTCTTTTGTGTAAAAGCCGGTAATCACCTTGATGAGGGTGGATTTTCCTGCCCCGTTTTCTCCCATCAAGCCGTGAATCTCGCCTTTGTCCAATGAGAAGTTTACATCAGTAAGAGCTTTCACTCCCGGAAAGCTCTTACTAAGACTTTTTACAGTCAGAATTTCTTGTGCCACTGTGTTTTAGAAACCTTGAGTAGGATGGTCCTTATAGTTGGCCTGATCGTAGAGTTTATCCGGATTGATGATGTACTGATCCACCGGTTTTCCGTCGATTGCTTTGGCAAGTGCTTCGAATCCCAAGGGGCCCAGCAGCGGACTGCACTCAACGGTTGCATTCATGTCGCCGCGGTCGATGGCTTCGAAGGCAGCTTTAATCGCGTCTATTCCGATAATCATCACATCATCGCCGGGGTCCATTCCGGCAGCTTTAAGCGCATCGATTGCACCTAGCGCCATACCGTCGTTGTGGGCGTAGATTACGTCGAAGTCCATATCGGCGGCCAACCAGGCTTCGACCACCTGTTTGCCTTTATCGCGGCTCCATTCGCCGGTCTGCGAGGCAACTACTTTGATGTCCGGGTATGTGCTGATAACTTCCATGAACCCTTCATTTCGCAGAATTGCGGGGTCGGCGGCCGGGTCGCCGAATAGTTCGACTACCTTGCCTTTACCGTTCAATTTTTCAGCAACCCATTTACCGGCTTCGCGGCCTTCAAACGCAAAATCGGATGATATCTGGGTAACCCACAGCTCTTCAGGAGCGTCTACACCGCGGTCCAGCAGAACCACCGGTATTCCAGCGTTTTTGGCTTCGGTGAGCACTTCGTCCCATCCGCTGCGCGTCTGCGGGGCCAGGAGTATTCCATCTACGCCCTGGGCTATGAAATCTCGAATGGCTGCAATCTGTTCGTCCTGTACTCCGACCGCCAGTTTTAGGTCGATGCCCAGGCGTTCGGCTTCCTTCTGCACCGAATTGGTTTCGGTGGTTCTCCACGGACTGTCCTCTTTTATCTGAGCGAAACCGACTGTCAGCTTTCCGTCATCTTCCCTCGCGCCCCCGGCGAATGCAAAGCTGGCCGCCAGGAACATGCACAGGATCAGCACCAGTAATTTTTTCATCTCTCGTCCCCCTTGTAATAAGTGTCCCTTGCAGGGACCGTAGTTTTGATTATAGGAGGGGAGGTTTCGAGCTGTCTTTAGACAGAACGGTTAAATTTTATACGTTTCGACACAGTTGCGGGCTGGGTCAGTATTTTCTCGATGAAATATAGTCGGCAGCAATTTCTTTGGGAAACACCCCTTCTTCGGTATTGATCCTGAACGGCAATTCCTCGCCGTTCATATAGGTCTGGACTGCGTTCATGAGTTGCGGGCCGAGCAGCGGGGAGCATTCGACGGTACAGTTCAGCTTGCCGGCGATCATAGCTTCAAAAGCCGCTTTCACCCCGTCGATTGATACCAGCAGAATGTCCTCACCGGGTTTCAATCCGGCTTCCTCAATCGCCTTGATGGCGCCTAAGGCCATATCGTCATTGTGGGCGTACACAGCATCAATGCGTGTATGCCGCAGTAAAAACCGTTTCATTGCGTTATAGCCGAGGTTGTACACAAAGTCACCATTTTCACTGTCAATTATTGTGTGGGTCGCTGACTGGTTGATTACTTCATGAAAGCCCTTCCGGCGGTCGACAGCGGGAGCCGAGCCCGGATAGCCGGCAATCTCTACAATCCGTATCTCATCGCTGCCTTCAGTCTCTTCCAGAAGCCATTGGGCGGCCCGTCGGCCTTCTTCGATGAAATCCGCTCCCAGGTAGGTCGTGAACAGGGTTTCGTCTGATACTTTTACGGTTCGGTCGGAGCATATAACCGGTATGCCTGCGTCACGGGCTTCCCGCAGGACTTCCTCCCAACCGGTTTCAACAATTGGTGAGAAGGCGATCACATCCACTTCCTGCCTAATAAAGTCACGAATGGCGGCAATTTGCTTGGATTGATCCAGCTCAGCATCTTCGAATATCAAGCGTATGTTCGCTCTTCTGGCAGCCTCTTTTATCGATTTCGTGTTGGCAGCCCGCCAGTCACCCTCTTTGCCGACCTGGGCAAAGCCCAGTACAATTGGGTTTTCCGGGTCCTGCCGGGGGCGGTTGACTGATTTAGTTCGTATTACCTCTAGATTGTCTTTCGTGACCAGAGACGACCGCAGGAAAATCTTTTTCGGCAGTCCGTCCCGTTTTTGCAGAATATCCATTGCTCTGATCACCGCTTCCCGGCCGCCGGTGGGGCAGGTGATAGTGGCATTCAGGACTCCCGCCTCAACCAGTGCCAGACCGCCCTGCTCACCGGTAAGACCATCGACTCCTATTATTACCTTATCCCTCATTCCGACGTTCTCAAGAGCTCGGTAAGCCCCGAGTGCCATTGCATCATTGTGGGCAAACACAACATCGCAGTCTGAAATGAGATCCATGTGCTCCTTGGTAATATCCTCGGCTTTGTCCCGCAGCCAATCGGCACTGAAGCTGGCGGTGATATCGATGCTGCGGGCATCCTGCAGTTCTTCCCGAAAGCCAATCTTTCTTTCTGAAACCGGCAGCGATTCCGCCCGTCCGGTGATTTCCACTACCTTGCCCCCGCGACCGTTCAGTTTGCGTTTAACAAACCTCCCGGCCTGTTTTCCCACCAGTTTATTATCGGAACCTATGAAAAGGGTGTAGTCGTAGCCCTCAACGCCTTTGTCCAGCACAATTACCGGCATTTGCTCATACACCCTGTGAATAACGGGGGTCATCACCGACGATTCTACTGGCGAGACAATCAGCAGGTCGATACCCAATTTTATCAACTTCTCGATATCTTCCGCCTGGCGTTCACTGCTGTCCCCAGCATTGGTAAAGATCACCCTTACACCGGAATAAGACGCTACAGTGTTCTTGATTTCTGCATTCATCACCACGCGCCACGGCTCGGAAAGGTTCGCCTGGGCTACTCCGATGAGGTGCTCAATCTTATTTTGTGTCTGCCTTTGGAATGGTTGGTTAACAGAGTAAAACAGAGTCATCATTAAAATTGCGGTAAGCAGTGAAAATAAAAAAATCAGCTTTCTTGGTCGCATTATCTTTCCTCCGGTTCCCGGCGGTAGTCTTCCGGTGAGATGCCGGTTACCCGTTTAAAAGCCCGGCTGAAGTAGTGTTGGCTCGAATAGCCCACCAGCTCTGCAATCTCATACATCTTTTTCTCCGGATGTGCTATCAGGTTCATCGCCTTACATACCCTGAAGCGGTTGGTGAACTCGGTAAAGCCGTACCCGGTATATTGTTTGAGAAGCCGGCTCACATAGCCGGGACTCATAGCCATATGGGCGGCGGCCCTTTCAAGATTTATGGCTTTATCGACGTAATTATCTTCAAGAAAATCAGAAAGTTTACGAATAAATGGGCGGGTATGAGCATGATTTTCGAACTGGGTATGCAGTATATCATATGCTTTCGGAAAATCGGTAAAATCGAATCTACATCGAAGCTCTTCGCAGCGGGAGTTGAGGTTGAGTTCAGCCTTTATCCGCTCCTTTATAATGCCGCAGTAATCTAACGGCAATTCCGCCTGGATGATGTAATAGTGGGTATCCTGCTGGTCGGAAAACTGAAGATGGGGGCTGAATTCCTGCAGGCTCTCGTCTACAATTTTCTTTGCTGCAAGTTTTGAGATGGCGTTCTCTTTGAAATCTTCCAGAGTACCGCCTAAAAACCTATACTGTACCTGCACTCCGAGTAGAGTGATTTCTCCGGAAACCTTTATGTCCAAAAATCTTTGTCTCTCTTCAAAGTTCTGTCGACTGAGACTTCCGGCAAACCATTCCTTTATAAACTCCTGAAACAGTACTGATTTATGATGTGCGAACTCACTCTCCGCCCACTGCAGCAGCTTGTTCTTGCGACGCCGCTCCGAGAGTTCCTGTACTGCTTTTTGCATTACCTCCGCTAACATCGAATGGTCGACCGGTTTGAGCACATATTCGAATATGGGCAGTTCTACCGCTTTTCTGGCATATTCGAACTCATCGTGACCGGTAATGATGATGATAATGCTGTTTCTCGATTGTTCCCTAATCTTTTCGATAAACTCGAGTCCGTTTAAGCGGGGCATGCAGATATCGACCAGCAGGATATCCGGCAGTTCGGCCGCGACATACTCCATAGCAGACAGACCATCTTCAGCCTCTCCGCATATCTTGAAATCGACGCTGAACGACTCGATAAGCGTAGCCAGACCCCTGCGGATTTTTGGTTCGTCATCTGCAATAAAAACATTCCACATAGCTTATCTATCCTTCTTTCTCCCGGATCAACGGATGTGTTATTAGCACAACAGTGCCTCTGTCTGGTGAACTGTCAATCGAGACTCCGTAATCCTCGCCGTAGGTGAGGCGAATCCTGTCGTTCACGTTGTATAGCGCAAATGCGCTCCTATCACTATCATGGTCTAGCTGTAACAGCCCATTTTGGATGGATGTAAGCTTTTCGGGCGGTATACCGACTCCGTTGTCTGCGACTTTCAGAAGCAGCCTATCGTCATCCGAATAGACAGTGACCCGAATAGAACCGGATCCGGTTTTTTCCTTTATTCCATGATAAATGGAGTTTTCCACCAGGGGTTGTAGAATCATTTTGAGTACTTTCAGGTTCTTCAACTGCGGGGGATATTCCACGGAGTAGTCGAATTTGTCCTCGTAGCGGACTTTTTGTATTATCAGATAGCTGTGTACATGTTCTATCTCCTGGTCTAACGTGATTAGCTCATGGCCCTGACTGAGGGTAACCCGAAACAATTTTGTGAGAGCGCTAACCACTTCAATAATATTCGGTGCCCTTTGCTCCTGGGCCATCCATTGAATGGTATCCAGTGTATTGTACAGAAAATGCGGTTTGATCTGCTGTTGCAGGATCCTTAGTTCCGCTTCGCGTTTGCTTTTCTGCTCTGTATACACCATATCGATCAGGTTTTGAATCTGGTCCAGCATAGAGTTAAGGCCTCGTCCCAGTTCATCGATTTCATCACCGGAGCTGCTGTGGTAGCGAACCGCCAGGTCACCCCGGCCGGCACTATGCATTATATTCCGGAGGGCCAGAACCGGTTTTGAAATGGCAGAAGTATAGATCATCGACACCGAAACAGTGAGGGCGAAAGTGATCAGGGCGATCAGCAGCGCCGAGACTCGTACAAAATTCACCGCCTGCATAGTCTCTTGCAAGTGGTATACTCCAACAGTTTTCCAGCCCGTGTAGGCGGAATTCGTAAAGATAATTCCGTAGTCCCGGTCCAGAATCCGCTTCTCGGCTATCTGGCTGCTGTCTACCAGCCATTGCGGATTTATCCTGTAGACAATTTCATTCACCGGTGCGTACACATAGTTCCCCAGTGAGTCCAGAATGTAGAAAAAAACTTTATCCCCCCGGGCAGTACCTTCGAAGGACGCCTCCAAATACTCCTGGTTCAAGTCGGCCATGAGGACTCCGGAAAACTCATTCGTCCGCGGATGGTACACCGCTTTGATAATTGATATTATTTCGTCCGGACCGATACCGGAAGTGTTTCTTAGATTTCTGCCAATGGGTCGGGTGACCAGGCCGAACTCAGACGGAGCGTTACGGGCCAGGGTAAACCAGCTCTCCTCAGTCAGCGGGTCGCGGGAGATACGCTGTAGTTCACCTGAAAATGACCGATCGTTGGCGGTTACTGCAATAATGCCGGTTATTTCAGGATGGGATTCGCAGACGGAGGCAAACAGGTCTTGCACTCCGGAAGTGCCGTCTGGGTTAGGCGGGGAAGAAAAAAAGAACTCCCGCAAAGCTTTATACTGCATGCACATAGTCAGCAGCTTTTCTTCATTGTGGATCATCAGGTCAATGTTCTGGGTAACTCGTTCGACCATGTCGGAGGTATAATCGGTGGAAAGTTTGGCAACTGTACGTGAGTAGAGCGCAGGTGCAATTACGCCCAGGGTGAGAATGGGCAGAAAAATTACAGTGAAAAAATAAATCAGCACTCTGTCTTTGAAGTGCAGGTTTTTCATGAGAAATCATTGTACGCCCTCGTATGGCAATTAGCAAGCATTTACCTCAGACCTCAGCAATTCAAACTTTGAAAGTCCATATGACTTTCAAAGTTTGAATTTGCATC
>CAZWDV010000083.1:0-12043 GCA_964632675.1 uncultured Sediminispirochaeta sp.
TTTCAGTAAACTACTATTATCCTAATAATATCAATATTCTTGTTGGGAAAACTTCACTCTTCTACTATCAATTCAATTACTCTTCAATAAAAAGGACTGGTATTCTTTCAGATCGACAGAAGAGAATGAGAGATCATTATGAAGGCATTTGGAAGGCAAATACAAAAAGTGTTGAATATGCCTTTAATGATCTTCTTCTAGAATTGTTGCAAATACAATCTTCTTTAGAAGATCGCTTTCCGATTACACTGCTTACAGATAAAAAACTGGAGTATACAAGGGCTATCCGCAATAATAGCTGGTTATTTTCACTCCACTCATCGAATTTGCTCATACACACAAAAATTTCAAGTAAAGAACCTCGAACCCTCGATAATCCTCTATTTCCAGTAAACTATATGGATCGTCAATTTCGTAAAGATCTTGCAGAGCATGTATCCAAATCCATTTGTTTCGGGAAAAATGTAAATAATCAAATGGAAAGAATGTGCATTTATCAGTTCTATCACAATTATCTAAAAAAATGCCGAGTCAGAGAAAAAGAGTTTAAAACTCACTCTCAGTTAACCGGTATCCCCGATACTATGCGAAAAAACCATTTGAAGAAACTCTTCAAAGACCGCTTTTTTATTTCCCAATTAAATCTCACTGATTCAGAGTATGATTGCTGGAGTAGAAATTATGAGACTCCGCTAAAGATGTCAAGTGAATACATTCCTAACTATTATAGAACTTCTCCCTCAGAGTTGTACGAAAAATGGTGCGCATAGGAAAATAATTGTTTAATAAAACAAGAGTTGGAAGGTTTGATTATTACATCAACTTCCAACTCTTGTTTTTATAACAGCTTATTATGTATATATCACCAAGCTTTGACTAGCTGTTTCACGTGAAACAGCTAGTCTTCTTTTTCATTCACTACTCTCGCGACACCGACCAGCTGGTCTGGTTTTCCAATATTTACCAAAATAACACCGCGGGCGGTACGGCCTTGGATAGGAATGGATTCTACTGGAAGCTTTATGCTTACGCCTCGGGAAGTGATGCAGACGATATCGTCCTCTGCTCCTAGGCTGAGTGTTCCGACCAACTCCCCGGTCTTATCGTCACTCTTGTAGGCAATTTGGCCGCGGGTGCCGCGTCCATGCGGATGAAAGTGATCGTATTCCACTCGCTTGCCAATACCGTTTTCGGTGATGACAAACATGTGTTCATTCTCTTCAACCCTTAGAACACCGACAAGCTCGTCATCTTTGGAAAGCTTCATGCCAGTTACACCGCGGGAACTGCGACCCATAGCGCGCACCTCTTCCTCATGGAATCGCAGAGCATTTCCGCTGCGACTGACGAGAATAACATCATTGTCGCCGGTTGTCAGAATCGATGAAATCAGTTTGTCATTTTGTGCGAGATTGAGGGCGATAATGCCGCGGGTCTTCGCGTTGGAAAAATCGCTTGTTCGTACTTTTTTGACAATACCTCGTCGAGTGGCCATAAAAATGTATTTGTCGTCGCTGAACTCCTGCAGATCCATTACTGTGGTGATCTCCTCATTTGCAGAAATCTGCAGCAGGGTTTTGATATGTGAGCCACGGGAGGTTTTGGTTCCTTCCGGCAACTCGTGTACTTTTAGCCAGTATGCTTTACCGGCGCTGGTGACGAAAAAGATATAATCATGGGTATTTGCTATGAAGAGGTGCTCGATGAAATCCTCGTTTCGCAAAGTGGCGGATGATGAGCCTTTGCCTCCGCGGCCCTGGCTGCGATAACTGGAGACCGGTACGCGTTTAATGAAGCCTTTGTTGGAAAGCAGAACTGCCATATCTTCTTTCTTGATGAGGTCTTCAATGTTTATCTCTTCTACTTCGTCTACTAGTATTTCTGTTCGCCGGTCGTCGCCGTATTTTGCGTTGAGCTCTTCGGTTTCTTGACGAACTACCGCGAGTATCTTCTGTTCACTGGAGAGCAGGTCGCGAAGGTACGCAATCAGCTTGCGAATCTCTTCCAGTTCCTCTACTATTTTTTTGGTTTCCAAGCTGGTGAGTTTCTGTAGACGCATGTCGAGGATAGCCTGGGCCTGTCGCTCGGACAGAGCAAAGCGGTCCATAAGTTTGGTTCGGGCATCTTCGGCGTTGCTGGAGCTCTTTATGATCTGCACTACTTCGTCGATGTTATCCAGGGCAATTTTCAAACCGACCAGGATGTGCTCGCGCTCTTCGGCTTTTTTTAGCTCGTATTTGGCTCGGCGGGTCACCACATCAACCCGGTGGCGTACGAAGTAGTGGATCATTTCTTTGAGATTGAGCAGTTTCGGCATTCCGTCGACCAGGGCCAGAGCGTTTACGTTGAAGTTCTGCTGCAGGGCAGTATGACTGAAAAGCTGGTTCAAGACTACTTTTGCAACTGCACCGCGCTTTAGTTCTATCACGACCCGTACACCGCTTTTATCACTTTCATCGCGCAGATCGGATATACCGTCAATTTTTCGGTTTTTTACGAGGTCGGCGATGCGCACAATGAGGTTGGCTTTATTGACGGCATAAGGTAGTTCGGTGACTATAATGCGTTCTTTCCCTGCGCGGGTCTCTTCTAAGGTACAGCGGGCTCTTACGGTGATTTTGCCGCGGCCGGTGCGGTAGGCATTTCGCATACCCCTACGGCCGAAGATAATTCCGGCGGTCGGAAAATCGGGACCGTTGATGTGTTTGATGAGCTCGTCCACCGAAATATCCGGATTCTCAATATAGGCGATGATAGCGGCGGTAATTTCCCGCAGATTATGCGGGGGTATATTGGTTGCCATTCCGACGGCGATTCCGCTGGCACCGTTGGCCAGCAGATAAGGAAAGTTGGACGGCAGGACCAGGGGTTCGTCCATGGTATCATCGTAGTTCGGGCCGAAGTCGACGGTCTCTTTCTTTATGTCGGTGAGCATCTCTTCTGCCAGCCGCCCCATGCGTGATTCGGTGTAACGCATGGCTGCCGGCGGGTCGCCGTCGACCGATCCGAAGTTTCCCTGGGGATCAACGACCGGATAACGCATGGAAAATTTTTGTGCAAGCCTGACCAGGGCATCGTAGATCGACTGGTCTCCGTGGGGATGAAACTTACCGAGTACATCTCCGACGATACGTCCGCACTTCTTGTAGGGCTGGTTGGAGCGCAAGCCCATCTCGCCCATCGAATACAGGATACGCCGGTGCACCGGTTTCAGTCCATCGCGGACATCCGGTAGCGCGCGACTGACGATGACGGACATTGCATAGTTGAGGTAAGACTCTTTGACTTCGTCCTCTATCGCGACTGGTATTACTCTGCCTCTGGTCTCTTCCAAAGTTCCACTCCTTGCTTTTCATTACGAAGGCATCGGTCCACTCCTGCACTAGGATGTAGGCGATGCTTTTTATATCTTAATGATATAATATGTAGTCGGGGACTGTTTCTCCTCTGTCGAAGCTTGGTGCTTCGCCCGGGCGGTATGGCCGGCTGCAATTGCCGACCGGCTCACCTGAGCGGCCCGCTTGGAATTCCGACGGGGCCCTGGTGCGTATCCGCGCCGGTGGATTGCTAAATCAGAAACGATCCCAAAAACAAAAAAATTCTATACATCCAAATTGGATACCCGCAGGGCGTTTTCTTCGATAAACTTTCTGCGCGGTTCCACATGTTCCCCCATCAGAGTCGTAAATATCTGATCGGCCTCGACGGCATCCTCCAGCTTGACCTGCATGATGTTGCGGGTTTCGGGGTTCATGGTCGTGTCCCAGAGCTGATCCGGGTTCATTTCACCAAGACCTTTGTAGCGCTGAAAACCAACTTTCTCCTCGCCCACGTTGAGCTCTTTGAGAATGCGGTCGCGATCCTTTTCGTTGTAAGCGTAATAACTGCGCCGGTTGAAGGTTATTTTGTACAGCGGCGGCATCGCCAGAAATACATGTCCCTGTTCGATGAGTGCGGGCATATACCTGAAAAAGAAGGTCAGCAGAAGGGTGCGAATGTGCGATCCGTCGACATCGGCATCCGCCATAATGATCACCTTGTGATAGCGGATGTTTTTTACGTCGAACTCCCGGCCGGCGCCGGCGCCGATGCTGGCGATGATCGGCTGCAGTTTATCGTTGGAGAGGACTTTGTCGGCGCGGGTTTTTTCGACGTTGAGCATTTTTCCCCACAGCGCCAGGATCGCCTGAAACTGACGGTCTCGTCCCTGTTTGGCACTGCCGCCGGCACTGTCACCCTCGACGATGTACACTTCGCTGCGGCTGGGGTCGCGCTCGCTGCAGTCGGCCAGCTTGCCCGGGAGGCCGGTACTTTCCAGAAAGCTCTTGCGGCGGGTCAGGTCGCGGGCTTTGCGGGCGGCAACCCTGGCCTTCGCGGCCATGACTGCTTTTTCCAGGATTTTATCTATAACGGTCGGATTTTCTTCCAGGAAGTACGTGAGGTATTCATACACCAGGGATGAGACGATTCCTTTTACTTCCGAATTACCGAGTTTCGACTTGGTCTGCCCTTCGAACTGCGGCTCCGGTACTTTTACCGAGATAACGGCGGTCAGGCCTTCGCGGCAGTCGTCGCCGCTGAGGCTGTCTTCCATTTTTTTTGCATGCTTCGATTTTTTGAGGAAGTCATTGAAGACCCTGGTAAGGGCTGTCTTGAAGCCTACCAGGTGCGTACCGCCTTCGCGGGTGTTGATGTTGTTTACAAAGCTGAAGATATTCTCGGAGTAGCCTTCGTTGTACTCCATGGCCACTTCGATTTCGACGTTCTCACGGGTGGCTTCGATGTAGATAGGCTCTTTGTGAATCGGTTTTTTGTTTTCACTGAGATAGATTACGAACGATTTGACGCCGCCCTCGAACTCGAAGTCGCGGACTTTGCTTTCAGGAAACCGCTGGTCTTCCAAATGTATTTTGATGCCTTTGTTGAGGAAGGCCAGCTCACGCAGTCTTTGCGAGAGCACATCAAAGCTGTAATCGGTGGTTTCGAATATTTCGGTGTCGGCCAGGAAGCGGGTGGTGGTACCGATACGGTCTGTCTCGCCCTGCTCTTCTACGGGCATCAGAGGTACTCCGCGCTCGTACTTCTGGTAGTACTTTTTTCCTTGTTTGTGAACGACAACTTCACACCACTTCGACAAAGCGTTTACTACCGATACTCCCACTCCGTGCAGTCCCCCGGATACTTTGTAGGAGTCTTTATTAAACTTTCCGCCGGCGTGCAGGCGGGTCATGACGATTTCCAGGGCGCTGACTTTTTCCACGGGGTGGTTGTCTACGGGTATGCCCCGGCCGTCGTCTTCGACGGTGATGATATTGCCCCGGCCGATAATTACACTGATCTGAGAACAGTGGCCGGCGAGCGCTTCGTCTATGCTGTTGTCGACGATTTCGTATACCAGATGGTGCAGTCCGTCCGGGCCGGTGGACCCGATGTACATGCCTGGTCGTTTTCTCACCGCATCCAGTCCTTTTAACACCTGGATGTGCTGAGCGGAATATTGGTCGTGCATGTTTATTCTACCTGTTGTTCGTTTATGTGAATGGGAAATTATACCGTTTTCAGCTCTAAAAGTAAACCTGTTGTCCGAAGCTTGGTGCTATGTACTCTTTAACTCAATATAAACTGGTGAGTAAATGTTTTCATCTCTTCTTTTGATGGTTAAATTATTTCTTGAAAATGCTTTGTGAAACAGACAGCTCCATTCTTCGTACAGCAGTGGGGAAAACTTGTGGATAAATTCTCTATCCTATGGCATATTAGAAGAAGAGCTGCTAAATTAATTATCAAAAGAATTGAGATTTTTAATATTTGATGAGAAAATTCTGTTAACTTGTTGTATAAAAACAAGTTATATATTAGTTTTCTGTTAAAGTTAGACATATAAGAGATTTATGTAATTTATTATATTATCATATGGGTTGTGGATAACTTGTGCAGTAAGTGTATATCATAGTGGAGTATTAGATGGAAGGCGATACACAACAGTGGGACTACAGTATTTTCTGGAAAGAGGCGCTGAATCAAATTAGACAGCACCTTTCTGAACAAGAATACGTTATGTGGTTTCGTAATATACAGTACTATGCATCGCGCGAAAACGAGATAATTCTTGCTGTGCCCTCATCTTTCTATAGAGACCAAGTGACACAGCGTTATCTAAAACTCATCCAGGATACCCTCTTTGACTTGTCGGGAATGTCTATACAGGTAACCTTTGAGATAGTCAAATTGCAGCCGCCCGCCAACCATAGCGGCCAGCCAAGCGCAGGTTCTGAGGCCCTTCAGGAACACTCATCGGCCCGGGGGCCTGTGGATAACTCAGGGGCCGGGCGTGTAGGCGGCCACTCCAAAGCCGGACCTCGTCCGGCAGATTCGAACTCCACCTTACCCAGCCAAAACGACAGCCCGCAAGGGCAAGCAGCTGCCAAGTCGAAATCATCGGCCGGCTCCGGCCCAAATTCCGCGGCTTCTGGAGCCCCCAAAACTAAAGCAAAAAAAGAGCATGCAAACCCACCGGGCACTGTTCCCGGTACCTCGCCGGGAGGTTTTGACGAAGCGGGAACTAACTCTGCCGCCGCGCACGGGTCCTCCGGCCGCAGCCTCCACAGTAACGCACACAACAGCAACGCACTCAGTGGAGCGCACAACAGCCTGCAGGGCGACCCGCAGCACAAGCCGCAAAGCAGTCAGCACCACCACCCGCAACTCAACCTGCGTAAGCACAGCGAGCTGCGTATCGATTATTCATTCGAAAACTTTGTGGTCGGCGAAAACAACTCCTTTGCCGCCAATGCCTGTATTGCTATATCCAAGAATCCGGGTACTGCCTATAACCCCTGTTTGATCTACGGCGGTGTCGGGCTCGGTAAGACGCATCTCATCCAATCCATCGGAAATTTCATACATAATAACTATGAGAAAACCCGGGTGGTCTATGTCACCGCCGAGACGTTTACTAATGAGTTTATCCAGTCTATCCGCGATGGGAAAAACCATCAGTTCAAAAACCGCTACCGCAACGTGGATGTGTTGCTGATCGACGATATTCATTTTCTGCAGAGTAAGGATCAAACCCAGGAAGAACTCTTCCACACCTTTAACGCACTCTATGATTCGAATAAGCAGATGGTGTTTACCTGCGACCGGCCGGTGTCAGAACTCAAACATCTGACCGACCGGCTGCGCAGTCGTTTCGAACGCGGTCTGAATGTCGATCTGCAGCCGCCTAACTATGAAACCCGTTATGCAATCCTGAAACGAAAAACAGAAGAGAAGCGGGCTGCCATTGACGAGGAGGTAATCGAACTTATTTCCAAGAATATCACTACCAATGTGCGCGATCTCGAAGCCGCTCTCACTAAACTCATCGCCTACAGCGATATTCTCAACAAAAAGATTACCGTGGACATTGCGCAAGAACAGCTCAAGGATGTCTTTTCCAGCCCGAAACAGAGTAACATCACCATCGAGATTATCCAGCGGGCAGTCGCCGACTACTTCAACCTCTCCCCCTACGACCTGCGCGGTAAAAAAAGGACCAAAGCCATCGCCTTTCCGCGGCAGATAGCCATGTACATCACCAGAGAGATTACCGAGTTTTCTACCACCGAGGTTGGACTCGAGTTTGGCGGCCGCGATCACACAACTGTAATGCACGCCTGTCAGCGGATAGAAAGCCGGATGCAGACCGATTCGTATCTGGAGCCGAATATCCAGAGGCTTATCCGCCAGATTAAGGAGTATGGAACGAAATAAAAGCTCTTGATAGCCTGTGAATTGTTCGGGAGTGTGTGTGGGAAAATGGGTGGGGTTGTGATTTTGTGCATAAACCTGCACGAAAGTTATTGAGTTTTCCAGAATGATAATCTACCGTAAGAGGTACAGTTAGGAGGCTTATACACATATCCACGGACCCTACTACTACTATTACTGATTATTAATTTAAAAGAACCATAAAGATAGGAGAGAACGATGAAGTTTACCTGCGAGAAAAATACTATCCAGAAAGAGATATCAATAGCCCAGGAAATAATATCCACCCGTAATGCATTGTCGATTCTTTCGAATGTATTGCTGGTCGCTGAAAACAACACTCTCAGCATCAAAGCCACCGATCTGAAAGTCGGTTTTGAAACTCAGATTCCCGCCGATATTGCCGAAGAAGGCAGCACAACCGTTTTTTGTGACAAATTTTTGGGCATTCTTCGTTCTCTTCCCGACGGAGACGTTGAATTCGAACAGACCGACAATCGACTGCTCATCAAACCTCTCTTTAAGAAAATAAACTTCCAGCTCAAAAGCATTGCCGGTGACAAGTTTCCGGAACTGCAGGAAATTGCCGAGGATCAGTTTTTTGAGATTCCCCAGAAGGATATTATCGAAATGGTCAGTCAGACTCTGTTTGCTGTCAGTGACGATGAAACCCGCTATTTCATGAACGGGGTATATCTTGAAAACCGTGAAGGCGGACTTTCCATGGTGGCTACCGACGGCCGGCGCCTTAGTTTTATTTCCAAAGAGTTTGCCAGTCAGATACCCGAGTTCGATCCGGTCATCATTCCCCCGAAAGTGCTGCAGCTGCTGCGTAAGCTGGCCAGTGGAGAGGGCAATCTGCGCTTAGCGGTAGGTGAAAAGAGCCTGTTTATGCAGTTCGACAGCCAGCGCATCTCCTCCAGCCTGATCGAAGGACAATTCCCGAATTACAAGCGGGTTATTCCCGAGCAGCAGCAGTATGAAATTACCATCAACAAACCCCAGTTTGAAGAGGCGCTCAAACGCGTATCGCTGCTGGTTGAACAGAAATCGCGCCGAATCTACCTGACTCTCAGCGAAAACAATATCACTCTCACTTCCGAAGAGAGCGAAATCGGTGTGGCTAAGGAAGAAGTGGAATGCGACTACGAAGGTCCGGAGATGACCGTTGCGCTGAACTATCTCTATCTGACCGAACCGCTGCGGGTGATAGGCGAAGAAGAAATTTTGCTTCGCTTTACCGAGCCGAACAAGGCGATTACCCTGCTCTCCAAACCGGAGAAAGAGTTTTTCCACATCGTGATGCCGATGCAGCTCGATTAAATTGAATGGGATTCACCTCGATTACTACATACTCTTACCGCAATCTCCACGATCAGAAGGTGCCGCTGAAGGCCCGCCGCATATTCTTGGTCGGTGAGAACGGGCAGGGAAAAAGTAACTTTCTCGAAGCAGTCTATCTGCTTTCCTACGGCAGCAGTTTTCGCACGCGCCGGGAAAATGAACTCATAAGCCACGGGAAACGCGAGATGGCCCTGAACGGCCGTTATATACGTCCTGAGGAGGAGAATGTTGAAGGTACAGTGGCCTTCAAACTGGGTTGCAACACAGGCGGCGGTCCGGCCAATGAAAGTTCCGGTGCCGGAAGCCCCTCCTCCGGATCGGGGGCCAGGGAAAAAAGTATTGAGCTTGACGGAAAGCGGGTCCAGGACCGCAAACAGCTCATCGCGCATATACCGGCCATCGTATTCAGCCATGACGATATCTACTTTGTAAACGGCCCGCCCGAGCGCCGGCGGTGGTTTTTTAATCAGACCATGAGCCTCTTCGATCCGATGTTTATCGACACCCTGCGCGATTACAGTAAAATCCTGAAAATGCGTAATCTTGCGCTTAAAGAGCAACGCACAGATCTCATCCCCGTCTACGATCAGCAGTTGGCAGCCGCGGGAATCGAAATCCAGCGTCGCCGCGCGGCGGTTGTCCGGGAGTTCAACCGGGTAGTGGCCCCTATTTTTGCCGAGGTTTCCACCATCTCCGAACCCCTGTCCATCGAATACCGGCCCTCATGGCCGCAAGGCGGGGGCGCCTCCGCCGCCGACCCCGGCGAGGCTCGCGATTCAAGCTCCCCCGGCCTGGATCGGATCTGCGAGTATCTGGCGGAAAAACGTGAACAGGACCTGCTCTACGGTACCACCTCCAGCGGGCCGCACCGTGACCGCTTTGTTTTTCGCCTGGCCGGCGGCGATTTTGCCCGCATCGCCTCCACTGGACAGCTGCGGCTTATGTCGCTTATATTGAGAATAGGCCAGTGCCGCTATTTTTCGCAGAAAACGGGACGCCGGCCGATACTATTGCTCGACGATGTGCTGCTCGAGCTCGACGGCGAGCGCCGCAGGCGCTTTCTGGCGCAGCTGCCCGAATACGAACAGGCCTTTTTCACCTTTCTGCCCGACGAGAAATATCTCGATCTGGCGCAGGCCGGCGATGGGCCGGACGATTTGGTTGATTCGGCCGATGCTGAAAAGCGAGCGGGCGAGCCTACCACAGGCGACACGGCAATTTACTGGGTGGAAGACGGATGGATCCGAACAACGGACATGAGGACAACAAACACACAAACCGCGACACCGACTCCGGTCCGGTAGACCACCACGGCCCCGATACCGTGCCCGACTGGTCCGAGCTTGGCCGGGGCACCCGCAAAAGCCCCAGGGGTGTTCGCGAAATCCTCAAAGCCTACTTCAACGACAGCCAGATCGACCGCGCCGACCAATACCACAGTTTTTTTACCAGCTGGAAGCAGCTGGCCGGCATCAATATCGCCGCCCACACTCACCCGCGGGACATCCGCGGCCGCGTACTCATCGTCGAAGCCGACCATCCCGGCTGGGTTCAGCTGCTGCACATGCAAAAGCGCTCTATTCTCCGCAAAATCAGCCGCCAATACCCCGAGCTGGAAGTCAAGGATATTCGCATCGTGGTTGGAGGGGGAGAAGGATTCAATGCTACAGACCGGCCTGCCCCGTCGACACCTGCAGGCGCGCCGGCTACACAGAAGCCGGCCGAAGAGACAGCTGAGCCGCCGGAGGATCCGCAGTACAAGAGCCGCTTCGAAGAGGCCCTGAAAGAGCTGGGCAAGCGCGTGGAGGAACGGGATAAAGAGGACGAGTAGCGGCGCCTAGTTGACAGAGGAGCGGCCCGGCGAGTATACTGTTCCACCGTCAGAAGTATAGACAGAAGAATAGATTATAACGCTTTTTGCGATCAAATAAGGAGTTATCGAAATGAAGAGGACCTATCAGCCAAGCAAAATGAAAAGAAACCGTAAATTCGGATTCCGGGCCCGTATGGCCACCAAAGGCGGAAGGAAGGTTCTTGCGCGTCGTAGAGCGAAGGGTAGAAAAAAACTCTCCGTCGCAGATGAAAGAAAGCCTTACTAAACAGCAACGGCTGAAAAAAAGAAACGACATCAGCCGGGTGTTTTCGTCACCCAACAAAGTATCATGTTTTGGTGCAAAGCTTTTTTACAGAGAAAACGGACTCGACAGAAACAGATTGATGGTTACCCTTATTCGGAAGTACGGCACTGCAGTTCAGCGAAACAGGGCCAAACGAGTAACCCGGGAGGCGTATAGAATTATGCAATCCTCCCTAAAAACCGGATATGATTTTGTGATAGTGCTCTATCCACAAAACGATACATACGATAACCGTAGTCGCCAGCTGCAGGAGCTGTTCGAAAAGGCCTCCCTGTTGTTGGATACTTCCCTTCCTACTGCCGCGCGATAAGAACTATTGAGCCATCTCAGTAGCCGTTTTCCCTGTAATTCTCCGCACCACCCTGAGGAGAGAGTATGGACAAACGAACCCTATTAGCGGTGGTCTTATCGGTAGTTGTAATCACGGTAGGATTCATCATCCAGACCAAATTTTTTATGCCCCCCCCCGAGGAGATTGCTCAGCAGGCTCAGCAAACCCAGAGCGGACAGACGGGCAGTGACGGCACAGCCGCGGGCCAGGAAGCCGGCACCTACGACCAAGCCGGCGGTGACGGCGACGAGCAGGGCCAGGCCCAGGCAGCTCAGACCGTGGCCACCAGCGCCTCCGGTATTGTGCCCTACGGGAATGCGCCGAACCGGCAGCGGGTGAACCTCGAGACCGACCTGCTGGACGTAACTTTCGACAATCAGGGTGCTAAGGCAACCTCCATCAAGTTGAAAAAACACCTCGACCGGGGCCGGCCCCTCGAGATGGTGCTGCGCGCCAACGAGGATCAGGGCGCCTTCAA
>CAZWDV010000084.1:0-12023 GCA_964632675.1 uncultured Sediminispirochaeta sp.
ATACGGCGACCACCGAGATCTACACTCTTTCCCTACACGACGCTCTTCTGATCTAATGCGATGCTCTTTCGCCTCACCTTTTCTTTGAAAGCTTGTTTTCGGGCGCCACTGAATGGGCGCTGCAAAACCGCCGTTCGGATTATATAAGAGTTCTTCGCGGCTCAGTACTTCAACCATTTGCTCGGCATACTCTTCCCAATCGGTTACTGCAAATATATAACCGTTCGCTTTTAATTTGAGTGCCAGCTTGTGTGCAAATTCCGGCTGAATGAGCCGTCGCTTGTGGTGTTTCTTTTTTGGCCACGGATCGGGAAAGAAAATATGGAAGCCGGACACCGAGTTTTCCGGTATCATATAATCCAATACTTCAACCGCATCAGCCTGGATTACCCGCAAGTTAACCAGTTGCCGCAAGTGAATCTCGTCTAAGACTTTGCCGACCCCCGGCTGGTGCACTTCGATTCCTAAGAAATTGTATTCGGGAAACTTCTCGGCTAATTCAATAGTGGCATGCCCCATTCCGAAACCGATCTCAATAAGCACCGGGTTTCGGTTGTGAAAGAGCTGTTCGTAATCCAAGTTACTGTTGGACAACTCCGCACTATACAGCTTGCGGTAATTTTCTAAAGCGAACTGCTGGCCCTTACTCAACCGGCCGTTGCGGCGTACAAAAGTGCGTATCTTGCGTTCATTTTCCCTCATATTAGAGCGTATCTTAAGAGAAAGACCGGACTATTGCAAGTAAGTGTCGATGTACTCGGTTACCTCTTGATTGGTAGAAAAACTCAGCATTTTAACAGCGTGATCAGCAGCTTCGCTAATATTCAGTGCACTAATATGTCCGCGGACTTTGTATATCATACGGGGGTCGACACTGTAGGACCGTATACCTATACCGATAAAAAATGTGAGCATAGCCGGGTCGGAGACTGCATCTCCGCACACCGAGATAAGGCAGTCCTCTTCCTGTCCGGCGTATGCAATCTGCTTGAAGGCCCTCAATACTGCGGGGTGATATACGGAATACAGATCGGCTACATTTTCATTGGTACGGTCTACGCCCAGGATATACTGCACCAGATCGTTGGAGCCTATACTGAGAAAATCCGCCTCACGGGCGATATCCCGAACCATCGAAACGGCTGAGGGCAGCTCAATCATCGCACCGAAGCGCGGTTGAGCGTTATAAATCAATTTTTCACGGGATAATTCCTGCTTAGCAGTGCGTGCAATTTCTTTCGCCTTGAGAAAGTCGTCGAGTCCGGATATGAGGGGAAACATGATGTTCAAATCGATGTGAGCACCAGCGCGTAAAAGGGCGCGGAGTTGCGCCTTCAGCACCCCAACATTTTTGAAAGAATAGCGGATAGCCCGTAAGCCCATAAAGGGGTTCTCTTCGCGCCCGATATTGGCTGCTGACAGCATTTTATCTCCGCCGATATCAAGCGTTCGGAAGTATATAGGGTCCATTTCAGTGATCAGTTTCTTGTAGATAAGCAGTTGCTCTTCTTCCGGGGGAAAGTCGTTCCGCACGAGAAAAAGGTATTCGCTGCGGTATAACCCGACCCCGCTGGTGCCGGCTTTTCGGGCTGATTTGGTATCGCTGAGCAGATTTACATTCGCCAGCAGAACTATTTCGCTCCCGTCCAGGCTGCTGCAGATAGTAGTGGGATTCTCGACCTGCTCCTGGTGCTTGTTCTGGGCGCTCATCTCCTCCTCAAGGGCTACATAGCGATCGATGAGTTCGCTTTCGGGTTCGATAATCAGTGTTCCCTGATAGGCATCCAGAATCAAGAACTTTCCATCGACACTCCGGTAGAACTCGTTCTCCGTCAGCAGAACCGTCGGCACCTCCAAGGATCGTGCCAGAATGGAAATATGGCTGGTTTCACCGGCCCCATACACCACAAAACCTTCTGTATGCTGGGCCGCCAGTTTTACTATTTCAGAAGGCAGCAGATTGCGGGCCACGACTATCTGCCCGGAATAGTCTCCGTCTTCTACATTGTCCCCGGCCAGGTTCTTCAGCAGGCGGTGGCCGAGGTCTTTCACATCATGAATTTTGTCCTGTGTATTTGCATTTGCCGTGTTGAGAAAGAGTTTAACATACTCATTGACCACTTCTACAATTGCTTCGGCTGCTGAAGATCCGTTTTTAATACGGGTGCGCATACTGCCAGAGAACTCCTCGTCGCTCAACATCAGCAGATGCGAGCCGAAAATCAATGAACCCGCTTCTGAAAGCCGTTCGTCCAGGTGGGACTGGATCTCCTTCAACTGGTCAGTGGTGCTCTTGAGAGCCTCATCGAACGCCGTTTCACCGCTGCGGTACGTTTCATTGCCGACGTGCATCAACAGGTTGTCGTCGGCACTGCCGCTCACCAGCACCGCCTGTCCCATGGTGATACCTGACGAGGTGGGCCGTCCGCGAAAAAAGCGCTGGGTAGTATCGCTCTGGTCCTGGGATTTTTCCTTCCGCTTGGTAGTGTTGCGTAATTCAATCAGCATACGGGCATGCTCGAGAAAAGTAGCCAGCTGACTGGCAATTGCAGACAAGGCACGGATATCCCGTTTGTTGTAGTAATCCGGACGGGAATCCTCCAGAACGATAACTCCGAGTTTTTTTGAAGATTGCAAAATCGGTACCGCCAGAAAACTTTCGTACTTTTCTTCAAAGATACCCTGAACATATTTAAAGTTCGGATCTTCTGAACCGCGGGGCACGCATATAGGCTTCAATTCCTTCAATGAAGTTCCCGTTATTCCCTCACCAATTTGCAGACGGAGTTTACCTATCATCTCGGGATTAAGGCCGACGGTCGCCCGTAATATTAGAGTATTGGAACTTTCTTCCAGTAAAAAAATTGAACACGCCTCGGTTTGCATGTGACGTGAAATAATTTTAACGGTCAGGTGTAATAAGCCCTTGATATTGGTACTTTTTTGAAAGAGGCCGGTCAGTTCCCCGACGTTGCACAGTAAATCGAACGTTTTTTTTCGCATACGGTTTCTCTCTGCCCCCATTATAGCAGAGTCTGAAGTTTTTCTCTAATAAATTCCGACTTCTCCTTGAGTCCGATTGCCTCGGTATTCATCAGCAATATATTCGGATTGTGGGGGTCAAGTTTCACGCTTCCCCCGCTCTCCTTGATCATCCGCAGCACTTTGTCAACACTGATAATGGATACCTTGCCGAACTCGACGTGTACTTTGCCCCGTCGCTCTTTGAGTGAGCGGATGTAGAGTTTTTTGCATACCACCCGCAATTCCGCAATTGACAGCAGACTCTGGACTTCATCCGGCATAGGTCCGAATCGGTCGGTCAGCTCACCGTAGACCCGCTCCAGGTCGGAATCTGTCTCAATCGAGGCAATCATTTTGTATATTTCCATCTTCTCGGTAGCTTCTTTGATATAGGAGTCCGGAATATACCCGGAATAGTCGAGTTCCAGGTATACCTCCGGAGCCTCGCTTTCTTCTTCACTTGCACTCATTTCTGCCACTGCTTCATCCAGCAGCCGGAGGTACATGTCAAAGCCAACCGAAAGTATTTCTCCATGCTGCTGCCGTCCCAGCAAATTCCCGGCGCCGCGAACTTCCAGGTCCTTCATTGCAACCTTGAAGCCTGATCCGAGGTCAGTATAATCGCTGATAATCTGCAGCCGCTTTATCGCAATTTCCGACAGTGCCCGCCGCTCGGGAAACAGTAGATATGCGTATGCGGTGCGATCGGAACGTCCGACCCGTCCCCGCAGTTGATACAGCTGGCTGATTCCATACATATCGGCTCGATCTATAATGATGGTATTTACATTGGGAATGTCGATACCGTTTTCAATAATTGTAGTGGCAACTAAGACCTGAAAAGAGCCATGCACAAAGCGATGCATTTTGTCTTCTAATTGGCGGCTGGACATCTGACCATGAGCGGTTTCAACCATAACCTCCGGCAGTATGCGTTCAAGGAACAAACGTACTTGATTGAGAGTTTCAACACGGTTGTGAAGATAAAACACCTGTCCGCCGCGCTTGATTTCATACCGAATTGCATCTGCAATCAGCTCTTCGTTAAACTCCTCCACATGGGTTTCAATGGGGCGGCGGTCCATCGGCGGTGTAGTGATAAGCGACATATCCCTTATTTTGAGCAGCGACATATGCAGTGTCCGTGGAATCGGAGTTGCTGAAAGGGTGAGCGCATCTACTGATGCCCGCAGCTCTTTCAAGCGCTCCTTGTCCTTCACTCCGAAGCGCTGCTCCTCGTCCACAACCAGTAATCCTAAAGACTTGAACTCCACATCCTTCTGCAATATTCGATGAGTGCCTATGAGTACATCTATGCTGCCGCGCTTCGCACGTTCGATAATCTTTTTCTGGTCACTCTTCTGTATGAACCGTGAAATCATCTCGATTTGTACAGGGTAGCGTTTGAACCTTTCCATGAAGTTTTCATAATGCTGTTCAGCCAGAATAGTGGTCGGGGCCAGGAAAGCAACCTGTTTACCCGAAATCACCGTTTTGAAGGCGGCTCGCATAGCCACTTCGGTTTTTCCGTACCCTACGTCACCACAAACTAAACGGTCCATAGGGGCAGGTTTTTCCATGTCTGCTTTCACATCCTCAATCGCCCGCAGTTGATCCTCAGTCTCTTCATACGGAAACTCGGCTTCAAACTCTACCTGCCAGTCCGTATCCGCTGGAAATGCCAAACCTTCAGACTGCTTTCTTTTCGCATACAGCGAGATAAGGTGTTCAGCTAAATCCTCTACCGATTTCTTGACTTTGTCTTTACGCCTTTCCCAAGATTTTCCGCCGAGGGTATCCAACCGCGGAGACCGCCCCTCCTGACCGATGTAGCGCTGCACCAGGTTTACCTGCTCTATCGGAATAAATACCGTCTCGTCGCCGGCGTATTCGAGTTGAATGTAATCCCGTTCGGTACCGGCGGCTTTTATGCGGTCGATTCCCTTGAATTTTCCAATGCCGTAATTTACATGCACCACGAAATCTCCCGGATTCAACTCGACAAAAGTATCGATTACCGAGGTTTTGGCCTTCTTAACCGAGGCCGGCGGTCTGCGGCGGCGTCCGAAAATTTCGTTTTCTTGCACCACCATCAGCTTGAAATCCGGTATTGAAAAGCCTGCAGAGATCTGTGATGCGACCACATTCACATCGAGATCCTTTAGCAGGTGTTCGATTCGAATTGACTGGGTTTCTGTTTCGGCGCAAATGGTAATATCGTAGTTATTATCAACCAGAGATTCCAGCTCGCTTTTTAGGTAGTTGATGTTGCCGAAGAATGAGCGGGGTCCCTCATAGGAAAACCGGATGCGCTTTCTGCTTTGATCTCGGAGTACCGGAACAGTGATGGTACGATGGTGGGATTCTTGCAAATCCTCGAAACGGTGGAGCAGCTGCTCCGGACGAAGTGTCGGTTGGCGTTTTATGCGGGCTTCTCGATAGAGTTCACTATATTCTTTTTGTAGTGAAGCACAGCCGTTTTTAAGACGATCGTCGTAAAGTAAAAACTGGGTGGCCTGCTGGTCCAGGTAGTCCGCGAGAGCTGCCGGCCTTTCAAAGGTTGCCGGAAAAAAGTACACCTCATCGAAGCAGCGACCCTCTTCCAGTAATTGCTCATGCAGCGCATCAGCGTTCGGCAGCAGTTCTTTGATTCGCTGCCGGTGAGTAGCGTCCCAGATTATTTCGCTTACGGGGAAAATTTTGGCTTCTCGCACACTTCCGGTGGAGCTTTGTGAAAGGGGATTGAAACTACGGATCTCCTCGATTTTTTCCCATTCAAAAACAATTCTGAAGGCCTCTTCACTGCCGGGCGGAAAAAAGTCCAAAACCTCGCCTCTGAGGGCGAACTCTCCGGGTACAGTCACTTTGGGTACTCGCAAATACTGGTATTCTTGCAGCGTATCGGCCAGTTTCATCGGATCGAATTCCTGTCCGACCTTCATAGTAAGCAGCTTTGATTGAATAAAATCGGGCGGCGGCAGCGGTGTGAGAAAGGCCCGTAGCGAAGCTACTGCAATAAAGGGTTCACCAGAGAGCATCTGTACCAACTGATACATTCGCTTCCCCGCAATATTCAGCTGCGTCTGTTTGCCCCCGTACGGCACGCTGCTCCACCAAGGAAACTGATATGCCCGGTTAGTAAAGAGTGCGAGGTCCCGAACAAGAGTTTCAGCCTCCTGCTCAGTGGGAGTTACAACCAAAAAAGGACTCTTAGCATAGCGAAAAAGACGCTCTACTATTAAGGCAAAGAAAAATCCTTCCGTTCCTTCGACTTCGAGTGTAAACTCTTTCTGTCTAAAGTTTCGTAAAAGTTCAATAAAGGGGTTGTAAGTATCGAGCTTCTTGTTCAGTTTATTTTGGAATAATGTTATCATTTCTTTATACCGAAGATAGTAACAGAAGATGGGAGAACTATCGTGAAACGAATTATATTCATTTGTCTTTTTACTTTTTTCAGTCTGCTGCCACTATTTACAGCGACCAATGCCGCCGGAGTAAGCTTGCACATCGAGGAAACCAAGCAGCAAATTTATACGCCTGGTACCCCGATAGACTTGCAGATAAGTGTACGCAACGAATCTCCTGACCCTTTTCTGTTCGAACTTGCGGCGGACAAAGTGTTCAATTTGGAATTGAAAGTAACCAATTTGTACAACGAAACCTTGCCGGCGTCAGAGAAGTATATCAGAGAGCGAAGTTCCAATCAACAAGTCTATTATCGTGAAATACGTCTGCTGCCCGGTGAGAAGTTCTCTTTTTTCGTTGAAGCCGCAGATTTCGTCAAATTGAATACTCCCGGAATTTACTTTATTCAGGCCGACTTTACACCGCATCTGGAAAATAGTTCATCCCTCAGTTCGAATACACTCACCCTGCACGTACAGCCATCTATGGGGCCGGAAAGCGATTACCGCAGCGACGTGATTGCATCAACCCAGCAGGTACTGCAGAAGCATCAACTGCCGCCTGATCGGGTAGTTGATTACATGCTCAGTGCCCGTCAGAACGACGAATGGGAAAAGTTCTTTCTCTATTTAGATGTAGAGCAGCTCATGTTACAGAATCCACTCAAAAAGGCAACCTACCGCCGCAGTTCCGACCGAGAGCGAATGCATATGGTAGATGAATATCGCGAGATGCTAAAAAATGAAATGGTCGATACAGATATTCTGCTGAAACCGGTTGAGTACCGGGTTCTCAAGACCGAATATACTCCCGAAGAGGCGACTGTGCTCGTAGATCAGGAGTTCAAGTATCCTGACTTTACAGAGAAGCGGAATTACCGGTATTATTTACATCGCCCCGAAGGCTATTGGGTTATTTACAATTATCAGGTTTTAGGCCAGGGAAGTTCGGAATGAAAACAGTTTTAGTAATTGAAGACCAAACCACGAAAGAACGTATAAACCGCCACCTCACTCCCCTCGGTTTCGATTTTATTCATTACCTGAATCCTGTAAAAGCATTAGACAATATTGATGAAATTAACCCCGATCTGGTTATTTTTAGCGCCGAAGATTTCCCACGCCACTGGAAACCTTTTATCAGGCTTCTTAGGGCGCAGCGCAGCAGAGACGAGGCGGTTTTCATTCTGCTCACTGGAGATATGTTTTCGGCAGACGAGGCTTCGAAAGCTACGGTACTCGAAGTAAACGGGATGGTAGATACCCGTTTAGAAGATGAAGAGATTCAGCACCTACAGGATATTTTTGCCCGCTATAATGTACTTTCCGAACCCAGATCTGACCGCAGATATCCGGCCAGTTGGACTGAAGGTATCGATTTTGCTTTTACACACCCCAAGACCTTTGCACTGGTGACCGGACGGATTACAGATATCTCCCTCGGAGGGCTCAACTTTCTTCCGGATATGCCGCAGTCAACCGCTGATATACTGGAGGGGGAAGTGTTGCACGGCTGCAGTTTCAGTTTAAATAACAAAGTATGCACCATCGATGCGAAGGTAACCAGAAATAACCGAAAAATTGCCTTTCAATTTACGGAGATTTCTACCGAATGTCATACTGCTCTCATGGAGTACTTGAACCAGACAAGATATTGTCAAACTGGATGACAACCCTTGCATAATTACGGCCTGTTTTGTAATACTAGTTATAGAAACAGGAGGAAATGCGATGAGCATACGCAAATATCTCGAAACTCAGCCGCTTTATGAACTTGTAAAATACGACAAGCGCCCCGAACTGAGATCTGAAGCTATCTCGTTTACAGGTGCCCTTCGTAAACACCCCTATGATGAATCAAAATTGTTGTTAATTACCAAGCCATTCAGCTCAGAGACCGAATTCTTCGAATTTCGCATCGAGGATATCGTGCACTATGAGGAGAAACCGAATATCGGCACAGAATCAGGGGAAAATTTGTTCATTGTCCAGATCTGGGTTCGCCGGGGAAGTTTTGGAATACAGTATCACCCCTTTGAGGTAGCGGATGAGCTTAAGTATCTCAGGGACAGTGAGGTACTTCATCAGGTAATGTCTGAGAAGGAAAACATGAATGTATGAGCTATACCTACACGCAAAACTCAAAACTTAGCTGTGTTCTCTGTCCGCACCACTGTAGTATCGAAGACGGAGAGCGCGGACTATGCATGGTTCGGGAAAACCGCGACGGTTCTCTGTATCTGCCCTTCTATGGCGTTCTATCTGCGGTCTCAACCGATCCAATCGAGAAAAAGCCGCTCTATCACTTTTATCCGGGAAGCTCTATTTTCTCGGTAGGGTTCTACGGTTGTTCTTTCCGCTGCCCTTTCTGCCAGAACTTCCGTATTGCCCAATCTACCCCAAAGGGAAAACTGCGCACCACCCATCCGCAGGAACTGCTTGAGCAGGCCTTGCAACAAGGCGCCCATGCAATTGCATATACTTACAGTGAGCCTTTGGTGCATTTCGAGTGGATGCTCGAAACTGCCACACGTGCTCGCAGGCAGGGACTCAAAAATGTATTGGTTTCGAATGGATTTATCAATCCACAGCCTGCTGATGAACTACTTGAAGTGATTGATGCGGCCAACATCGATTTCAAATCCATTCAACCGGAGTTCTATCGGGATATAGTCGGAGGTAAAGTAGAGCCGGTAAAGGCCTTTCTGAAAAAGTCTGCCGAGAAGATCCATCTCGAAGTGACAACCCTGGTCATTCCGGGGTACACCGATACAAACGAAGAGATTGCGGAAATTTCCCAGTTCATTGCCGGTCTGAATCCGGACATCCCATTGCATCTTTCCTGTTATTATCCGGCATATAAGTTCGACGCACCGCCTACGGAACCTTCGGCAGTATTTGAACTTGCCGAAATAGCCCGACAGCAGCTCAACTTTGTGTATCCCGGAAACGTTGGTGCCCGCGAAGTAAATACGGAATGCGCAAAGTGCGGTAATATGCTGATACGGCGCAGGGGGTACCAAGTGGAAATGCCCGGTATAGACAACGGTTCATGCCGCGGTTGTGGCCAACCGGTACCCTTCCCCTTATGATAAGAATTTCATGCGAATAGTTGACATAAAATAAACTATTTTGTATAGTGCTCTCGTTACGTTCCCCTGTAGCTCAGTCGGTAGAGCGGGTGACTGTTAATCACTAGGTCGGCAGTTCGAGTCTGTCCGGGGGAGCCTATAAAGCCTTCGAGTGTATACTCGAAGGCTTTTTTATTTCGGCCCGTGGTAATAGTTTATATATTCAACATTTGAAACCCCGTTCACTCGCAGGGAATTTTTCCTCACACTTCTACTTATTTTGATATTGGCGGCACCATTTACTTCACCGGTGAGGCTGCCTCCGTTCATGTTCAAACAGAGGGCTACCGCACCGTTTCCGTCACTTGCTTCAAAAGAACGGTCTATCAAAATACGCAGTGAAATAAGCCCCCCTGCGGTAATAATCAATACTACTGCCAAAACTGTAAGTAATATCTTGCTACTTGTTTTCATTCTCTTCCTCCATTCGCTTATACTCGTTATATTTATCACTTAATTCTTTCATGCTCATACCCAACAACTGCATAGTTTTGAATAGGGAGGGAAGTTCTTTCTCTACAAACTCCGAACGTTTAATGTGGCGAGCGTGTTGTTTTCCGTTTTCGGTTACAAAATAACCAATACCGCGCTGGTTGTAAATCACGTTCTGGTCCTGCAGATAGTTGTAGGACCGCACCACTGTGTTCGGGTTTACTTCGAGGGCAACCGCCAACTCACGCACTGAAGGTATTCTCTCTTCAGGCGCCCATTTTTCCTGCAGTATATTTTCAATTATGCGATCGACTATCTGTGCATAAATTGGTTTATCTTTATCAAACTGCATCTTTTATTTGAACCTCACGAAACCGTACATAGGTGATTAACCAGGCAACCGGAGCTATCACCGCCCAATATATAGTTTTGCTGATAATTTCGAGCACTTGTATATTTTCGCCAAAGCGAAAAGGAAGGTTCTCGAATAGAGAGCCAATCATCTGCGAATCATTGTTCATAAAAAAACCGGTGAAATAAGGTGCAAAAATGATGCGAGCAGCTATCATTACAAATACTGAAAAGGCGATTCCCGCGAAAAATAGTGACAGCAGGGTCTTAAACAGCTGGCCCTTCCGGAAGTACACTGCACCGACTAAAAAGATCGACTGAAGTACAATGTAGTGCGCGAATGCTATCCATATTCTTCCGAAAAACGGGTGAAAAACTGCGTGGTGCTGATTTGCGATAAGCTCTGTAACACCGGCCGAAAGGTATGTGTATACCGAATACCAAACAATAGTTAAAAGGAACCACCCGAGATTTGATAGCACTATTCTACTGAAGACTTTTTCTAAGGGTGAAGCCGGCAGCATCAAATATCCCTGTGCGCTTTCCCGCCGGTGTGCCTCTTTGAACATAGAACTGGTGGCAATGAATCCGCCGATGAATAAAATTGCAGTAAAAGTATCAAAGTGGTGAGTGAGATTCGTTCCACCGTTAAAAATAGTAAAATTCAAAATATCAAAGGTTAACAGAAGGGCCGCTATCGCCCCTATAATCACCAAAACGTTCATATAACCGCTGCTCACATCACGTTTCAAAAGCAGTCCTATGCGTTTTACTGAAAACTTTTCTTCACGTATATTCATGTTAGATATCCTCCTTGAAAACCCGGTTGATTTCTTCCGAAGCGGTCATGACGGCATTGAAAAGGGTCTCCATGTCAATTACAGACTCATCATCATCAGTTTTATTAGTTACAATCCGGTATCCCCCCAGTTCCTCCTGAGAGAATAGTATGTTTTGCTCCGGACTGAGCTCGGATACTTTCTGAATACTCAGTTTTTCGGCAATGTCCGCATAGTGTTGTTGAAAGATAATTTTTCCTTCATCGATGATAATGATAGGATCAATTAACAGCTCCATATCCCTTACTTGATGGGTAGAAATTAGAAACATCCGCTGTTCATTCACAGAAGACGCAACGACCTTTCTGAATTGGCTTTTTGACGGGATATCGAGACCATTGGTCGGCTCATCGAGAATACACACAGCAGCATTACTGGCCAGTCCAAAAGCAATCAAAAACTTCTTCTTTTGACCATAAGAAAGGGCTGAAAGCTTCTGCAGTGAATCAATCTGAAACTCCTGCAGATATTGGCGAAACTTCTGAGTGTCGAATTTCGGATAGAACGGACCGTAGAGCTGCTGGTACTTTTCCGCCGAAACCGATGGTAAATAAAACTCCTCCGGCAGAAAGAAGATGTCGGAAAGCAGGTTTGGATTCCGAGCACCGGGGTCAAAACCGATTACATCCAGCTGCCCTTCTTGTGAATACAGCAAACCCGAAAGTAGTCGCAATAGGGTGGTTTTACCGGCTCCATTTTTACCCAAAAGTCCGTAGATATTTCCCATTTCAAGCTGCATATCCAGCCCTCTGAAAAGCGAATACCTGTGATCATAGGCGAAGGTAAGATTGCTTACCTGTACCGTTGCACTATTCATATATACCTCCATATTAGTGTACTAC
>CAZWDV010000085.1:0-11704 GCA_964632675.1 uncultured Sediminispirochaeta sp.
TAGGCCCACCTTTTGAAAAAATCTATTTTTTAAATTGAGAGGTGCGGAAAGTGGGTTACAAAACTAAAAAGGAAATAATTGAAGAAATAAAAGTTTCGATAGACAATGATATCCAAGAACAATATGGCAATACGACAAAGAGGAATCATAAGAAAATAATCAAAGCTCTTTTTTGTCAATATCTGCCAGCAGATCAACAGAAAAGGGCAGGGTAAGTGACTCAAACACAAATTCGACTCAACCAGCTCCCCCCAACTCCCATTCGGATTCTCAAACTGCAACTCACTCCCCATCCAGTTATGATTCGGCGGGGCACCCCGATCACCTCTATCACCTTGCACACCACGGACTCCCTGTGGGCCTTGGACTCCTTGTGGCCCCGTATCCCCCTTGAGGCTCACCATCTCACCCCATGAGCCATCCGGGTTTTCGAATTGCAGACTCGCCCCTGTCCATTGATGCGCTGGGGGATTGCCTTGATCACACTTTAGCCCTTGTTCACCCTGCACACCCTGTGGGCCTACAAGTTCTACAAAACTTCCCCACGTCTCATCCTGATTCTGGACTCTGAGGCTCGTACCGCTCCGCTCATGGCTGAGTACCAGTCCTCCCTCACGGCTGTTTATCCAGTTCTCGATGGGGTCGGTGAGGTTTCTCACATCAGGTTTTTGACCGCTTGTGCCAGTGTTATCGAGTTGTAATTAGATTCATCGGCTAAGTTTCCGGTTGCCATTTTTTACCTTAATAATTTATTAAAACATTTCTAACTATAGTTTGAGGCAGGGCGTTGCCTCATGGGTTAGAAAATGTAAGACGATATTTTTATCGCAAATTTTGTTCACCCCAAGAATCCCGTGACTTTAGTCATGGGAGTACGTCAAAGATATTTTTCCTGAGTCTAACTAAATAGTTATGGTGGGGTGGGAGGTAAATATGGATTAGCTTGTTTTAATAGTTCAGAGAAAATTGCCAGAGCTGGCTTAATGATGTTCTGTCATTTTGTAATAGTTCGAATCCGTATTCTTGATACTTTTTTATCAGTTTAGGCTCATCACTGACTTCTACCAAGATGCTTGCCCCGCCAACTACTTTTCGAACATCTTCAATCTGAGATATTATTATATCTAAGAAGTCAGTTAAAGATATGTCTTTAGAGGTATATTGATCATCTCTTCCAATCTGTCCAATGAGGAAAGCATTAACCAGTTCACAATCCTCATGTTTCATTATGTTGGTCAGCCTTCTTATATTCGAAGGGAAGATTTTAGGTTCTAAGAATACAGATTTTAAGGCCAATCTATAATAGCCTAAAATCCTTTTATCCTTTTCTGAAATTAGCAAATATGTGCGAGTTGAGTTTTTCTTTTGAAACGAAATACATTTTGTTCTCAAGAAATCCTGTACATCTGGATTTTTGGTACATGTAAAAGATGAGAGGTATGAATAAGCTCTCTCTTCAGCTCTCTTAAAGATTTTCTTCTTTGAATCTAAATTATTACGATCTATGTAGGCAGATAAAAGTTCGCCATTAACTAAGATTTGTTGGCTATTAACGTATTGTATCTCTACAGAGTCATCATCTATGGTATTGCGTAGCTCGTCAATATAAAACTTTTGCAATAAGTCCTGTAGAGAATAACGTGAAAAGCCCTCGATGAAGCACTCCTACTTTATTTATGGTTTTTTACAATAGATTCTATCAAGTCTTCGCTTGTAGTTTTGATATTTCTTTTTTCTCTAATAGGTCTAATATCCGTCTTATTCTCATCGAACCTAAGACTATCTTTGATTTTTGAAATTGAGTCCTTATCTCTTATTACAATTGTTCGTGTAAATGAAGCTGTTGCCATTTGATTACACCTCTGATTTAAACTGCTCTTTGTAACACCCTACGGTAAATATAATACTACCTGGTACCACAAAAATCAACCAAGTTAGCATCATTATGGTGGTATAAGGAGAAAGAACTATAATATCTAATAACTCTATCTATTAAGATAGTTAACTCGTCTTCACCTTCTCAGCCTTAGCACCGCTGATATCAACTGTAAACGGACTATTCGGAGGCCCGGTACTCCCTGATATCGGATCGGTATGCGGGTGACTCGTAAGTGCCGTTGCTAAGTTTTGCAACGCAGTATTCAAAGCTGTCCATGTCACCAGGTTATCAGCTTCCCCGGCTAAGTTGATCTGCCCATCTTTAACTTCGAGTTTCGTACCGTTTACATTCACGATTGTCTCACCGCTTCCGTTGATTACGGTGTAGGTTCCCGTGCTGTGATAGATGCCGATGCTTCCCTTCTCTGAGTCATGGAATAGGAGGGAGCCATCTTTGAGTTTTTGAAACCTTGGATTCGGATACGAGGGGCTATCGATATCCTCTATCCCACTGATTGAATTCCAATGCTCATACACATTCACGTCCTCTAACTGTTCATCAAAGACGTAGTAAAAGTGTGTCCAGTACTCATCGATGAATACCTTTATGAGTGTGTTTTTCTCCGGTGGGTTGTGTTTGCCGGTTTCAGTGCTGAACCCGCCCGAATACCCTATAGGCTTGGCCCACGGTAGCATGTCCTCCGGGACATCTTTTTGCTCAGGTAGTACCCGGATTAGTACCCGTGAGAGCTGTTCCGGGTCAGCCTCGTCTATTACTATTGCGGTGTAGTGGTTCTCAATAATAATTTAGTTAGCTCATTATAGCGTGAACCCTTTTTACCCCTTCAAGTTGGTCAGCCCAGTTCTCAGGCCACCTTTTATAATATCGTTCATTACTTAAAACACCCATTCGAGTAAGTAGGTTCATAGTGAATGAGGGTATCCCGATTATGATTAAGTAAAGGGGACCTAAGTAAAGAGACTGCTTTGAATGCCCGTATTCATGCTGAATTGTTTCTTTATCAACAAGTGCATACACAATGATGTACTTTCCTAAAGAGACTCCGAACTTTTTGCTTGTGTGATAAACCTTGGAGGACTCATAATTTTGATCATATACTGCATGGCTGAACAGTATCACTAATAAGCCTAAAAGGTTTTGTGGCAATTCCCATATGTATCTAAGCAAACTCGCTCCTCTTTAATACTACCATAATTATTCCCCGCCTTGAGAGGCACGTAGCTACAGAAATAGGGTCACGACCTAAAAGGTTACAACTTTAATAAGTAAAAGGAGTCGCCATCTCCTCAGAAGGGTTAAGTAGAGTTACCAAAACATACAAGAGTCAATACAATGGTGTCAACTAATCCTTCCGATTCCGAGTATTTACTATCACAATTTTTAGTAAAAATAGATACCCTATTTGAAGTTTATAGGTGTCTCGCTAAGAAGCTTCTACCTTTGGGGTTAGAACAACCTCATCAGCACCTTGACTAAAAGAATCACAGGCGTAACCCTGTATATGAGATGCCATGCATTACTATGATGGAGAGGAAAAGAACTTACTAAATGGTATGAACGTGAATATGATAATTTCATCAAGGTGGATGAAAGAGAACTTAACCGGTTAAGATCAATCTTTCGTAAAGATTTAGATTCTCAATTAGATAACTATACTGAAGTTTCCTTCCCTGTGAACAGTCATGATCTAAAACTGTTCAAGGATAAAGCAAAAAGAATGGGGATATCCTATAAAAAGTTATTGTCACTCCTGGTCCATCAATATACTATTGAGAAGGAAACAGATACAAACTCTAAATGATGAAGCCGAACACTCCTGAAACAATTGATTAAATGGTGAATCAATATACTTATTCAGGAGTAACCATGAAAAAAGAAAATCTCATTAAACACTTAGAAGATGATCTCAAAGAAATTACTGACCGTATTACTGAACTCGAAGTAAAAGAAGCTAATGGTACAATAACAACATCATCAACAAAACTGAATGAAGAAGAACTCGATGAGCTCAATGAGTTGTACATTCTAAAAGACTATTACGACATCGAACTCTATAAGGGAGTCATTGCTCAGATATTTTATGGGCAGTTTAGTTCCGTAAACGAGTTCCAGGCTTATCTAAAAACAGAGATATCAAAAGCAGATCGTATTACTGACCATTCTAATCTTAATCAAGATACTGAGATCGAAGTGCAAAAACTCTCTGAAAAACAATTCACTGAGATCACTACCTTGGATAGAATCTTGTTTGAAGTCGAAAAACTGAGAAAAGGATAGACTGTTAAGTTACTGCTGAGATTGGGACAGAATGGATGTCTCTGTGTCCTACGATTCCGCCTTTGAGTTTGTAGTGTACGATAAAAATTGAAATAAGATATTTAACAAGGCTAATCGAAAAGTGAAGCTCAGAAAATGGTTGAAACATCATTATGCCCATATGTTCTTCGTAAAACCTTGTATTTTAAGGCTCTATTTTATTAAACAAGTTGTGTTAATACCATACCGTGGTACAATAAAACATATAGAGCTTGCTATAACCATTGAATAATGAATATTAGTGGAGGGTGTTTAAATGAGTGGACACAAAAGGCACTTGAGTTTCGCCTTCGGTATCACGGTCTGTTTGGTTTTTCTTTTAGTTACAGCGGGCTGTGACTTTTTGGGGGGTAGCGGAGGTTTAGGTGATGATTATGTTTGTCAGACCACCGCAGCCGACGAAGATTATGTAGATTTTGGCTCTATGGAGGGTTTTACTGCCTCCAGCGACTGGTCTGTAATTGAGAAGATAAAACTCCCATCTGATTTTAGTACACCTGACAGATGGCATGTTTTCCGGGGAAAAGCCTGGGAAGACAAACCGGGAGACCTGGCTCTGAGACTCGATGAGGATCATGTTTACGGATGGTTAAATGTAAGTAACGATATTATTGGTGATTGGAAAAGTGTAAACTATGATACAACGATATCACTTGATGTATGGTACACGATATGTATGCAATATGATGCAAGCGAAGAAACCCTCGAACTATATGTAAACGGTGACCTTAAGGATAGCGTGACCAGTGTCGTACTACAGGATGACAGCAGCAATACTAATAAGCTCTTCTTTGGGGGCCAAGATGTTGATCCTATTTTATATAGCGAAGGCGACCTATACCACGAGGCGGATATCGTCATAGCTCACCATGCGTGGTTTCAGCGTCTCCTGACCGCCGGAGAAATTAGCAACTACGACGGAACCCTCTCTTCTTTGAATACTGCAGACCTGTTCTTTGCAACGAACATCGGTGATTCTGGAATTACTGATGCCTCGGGGAATGGTCACAATGGGATAATCGGTAACACACCAGAGTTTTACATAGATGATTTGTGAACAATTTAGTTCTTGAAACCAGTTTATTCTCTTCTCTGCATGTAATTTAATTTTCAGTTAAAAAGTGGATTACATAAAAAGTAGGGAACGTAGTGCTCTGGGAATATTCGCTTGTTTTTCTTTCGGAGGAGAATTTAATTCCGAAAAGGACAAGAACAATCCAAGACGCGATGAACAAATCAAAGTAATCAAGGTTCCTTAAAACTATATACTGATACTGTTACCTAAGATAGAAGCTTGTTTTTATTGAAAAAGACTAATCTAAATACCTCAAACCTATCATCCCAGAAAAAGTAAGTGTAACTTTTTTCGATGGTAAGTGTAACGTTACATACTAACAGGTATGTAATGTTTTTGAATTCTTTGACGGAGTTGTAAATTGGTGGTAATCACTTGTCAGTTGTTAGAAAAGAAGGAGAGACAAATACTGGCGATCTAAAATATAAAAAGGGTTAATCCCACAACCATTAGCAGATTAGCTCCTCTGTAGCGTCGTAGCCTCTCCTCCACTACAAAAAAGACAAAACTGAATAACAGTTATACACAGAGTAGGCTTACACTGAGAAAAACTTTTTTCAACAAGAATAGGCTTCGTTTCCATGGTTCGAAGCTAATATGTAGTTTATGCAATATTATTTTGCTTTCAATCAGTAATTTTATTTACTTTGCATTATCAAAGTCACCAAGTACGAAGTAGAAACAGAAGAGCAGGTACCGTTTCCCAAATCCATCATTGATGTATCCGGTTAGGTCCTTCTCTTTTTGCAGCTCTCTCTTATACTTCGTGACTCGATTCTTCAGTTTCTTTTCTGTATCGGGGAATGTAAACATGTAAATATACTAAGGTCTGTGGGGGTGAATGTAAAGCTTAGAGCTGTTTGATGAGTTGGTTCAATAGTAGTGCCCTCTTTTTTTAGTTTACACGAGGGAGAAAAACAAAAACTTATCTGTCAGTCTACGGAATTGAGTATCGACAAGTTTAGCTTAGATTCGGAAACTTCTCTTGGAGGGGAACACTATAGCTCGGCAGGTTTAATTCCAAAATCATGCTGTGATGTACCAGTCTGTCTATTGCGGCGGCGATGGTCATAGGGTCTTTGAATATTTTTTCCCACTCGGAGAACTGAAGGTTGCTGGTGATCAAGGTGCTGTTTTTTCTTTCATGATACTGCTCAAGGAAGGATTTGAGAATGGAATAAAAAAAGGACCATGCAATATTTGCATGATCCTATAGTTGTACTCATCATAGAACACTATTCGCTATACGCTTCCAATGCCTTTTTTATCTGTTTTTTGATTTTTTGATTCAGTTCCAGCTTCAGTTCGAGGGCTACAAGGCTTTCCTCACTCTTCTTAATAATAAGATTGGAGTCTGACCAGTATACATTGGTTTTTGGTTTTACAGCTTCAGAAGATTGGGATTTTTGTTTACGCTTCTGCTGAATCTCTTTATAAGCCTTGTTTATACTTACTTTTCCCTTTGCTATGTCATTTTTCAGCTCTTCATTTCCATGGTCTTCAATGGTACGTACTTTTTGAACTTTAGTAGAAGATGTCCCGAGTACTGAAGCAGTTTTGTCTCGTGAACGTTGTGGGCCTTGAGGTTTTTCTCCAGTATTCAAGAGTGCACGTGAACTCTTGATCTCCTCTGTTCTTATATCTCCGCCATGCTTATATCTCTTATCCAATTCAAGAATGCATTGATACAGCTCTGAATCAGTGAGATTTCTGCGGTCTTTCTGCAGGTGAATCACATACTCTACAACCTCTGTTTCATCCTTAAAGGATTTTTCGTGTATTGGTACCTGCTGTATGCCCGCCTCAGTAGC
This sequence comes from uncultured Sediminispirochaeta sp., assembly GCA_964632675.1. GTDB lineage: Bacteria > Spirochaetota > Spirochaetia > DSM-16054 > Sediminispirochaetaceae > DSBN01. The sequence continues at coordinate 7,103 of CAZWDV010000085.1, forward strand.
CGCTTTCAGTCTCGTGTGTCCATCTATGAGTACCTGCTCTTCCTTCCATAGGAGCAAAGGCTGTGATTCGTCAAAGCCCCGCTCTTTCATATCTTCGATAATGGTGGTAAGCAACTTTGCATTTATCGGGAATATGGACTTAAAGGGGGCAGCCGTTTTAATGGAAGAGGTGAGCTTCATCTTTGAAAGCTGTTTTATGCCTGAATTGTTGATAGCCGATTTCTCTGGATTTTTTTCAAGGTGAGTTCTGACATCGTCTACCACCTCTCTACTGCAAGTTCATTTTCGGCGATATATCCAGCGAGCTCCTTGATTGAGCTCTGGAGTCTCTGTTTCAACTTTGCCCCTGAGAGAATCTCCCTTGCATCAATTATCCTGTTTACAAGTGTGGTCTCAGGTATCCGAAAGGGGAGGATGTTATCAAAGGTTGATTCAAACAACTGGCGGTATTGGTTGTTCATGTTTTCTGGATTTTCAGTCCTACTATCCCGACTAAAGGTCATGAGGATTTTCCAATTATCAAGCTTATCCGTTTCAGTAAGTAGTTTTGTTTGAAAGAACAGTAGTCCTTTGTAATCGAACTGTGATGTTTTCGACGGCGAGATAATAAGGTCTGAAGCGTTTAACGCATTCAAAACAATGTTATCGTAAGTGAGGGCAGAATCAATTATAACGAAATCATACGGAAGTTCAGTGGCTTCGAGCAGTCTGCTCAGTTTCTTAACCGGCATAGCCCTCAGATCGACCAAGTTAAATGAGGATGGGATAATATACACACCCCGGTAGTTCGACTCCAAGATGTTTGCTTCCAGATTCCCCGCATGTAATGCAAAAGCAATGTTTCTTTGATCAATGATATCCGCATCATCGAGGTAGTAAAAGGACATAGAGTTTTGTATATCCATATCGATGGTGAGCACTCTATAGCCCTCTGAGGCCAGCGCATTTGCGGTGAGAATGGAGGTGGTTGTTTTACCGGTGCCCCCTTTAATCGAACTAAACGTAATTTTTTTCATGTTCTCTCCTTGGAATGAAGTTTTTATAATAGGTGAGGGGAGGCACCCACCTTCACCTGATTAATTGCTTAACTGTTACTGAGCTAAAATTTTCTCGACAATCTCTCCTTGACCGGCTAAATGCTCTGGCTTCCAATGGGTATAGCGGGCTTGAACAGAATCATCTCGCCATCCTAATGCCGCCCGTACTTTCTCTGGATCAACTTCATTATGTAATAGCAGGGTATTCAACGTGTGCCGAAAGCTATGTGCACGTAATCTTCTGCCCGTGGTGTCAATCTCTGCCTTTCTGATGGCATTATCAAAGTGCTTCTTCCACCAGGTTTCACCAAGCCGAGAACCATCAGCGTACGAAAAGACTAAATCCTCTGGATTCCGATTGGTCGTATGTTCCCAGTACTGTAATAAACGGAAGCGTAGACTCTCTGTCATAAAGACATTTCGTTGGTGTTCCCATTTTGGCTTTCCGATTTCACTACGGTTCTTCCACGCCTCGTCAATTTTTATGTAGCCCTCATCAGAGAATATGTGTTTCCACCTGAGAGCTAACACTTCCCCGCGTCTCATGCCGGTGTGCGCTGTGAGAAAGAAGCATGTATAATCAAGAATGCTTTTCCATACTCGTAAATACTTAACTGGAAAGAGCTGGTTTAATTCCTCCAAGGTAAAGATGTCTATTTCTTTACTTTCGGATCGCACATTTCCGACATTCTGTACCGGGTTGCTGAGAATATCTTCTCTGTAGAATGCCTCGTTAAAGACTACTTAGAGGCAATTCATAATCTTATTCACCGTTTCTGCGGCCAATTTTTTTCTGTTGAGGGTTGAGCGAAAATCAATTATATGCGCTCGGCGGATTTCACTAATTTTTAGAAGCCGTAGATTCGATGTGAGAATATATTTCTCAAGGTTCATACGCTGAATATCTATATACCGCCTTGTTATTGATTTTCCTTCGTCACAGAGACGACGAGTATGGGGGCATCGCTCCCAGATAAAGAAGTCCTTCGCGTATTCGTCAAAGGTGAGCTCGGTCGGCTCCGTAAGACCGTTCTGTTGCAATTTTTTCAGTGCGAAATGCTCAGCCTCTGTTTTGTTGGTTTTTCCGGTTGTTTTGAAGCCTGGCATGCTTTTTAGCTTGTAGTACCAGATTTTTCCTCTTTGTTTGTAATTAACTATTTTTGCTTTTCTACCCATTGGTATCCTCCAATTAGATAGTTATGTGGGCAAAAAAGGTATTTTTTTGGGGAAAAATAAAAGGTACAAAAGAGGTACAAAGTGCCTTAAAATAAAAAAAACGCCATATCCCGTCCTTCGGGAATGGCGTTAATTATTTATAATGTAAACAATTAATTATTGGGCGATACTGGATTTGAACCAGTGACTTCTACCGTGTGAAGGTAGCACTCTCCCGCTGAGTTAATCGCCCGTATTCACAATGCTGTCTACATTTTTTATATCACAGGTTCGGTTTGTGTTCAACTGTTTTTCACCACACCTTTTTAATACACATCCGGGTTTACACAGTCGGGGGCTTTTTGATTTTTTACCATAGCCAGCAGATTGCGGGCGGCCTTAGTCGCCATCCCGGTACGTGCACCAACAGTAGCAGAAGCAGTATGCGGAGTAACTACCACATTGTCCAGTTTTTCCAGCCCCGGAGTCAATTTTGGCTCATTCTCGTAGACATCCAATCCTGCTCCGGCAATCAGCCGGTCCTGTAAGGCTTTTAACAGATCAGTTTCATCGATTACAGGACCACGGGATGTATTGATAATATAGGCGGTTGATTTCATCTGTTGGAAGGTATCAATGGTAAACAGATGTCTGGTTTCCGGAAAGAGGGGAGTATGAATGCTGACAAAGTCAGACTGTGAAAGAAGTTCTGAAAGTTCAACCCGGCGGGCGTTCAGCTTTTGTTCTAAGGTTTCGTTGGTTCTGGTATCAAAATACAGCACGTTCATTTTGAATCCTATCGATTTGAGCGCCATAGCTGTCCCGATGCGCCCCGCTCCGACAATTCCCAGTGTTTTCCCGGTAATATCCCCTCCAAGAAACTGCAGCGGTCCCCAACCGGGCCACTGGCCGCTGCGCATGTGACTATCGGACTCGACAACCCTTCTGGCAAGGGTAAACAGCAGCGCCCAGGCCATCTCAGCGGTGGCGTCGGTGAGCACATCCGGGGTATTGGAGATAGGTACCCCGCGCCGGGTAGCTTCTTCTACATCGATATTATCGTAGCCGACCGCGTAATTTGCGAAACCTTTGATTTCAGGGACAGTGTCGAACACTTCGGCATCAATTGTATCTGTCAGTAAACTCAGCACCCCGTCTTTTCCCTGAATATTTTGAAGAAGTTCTTTGCGCGACAGCGGCCTATCTTCTGAATTCACCTCGACTTCGCATTCGGTTTTGAGCAAATCGATGCCAGCCTGCGGTACCATTCGGGTAACATATACTTTCGGTTTCACAGCACACCTCCGTTAATGTCTACTTGATACGTATAGGGTAATTTAAAGTCGACGGTGATGCAACTTAGCCGATGAACTGGAGAAAAAGAACTACATGCAGCGGGAATATAAATAGAAACCCTATATAGGTAATAAGCAGAGAAAATGCGGTAAAGCCCTGATTCACCCCCGCTTCCGAAACCATAATCGACAGATTCGAGGCTGGAGGGATGTGAGTTTCAAGAAACAGCACCCAGATGTGTACTGGAGTAAGAAAATCAAGCCGCCGGAGCACTGTAAAGTACATAATATAGAAAAAGGCGGGCATGAGTAAGAACCGTACCGTAAACACCCCAATGGCCATGAGGGACAAGCGCCATTTGCCCTCTACATGCAGATTGAGGTCTGCAATCATAGCACCGAGCACCACCAGAATAAGGGGGAAGGTAGTCGAACCGATTCGTCTTAGGCCTAGATAGAGGTGATGCACGAAAAACTCATCGTTCATCAGCGGTACGTGTAAGTGTAATAGTATTGCAGAAAAACCCAACACAAGGCTGATAAAGGGCGGATTGACAAAATTACGCAGAGAAAAATCAGTTTTGCCGGTAATGAGGTAATGACCTATCGACCACAGCATGGGGCTAAAGACAAGCACATACGTGCCGACATACAGTGCCGGGACCGCAGTCCCGAATTTTTCTACTATCAGAGGCATGGTCAATGGAAAAATTTCTATAAGTGTAAGGGGAATGTAGGCGGAGTTACCGAAGGAGGACATCGCAATTCCGGCCCGTTTCTCTTTTCCGGAGAAGGGCAGCAGAGTGAAAACTACGTATGACAGCAGTAGTCCGACTGCCAAGAGAAATACCGCCGCTAATGGAAACAACCAGCTGCTGGCCAGCGCATTCCGGTCGGTTTCGACTATTTTGCTGAACAGGTAGATAGGAAGGGCACCCTTGATGAGAAAGCTGCTCACATTTTCAAAAAACTTGGATGGAAGTATATCGCGACTTCTGAGGTAAAAGCCGAACCCCATGATTATCATAATCTGGAGCATAGTATGTACTACCGAGATGAATATTGAACCCATAATGAGAACATATGGTAATGTGTAATCTAATTTTGTGCAATAA
>CAZWDV010000086.1:0-11700 GCA_964632675.1 uncultured Sediminispirochaeta sp.
GTTGGCGGATAGTGCTCATTTTTATGTAGTCGGTATCGAAAAAGGCATCCACTGCAAGGACCGGTTTGTTTTTGGCGGTATAGTAAATAGATTGCAAATAGAGCAGCGGCTTATGAACGGTGTAAGCTGACGTATCAATATACTCTTTAGCTACCTTTGCATCGGTTGCAGAAAACTCTACAATGTCGTGTGAAACCACTATCCCACCGTTTTTTAGTAGATATTCAAAAGTGGATTTTTTTAAATCTGCCGTATGCACCTCGCCTTCGACCAATTTTCGCGGAAAGATGTCGCTGCAGAAAATCGCTGGATACGCGTCTGCAAAAAAGACCTTCTTGACCTTGACCACATACTCATATGGTTCCAGCTTCAAATATTCTGAATATCTCTTTCCAGCCTCTTCAATAGTGACGTCTATTAAACTGACTGCTGCGTCATAACCACTGTTTACAATTGTGTTTTCGAACTCTACAGCCGGACTGAGAGGCACTTTGATTCTTAGCGCATCATGATTGATGAGGGTACCTTTACCTTGTATTTTAAAAATCATACCTTCCTGCTGTAGCTCCTGCAGTACATCGCGCAGTGTAACCCTGCTAATACCGAGCTTGTCAGACAGTTCGTACTCTCCCGGTAGTAAGGAGTTTCCGCTGCTATCCAGCTCACGGATAAGCTTTATTAGAGTCTTTCTCACTTCCTTTTTCACAGATAAATTAGGAACTGGTGATATTTCCATCATATATTCTCCGGAACAATATATTGTATGACATGTTATTTGAGTTGTTATACATCTTACATATATTGAGTATTGTAGACCCAGAATTTTTGGGGGTCAAGCAAAAAATTACTCTGCTAATAAGAATAAATACGGCCCCAGTAAAGTACCTGGGGCCGTAAGAAGAGCGAGCTAAGGTGAAGCTTAGGGTATAGAGGGGCTAATAACAGGGCAAAGAAATGGTAACTGCGCCTTAAAAAAATATAGCCGGTGCGCCGCTCCAAGCGGCAACCGAATCCTTGCGGCTCCCGGCGCCGGCCGCAATAACTACTTCCGGGTAGTATAGGTGCCTTTCAGCCCGTAGTTGTCGGCCAGGTAGGCTATCAGGTTGAAAGCCACCTGCTGGGCCTTAGAGGAATCTATCTCGCCGTTCATTCCCACCACCCGGTTGCGGGGGAAGAAACAGGCTGCGTACACAATGGCCTCGTCGGTAGCCACCTCGTAGTAGCTGTTGTTCAGGGCGCAGTACTTCCCGCCCAGGTAAAAGCCCTGCTGGGGAACGTAATTGCCTTTTTTGACGAACTCGAAATCGATATTCTCTTTACTGTTCAAATCCTCATGACAGACAAAATTTATCTTGTAAGTAATCTTCATCTCTGCACTCCTTTTACTTTTTGCGGCCGGCCGGGGCCCGAGCGCCGGCCGGCTGCGAGCACTATCCCCGGAACTCCCGGTTGTAGGGTTTGCCCAGGGCCAGCGGGCCCAGGTTGCGGCCCTTGTAGGTCAGGGCCAGCACCAGAATTACCAGTACATACGGGGTGGCCACTGCTATTTCGTAGGGAAAATTGATGCCGTATACCTGGATCGAACGCTGCAGGGCGTGGGCCATGCTGAACAGCAGAGCGCCCCACATTACACCGGTCGGTTTCCAGCGGCCGAAATACACCAGGGCCACCGCGATAAAGCCGCGGCCGGCGGTCAAATTGTCGGCAAACATCTGCGCCTGGCCAATGCTCAGGTAGGCGCCGGCCAGCCCGGACATCACGCCGCCCAGGGTCACGCACTGATAGCGAATACGCTCAACACTTATCCCCAGGGTATCGGCGGCCTGCGGGGTAGTTCCCACCGCGCGCACCTTCAGTCCCCAGGAGGTCTTGAACAATACGTAACTGGCCACCGGCACCAGCAGGAAGGCCAGGTAGACCAGCGGGTTCTGGTTGAATAAAATTTGCCCGATAAAAGGTATGTCCTTCAGCACCGGTACCGAGATCTTGCCGATTCCGTCGATGTTGGTCACTCCGCCGACGTATACCCTAAAAAGAGTCCCCGAGACGCCCCAGCCGAACATGTACAGCCCGATACCGGAGATACCCTGCTGCGCCTTAAAGGTTACACTGACTAAAGCCATCAGCAGGCCCATCAGGCCGCCGATCGCCATGGCCGCCAAAATACCCAGAATCGGGCTGCCCAGCATATACACCACGTAAAAGCCGACAAAGGCGCTGAGCATCATAATGCCCTCGGTTCCCAGGTTGAACACGCCGCTGCGCTGGTTGAACATCTCGCCCAGGCTGGCGAACAGAAGGGAAGCACTCAAAGGAATACCGCTAATGATAACACCAATAATTATCTCGAATATCATGCCCGTCCTCCTTCCGGATCACGCTCGGCCGCTTTGCCGCCGCCGAGCAGCCTGAAGACCTTGTCCCGCAGTTTCGGGTTCCGCAGGAACAGGTTGCTGGAGACAATCGCCAGAATGATAAGCCCCTGAATCGACAGGATAATGGAGGCCGGCACATCGACCGCCCGCTGCATCATATCCGCCCCCACTATCAACAGCCCGAAAACCATCGAGGCGGGAATAATACCCAAGGGGTGCAAGCCGCCGAACAGCGCAACAACGATACCGCTGAAGCCGTAGCCGGCAGAAATCGACTCAAGCGCCCGGTGATGCACTCCCAGCACTTCCACCGCACCGGCCATACCGGCAAAACCGCCGGAGAGGATCATCGCCAACACCAGGTTGCGTTTCACGTTCATACCGGAATAGGTGGCCGCCTTCGGCTCGGCGCCGACCGCCCGCATGCGGTAGCCGACGGTAGTCTTCCATAAAAACAGAAACACGATAATCGCCAGTGCAATTGCAATTAGCAGCCCCGAGTGCAGCCTGAAACCCCGAAAATAGCGGGCCAGCCAGGCGTTTTCCGACAGCAGGGCCGTCTGTGGAACACCGGTACCGTAGGACACCTCCTGGGGGTCGATCATCGGGCCGCGCAGCAGGTACAGGTACACCTGAATGGCAATGTAGTTGAGCATCACCGTACTCAAAATTTCGTTCACATTCAGATAGGCCCGCATCCAGCCGGCAATTCCGCCCCAGATGCCGCCGCCGATAAAGGCCGAAAGAAAAATCACCGGCACCAGCAGCGGTTTGGGCACGTTCGGCAGGGCCAGCCCCACCGCAGTACCAAACACAACGCCCAGCATAATCTGGCCTTCACCACCAATGTTCAGAATACCCGAACGGAAGGCAATCGCAATACCGAGGCCTACCAGCATCAGCGGCGCGGCCCGCACCATCATCTCGGTAATTCCAAACATCCCCGACAGAGGCTGGGTCAGCATCACCCCGTAGGCGCGGAAGGGGTTGGCCCCCGCAATCGCGAACAACAAGGCCCCCAGAATCAGGGCTACCATCAACGAGAACACTACGATGATGATGCTTACCGCAAACTCTCTATATTTATCTGCGCTATTCTTTTCCATGTGCCACTCCAGCCATAAGTAATCCCAGCTCCTGTTTAGTGCACTCTTCGCGCGGCAGCACGTCCAGGATCTTTCCTTCATAAATAACCGCAATCCGGTCGCAGAGGTCCAGCAGCTCATCCAGCTCTTCGGAAATCAGCATCACCGCCATGCCCTCTTCCCGGGCCTGGATCAGCTGGTCATGCACATACTCCGAGGCGCCGATATCCAGCCCGCGGATAGGATAAGCCGCTATCAGGGCTTTCGGCTTGCGGGTAATCTCCCGGGCCAGAATAACCTTCTGTATGTTTCCACCCGACAGCGAAGCGCAGCTCGTCTGCATATCGGGAGTCTTCACATTGAACGAATCGATCAGCGACTCCGAACGCGAGTCGATCTCCTTCTTTTGCAGGAAAAAGGCCTTCGACAAGGGCTCGTTACGGTAGTCCTTCATAATCAGGTTCTCCCGCACGCTGAAACTGGGGATGGTACCCTCATGCATCCGGTCTTCCGGAATGTAGCCCATCCCGCGGTCGATAATCTGCAGGGGACTGTAGTTGCTGATCTCCTCGCCGTCCAGCATAATCCGGCCCTCTTTGATCTTGCGGATTCCGTTGATCACATCGGCCAGCTCCCGCTGCCCGTTTCCGGAGACACCGGCTATCCCGACGATCTCGCCGGCCCGAATCTCCACACTCAGGCCTCGCAGAGAGTCAGTGCCCTCCTGGTCGCCTGCGGCCCACACATCCTGCACCTGCAACGTCGCCGGCCCGTATTCGCTTTTCTTCTCTATCTTCGGATACTTTATTTCCCGGCCGGCCATCTTCTCGGCCAGGTCCTCGGCCGAATGATCTTTGGTCGGGCCTTCGAACACCAGTTTTCCGTTGCGCAGCACCGCCACCCGGTCGCTGACCGCCTTCACCTCGTTCAGTTTGTGACTGATGAAAATAATCGAGGTATCCTGCAGAATCATTTTCCGCAGAAGATCGATAAGTGCATCGGTCTGCTGCGGGGTAAGCGCCGCCGTCGGTTCGTCGAGAATCAGCAGGTTGGCTCCCAATGTTAACACTTTTACCAGCTCCACCCGCTGCTGCTCGCCGACACTCAGCTGCCAAATGTAGGCATCCGGTTTCACCGTCAGGTTATAGCGTTCGGCAACTTCTAAAACCCGGCGGCGCACCTTCTCCAAATCCATCTTGAACTTAGTACGCTGGTACATCCCCAGGGCAATATTTTCCAGTACCGTCATGTTCGGTACCAGCATAAAGTGCTGATGCACCATTCCTATCCCGTATTCCAAGGCGTCCAGGGGTCCCTGTATCTCGACTTCCCGGTCGTTCAGCAGCACACTGCCTTCGTCCTGATGGTACAGTCCGTACAGCACATTCATCAGGGTAGTCTTGCCCGCACCGTTTTCCCCCAACAACGCCAGCACCTCCCCCTTCTGCAGGTTCATGCTTACATCGTCCAGTGCAAGTACGCCGGGAAACCTTTTGGTAATATGGTTCATTTCGAGCCCTTCGATAATCTCCGCCATGGCCCACTCCCTTTTCAAAAAACGGTCCGGCACCATCAGCGGCACCGGACCTTTCAAATAATCGGCTCAGCCCAAGATGAACTTACTAAAGTTCAATCTCGATTTCACCATCGATAATCTGCTGCTTGGCAGCTTCGACCTTTTCTTTCATTTCCGGGGTTACCTCGGAAGAAAGGGCCTCGTTCCATACCAGCGACAGATAGCCGTTGGCAAAGGAAAGCGGAATGTGGCTTCCGCCCAGAACTCCGTCGGCCCGATTGTCGATCATCTGCTGCACAACCTCGGCAAAGTCATACACCTGGGCCGCCAGAATCGACTGGGGAGCAAGGGAAGACTGGTCCATATCGGTCGACAGCCAGAACACATCGTCGTACTCGGCAACAACCCGGATAGCACCAACGGTCTGCTGGGCACTACCGGTCAGAATATCGGCCCCGGCACCAATGTGGGTCTCTGCAATCTCGCCGGCGGCCACCAGGTCGCCGAACCCGCCGGTATAGGCAATTCGTACCTCGGCATCGCTGTTCACAGCCTCTACGCCCTGCACGAAGCCCTTGTTGTATTTGATCGCGTCGCCGGATTCAACCGGGCCGACGATTCCTACAATACCGCTTTCGGTTTTCATTCCGGCCAGCATACCCAGCAGGTACGCGCCTTCCTGAGCGTGGGGGTCGTAGGCAAATACGTTTTCATGATCGGCCTTGAAGCCGGTACCGTAGGCAAAAGTTACTTCCGGGAACGCCGGAGCAATTTCATCTAGCAGGCTCTGATACTGAGCCCCATGGGCAATCACAATATCATATCCCTGCGAAGCATACTGGCGAATCGCCGAACCGGCATCCACCGCGTTCCACAGACGCTCACTTACATCCACCTGCACCTTGTCTTCGCCCATCTTTTGCTGTACGGCCATTATGCCTTTGTACATCGACTGGCTCCAGGCCATGTCGTCGATGGTGCTCGGAATAACCAGAGCAATCTTGATCGTCTCGCCCTGGGCCGCTTCCTGCTGTCCGCCGGCAAATGCAGCGGACCCTACACACAGTACCAAGCTAATCGCAATGATACCAGTTAACACGCGTTTCATCCGTGTCCTCCTTGTTTGTAAACCCAACTTTATCAGTTGTGTTTTGTTGTACTTTGTTGTATTTTAAGAGAGATGGTAGTATTGTATACGGATGCTGTCAACAAAAACCTGCATTTTTTTTCACATTAGACACATTTGAGTTAGAAGCGGAGCGTGCCATTTATGAAAACAAAAGAAGAATATCTGCGCGAGGCAATCAAGGTATCCGAACAGGCGGTCGCCGCCGGCAATCACCCCTTTGGTGCAATCCTTGTGGGCCCGGGCGGCGAAGTTTTGATGTCCGCCGCCAACACCGTCGCCACCGACCGCGACTGCACCGGCCACGCCGAAACCAACCTGGTGCGCAAGGCCTCCAAGCAGTACGACCGCGAGTTTCTGGCCCAATGCACCCTGTACACCAGCGCCGAACCCTGCGCCATGTGCAGCGGCGCCATCTACTGGAGCGGCATCGGCGCCATGACCTACGCCCTCAGCGAGTCGACCCTGTACCAGCTAACCGGCGACGACCCCGAAAACCCCACCCTCCAGCTGCCCAGCCGCGAGGTCTTCGCCCGGGGTCAGCGTAAGGTTATGGTCAGCGGCCCACACATCGAAGAGGAGGCTCGCCGGCCCCACGAGGGCTTTTGGCACCCGAACAGCTGAAGTCCCCGCGACCGAAGCTGCCCCCAGAGACGCTCCGCCGCACCACCGCAAAACCTCATCCGAAATTTGTTCCTCCTGCGCGCATTTATTAGTATACTACAGCAAGGAAGGCCTAGAATGAATCAACTACAAACAGAACCCGGTCACCCCTTACCCCTCGGCGCGTCACTCACCGGCCGGGGCGTACAATTCAATATCTTCTCCCGCCACGCCTACGCGGTAAAACTGCTGCTGTTTGAACAGCCTGAGGATACCGGCCCGGCCGCCGTCCACACTCTGGATCCGGTTCACAACCGTACCGGCGACATCTGGCACATCCACATTCACGGCCTTAAAACCGGGCAGCTCTATCTCTACCAGGTCGACGGCCCGCACAATCCCGACCGGGGCCACCGCTTTCAACCGGATGCCTGGCTGCTCGATCCCTACGCCAAAGCCCTTACCCAGAAGCGCCCCTGGACCGACTGGCGGCAAGACCTGATGCCCAAGTGCGTGGTGGTCAACGACTACTTCGACTGGCAGGGCGACACACGGCTGAACTATCCGCTCAAAGAGAGCATCATATACGAAGCGCACCTGGCCGGCCTCAGCCGCCACTCATCGGCCGAAGTCCAAGCGCCCGGCACCTTCAAAGCGGTCATCGAGCTCATCCCCTGGTTCCAAGAACTGGGCATCACCAGCCTCGAGCTGCTACCCATCCAGGAGTTCAATCCCCACGAAAATATGATCACCTCGCCGGTCACCGGCCGGCGGCTGACCAACTACTGGGGCTACAGCACCGTCGGCTTCTTCGCCCCGGCATCCTTCTACGCCGCCGCCGACCACCGCGGCGGCCAGGTCAGCGAGTTCAAGACCATGGTGCGGGAACTGCACAAAGCCGGTATCGAAGTAATTCTCGACATCGTCTTCAACCACAGCGCCGAGGGCAACCAAGCGGGGCCGACTTTTTCCTTCCGCGGCCTGGACAACAGCATCTACTACATGCTGGACGAAAGCCGGCGGGGCTACCTGAACTACTCGGGCTGCGGCAACACCATGAACTGCAACCACCCCATAATGCGCAGCTTCATCCTCGATGCTTTGCGTTACTGGGTCATGGAGATGCATGTGGACGGATTCCGCTTCGACCTGGGTTCGATCCTGGGCCGCGACCAGAACGGGCAGCTCCTCGAGAATCCGCCCATTCTCGAGCGAATCGCCGAAGACCCCATCCTCCGCAGTACTAAAATCATCGCCGAAGCCTGGGATGCCGGCGGGGCCTACCAGGTGGGTAATTTTCCCGGCGGTCGCTGGGCCGAGTGGAACGACCGCTTCCGCGACGGCGTGCGCCGCTTCTGGCTGAACGAGCCCGGCATGGTCTCCGAACTGGCCACCCGCATCTCCGGCAGCTCCGACCTGTACCTGGACGACGGCCGCAAGCCCTTCCACAGCATCAACTACATCACCGCCCACGACGGCTTTACCATGAACGACCTGGTTAATTTTGTGGAAAAACACAATCAGATGAACGGCGAAGAGAACCGCGACGGCCACGGGGCCAACTTCTCCATGAACTTCGGTCATGAAGGCCCCACCGATAACCCGAAAATTGAAAAACTGCGCAACCGGATGGTCAAGAATTACTTCACCACTCTGCTGCTCTCGGCGGGCACTCCGATGCTACTCGGCGGCGACGAGCTGCGGCGCACTCAGCAGGGCAACAACAACGCCTACTGCCAGGACAACGAGATAACCTGGTTCGACTGGACTCTGGCCGAAACCCACAAGGATGTAGTGCGCTTCTGCCGCCAGCTCATCAAGTTCAGAAAACGCCATCCGGTCTTCCAACGCGCGGAGTTCTACTCCGGGCAGGACACCGACCAGAACGGAATTTCAGATATTACCTGGTACTCGGAAAAGGGCAAAGAGGTGAACTGGCACCGCAAGAACAACCTGCTGGCCGTCCTGATTGACGGCAGCCGGGCCGAAACTCGGGCCGACCGCGACGACAACGATTTTTACCTCATGTTCAACGCCGGTCCGAAGGCCGCCCACTTCAAAATCGCCCCGCCCCTCTCCGGCCGTCGGTGGCGCCGCAAAATCGACACCGCCGGTGCCCCGGACATCTACGAAACGGGCCGCAGCGAACCCCTCAAAAACCAGAGCGACTACAAAGTGCAGGCCCGCTCGGTGGTGGTGCTGGTCTCCGACTCGCGCTGAGCCCGGCGACCGGGCTGCCGTCCGGCTCCAAGCCGTCCCCCTACTCCGGTGGCTTGAAGCCCTCGCCCTGGGCCTCGCGCACGTCCGTCACCACCACAAAGGCATCCGGGTCGGCGGCCTTGATAATCTGCTTCAACTTGGGCATCTCCCGCGCCCGGGTAATGCACAGCAGCACGTTCTTGGCCTGGCGGGTGTACATCCCCTGCCCGTTCAGGCCGGTCACCCCGCGCTCCAGCCCCGCCAGCAGCGCGCCGGCAATCTCCTCGGACTTGTCGCTAATGATAATGGCCAGCTTGGCGTAGTCCACGCCCTCCAGCACCAGGTCGATTACCCGCGCCCCGATAAAAATTGAAATCCCCGCATACAGCCCCAGCTCGATGTTGTTGAACACCAGCGCCGCGGCCACCACCACACCCACGTCCACAAAAAACAGCAGCTTCCCCAGGCTGATAAAGGGAATCATATGCGACAGCAGCTTGGCCATCAGATCGGTCCCCCCGGTGGTGGCGTTCCGTGAAAACACAAGCCCTATGCCCAGCCCCAGCAGCGCCCCGCCCATCAGGGCCGCCAGCAGCAGGTCCTCGGTCAGCAGCGGCACCCACACCGTCGAGTCGATCAGCACCGACAGCAGCACCGTCGCCACCAGCGTCTTCACCCCAAAGTGCTTGCCGTGAATCAGCACCCCGGCAATAAACAGCGGCACGTTCAGCGCCAACATCGTCACCCCCACCGGAAAGCGGAACAGGTGAAACAGAATAATCCCGATACCGCCCACCCCGCCCGGGGCAATCCGGTTGGGCGTCAAAAACAAATTAAAGCTGAAGGCCGCAATCCAGCAGCCGACAAAAATGAGCAGATAATCCTTCCAGTACTTGGAAACCGCGTGTATGATCCTTTGCATAGCCGCCATTATATCCGAGCCCTACCCCTTGCACAATCAAATAAAATCGGGGGAGCGCCCCCGCGCTTCATAGCCGCGGGGTAAAGGCTGGGGCTCCCGGGCGCTGATCCGGCTCCGCTCCCCCGCTCCGCCGGGCGCCCGGGGCGGGCTATTCCGCTCCCCCCTTAGAGGCCGTTCTTCTATATAGCGTTTTTCCTAAGTTGCGCCGTGACAACTATTTTTACTTTTTGTCCTTCAGCCGACCGCGCAAAAACTCCACCACCTGTTCTAGCTCTTCCACATCGCTGAAGGTAAAGTCCACCTTGTACCCCTCGGTAGTTGGATGCACATTCACCTTGGCCTGTTTCGACAGCCACACTTCGCCCGGCTCGATGATCCAGTCTTTGCCGGCTCCGATCAGCTGTTGTATCCGGGTATTGGTAGCCTTCACGCTCAGCCCCCAGCGCAGGATCTCCTTTAGAATCAGCCGCTGGTTCGGTTTTGAGTCGCGCAGGGTATACAGTGCTCTGGCATGGCCAAGGGTAATGCGTCCCTCATGCAGCGCCCCGGTCACCTCATCGGTCAGCTCAAAAACCGACAGCACATGCGAGATGTGCTGGGGGCTTTTCCCCAACTTGGCAGCTATCTCCCGCTGGGTCAAACCGTAGTAGCTGACCAGCGACCGGATCACCAGCGCCTCTTCGTAGGGCGTCAGCGGATTCCGGACGTAGTTCTCTATCAACCCGTACTCCATGGCCGTCTTGTCATCGAACTGCCCCACCAGGCAGGGCACCTCGTAGTCCGGCGGGTAGCCCAGCTCGCTCAGCGCCTGCACCCGCGATTCGCCGGCCACCACCACATACTCCGCACTACCAAGGTCGCGTACAATAACCGGGTCGATCGGCCCATCGGTGGCATCCAGAGAAGATTTGAGCTGCCGCATGTATTCGTCGCTGCGGTTCAGCCGCACCGGCACACTGGTAAAATTGAGTTTATCGAGTCGTATTTGTTTATATTCCATGATTCACAATTGTACCGCAGATCAAGGCAAAAGTAAAAACCTATGGTAGGAAGGTTGCGTAAAGACTATGGCCATAGACTGGGTCCTGTGTATGAGCTGTTCATAATAACGGGGATATTTCTCATTAGTCACTTCGCTGTCGTGAAACAGGAGGATTTCATTGCTAATGTCCGACTTCAGACTGCCGCCCTTCTCCAATTGCTCCGCTTCCATATGCGCCCATACATCAGCCAGCTCAAACTCATGCTCCGGGCTGAATATCTTGTAATCCTCGTAATCAAAGGTCCAATAAATATCCCGGTCAGCAGATCCTCCGTCCTGAGGATCTGCTCCGTGCACTCATCAAAACTGAGCTCGGAAAAATAGGGATGCGAATAACTGTGATTCCCAATGTCCATCCCAGCCCGGATGGCATATTTTACCACCTCGGGGCGGAGTTGCTTCTCTAACCTTGTCCTGTTCAAACTAAAAGAATAATACTTTTTACAATAAACTACTTCAACTTTTCTAGCACATCCGCTTTCTTCTCGGCAAATAAGATGGCCTCCAGGGCTGCATCCAGTTTCTCGAGATTTGTGCAGCCCTTAATAACAGCCTCATCCTCGGCTGCGAAGGAGAACTTCTTCTCACACAAGCGCAACAGCACCGATTGTTTTTCCTTCAACGTTCCTTCGCCATATCCTTCACGATGCCCCTCACGCAGCCCCTCGCGGCGCCCTTCTTCGCGCAAGGCTTCTAATCTCTGAGCCAGCATTGGCTTCCTCCTTCTTTTAATATACTCCTCTATACGGTTGTTTTCAATTCCCCGCCACAAGTGCAGCCCTTCATCGATGAGTATGTAGCGGTAAAGGGGAATGTATGGACGTAGAGAATC
>CAZWDV010000087.1:0-11175 GCA_964632675.1 uncultured Sediminispirochaeta sp.
CCTGAAATCGGGTATCGTATTCTAATGCCGATATCCCGGCTCGACAACGCCCAGGGGATTGTCCGTTATCATCACGAGCGTTTCGACGGAAAGGGATACCCCTCCGGACTGGCCGGAACGGATATTCCCAAGTGGGCCCGTATTGTAGCGGTAGCCGACACGTACGATGCGCTGAGTAATGAACGCCCCTATAAGCGCGCCTTTACTCCGGAAGAAGCCGGAACCGTCATCAAAGAGGTAAGTGGCAGCCAGCTTTGTCCTGAAAGTGTAGAACTTTTTTTTGAGTATATGAAAAATGTGGGAGTAACAGAAAAGGAGACCCTCTATGAGCACAAATGATATAAATAGAACCAATCAATACCTCACCTTCAACCTGAGCGACGAACTGTATGCGCTGGAGGTGTCGAAAGTGAAAGAGGTGCTGGAGTATCAACCGATCACCAGGGTTCCTAAAACCCCGGAATATATGCGCGGGGTAATTAACGTGCGCGGAGGCATTGTTCCGATTGTCGATCTACGGCTAAAGTTCAATCTGCCGACCCGGGAACGTACCGTAGACACCTGTATCATCGTACTGGAGATAGCCCTGAACAGCGAAACCATTACGGTGGGAACTATTGCAGATAACGTGCACGAGGTTATCCAGCTTCAAAGCGAAGACATCGAGCCCACCCCCAGGATCGGTACCCGCCTCGATACCGACTTTATCGAGGGTATCGGCAAGAGCAATGACCGCTTTGTGGTAATTCTCAACATCGATAAAATTCTGACCGCCGAGGAGATTACCTCAATGGCGGATCAGGCCCACACTAAAACTACCGCTGCACACGGATCGGCGGACAACGGTAATTCGGAGTAGCATGTCTATGGGTGAGAGAGGCAAGCAGAGAATGGCCCGGCTCATGGTGGGGCTGACTGTACTGATGTACGCCGCGCTTTTTATACCACAACTCTATCTGCGGGCTCTCGTTGCGGCGGTTCTCGCCGTGGCCCTTATTGTAGTGATTCTGTATTACCGTCGGTCCATCTACAGTGTGAGTGAGGTGAGCTCTGTAGCTGCGGAAAAGTTCGGGACCCCGGCAGAGACCGACGGCCCGGACAATGGGCAGACCGGTACAAACACGACTATCACCGATGAGCGCCAGGCCGAAGATTCTCGAGCAGAACAACTGCAAACGGAAGCGCACCGGCATGTAATGGAAGCGCTGACAGGAATGGCAAATGTAATTCCGATTCTAAATGAACAGTTAAAAGCGGTAATCGACTACACCGAAGAGGCGGCGATGGAACTCTCGCGGAGTTTCATCAGTATTAACCGCAAGGCCAAAGAACAGGTACAGGATGTACGCCAGATTTTCGGAGCGATGTCCGGCGAAGAGAACACCGGCAGTTCAGAAAGTGCGCTGATTGATATCCGCAGCAACCTGAACTCGCTGACAGAGGGATTGGACTCCCTGCTGGAACAGATAAGAAAGAACAGCGATTCTATCCACAGTGTGTTACGGCAAACCAAATCCATAGAGGAGATCGTTGCTACTACCAACGAGATTACCGAAAATTCACGGGTTCTGTCGATCAACGCGACCATCGAAGCCGCCCGCGCCGGCGAACACGGCCGGGGTTTTGCAGTAGTGGCCGGAGAGTTCAAACAGATGACCGAAAGATCGGAAGAGGCCACCGCCAAAATCGAAGAGACGGTACACATGATCAGTCAAGTAATATCACAGGTACACACGGAGATAGAAGAGAGTAAAAACTTAAGTTTGCGACTGGATGAACAGACCAAGACACAGGGTCGCGAATCGGTCGACAAAATCGATTCGATGATCGACGAAGCCAAGACCAATCTGCAGAAACTGAGCAGCCAGGCGGAAGCTTTTGCCAAGGATATCAACTCGATCATAGTCTCGATTCAATTTCAGGATATCACCCGGCAGCGAATCGAACACGTCATCGAACCGCTGCAGGAGTTTGCCAAAGATCTGGAAAAAATCGGCGGATATATTGAGAACATCGATCAAGCCGATTCGGTTCAGCAGTTAAGTAATTTCGATTCCGCAGTGGATCGATTAAAACAGAAATATACCATGGAGGCTGAGAAAGAGCTCATGGAAAGAAGTCTGATGAAGGGAGATGAATAGTATGCCGCAAAAAATTCTCATTGTTGACGATTCAAACTCAATGCGTCAAATGATTCGGTTTACACTTGAAGAGGAAGGCTACGAGATTGAAGAGGCGGTAAACGGCCAACAGGGAACCGAAAAGCTGGATGGGTTTCAGCCGGATTTGATAATTACGGATATCCACATGCCTGAGATGAATGGTATTGAGTTCATTACCCATACCCGCGGACATTCCAAGTTCAAATTTACCCCGATTATTGTTCTTACAACCGAATCCGAGAAGCAAATGCAGACGGAGGGAAAAAAGGCCGGAGCTACCGCCTGGCTGGTCAAGCCTTTTTCTCCGGACTTGCTCCTCGAAACAGTAAAAAAAGTGAGCGGTTGATCGGCACCCCACGGAGGAGAGCGCATGGAATTAGAAGTTGAGGGAAATAAACAGAGTATGCGTCTCATATGTCGGGGAAACGCCACTGTCGAGGCTGCTGCCGAAATACGCGAGGTTTTGATAGACAGCCTGCAGAAGACCAAAAAGGTCATTATGGATGTTCACGGCATTGAGAAGGTAGACATTTCGTTTCTACAATTATTGATCTCTGCAGAGAAAACAGCTCAAGAAAACAAAAAAAGTATCGAAATCGATCCGGCCAGCTATTCCCGGCCACTGGTGGACGTGGCGGTAAAAACCGGTCTCTGTCGTGAACAGGAGCATATGGGTGACGAAACCATGCATACCATACTTGCGACCTATAAGGCTCGGGTTACGCAGGAGGCCGCCGATGTCTGATCACTCGGAATACTACCGCGATGAGGCCCGGGAGCTGCTTGAACTTATCGAACAAAAGCTAATAGACCTCGAGAATCAGCCGGAAGACGAGGAACTGCTACATGCAATTTTCAGGGCCTTCCATACCATCAAAGGTTCCGGCAGCATGTTCGGCTACGACAGTGTGGCCGCCTTTACCCATGAGATTGAAACTCTCTTCGACTATCTTCGTGAAAAACGACTTTCCACGAATAAACAGATTATCGATACTGCACTGGCGGCCAAAGACTATATTTCCGACCTAATTTTTTCCGAAGAGAAGGTTCAACCGGAGCACGGAGAAACTATTCTTTCTACAGTGAGAAGTTATATTGAATCGGTCAGTGGTGCTGGAACCGCGCCGGCGGTGGCCCCCCAACCCGGTGCCGGCGTCGACTCGGACTCAGGCACCCCTGCTACAGACGAAGGCGATGAAGAGCGAACGTTCCGTATTAAGTTTTCACCGAAGCGGGAGTTTTTTCTGCACGGAGCCAAAGTGCTGCCGCTGCTGCAGGAACTGGAAGAGTTGGGGACACTGCTGGTCTTTGCCCATACCGGCAAGGTTCCTCCCCTCGAGGAGTTCGACCCCGAACTCTGCTACACCGACTGGACAATGCTGCTCACCACAACAGCACAACGAAATGCTATTCGCGACATATTCATCTTTGTAGAAGATTACTCCGAGATAGGTATCGATATTATCGACGATGCAGCTCAGCTGGATATCGGGGCGGAATACAAACGCATCGGTGAAATCTTATACGAACAGGGGTATGTTGACCAATCTGCCATAGAATCGATTATGCAGAAAAAGCAACTCTTCGGCGAGGTGGCGGTTAAACAGGGAGTGTTGAGTAAAGACGCCCTCGACTCGGCCCTCGGAGAGCAGCAGTACATACGTGAAGTACGCCGCAAACGACAGCAGCAGCAGGCCAGTACGACTATCCGGGTGAAGAGTGAAAAACTCGACAGCCTGGTGAATCTGGTCGGAGAAATTGTGACACTGCAGGCCAGGCTGACCCAGTATACCGAGAGTGCGGCCGACGGCCTAGAAGTGTCGACCTCGGAACTGGAGAGTGTAACCGAAAATATGGCCCGTCTTACCGCCGAGCTGCGGGAGAACACCATGGACATCCGCATGGTGCCGTTGGCGGAAACCTTCAACAGCTTCCACCGTCTGGTCCGGGATCTTTCGGCGGAACTGGAAAAAGAAATTCAGCTGGAAACCAGCGGTGCTGAGACCGAGCTGGACAAAAACGTAATCGACGCGCTCAACGATCCATTGGTGCACATTCTCCGTAATTCCATCGATCACGGTATCGAATCGCCGGATGAACGGGGGGCGGCGAATAAACCGGCCGAGGGCACGGTCAGCATCAGTGCCGAGCATTCGGGTGCCAATGTACTGCTGAAGATAAAGGATGACGGACGGGGCTTGAGTTCGGAGAAGATTCGCAATAAAGCCGTACAACGCGGCGTCATTGCAGAAGACGCCCGGCTCAGTGAACGGGAGTTGTACTCACTTATTTTTGCCCCCGGATTCTCTACCGCCGAAACCGCCACCAGCGTGTCCGGACGCGGTGTGGGTATGGACGTAGTAAAGCGAAATATCGAACAGCTGCGCGGTAAAATCAAGGTTGATTCCGAACAGGGCCGCGGCACCACCATTACCCTGACCATTCCCCTGACCCTCTCCATTATAGACGGACTGCTGCTGGCAATCGGAGACGAGCGCTACGTCATCAACCTCTCTGCAGTAGATGAATGCTTTGAATTGACCCCCGATCTGTATCCGGAGGGACAGGGCAACGAATATTTGGCTATCCGCGGCGAGGTGGTGCCTTACATCGACCTGCGCTCACTGTTTGCAGTGAATAATTCTGTCCCCAAAAACCGTGAGTTGATAGTGGTGCGCACCGGCGAGAGCAAAGTTGCGCTGATAGTCGATACGATTATCGGGCAGCATCAAACAGTCATTAAGCCGCTGAATGCGGCGCTGAACTTTATTCAGGAAGTCTCTGGTTCGACGATTCTCGGCGACGGGACAATCGCTTTTATTCTCGATATTAACAAACTCACCGAACGGGTAGGGTCCGGAATATAGGGAACTAACTATGAGAAAAATTCGCGTAATGGTAGTCGACGATTCGGCCTTGGTGCGGGAAACGCTCAGCACTATTCTCACCAGCGACCCACAGATCGAGCTGTTTGCCACCGCCCCCGATCCGATTGTGGCGATGCGTAAGATGGAGGTTGAACGGCCGGATGTAATTATTCTCGACATCGAGATGCCGCGTATGGACGGCCTGACTTTTCTCAATCGCCTGATGAGTGAAAAACCGCTGCCCGTCATTATCTGCTCGAGCAAATCGGAATCCGGCTCTTCCAATGCCCTCAAAGCCTTGGAGTACGGCGCGGTTGAAATTATCCAGAAACCGAAATTGGGAACCAAGCAGTTCCTCGAAGAGTCAAAGGTTACTATTGCCGATGCCGTCAAGGCGGCCGCCCAGGCCCGGCTGAAAAGCGCTGTACGGCCCGCCACTGAGCCGAAGGTAAGCCCGCACGGACAACCAGCGGCGGCTGCTCCAGCCAGTGAAGCGCCGGCGGCCAAGCGGGAGCGTTACACTAAACACACCGCCGATGTCATACTGCCGGCCGCCGGCGGAAACTACACCATAGAGACCACTGAAAAGGTGGTGGTGGTAGGCGCATCCACCGGAGGCACCGAAGCGTTGAAGGTTTTTTTGGAGATGATGCCGATAAATGCCCCGCCGATCGTAATAGTTCAGCATATGCCCGAAAAGTTCACTTCGGCCTTTGCCCAGCGTCTGAACGGCTATTGCAGTATCAATGTGAAGGAGGCCGCCAATAACGACTCGGTGCTGCGGGGACAGGCATTAATTGCACCCGGCAATATGCATACCCTGTTGAAGCGCAGCGGCGCCCGTTACTACACCGAGGTAAAGGAAGGGCCGCTGGTCTCGCGCCATCGCCCCTCGGTGGATGTTCTGTTCCGCTCAGCCTCCCGCTATGGCGGGAAGAATGTGGTGGCTGTACTGATGACCGGAATGGGCGACGACGGGGCTTCGGGAATGCTGGAGTTGAAGCAGGCCGGC
The DNA here is from genome assembly GCA_964632675.1 of uncultured Sediminispirochaeta sp. Classification (GTDB taxonomy): domain Bacteria; phylum Spirochaetota; class Spirochaetia; order DSM-16054; family Sediminispirochaetaceae; genus DSBN01. Next base: position 6,042 of record CAZWDV010000087.1, read on the forward strand.
GCATATACCGTTGCGCAGGATGAGAAAACGTGCGTTGTCTTCGGCATGCCAAAAGAGGCCATCAAACGCGGCGGGGTTGATACAGTGGTTGCGCTCGAGAAAATAGCCGAAACAATTCTGGAAAAAGCCCGGAACTGAATGTTATCACAAGTAGAAAGGGGCATACCATAACTTTCAAGTCAGAAAATGCAATTTTAAAAGTCGAGCAGCTGCATTTCCGGTATCCCGGGGCACATCGCGATACGCTGCAGAACCTCTCCTTCCAGGTAAGTCCAGGGGAGATTTTCGGGTTTCTCGGTCCGAACGGGGCCGGAAAAAGCACTACCCAGAAACTGCTGATCGGTCTCCTGCAGGGTTACCGGGGCGAAGTGCGTGTTCTGGGTACTTCCCTGCAGAAGTGGGACCGCGCCCTATTCAATAAAATCGGCGTTTCCTTCGAACTGCCGAATCTCTACGGCCGGCTGACTGCACTGGAGAATTTAAAGCTGTTTGCCTCGTTCTACACGGTTTCCACTGCGGACCCACGCAGCCTGCTGCAGGCCCTGGACCTGCAGGATGATGCGGACCGGCGGGTGGAGAGTTATTCGAAGGGCATGAAAATGCGACTCAATGTCTGCCGCGCCCTCCTCCCCCGTCCCCGGCTGCTGTTTCTCGACGAACCGACCAGCGGTTTGGACCCGCTAAATGCCCGTCGAATGAAGGATTTTATTCTCCGGACCAAACAATCAGGTACAACCGTGTTCTTAACCACCCACAACATGGAGGTAGCTACGGAACTCTGCGACCGGGTGGCCTTTCTGGCCGATGGGAAAATAGCCGCAATAGGAGCTCCGCAGGATTTCATGCTGCGGGCCGGCAGCGGAACCCTGCGGGTTGAAATCGAGTGCGCCGGAGAGGTTCTCCACCACGATTTTCCGCTGCAAGACCTCGGAGAGAATGTAGAGTTCCGCAGTTTTCTGAATCAGGGCCGGGTTCGGCGGATTCACAGTCATGAGGGAACCCTGGAAGATGTATTTTTGCAGGTGACCGGGAAAAGACTATGAACACGCGGGCTGTGACTACTTTTTTGCACTTCGATATTCGCCTGCAGTGGCGCAGAGGGCTCTATCTCACCTATCTGGTAGTAATAGTGTTCTACACGGCGGCACTGCATCAGCTGCCGGTCCAGGCCCGGCAGATTGCCACGGTAGTGCTCCTGTTTATTGACAGCAGCATGCTGGGTTTCTTTTTTCTCGGAGCCCTTGTTCAGTGGGAGCGTGCGGAGCACCTGTACGAGGGGCTGTTTACTACCCCCTTTCCGCAAGCACATTTCTTGTTCTGCAGGACGGTGTCACTCAGTCTGCTCACCCTGATAATGAGTTTTCTGCTGGTGCTGTTGGCGGTCGGGCCGCCGGTCGGGCCGCTGCAACTGGCGGCCGGGCTTTTAGGGGGAGCGGCCTTTTTTGTACTATTCGGCTACCCCTTGGCACTGAAAACCCGTAACATTATCGGTTATTTTTTAACAGCTACCCTCTACACCCTGCCCCTCCTGCTGCCGGTACTGGACTTGTTCGGACTGCTGCGCAGCAAGTGGTTTGTGCTGCTGCCGACCGGCGGTATGCTCGAGCTGTTGCGGGCCGGTGTGACAGGAGCCGATGGCAGCCCGCTGCCGGCACTGGCCTCATTGATAGTCTGGAATGCGCTGATGGTCTTTCTGGCGCTGAGACTGAGCCGGCCAAAGGCGGCGGCATGCTGAGCGGTCTGAATGCAATGCTGAAGGCGGATCTGCGCTCTATTCGCCGCGATCCAATGCTGACGCTGATGTGCATAGCACCGATTCTGTTGGGTACCGTGCTGGGAGTACTGCTGCCCTACGCGGATAATTTATTAGAAGGGCATCTGAACTTCGACTTGAGCCCGCACTTCCCGTTTATCGGCGCGCTGTTTCTGCTGCTGCCGCCGCTGCTGGCCGGGAGTGTTTTCGGACTGTTGTTCATTGAAGAGCGCGATGCGCGGGTGCCCGATGCCCTTAGCATAACGCCCCTCGGCCGCAGCGGTTTCTACCTGTTCAAGTTCCTGCTAACCCTCGGATGGGCTTTTCTCTTTAATCTTCTCTTTATCGCCGTTCACTTACTAATTGCCGGGCCGCTGCTGTTTCCGACACCCGCACTTTCCCGTCCTGCAATGCTTATCGTTCTACTGGCGGCGGCTCTGCATGGTGCCTTGGTGCTGCCGTTCCTGGCCCTCTTTGCCCGAGACCGAATCAGCGGTATGGCCCAGCTGAAGCTGTTCAGCAGTGTGATGGTACTCCCCCTGTTCTGGTACCTGCTGCCGGCACCGCGGCCTGCTTCGCTTTACCTTTTATACCCCATTCCGATCGCCGCCTCGTTCTTACAACTCGAAGTGGCGCAGATGGCCGCAGCGCTGCAGGCTGGGCTGGCGGTGGTGTTGGAAGGTCTTTTACTTGCTCTGATGTGGTCCGTACTCAAAAAGGCCACGCAACTCCCGCTGCAGCTGTCGCTGCGGTTCCATAAAACCGACTAATTCAATAGACTGCAGTGAACAACTTCAGGAGGTTGCGGAATGAGCCCCTTTGAAATACTCATGCTGCTCTGTTTTGGTTCAGCCTGGCCGGTATCAATCTATAAGTCGATTACCAGCCGCCGGACCGGCGGAAAGAGCGTCACGTTCTTGTTCATTATTGGAACCGGCTATGTGGCCGGCACATTGCATAAGATTTTCTATTCCTTCGACCCGGTGATTGCCCTCTACATTCTAAATGCGCTGATGGTCAGCACCGATATCATACTGTTCTACAGAAACAAACGATTCGAGGCAGCTGAAGCAGCCCCTTGAACTGCAAGAGTAAAAGTTTCATACTCAGTAAAATATGTGGGGCGATAAGAAACACTTCGACGTGATACTCATCGGCGGAGGAGTAATCGGCAGCGCGATTGCCCGTAAACTTTCCCGCTACAATTTAGATATAGCACTAATCGAAAAGGAAGGCGATGTAGCCGAGGGTATAAGCAAGGCCAACAGCGGCGTGATGCACGCCGGCTTCAACGTAAAGCCCGGCAGTCTTAAGGCCCGCTTCAATGTAGAAGGCCTGCGGATGTTTCCTCACCTTTGCAGTGAGCTGGGAGTCGAGTTCAAGCGCTGTACCAAACTGGTCATTGCCAAAGACGATCGGGAGCACGAGTATTTGCTGAAACTGTTCGCACAGGGGCGTAAAAACCGCTGCTCCGGCCTCTCCATGGTAGGTGAAGCAGCTATCGAAGAACTTGCTCCGGGGGTCAGCGGTAAAACGGCGCTGTATTCACAGGCCACCGGAATTGTGAACCCCTACCAGTTTACCATTGCCCTGGCCGAAAATGCCCATCAGAACGGGGTGCAGGTATTTCTCAACCACGCCGTGGAGGACATTCACCGGACAACGAAAGCGCATGGCCCGCAGCAGGGAGCGTTCGTGGTCCGTACCGCACAGCGTGAGTTTACCGCCAGGATGGTGATCAATGCCGCCGGAAACCATTCCGATAAACTGGCGCGCATGGTCGACCCAGATTTCCCGCTGCAGATATTTCCCTGCCGGGGAGAGTATCACATCCTCGATAAACAACACTCTCAGCTGCTCGATCTGGCAGTCTATCCGGTACCGCCGCAGGACGGCAGTGGCTTGGGGGTACACCTCACTCCGACTATGAACGGCAACATACTCATCGGCCCATCCACCGAATACATCGACGGACGCGAGGATATCGCCACTACTGAAGTGACCATGCAGCTGCTGTTGAAGGAGGCCTTCGAACTGATGCCGGCCCTCGAAGGTGCCCAGGTAATCCGCAGCTATGCCGGGATACGTCCGAAACTCTTCCATCCGTCAAGGGGAGTAAGTTTTGCCGATTTCCACATTGAGGAATCCCCTGCGGTCCCCGGAATGATAAACCTGGTCGGAATCGAGTCGCCGGGACTGACTGCTTCGCCGGCAATTGCCCGTTATGTTATCGAACAGTTCATCGCCCCGCAGCTAGACCCGCAACTGAAGGAGAATTTTGAGCTGCCCAGTCCGCAGTTCGTGCGCCGGGATTTTCTACCGGTCGAAGAACGTCGCCGGCTGGCAGAACAGGACTGCAACTTTGCCGAAATCATCTGTCGCTGCGAGGGGGTAAGCCGAGCAGAACTTATCCGGGCGATCGAAAACCCCCTGGGGGTACACACCCTCAACGGCATAAAGAAACGGACCCATTCGATGATGGGACGCTGTCAGGGCGGTTTCTGCATGGCCCGTATTGCTGAAATTCTCCATTCCCGTTACGGCATTGCTCCCGACGAGGTACGGCAAAATGGTCCCGATAGCAGCCTCTGCTCGGCGGGGAAGCTGTAGTTTTATTAGAATACTGTTAATCCCGGCCCATCTAACCCCGGTTTTTGACTTTTTTTTTAGAAGATCGGCTTGACTTTTTAACGTGTATTCCTATTATTGTTATTGTTATGGATACAAGGGAACTACATACAACAGCATCCCTGGCCCAGCTTTCCCTTTCGGAGGCGGAAGCTGAGAAGTTGAGTCGCGAGGTCACCCGCATGCTCGATTACTTTTCACGCATGCGCGAAATCGACGTAGACTCGCTAGAACCCACCACCCACACCTTTTCAAAGGTGAACCGGTTACGAACAGATTCGGAGGTGCATGGGGAGCATTTGTCATTTATGGCAGACGCTCTCCTTGATAATGCCCCGGAACTCGAAGATCGGTTCATCGTAATTCCCAACGTGCTGTAAGCACAGTAAGTATTACATACCGTTCTTCGTAACTCCTCAACTCAAGATGCACAGGAGAGGTGTATTCGGGAGAATTGTAGGTTCATCGTCCGGCCTTACGAGCCGCCGGTTATGACATACAGCTCCCGCTCTTTACTACACATATTAGGAGTGAACGAATGTTCCGGGACGAAAAGATGTATTGGAAAACGGTTCTCGAGAGCCGGGAAAAAATTGAGAAGTATGCTGCCGAAGTGCGTCGTATAGACCGCCGCATCGGTGCATTCTTGGAATTCGACCCGCAGCGTGTCATGCCGACACCTGTGGAGGGAAGCCCGCTCAGCGGCATTCCCATTGCAGTGAAGGACAACATCGCCGTCGAAGGCTTTCGACT
>CAZWDV010000088.1:0-10955 GCA_964632675.1 uncultured Sediminispirochaeta sp.
GCTCACAATGGAGTACCCTATGCTGCTGGAGCAGTCGATCCACCACCTCGATCTGATGCGTTACTGTTACAACGATGAGGTTGAATCGGTAAAAAGTATGAACTTCCGTCCTTTGTGGTCGACCTACGAACATGAGTGCTCGGTGTCGGCGCTTCTCAAGTTCAAAAGCGGATTTCATGTAAATTACCTGGGTACCTGGACTTCCGGGTGGAATCGGTTCAGCTTTGAATGGCGAACCGATCTCTCGAAGGGGGTTCTCCTGCAAAAACGTCAGTTTTCAGATCTATGGAAGGCCGACCTGACCCCCGGCTTAGCGCTTGAGGGGGAAAGATTCAAAACCGGTGAAGATACCGAACCTCTGCAGGAAGTGCAACTCGAACCGTGTGAGGCCTTTGTTGATGATACACGGCTGCTGTTGACTGAGTTTCTGGATGCGATTGAGAAGGACACTCCTCTCATTACCAGCGGCAAGGATCACATCAAAACCCTTGGTCTTACAACTGCCTGTGCCCGTGCACATGAAACCGATTGTAAAGTAATCGTGGATGACTATTTGAAGGAACTCGGCGTCCCGGCCGACTGGGTATAGAGACTGTGATGAAATTTAATGAACGAGGAGAATAGATGATGGCAAATAAAGACGAAAAGTTTGTAGGTATGCAAGTGAGTCCCATAAGCATTCTGGACGAAGGCGTGGGACCGATGCTGGATACTCTGCAAAACAGATTCGGTATTAATGCCCTGTTAATCGGAACTATCAGCTGGCTGGGCCTGAAGGTGGGAAGAAGAATTTCGTGGGAATTAGAAGGTTGGCCGGATCATGGTGTGCCGGAACCCTTTGCTCTGAAGGGCGGTTCCTATATAAAGCATCATCCCGAGTTCTATAAAAACACATTTATAGACAAATTCCAAAACATTGATGAAGGACTCCATGATAAGGATATCCTGGATATGGTCATTCCCGAGGCGCGTAAACGCGGCATGCTGGTGTATCCGGAAGTAATGGAGCCTTTGTTCAAATATGCCGGACACGGTTCATCAAACAATATTCCCATACCGAATCTGCCCCAGGTCCTCGAGGTAGATATATTCAACAGAATCAGCTCAGAGCCCTGTATTAATAATCCGGCGTACCGAACCTGGTGGCATTCTATTATCGAGGATTATGCCAGGAATTACGATATAGACGGGATTATGTGGTGCAATGAGCGCCGCTCACCCATAGACAATCTATTAGTAGGCAATTCCCCTAACTGCTTCTGTAAGCATTGTCGTCAGGAAGCCACTGAACGCGGGATTGATGTGGAGAAGGTTATCAGGGCTTTTAAGGAGCTCTATTCCTATGTGCAGAAAGCCCGGGCCGGCGAAGAATTCGTCGACGGTTCATTCATTGAGTTTCTGAGAATCCTGTATCTGAATCCCGAAGTAATGGAGTGGGAGCGCTATTGGGTTGAACGCAACAAAGATATGGATCGTGAGTTGTATGGAATCACGAAGTGGGTCAACTCCGACCTAAAGTTCGGATTGAACGTGTGGAATCGGAACCATTTTAATCCGCTTCGAAAGGCTCAGTGGCCGTGGGAAGAGATGACACAATGGTCTGACTGGGTAAAACCCATTACGTATCAGCATCAGTCCGGCCTTATCTATCATAATGAAATGAGCGCCCTGCACAAATCCATCCTCAGGGACTGGACTCCGGAAGAGCTCACTCCGGTTATGTATAAGCTGTTGGGGCTGCAGGAGGCTGGATGGAAAAACATCATTCAGGCCGGAATGGACCCGGATACCTATGTATACGGCCAATGTGCAGACGCCGTGCGCGGCGTGAAAGGAAAGGCCGATGTGTATATGGGAATTGGGGTAGATGCCCCGCGGGCAAGGGAAGATCAGGCCAAATGTACCCCTGATATTGTAAGAAGAAGTGTGCTCTCGACTTATCGCGCCGGAGGAAAGGGCGTTGTATTTTCTCCCTCCTACGCCGGTATGAACTTTTCCAATTTGGATGGCGCGGCGGAAGCGCTCAAAGAATTAGGATTGATGTAATTTAACTATACAAGGAGTAAAGTATGAGTAATTTTGAAATAAAAGGTGTTCATCACCTCGGTTTCGTAGTAAAGGATCTTGATGCAACCCTCAAAAAATGGGAAGCCCTGTTCGGACAGAAGGCCGATGTGAAGGTAAATCCCGATTTGGATGTACGCCTCGGAGCCCTCACACTGGGAAACATCAGGTTTGTGTTTAACGAGTCTACCAAGGCCGGTAGTCGTTGGGAAAAGTATATCGAAGAGAACGGTGAAGGGCTGGAGCATATTGCTCTGGAAGTCGATGATATTGAAGCTGCCGCCGGACAGGCGAAAGACGCTGGGCTCGAGCTTCGGTTTACCGAGCATAAGCCCATCCACGGACTGCTCACTAATTTTGTTGAAGGCATGGTTGCCACCGATGTAGAGTTTATGGGGCCGGAAAAATAACAGCTTTATGAATGCATATCAACAGTTCAACGAATATATCGGGCGGATAAACGACCTCTGTTGCATAGCGAACCTTCTGTTGTGGGATGAGCGCACCCAAATGCCGAAAAAAGGGGGGCTCAACCGGGGCCCCCAGCTCTCAACCGCAACCCGACTGGCACAGGAACGTTTCATCGATCCAGAAATGGAGCGTCTGATAGAGGGTGCCGAAAAGGAACTGCAGGGTCAAGATCCTGACAGTTACCCGGTCCGCAATGTAGCCTCGGCCCGGGAAGCATTTGAAATAGTGAAGAAAATTCCGTTGAACGTGATGGCGGAGCAGGCTGAACTGGTTCCGCAGGCCCAGGAAAAATGGGCGGAGGCCCGGGAGTCTGCGGATTTCTCCCTTTTTCAGCCGTATCTGCAGAAGATGGTGGCGCTGAAACAGCAGCTGGCAGAGGCGATCGGCTATTCCGAACACCCGTATGATGCGCTGCTGCACCGCTATGAACCGGGCATGACCGCTGCACGCTTGCAGCAGCTGTTCGGCGAACTCCGCCGAGGAGTGCTGCCGCTGCTGGAAGAAATAAAGCGCAGAGAGGCCCCGCGGCACGATTTTCTGTACCGGCACTTTGACCCGGAAAAGCAGCGTGCGTTTGCCTCCCGCGTGGTCAAGGATTTCGGATACGATTTTAATCGCGGACGGGTCGATGTAGCCCTGCATCCCTTTGAAATATCCTTTACGCGGGAGGATGTTAGGATTACGACGCGCTACAATCGGAATTACCTGCCGATGGCCCTGTTCGGGCTGTTTCATGAATCCGGGCACGGGATGTACGAGCAGGGTGCCGCGCCGGAAATAAGCCGGACCGCGTTGACAACCGATCTGTTGGCAATGTATGCCGTTGCAGGTGTGAGTTTTGGAATGCATGAAGCCCAGTCGCGCCTGTGGGAAAACTTAGTCGGCAGAAGCCGGGAGTTCTGGGAGCACTATTATCCCATATTACAGCAAACCTTTCCGGAGGTACTTGCTGATGTGAGCGACGAGGAGTTTTACCTTTCGGTTAACAGGGTAAGCCCCTCGCTTATACGGGTAGAGGCCGATGAGGTTACGTATAATTTTCATATAATGTTACGTGTAGAGGCCGAAATGGGCATGCTGGATGGAAGCATCAAAGTTGAGGAGATGCCGGACTTCTGGAATGCAAAAATGGAAAGTTACCTCGGAATAACTCCTGAAAACGATGCCGAGGGGGTATTGCAGGATATCCACTGGGCGGCCGGGGATTACGGATCCTTTCCCTGTTACACAATCGGTAATATTATGGGAGCACAACTGTTTTCATCGGCACAGAAGCAGATACCGTTTTTGCCGGAAAAGATCAAAACAGCTGATTTTGCCCCCCTGCGGGAATGGCTGCAGCAGCATATCTACCAGCACGGACGAGCCTATTCTCCGGATGAGCTGCTGACATCTGTCACGGGGAAGCCCTTGGCGACGGATGAGTACATCGCTTATATCAACCAAAAGTATAAAAAGCTTTTTTCTATATAGCATTGAAGAGACCCCTGTTTGGGGTTCTCTTCTTACTCCTTAACAGCAGGACTGTGTTACAGTTCTGCTGTTTTTTATCTTGACAACTATCTTATTAATGTTATGATTGAACAGTATTATATGAAATAGTATTTCACATTGTAGAACGTTGAAGAACTATAAAAAGGGCTTGGGTGATGGCGAATACCACAATTTATCATCTTGATGAGATTCCTGAGGATCAATTAAAACTCTGGCAAGAAACTGCCGCTTCGATGAACCTGCACTTTCAAACGCTCTCAGGGGAAACCGACGAAGAACTCAAAAAGCAATTCCGTGATGTAGAATACCTGATTTTGAATAAGCGGCCCTTAACAGAGGAATTATTAGCCGCGGCGGAAGGTCTTGAGTTTGTTCAGTATGAAGGCCGGCTCACCGATCGCATCCCGGTGGCATCGTTGAAGGAGCGGGGTATAAAATTTGCTCTTGCGGGTCTTCCCAGTACCATTGCAGTTGCGGAACACGCAGTCGCTTTGGTTTTAGCGTGTGCGAAGCAGATAATTCCAGCTCATGAAATGACCGTCACTGGTGCGTACAGAGAGCTCGGTGTACAGCCCAAGGTTACTACGGAACGCTCCCACGGGTTTCAATGGATGAAGATCAAAGGTATCGAAGAGCTGGATCAGTTACAGCTCGGTATATTTGGCTACGGTGAAATCGGCAACGAAATTGCCCTTCGATTAAAAGCTTTCAATATGCCGGTGAAATATAACAAGAGAACTCGTTTTACCCCTGATTATGAAAAAGAATTGGGAATCGAATACGCCGACAAGGAAACTCTGTTTAGGGAATCCGATGTAATGATATTAAACTGTCCATTGACTTCGGAAACCGAAAAAGCAGTCGGCGCTCATGAACTATCTCTTATGAAATCTTCAGCAATTCTTGTAAATGTGAGCCGTGGTGGAGTTATCGATGAGCAGAAGCTGGTAGATGCGTTGAAGGCAAAGCAAATAGCTTCGGCAGGACTGGATGTTTTTCTCGAAGAACCGGTACCGCACGACCATCCGTACCTTTCGCTGGATAATGTGGTCCTTACTCCCCATATTGCAGGGGGAAAGGGCAACGGTAGGGTGAGAAATATACAACGGGTGCTGGAAAATATTAATCAGTTTATCAACACAGGTAAGGCAGAACTACAGATAGTGTAATTGTACATTCCTCGAGAATGTATGAAGTATTAAAAAATGTTTTTGTAACCATTTTAAGGAGGTCTTAAATGACAAAAAAATTGGTGTTGGGAATGGTAGTTGCGGTTCTGATGCTGTGTCTAGTTGCTCCGGCGTTCAGCGGCGGGCAACAGGAGCAGGCAAAAGAGAAAATGACTGTCGAGGAGATCAATGCAACCCGTCCTTTGGTAGTAGGTCTGCCTACAGGGCTGGTGACATTCGAAACAAATGAGATTGCCACCAAGACGGATGTCAGTGTGGCGGAGCACATCTTTGACAGACTGCTGCAGCTTACCGCTGATGCAGAGCTGGAACCGATGCTGGCTACGAGTTATGAAATGCTCGACGACAGAAAAACCTGGCGGTTCAAGCTGCGCGACGATGTGTATTTCTCCAACGGAGAGCACTTTACTGCCGAAACTGTGAAGTATGTTATCGACAGGGGTATGGATGATCAGTACAACTGGAGAGGAAATACACCGGGCTACCTTTTTCCTTCTATGGATCTGGTGGGCGCCGAAGTAGTTGATAAGTACACCGTGGATATCAAAGCTTCCGGATATCAGCCTGACCTACCCGGGTATATCAGTGAAGTTTTTATTCATCCGAAGGAATACTACGAAAACAATTCTTTGGAGAAGGTCGCTGCTGAACCAATTGGTTCCGGACCGTATGTACTTAAAGAGTGGGTCAAAGACGACCATGCAACTCTTGAACTCCGTGATGAGTATTGGGGCGAGATGCCGAACCTGAAAACTCTCACATTTCGTCCATTTCCGGAAACCTCCACTGCTGTGGCTGAGCTTATCAACGGCACAGTGCATGTGATCAGCAAAGTTCCCCCAGATCAGGCTCCCATGATTGAGAAAACCGAAGGCGTGGAAATGCGAACCGTTGACGGCGGACGCAGAATCTACGTTGGTTTTCAACAGACTGCGGATGGCCCCGGAAGCGAAGCAGTCCGTGATGTACGTGTACGCCGTGCTCTGAATATGGCGGTTGATGTTGATGCAATCCTTGACAGTCTGCTGTATGGCCGCGGCACCCGTGAAGGCGGTATGGTAAATCCTCCGCATAAATCGGAAGAAATCGAGCCGTATCCCTACGATCCCGAAAGAGCAAAAGAGCTGCTTGCAGAGGCCGGTTATCCTGATGGATTTTCGGTTGAACTTGCAACCCCGAACGGACGTTACACAAAGGACAGGGAAATTGCTCTGGCAGTTGGCGACTATCTGAAGGACGTTGGAGTCGACGTAGAAGTTATTCCCTATGAGTGGAGTGTTTATGTAAGCATGATTCGCCAGAAAGAGCTGCCCCCTCTGTATCTGCTTGGAAGCGGTTCGGCCTTCCTGAGCGCATGGTACGACCTCTCTGACCTGGTAACCGTTGATGCTGCTACGAACTATGTAAACTGGCAGAATGATGAATGGGATCGACTGGTGCAGGAACTGCAGAATACTTACGATCCTGCTGAACGCGAAAAGATTACCGACCGGCTGCAGATGATCGTGCATGAGGACGCACCCTGGCTGTTCATCTACATGCAGGTTGACTGGTATGCCAAGACTTCCAATATAGATTGGGAACCTCGCGGCGATGAAATTATGGACTTTAAACACGCTTCGTTCACGAAGTAGTTTTATAAGAACAAAATAACAGCGGATATCCTCTGGGTATCCGCTGTTTTATAAAAAAGACAAAGGAATGAGGGCAAATGCTTAAGTATATCGGTCGGCGTTTACTACAAAGTGTAATAGTTATGCTGGGAGTTAGTGTACTGGCCTTTTCGGTCCTGTTCTTATCAGGTGATCCGACATATTTGTATGTAAACGAACGGGCTTCCCATGAGCAAATCGAAAAGACACGGCAGCAGATGGGTTTTGATCAGCCAATCTATATTCAATATGGAAAATTTCTTAAAGGTGCAGTACGGGGCGATTTCGGAAAGTCTTTACGCTATGGTCAGCCGGCCATGCAACTTGTGTTAGAAAGATTTCCCGCAACCGTAGAGCTCGCCTTTGTGGGCATGTTTATTGCGGTTGCATTTGCAATCCCCCTGGGAATATTGGCCTCGACTAAGAGAAATTCGATCTTAGATGGGGGTACTATGGTATTTGCGATGGTCGGGCAATCTATTCCCGGCTACTGGTTCGGGTTGATGTTGATTTTGATAGTCGGTGTCTATTGGAAACTACTGCCGATTTCAGGAAGAGTTCCCTTACTGGAACCGCTCTTGCGTGGAGAAATCGGAGTGTTTTTCAACAGTCTAGGAGAAGGCTTGCGGCATCTGATATTGCCGGGTATAGCCAGCGGAATATGGTCTTTATCGAGAAATACCAGGCTGGTGCGATCGAGTATGCTGGAAGTTCTTGGAGTTGACTACATTACAACCGCCCGGGCAAAGGGTGTCGCCGAAAAAAAAGTTGTGATGAAACATGCCTTCCGAAATGCGATGATTCCGGTAGTTACAATTGTCGGATTGGAAGTGGGCTTCTTATTGAGCGGAAACATCATAATTGAAAATGTATTTGCATGGCCCGGCATTGGACGTTTGATTATTTACGCAATAAATCAAAAGGATTTTAACATAGTTCAGGCAGGAGTGGTTCTATTGGCTTTCTTTTTTGTTCTCATAAACCTGATTGTCGATATTCTGTATACCTGGCTCGATCCTCGAATAAGATACAACTAGGAAGATGGAATACATATGTTTAAGCTAATCAAAAAACTTAATGTAACAGGTATTACCGCCGGTGAAGAGCCTTTTACAGCCAAAGAAGAGGAACTGGGACGCAAAAGAGTCACCTTTCACGGGCGAATATTTAAGAGCATGGTAAAGGCAAAAACGCCGCTTATCGCCGCAGTTATAATTTTTATAGTAATACTCATGGCTGCCTTTGCCCCGTTTTTTGCACCGAATGAACCTAATTCTGTTGATATCAGAAACAGAATTCTGCCTCCGGCGTTTATGGAAAATGGTAATGCAGAATACCCGCTGGGTACCGATACCATGGGAAGATGTGTATTATCCAGACTCATATATGGTGCACGGGTGTCCATCGTAGTCGGAATTGCGGCGGTTATTGTTGCAGGTGTATTGGGTACCATGCTCGGGATAATAGCGGGGTACTTTGGAGGAATAGTTGATGATATTATAATGCGTTTGGCGGATATTCAACTGGCCTTTCCCTTTATCCTGCTCACCATAAGTGTCCTCGCGGTGATACAGGCAACCAGAGATGTGCATCAGATTGAAGTAAATCTAATACAAAGACTGCTGCCATTGATTCTCACTTTGGGTGTAGCCCAGTGGGTGGTATACGCCCGATTAGCAAGAGGCGAAGCGCTGTCAATGCGGGAGAAAGAGTTTGTTGATGCGGCCAGAGCCTTAGGGGATAATCATTTTTCTATAATGTTTAGGAATATTCTGCCGAATGCAATTGCTCCGCTTATTGTTATTGCTTCTTTTAATGTGGGCAGTTCAATTATAGCGGAATCAAGTCTCTCTTTTCTCGGTTTGGGAGTGCCGCCTTCAATACCTACCTGGGGAGGTATGCTGGCCGAGAGCAGGGAACTCTTAATAACAGGGAACTTATGGTTGTCTACACTACCGGGGCTCTGCATAGTTCTGACAGTATTGTCAATAAATATTATTGGTGATTGGCTTAGAGACTTTTTAGATCCTAGATTGAGAACATAAACATGAGCACACTATTAGATATTAAAGACCTTGAAGTAAGATTTTATACACCGGAAGGTGTGGTCCGAGCTGTGGACGGGGTGAGTCTTGACTTGGAAAAGGGAGAAACCCTCGGAGTAGTTGGTGAAAGCGGATGTGGGAAAACCGTGACCGCCCGTTCGGTTATGCGCTTAATTCCTTCCCCTCCGGGTAAAATTATAAAGGGTAGCATAACCTTTGATGATAAAGATGTTCTGGCTCTTAAACGGCAAGAGTTACTGGCCTTTAGGGGCGGGGATGTCTCAATGATTTTTCAGGAGCCGATGACATCTCTGAACCCGGTTTTTAACATTAAGGACCAGTTGACTGAAGGTATCCTACTGCATCAGGATATTTCTCGCGAGGATGCCGTTACACAAGCCGCGCATCTGCTTGACCTGACTGGAATACCCTCGGCCAAAGAAAGATTGGACAGTTTTCCGCACCAGTTGTCCGGGGGAATGCGTCAGCGGGTAATGATTGCAATGGCAATTAGCTGTAATCCGCAAATGCTGATCGCCGATGAGCCGACTACCGCCTTGGATGTGACCATTCAAGCACAGATTCTCGAGATCATGCGAAACCTCAAGAGCGAGTTCAATATGGGCATTATGCTCATCACCCATGACCTTGGAGTTGTAGCGGAAATGGCAGACAGGGTAGCGGTAATGTATGCCGGCAGGGTTGTAGAAATCCGAAAAATCAACGATCTCTATGCCGATGCTCAGCACCCTTATACGGAGGGATTGTTGAATTCTATTCCCGGAGCCACTGAGGAGCGTAAACGGCTGCACGTGATAAAGGGCAGCGTTCCGAATCTGCTGGATTTACCGACCGGATGTACCTTCAGAGATCGCTGTGAACACGCAACGGGTAAATGCGCAGAAGAAAAACCGGAACTCATTGAAGTGAAACCGGGTGCCTGGGTTGCCTGCTATAATTTCAAGGACAGCCGCACAATAGCTCAAAATGAAATCAAACTCTCTTCCGAAGGCAAAGTATCCACCGATAACCGAGCTGAACACAAGGATCGTAAGGTTCTCGTCAAAGTGGAGAATCTTGTAAAAGAGTTCAAAGTTTCCAAAAATTTCCTAGGTGGTAAAGGCAATGTAGTTCATGCTGTGGACGGCGTTAGTTTTACTATAAACCAGGGTGAAGTCTTTAGTCTGGTGGGCGAGAGCGGCTGCGGTAAAACTACTACAGGCCGGCTGATGGTCGGTCTGGAAGAACCTACCGGCGGAAATGTGGAAATTGCGGGTCAGCACTTTTACGGATCGAGCAATAAGGTACAGCGCAAGCTTCGTAAAGAGGCTCAGATAATTTTTCAGGATCCCTATTCCTCATTGAACCCCCGAATGAAGGTCGAAACAATTATTGGTGAGGGTTTGAGAATTCACGGCGATCATATGGGAAGAAAAGAAAAAGAGGAACGGATAGTTAAAGCTGTAAGATCTGTTGGTCTGGAACCGTATCATCTGCCGCGGTATCCCCATGAGTTTTCCGGCGGGCAGCGTCAGAGAATTGGAATTGCCCGCGCACTGATCCTGAACCCCAAGTTTATAGTCTGTGATGAACCGGTATCTGCGCTGGACGTTTCTATCCAGGCTCAGATTTTGAACCTGATGAAGGATTTACAGGAGGAGTACAACTTAACTTACCTGTTTATTGCGCATGACTTGCTGGTTGTGAAGCATCTGTCCGACAGAGTAGGAGTGCTGTACCTGGGAAAGCTGGTTGAGTTGGCTGATAAAGACGAGCTTTATAGTGAGCCGATGCATCCTTATACTCAGGCGCTCCTATCAGCGTCGCCTAAACCGGATCCGGGTGCCAAGAGCGACAGGATAGTCTTAACCGGGGATATCCCCAGTCCGATTAATCCGCCTTCAGGGTGCTATTTCAGAACCCGCTGCAATCGGGCAACCAAGAAATGCACCGAGGAATCCCCGCAGCTAGTTGAGATTTCACCGGGGAACTATGCCTCATGCCACTATATTTAAGGGCTAATAATAACTAATTAGGAG
>CAZWDV010000089.1:0-10757 GCA_964632675.1 uncultured Sediminispirochaeta sp.
GTGGCCGCCCTCATGGGCCAGGGTGAAGACATCGCGCAGGACGTCGGGCTGATAGTTCATCAGGATGTAGGGGTCGCCGGCGTAGCTGCCGGCCGAGAAGGCACCGGAGCGCTTGCCGCGGTTTTCGTAGCGGTCGACCCAGCCGCCCAGGAGCCCGCTGCGCAGGGTGTGCTGATATTCTTCGCCGAGGGGGTGCAGGGCTTCGATGATGGTGTCGACGGCCTGCTGGTACGGATAGTGGGTTTTTACCTCCGAGACAATTGGCACGTAGACGTCATAGTGGGCCAGTTTGTCCAGCTTGAGGGCCTTGCGGCGCAGTTCGTAATAGCGGTGCAGGGCCGGAAGATTTTCGTGGACTACTTCTATCAGGTTGTCGTAAACGTTCTCGGGGACTTTGTCGGGAAACAGGGCCATCTGGCGGGCCGAGTCGTAGCCGCGCACCCGCGAGCGGTAGATGTCGTCCTGCACGCTGCCGTCGTACAGTGCGGCCAGGCTGTGGACGTGGCTGCCGTACACCTGGTAGAGCCGCTCGTAGGCCGATTGGCGAACCTGCCGCGAGGGGTTGATCATAAAGGAGCTGAAGGTGGACTGGCTGAGGGGTTTGGGGCCGTCGGGGGTGGTGATGGTGCCGAAGTCGAAGTCGACGTTGGTCAGGGCCGAGAAGGCCTTTTCGGGTGTTTGGCGGGCTTCGGCCTGCAGGGCCAGTAGTTTTTCCTCTTTCTGGCTAAGCACATGCGGTTTGAAGCGCAGCAGCTTCTGCAGCATGATTTTGTAGTCCGCGAGCTCGGGGGCGGCCAGGTACTGCTGCATGGTGGCATCGGTGATGGCCTGGATTTCGGGGGTGAAGAAGCTGGTGGCCGCCGCGAGGCGGGTGGCTACCTGCATGTAGCGGGCGAAGCGCTCCTGGTGGGCGCTGCTGCCGACGTCCTCGGTGGTGCGCAGGTGGGCGTAGTAGCCCAGCCGCTCCTCCAGCTTCTCGGTGTTCTTGAGGTAGTCCAGGCACTGTGTGAACTGTTCGAGCGAGCGGTCGAGGGTGCCCTGGAACTGTTGCACCTTTTCTATGCGGCCCTCGAGGTCCTTGAGCCCCTGTTCCCACTGGTCGTCGGAGGGGTAGAGCTTGGAGAGGTCCCATTTATAGTCGTCCGGGATTTCGTGGCGCTCGAGGATGCGGTTGGTGGTTTCGGGGCTGATGTTATCTGGCATTGGTCCTTCCTTATGTGTAGTTATTCGGCCGGGTCTGTCAGCGAGTCCAGCACCGCCTGCAGACGAATGCCGGCCCGGCCGCGGTGGCTGATTTTGTTTTTTTCGCTTTCGGGCAGCTCGGCTACGGTTTTCTTGTAATTTGGCAGGTAGAAGAGCGGGTCGTAGCCGAAGCCGCCCGTTCCGCGGGGGGCGTGGATAATCTCGCCCGGCAGGGTTTCCTGGGCAAGGAAAAAGCGTTCGGGGGAAAGCACCAGCACCATACAGCAGACGAAGAAGGCCCGGCGGTCGCTGATGCCCACCATTTTGTCCAGCAGATACTGGTTGCGGGCGGGGGTGTCGAGTTTCACTCCGCCCCCCGGCGAGCCGTAGCGGGCGCTGTAGACCCCCGGTTCGCCGCCCAAGGCGGGTACCACCAGTCCGGAATCGTCGGCAATAACCGCTTCGCCGGCCTGCCGGTACAGGGCCATGGCTTTGCCGTAGGCATTGGCCAGAAAGGTTTCGCCGGTCTCGTCAAAACTGAAGTCGATGCCCTTGCTGAGCGGGGTGAGCAGGCGGTGAGCGTCGAAAATGACGGACAACTCCTCCATTTTATGTGTGTTTTCAGTTGCTACCAATATTTCCATAAAAGACAGCATAATAAAAAGGCGGCTGCGCGTCCATAACTTTGTGTCCACAGTCAGGGTGTAGCTATGCGGCCCGGTGGGTCCCACCGGCTGTAGTTCCGTTTACCGACCCGCCCTCAATCGGCGCATCGGGTATTTTTTCCAAAATGTAGAATATTCCGGAGTCGATGGAACCTTTGGGTACATTGAGGACTTCGGCAATTTCCCGGTTAGTAGGATGGACGTGCATTTTCTTTACTTTCCGGGATACGCGGTGCAACCGGGAGCGGTTTTTTTCAAGCTCGCGGCGGTAGTAGGTCTGTGTTTCGGGGCTGTTCGAGTTATACACCTTGAGCTGTAGCAGGTAATAGCGATACAGACAACTGTTGTGATACAGGCGGGCTCGGTCGAGTCTTCGGCGTCTTCGTTCAACTTTACGGCGGAGGGCCATAACGCAGTTGAGAAACCAGCGACGGTCTACCCGGGTGTATTGAATGAGCGCCTCTATCAGTTGGTTATCCAGATATTCGGATTCCCGCAGGGCGACATAGATGAGACGCTTACGGTAGGTCTTGAAGGAGTTGTGAATATGCCGGGGTACCCTGGAAGGAATTGGCTCGGAATAGGCGGGTTCGTCTTGATGGACGTCCCAGAAAGACTCATAAGTAAACAACTGGTTTTGTAGCCTCTGGCGGCCGAGTCGCTTCTTATAGCTCAGAACCTGCCAGCGCAGGGTTGCATACATATATGCTTCAAAGGGGTGGCCGCGGTACTCAAACTGCAGAATAAGTTTTCTGATCTTCGGGTAGAAATCACAAAAAAAGTTTCCCGCCTCATCCGCATCGAGGCGAAATTTGCGGTGCAGCTCGTCATAAATCCAGCAGGCAACCTCCCATTCGGCCTTTTGGGTGTGAGACGGGTTCTTTTGTCCTTCCAATACAACTTCGGTTAATTGGGATGTACTCATTTCTATTCTCCTCATTCTGGTAATTCTGCAGGCTGTATGTACCTGCAAGTTGTGTGCCGAAAATAGGAGGAGATAGTTTGTATTTTAGAGATTCTAAGAGGGGGTATTTACATTTGTTTACATTTTAATGGGTAACGTAAGTAAAAGAGGTGCGTGTCTAAACGCTTTTACTACTATGATGGAGTGGGCGTTGAGGTTTCTGAGTCTTTAACGGCTGTTTCGAGCGCCGGGCGAATGGCCGCTTCGGCGGTTTCAAGGCTGCCGCTCCAGGAATAACCGGCCGCCCGTGCATGACCGCCGCCGCCCATTTCAAGTGCAATTCTTCCGACATCTACATAGAAGTTGGAACGCAGCCCTACCGAACATTCTCCGGGAGTCTCTTCGCGAATAAGCGCTACCGCTTCACAACCCCGTATGCTCTGCAACTGTTGATACAGGGTATCGGAATCGCGGTTCTCGATTCCGTAGGTATCCTGCTCTGCCAGAGTTTCGTAGGTGATGAGTATTTTTCCGTCGGCATATGCACGGCTCCGGTTGAGCAGGAGTCCCAACAGCTGTTTGGAGGCCAGCGGACGTCCGCCGTACATTTCGCGGTATATTTGATTGGGATTCGCTCCGGCAGCGGTGAGGCGGGCAACTACTTCAAACGTTTCGCTGGTATGGGAGGTTAAATGGCGGAAAAAGCCGGTGTCCGTCGCCAAACCAAACAGCAGAACCTGGGCTTCGGCTGCGGTCGGCGTACTTTCGTCGGCTTCGATGATATGCAGTATCATGAAAGTAACTGAGGGCGCCGAGGAATCGATAAAGCGGTAATCGCCGAAAGGGTTTCCCGATGAATGGTGATCGATTACGATAACCGGCAGTCCCGAAATTTCAGCGGCCAGGTAGTCTATGCGGTCGAGGGTTGAGCAGTCCAGTACCACCACGGCAGTGTTCTGAGGGTCGAGGTTGCGCGGAAGGTGAGTTGAAAAATGCTGTTTCAGCTTATCCAGCTCCGGGCGCTGAAAAGGCCCCGGAGACACCAGATGGGTGCGTGCGCCCCGGCGCTGGAGGTACCAG
The DNA here is from genome assembly GCA_964632675.1 of uncultured Sediminispirochaeta sp. Taxonomy (GTDB): domain Bacteria; phylum Spirochaetota; class Spirochaetia; order DSM-16054; family Sediminispirochaetaceae; genus DSBN01. The sequence goes on from CAZWDV010000089.1 coordinate 3,832, forward strand.
GCCAGGGCGAGCTGAGAACTAATACAATCACCGTCCGGTTCGCGGTGTCCGATCAGGATATACTCGTCCCACTTGTGCAGCGCCTCTAAAACGGTATGTGGTACTGGTTTCATATAGTCAGTTCGTTCTCCCGGACTTTACTCTGTGAGGATATTCTTATTCAATGTAGTATCGGCTTCAGAATTCCAAAGCGAGAGTTTCGACGTTGAACTGGTCGTCAAAATTGTCCGGATTTTTCAAATCACCGTAAGTAATATGGCCCAGGTCCCGCTGGAGGTAAAGCCGAATATGGCTGAACTCCCCGTTCTCCCAGAATATCGAAAAATAGGGGTATGCACTATTGCGGGCCATTATGAGCTCGGCTTTTGGAGAATCATTACGATCCTCGGGTAAATCGAACCATGAATCCGGTACATAAAACACGGCAAAGTTCAAATCGGATTTCTGATATACAATTCTGTATCCGAGGCTGTGCATATAGACCTTGGCGATGGGAACAGATTTCACGTAATACTCGGACTGTTCAGCATATGCAAAACCGGCCAGCAGAATAAAAATAAGCAGTGTTAGTAATAATACCCGTCGTTTCAATGGGGCCTCCTTCTGTTCCAATCTAACTTCAATTATAGCGGTAGTGGTATACCAAATCAAGTAATTTTTATGGAAACCAGTAATTCTAATTTTGGAAGCTCTATACCTTCCAAAATTAGAATTACATCAAAATCTTTAAGCTAAGTTGCTGATCTTAAACAAAATGTGAGCATTCTAAATTTGAAAATTTTAATAAAATTTTCAAATTTAGAATTGCTGTATGGAAACCCTTTTACGGAAACAAAAACTCCAGGGCTTCTTTCACGGTGGCGGCAAAATGGAACTCAATTTGCGATTTCACCTCTTTTGGCAGTTCTTCGGTGTCCTTGCGGTTCTCTTCCGGCATGAGCACGGTTTCGAGTTTGTTGCGGTAGGCTGCCAGAACCTTCTCTTTTACTCCACCGATAGCCAGCACACGGCCGGTAAGAGTTATTTCGCCGGTCATAGCGGTACAGCGGCGGACAGGCCGGTCTGTGAGGGCCGAAACCATGGCAGCCGCCAGGGTTATCCCGGCGGACGGGCCATCTTTGGGGATTGCCCCCTGGGGAACATGAATATGGATATCGGTGTTCTTCTGGAAATCCTCATCCAGGCTAAAATCTTTGGTATGGGAGCGCACAAAGCTCAGGGCAATCTGGGCGCTCTCTTTCATTACATCGCCCAGACTGCCGGTAAGAATCAGTTTGCCCTCTCCGGGCAGCAGGGATACTTCTACCGGCAGCATTTTACCGCCCATCTCGGTCCAGGCCAGGCCGTGGGCCATACCGGGTGAGGCCGATTTGTAGACCAGGTCTTCTTCAAAGGGCGCCGGGCCGAGGTACTTTTTGAGGCTCTTTTCAGCAACTACCACCTTGAAATCCGGTTCCGGGTTCTCCTCGCTCGGCATGCGTCCCTCTTTGACCGCCTCCCGGGCGATTTTTCGGGTAATAGCGGCGATCTGCCGTTCGAGGTTGCGGACCCCCGATTCCATAGTGTAAGTGCGGATGACTGCTAAGACAGCCGGTTTCTGGAACTGTACATCCGCCCATGCGAGGCCGTTTTCCCGCAGCTGTTTCGGAATAATGAACTGCCGGGCAATCTGCTCCTTTTCGAGGTCGGTGTACCCCGGAATTTCGATAATTTCCATACGGTCGCGCAGGGCCGGGGGTATCGAGTGCACCGAATTGGCAGTAGTGATAAACATTATATGCGACAGGTCGTAAGAAACCTCCAGATAGTGGTCCATAAAGGTAGAGTTCTGCTCCGGGTCGAGAACCTCAAGCAGAGCAGATGCAGGGTCACCGCGAAAGTCATTGCTGAGTTTGTCGATTTCATCCAGCAAAAAGACCGGGTTGATGGTACCGGCTTTGCGCAGCGACTGAATTATTTTACCCGGCAGGGCCCCAACATAGGTTTTACGGTGACCGCGAATTTCCGCCTCGTCACGCACACCGCCCAAGGATACCCGAATGAACTCGCGGCTGATTGCACGGGCTACGGAGCGCCCAAGGCTGGTTTTGCCGGTGCCGGGAGGTCCTACAAAACAGAGAATTGGCCCCTTGGCCCGCTCCTGCAGCTGGCGGACGGCTAGAAAGTCCAATACGCGCTCTTTCGGCTTGGTCATATCGTAATGGTCTTCGTTCAGGATCTCTTCAGCCCGGTTGATATCGCGGTTGTCTTCGCTTTTATTGCTCCAGGGCAGATCGGCCAGCCACTCCAGGTAGGTGCGCAGCACTCCCGATTCCGGAGACATCGGCTGCAGCCGCGCGAGTCGCCTGGATTCCTTCTCGGCCTTGTCCAGAATCTCCTGGGGCGGATTTTTTGCCTGTATCTTTTCGATGAGCTCTTTGGCTCCGCTGGTGTCCTCTTCATCCCGGCCGAGCTCTTTATTTATCTGGCGAATTTGCTCGTTGAGGTAGTACTCTTTTTGGTTCTGTTCCATCTTTTTTTTCACCCGGCCGCTGATTTTGTTCTGCAGCGAGATGATTTCGTTTTCAGCCTCTAGCTGAACCGCCAGGGTTTCCAGACGCTGCCGGGGATCATCGATTCCCAGAATCTCAACCTTTTTTTCGGGTTTGAGGCTTGTGTTGGCGCAGATGAGGTCTACGAGCTTATCCGGATACTCGGTGTTCATAATCGAATCGAGGGTATCCTTAGGTACTTTTTTCTGCAGCTTGGAGTAGTTTTCAAAAGAGTTTTTTATAGTAGAAAGCAGCGGTTTTAATTCGCTGGCCGCCTCGCGGTTCTCTTCAAAAGGTACAACCGTGGCCTTACGAAAGCCGTCGCGGTCGTCGTATTTTTTCATAATTCCCCGCTGGCGTCCTTCCACCAGAACACGGGTGGTGCCGTCCGGCAGTTTGAGCATCTGCAGGACCTTACTGATGGTGCCGGCCTGGTACATATCGTCACGACCAGGATTCTCTGCTTCCCCTTTCTGACAGACCAGAAAGACCTGACGGTCGCGGTTCATGCTCTCCTCGATTGCCTTGATCGATTCCGGGCTGCCGGCAAAAAAGGGAACCACCATGTGCGGGAATACAACAAGCTCCCTCAACGGTACCAGAGGGAGCTCTCTTTTAGCGCTTTTAGAGAGTACTGGTAATTTCATGCAGATTTCTTTTTGTAGCTTATCTCCGGTTTAGTCGACTCTTCAATTACACTGCGGTTTACAATAACTTGCTTCTCTCCCTCGATGGAGGGCAGTTCGAACATGATGTCGATCATGATACCCTCGACAATCGAGCGCAATCCGCGGGCGCCGGTTTTTCGTACAATCGCCTTCTCGGCAATTGCCTCGATAGCTTCGTCATCGAACACCAGGTCGATCCCGTCTATTTTCAGCGAGCTCTGATATTGTCGAATAACAGAGTTTTTCGGCTCAACAATTATTCGTTTGAGGTCTTCTTTGGAGAGCTCGTTCAGGGTTACGTGGATAGGCAGACGGCCGATGAACTCAGGGATGAGCCCAAATTTGATGAGGTCGTCAGGATGCATGTAACTGTACAGCTCTACCAGGTCTTTCTCTTTCGAAGCCCGTACATCGGCGCCGAATCCCATCGGGTGGTGGCTGGTACGTTCTTCGATGATGCGGTCGAGGCCGACGAATGCGCCTCCCACTATGAAGAGAATATTGGATGTGTCGATGCGTATCATTTCCTGGTTGGGATGCTTCCGGCCGCCCTGGGGAGGAACTGAGGCAATAGTGCCTTCGATTATTTTCAGCAGTGCCTGTTGTACGCCTTCGCCAGACACATCCCGGGTAATGGAGACATTCTCCGATTTGCGGGCGATCTTATCGATTTCATCGATATAGATGATACCGCGTTCGGCCGAGGCAATGTTGTTGCCCGCCGACTGTATCAACTTGAGCAGGATGTTCTCAACATCTTCACCGACGTACCCGGCTTCGGTAAGGGTGGTTGCATCGGCTATTGCGAAGGGAACTTTGAGCTTACGGGCCAGCGTCTTGGCCAGCAGTGTTTTTCCGGTTCCGGTGGGACCGGTAATCAGCACATTGGACTTGTCCAATTCGACCCCGTCTTCCAGGCGGTCCTTATGGCCGATTCGTTTGTAATGATTGTACACCGCCACCGACAGCACTTTTTTGGCCGGATCTTGTCCGACCACATACTCGTCGAGATACTCTTTGATCTCCTGAGGGGTAGGGACATCCTCCATGAACTCGGTCGTAGCGACCTGTTCTTCTTCGTCAAGAATACGCTTGCACACATGCACACATTCGTCGCAAATGTATACTCCCGGACCGGCAATCAACCGGCGGGCGTGATCGGCGCTCTTTCCGCAGAAAGAACATACTTTCATTCCGTCATTTTTATTCTTTGACATTCTTATCCCTCGCTAACACATTGTCAACAATGCCATAATTCACCGCTTCACGAGCTGACATATAGAAGTCGCGCTCAGTGTCCCGGGCGATTGTCTTTTCCGCCTGGCCGGTATGGTGGGCAAAGTATTCGATGATAAGCTGTTTCAGACGGATTATTTCTTTGGCCCGAATACCGATATCTACCGCCTGTCCCTGAGCGCCGCCCCACGGCTGGTGGATCAATATGCGTGCGCTCGGCAATGAGAAGCGCTTTCCCGCCGTGCCGCTGGCCAGCAGCAGTGCACCCATTGATGCCGCCTGCCCCATGCAGATAGTCTGGATATCTGGTTTGATGTACTGTATTGTATCATAGATTGCCAAACCGGCGGTAACGCTCCCGCCGGGGGAATTGATATATATACTTATATCACGTTCCGGATCGATTGATTCTAGAAAAAGTAGCTGGGCCACTACCAGATCGGCGGTCACATCCATGATTTCGCCGTCGATAAAGACAATACGGTCTTTTAACAGACGGGAGTAAATGTCGTACGAACGCTCTCCAACCCCCGTTTGCTCTACAACAATGGGGACCAGCGTGTTGTTCTGTTCATTCATACTGAAGTATCCTCTCGAATTTTAGACTCTTGTTTTAAACTAATTATTATTCTGCACAAAGTCCAGGTAATCCATTTTCTTACCCTTCTTTATTTTCGACTGTTCGAGCAGAAAATCGAAGAGTTTTCTATTTTTCACCTCGGTTTTTACGTAGTCAATAAGGTTATTCTGCTCGTACTGCTGCTTCACTTCCTCGTACTCATGGCCGGCCTGTTCAGCCTGCTTCTTCAGCTCTGCGTAGGCCTCTTCTTCGGTGGCGTCGATGCCCTCGGCTTCACGTATCTTCTCGACCAGCAGCTGGAATTTGAGGCTGCGTTCGGCGCTGGGGCGCCACTCGGCCATCATATCCTCTTTGCGTTTGCCCTGCATCTCGAGAATCTGCAACACCTGCTCTTCTTCGATGCGGGACTGTTGAATAAAGCGCTGCCAAGAGTTGTCCAGCTCAGCTTCGATCATCGATTCCGGCAGATCGATACTGGAGTTTTCAATTATCTGATCAAATAGCTTTTCAATTTTCGTCTCACGCAGTTTGCGGTCGAGAGTGTCATCCAGCTGTTTTTTCACGTCCTTTTTCAGATCGTCCAGAGTTTCGTATTGGTCGCTCACATCCTGCGCCAGTTCGTCATCCAGCTTCGGTACGTCCTTCTGCTTGATGGTCTTGACCTTTACCTTCAGTTTGATTTTTTTACCGGCGTACTCTTCATGCTCATAGTCTTCGGGAAACTCCTTTTCGATAACCTTTTCTTCGTCCTGCAGCATGCCGAGGATGTCGTCATCGAGTTTGAAGACGTTGTAGCCGGTGCCGACGGTAAATACGAAATCGCTGCGGGATGTGTCGGGTTTCTCTTTGTCTTCCTCATCGAGCTCGGCGTAATCGATGGTGACAATGTCGTCTTTTTCGACTTGGCCGCCCTGCTTCTCTACCACCATGGAGTTTTGCTCCTGAATATTCTCCAGTTCCCGTTTCTCGTCTTTTTTAAGTACCTTCACATCCGGAACATCGACTTCGAGCCCCTTGTAGTCGCCGACCTCGACATTCGGATACACATCGTAGATGACAGAAAAGGTGAAGTCTTTACCCGGAGTCATTTCGATGTTCTCCTCATCGTCTAGACGGGGCTGGGCATAGGGCAGGGGCTGCTGTTCAACGTCTTGCAGGGCTTCTTTTAGACTCTCGTCAATGACATCGATGGTAGCTTCCTGTTTGATTCCTTCCCCGTATTTCTGCTCTAGTATTTTCGGGGGTACTTTTCCCTTTCGAAAGCCCTTGATGTGGGCGGTTTTCGCATATTTCTTTAACAATTCGTCATATTTATTCTGGGCGGCTGCCCCGTCGACTGTAATCGTCAACTTAACGGATGAGTGTTCAAGATTCTGCACATCTTTCTGCGTTACCATTCAAATACCTCTTATCTATAGGAATTATTTCAAAATATACACGAATTACGAGCGTTAGGAAACCGCTCCTCGTATCTGTGGAGAAAAAAAGGCGATCCGAGATAGACTCAGATCGCCTTTGAGAGCGAGAGACGGGATTTGAACCCGCGACATCCACCTTGGCAAGGTGGAGCTCTACCACTGAGCTACTCTCGCATAGACTCTGTGGTGGATTGGTACTTATTGTCGCAATCCTTTGCGAGAGAAGGGACTTGAACCCTTACGCCGCAACGGCACTAGATCCTAAATCTAGCGTGTCTACCAATTTCACCACTCTCGCAGTGATTATACACAAATCTTTGAGATGGTCAACCCACCCTGTGCAGATTTGGTAGATATGAGCCGTGAAGGGATCGAACCTTCGACCCGCAGATTAAGAGTCTGCTGCTCTCCCAGCTGAGCTAACGGCCCATACACTAGTACGTCCGGCAGGATTCGAACCTGCGACCTACGGATTCGAAGTCCGGCGCTCTAT
>CAZWDV010000090.1:0-10696 GCA_964632675.1 uncultured Sediminispirochaeta sp.
TACATGACTAAAGGGCTGAATATGAAATGGCTCGGGGTGTGGTTCTCGATTGCCCTCATGCTCGAAGTTATTCCGAGTGTAATGATTCAGGGGAACGCTGTAGCTGAATCTGCCATGGTCAGTTTTGGTCTGCCCCCATGGGTAACCGGCCTTATAGTTATGGTTATTGTGGCCTTGGTCATTATTGGCGGAATCAAGAGAATCGGGAAGTTTGCTGAAAAAGTAGTACCTGTGATGGCCGTGGTGTATACTCAAATGAAGCCGGTGTCGGGACCGCTCCGATCGCGCATGCCGCCGCTACTACAGACCATCCTGTTCGCCAGGGAATCTGGGCTATGGTCGGAATCCTAATCGACACTATCATTGTATGTACTGCAACTGCATATGTAGTGCTGGCTTCCGGCGTATGGACCGATGAGGGAGCTGCTGAAAATGCATCCGGACTGTCAGCGGCCGGATTTGAAGAGTTCTTAGGGCCGGCCGGTGGAATGATTGTAACCATTTCACTGATATTCTTTGTAATTTCTACCATCATTGTGCTCTCCTGGTACGGCGAAAAACAGGCAGAATTTCTCTTTGGCCTTAAAGGTGCAAAGATTATGAAATACGTCTATGTACTCGCTGTGTTCTTCGGAGCTGTCGGCGCCATCAAGGCGATCTGGGGCCTGGTAGATATTACTCTGGCACTGGCTGTGATACCGAATATGATCGCGATTTTATTATTAAGCGGAAAGGTGAAGCAGCTGAAGGATGAGTTTTTCAATACCCCCGGAAAGTATTACCTGAAAGACAAAGCGGATATGCAAGCTTCGAAATAGAGCTCACATTTTCCTTCTGTTTGGCCGCCCTTTTCGGGCGGCCTTTTATTTATGTGCGTTGCGGCCGATGTGTACTACCGGTACTCTGGGAGAGATAGAACAGGTAATGTCGTAATTAAGGGTACCCGCCCCGCCGCCCAGCTCATGGGCAGTTATTTCTTCATCCCCCTGACGACCGAGAAGTACCACTTCATCCCCGACTTTCACATCGGCTATATGATTGACACTGACCATGAACTGGTCCATACACAAACGTCCGCGAATTGGGGCACGTGTGCCCTTTATCAGAACCTCGCCAATGTTTGAGAGGCTGCGGAAATATCCATCCTCATAGCCCATGGGTATCACGGCGATTTTCTCGTCCTCATCAGCGAAATACACGGTACTGTAGCTTACCCCGTGTCCGGCGGGCAGGCTCTTGATGCTGCTAATTTTGGCTTTCCAGCTTAAAGCAGGGCGTATTTCGAAGGGCACTTCAAAACTGAGTGAGGGTCTCATACCGTAGAGGATAATCCCGGGGCGGACCATGTCCAGGTGCAGCTTCCACCGCACCATGACCGTAGGCATCCGCCTTCACCACGGCAAGCATTTCGGTCCCCTCTTTTACATAGGAGCGGATTTGTCGGTAGTTGAATCGGATAGCATGATGATCTATTTCTGTCCAGACGGGGCGGCTTGGTAACATAGGGGAACTCCTTCAAATGGCACTATTGTAAAGGAAGCCGATGTTTTGCGCAAATCTAATATTTAAAGCTCAGCAATTCTAAAAACAATAGAAAAGCTTCACTTTGGCCTGAACTCTAAGTGAAGAACAATAAAATTCCTTGAATCTACCCATTTGGTAAACTAAAATTCGATTAAAATAGAAACTATACGGGGGACGGATGGTGCAGCGCAGATGGTTCATTCTCGGAAGAATGCAATGCTGTTTTTAGTTGAAGATGAGATGATTCTTAATGAACACTTAAAGAGGTTCCTGGAAGATAACGGCTATTCGGTGGAGATTTTTTCCCACGGAGAACCCTGTTTGGCACGCCTGAGTTCAGGAGAGGTTCCAGACCTTATTCTTATGGACATAAATCTTGGAAAGAACAGGATGGACGGCCCGACTGTAACCAAGAAGATCTATGAGAAATACGATATTCCCGTAGTTTTACACTCCGCCTATACCGACAAGGCCACCCTCGAAACCACCAAAAATATGTCCAAGTACGGATATGTCCAGAAAGTACCCGGCAATGAACAGTTCATCCTCGCCACCGTCGAGATGGCGCTGAAGCTTCATTCTACCGAGGCAGAGTTGAAGAGACGCGAGAACCTGTACCGTGAGCTATCCGCACACCAGCAGCATATTCGCGAAGAGCAGAATGCGGAACTCTCCCGGGAGATACATGATGAACTGGGACAGTCTTTAACCGCCCTAAAAATGAATGTTACTTTTTTTGACCAAAGCCTTGAGGAGAAGATTCCGGACATAGGAATCCTGCAGAAAACCGTGCATGATATGGAACGTATTATTGGAGCTACCGTAAAAAAAGTAAGGAAAATATCCACCGAACTGCGGCCGAGTGTGATCGATGCCGAAGGAATCATTGAAGCATTGGAGTGGCAGGTAGAGGAGTTCAAAAAAAACTTCAATATATCGGTAGAGTTGTCCACAGTAAGGCAGGAAATAGAGCTGGGAAAACGGAACTCGCTGAATGTTTTTAGAATTGTACAAGAATCTCTCACTAATTGTGTGCGACACAGCGGAGCCTCGAAAATTTATATTTCAACCGAAATTAAAAACGGCTTTTTAGTTATAATGGTAAAGGATAATGGACATGGTTTTGATATAGACTCTATAGAAAAGAACAACAGCTTCGGTCTGCTTGGAATGAAAGAGAGGGCCAAGCAGTGCGCCGGAACCCTTGACATCACGAGCAGACCCGGCGACGAAACTATGGTACTGCTGCAGGTGCCGCTGCAATGATTAGAGTAGTTATAGCGGATGACCATGAATTGATACGTGACGGTATGAGCAAGCTTATTGAAAAACAGAGTGATATTACTCTGGTGGGGGCGGCGGAAACTGCAGAGGAGACAATGAACCTGCTTAGAGGTGCTGCAGTTGATGTGGTGGTCCTGGATATCGGATTACCGGATAAAGACGGAATAGAGGTGTTGAAGGATATAAAGGCGGAGGGAATTAAGTCGCGGGTACTGATGCTCAGCATGCACCCTGAGAATAGATACGCGAAGCGGGCCCTTAAAAACGGAGCATCAGGCTACCTTACCAAAGACCATGCGGCAAAGACAATTGCCTGTGCAATAAGGTCGATTTATTATGAGGGTAGTTATATTACCGAAGAAGTTACCCGTCAGTTGTATAAAGGACTCGATATCACCGAAGATAATGCCCCCCACGAGCGACTCTCCGACCGGGAGTATCAGATTTTCTTACTAATAGGGCAGGGAAAAACAGTAAGTGAAATCTCAGAGCACCTAACTATAAGTATCAGTACGGTAAATACCTATAGAAAACGGATTCTGGAAAAGACGGGTTTTTCTACAAATGCCCAGATAATTCAGTATTCCGTGCTCACCAACCTGTTATAGCCCCTTGTCGTAGTATCTTCGACAGATAATGTCGTATTATCTGCGACATACAAATTGCATATGTACTTCTATACTTGCAGCATGAAAGTCCTAATTGCGGACGACTCACCTTTAATTCAAGACAATCTTGGTAAGCTGATCGCCCGAACACGAGAAAGCATCACTATAAAAAGCTCCTACGATGTGTCCGGTACAACTCAGGCCCTTGAGAGTGTGTCCTTCGATGTTCTGATTCTTGATATACAGTTTCCCGACGGAAGCGGTTTAGATGTGCTTCGTCATTTGAGTAACAAATCGAAGAAACCCTTTATTATGGTCCTTACCAATAGTTTGAATCGAAAAATTAGGGAGCAGAGCTTAAAATTGGGAGCCGATCTCTTTTTCGATAAAACCGAAGAGTATGAAAAAGTCGTTGAGGAGATTATACGGCTTAATAAATAATATGTAAAACGAAGCTACCAGGAGGGAGAAGGAATGAAGAATATTAAAATTGGAGTAAAGCTGATCGGTGGATTTTCCATTGTCGCACTTATTGTGCTGATAGTCGGGTTTTTCGGGTGGAACGGGTCGCGTCAGCTGCAGGGGCATCTGCATGAGATTGGAGATGTCCGCCTACCCAGTATAGAGTCACTGCTGGAATCTGAGGTTGCCCTGGAGGAGTTGCTGCTTGCCCAGCGGACGCTTATGTCGGAGCAGCTCGATGCCGACGCTCGGGCCAACTATTTGGAAGATTTTAACGAGGCCCGAGCTGAGTACTACGAAGTATGGCAGTACTTCCTCACCCTCCCCGCCACCGCCGAAGAGGAACGGCTGAGTAGTCAGTTTGAAGAGGAGATCGGCGACTGGGCCAAGGAGAACGACAGATGGCTGGAGCTCAACCAAGAGTTCGAGGCTATGGATATTTTGGATCCCGCCAGCCTGGTCGCTTTGATCGAACAGTTTCAGAAGGACCACTATGCCCTGGAGCTGAATGTAGCCCACTTTCTGCTCAGCGGAAAAGAGTTCGAAGGCGGGGGAGACCCCACCGCCTGTAACTTCGGCCGATGGATGCGAGACTTTTCCACCCGCAATTCGGATTTGGACAACCTCCTTGAAGAGATACAGGAGCCCCACGACCGCTTTCACTTTGCGGTAGATGATATTCGCAATGAGTACCGGGCGGGGAATATAGAGGCGGCCGTAGATATCTTCGAAAATGAGATGCTGACTGCATCTGAAGAGGTCTTCGAAGGTTTTGATGACCTTCTCGGGATTGCAGATAACGCGAATGCCCGGCGTAATGAGATGACCCAGCTCGTGGTCGGCCCCATAACCGATCAGGCCTATGAGGCTATGGCCACTCTCGATGAGATTATTCATATAAATGAGAATATAGCCGAAGAGAGCGTAGCAACCGCTGATGCCGATGGGGCGCAGGTGGAATTAATAGCATTAATCGGGATGATTTTAGGTGTCGTCCTGGCCCTTATTCTGGGAGTCATTTTAACCCGGGGTATTACCGCACCGCTTGCGAAGGGAGTGCGCTTTGCCGAGGATGTCTCTTCGGGCAATCTTGATATCGATCTGGATGTAGAGCAGAAAGACGAGGTGGGCAGACTTGCCGATGCCTTGCGCTTTATGCTCAAAAGCCTGCAGTACAAGGAGGAATTGGTAACACAGATAGCTCAGAAGGATCTTACCGTAGAGGTGGAACCCGCCTCGGACAAGGATAAACTTGGCTACTCCCTGCGCGCAATGGTGGAATCTCTTAACGAGCTCCTCGGCCAGGTCAACAGCTCGGTTGAGCAGGTAAACAGCGGAGCCGACCAGGTAAGCCAAGCCAGCCAAAACCTCAGTCAGGGGGCTACCGAACAGGCCAGCAGCCTCGAGGAGATAACCAGCTCGACCAACGAGATCAACAGCCAGAGCAAGCAGAATGCCGAGAACGCCACCGAGGCCCACGGAATAGCCAAAAAAGCAACCGAGGATGCGGAGAAGGGCAATCAGCAGATGCAGCAGCTCTCCGTGGTGATGGAGAAGATAAACGCCTCGAGCGATGAAATCAACAAGGTAGTGAAGGTCATCGACGACATCGCCTTCCAGATAAACCTCTTAGCGCTCAATGCAAACGTAGAGGCAGCCCGGGCGGGTAAATACGGCAAGGGTTTTGCAGTTGTTGCCGATGAGGTTCGGAACCTGGCGGTAAAGAGTACAGACTCGGTAAAGGAAACCACCCAGATGGTAACCGAGACGGTGACCAACATAAAACAGGGAACCGAAGCCGCCGAGGCAACGAACAAGCAGCTCACATCCATTGTCGAAGGTTCGGGAAAAGTGGCCAACTTCTTAGAGGAGATTGCCCAGGCCAGCCGTGAGCAGGCCCAGGCAATTGAACAGATTACCGAGGGGCTCGATCAGATAGACCAGGCCACCCAGGCCAGTACCGCCAGTGCTGAAGAGAGTGCATCGGCCTCAGAAGAGCTGGCCGGCCAGGCACAGCAGCTGCGCAGTATGGTTGCTCAGTTTAGACTGAATGAGCGCTACAGCGGCGGGGGCGCCAAGCTCCTTAGCCAGGGCAGCCACCTGAACAACCTTGGACATCAGCAGCAACAGGCTGGGACACAGACTCAGCAGAATAAACCCGCACGCAAGAATAAAGCGGCTTCCGGATGGGACGAGAGCAGCCAAAGGGCGAACAACGAGACCGGAATTACCCCGGTAAAGCCGGAGGACCAGATATCCCTCGATGACGATGAATTCGACCGATTCTAAGATTAAAGGGAAGCACCGGAGGTAGATATGAGTAAAGCAGAGATGCAGGACAGTGATTTTTTTGATGAAACCGACGACGAGATACAGGAGAATAAGTTTCTCATGTGTAGAATCGGCAACGAGATCTACGGGATCGATATCCAGCACGTAACCGACATAATCGAGCTGCAGAAGATAACCGAAGTGCCGGATATGCCCGAGTATGTGCGGGGGGTAATAAACCTGCGGGGCAATGTTATACCCGTAATCGATATGCGGCTGCGCTTCGGCCTGGAGTCGAAGGAGTACGACGATCGGACGGTGATAACCGTTGTCAATATTAAGGACTACTCTATAGGTTTTATCGTAGACACGGCCACTGAGGTGCAGGATATTCCCGAGAAGAATATAGACCCGCCGCCGAGCTTTCAGGAGAGCGGTGAAAAGAACAAGTACATTGCCGGACTGGGAAAACTTGATGATCAAGTGGTTATTTTGCTTGATATGGAAAAACTGGTTGGGGATAAAGAGATCGAGTCTATAAAGTCGAGTGTATAATAGAACTGTTACCTGAACTAACTATCGGAGGACTTCTCAAAGGGAGTCCTCCGTTTTCTTTTCACATTTATAACGGCAATAATTGTCTCTCTTAATCTTCCGTTCAATTTAAATGTATGTTTAAGAGAAAATTTAAGCTGATATTATTATGAGAAGCGTTATAATAAGAGGGAAAAGGACTCAAGCCATGACAAATTTTAAATCACTGAGGTATCGCATTGGGCTATCCGCGGTGGGAATCCCCCTTTGCGTAAGCATAGGCAGGGAGCTGTTCATCTCCCTTTTTAATCCCTCTCTCGATATGGACGCTATGGAGAGGATACGCTTCGCCCTCTCCAAGCCTGATGTCTTCGCTCTCGTGTCCGTCTTTGCGTTTATATCGTGGTTTATCGTGATGAGGATGCTCAGGCCCCTCTTGCGCTACCTTTCCGAGGGAGGAGAGGAGAAGGCCCAACGCCGGGCGCGCAGGGCTGTACTTAAGGTTCCCTGGTTTCTTATCCTCCTGCACGTATTGCTGTGGCTTGTCGGCAACACGGTGATGTACGCAGTAATCTACGATTGGGTGGCGCCGGGTGGGCTTTCATATCTCTGGTCCACCGCCATAGCCCTCTCGGCGGCATTCTTTACCGGCCTCTTCACTGCCCTCGCAATAAATGGCATTCTTATCCCCGCCCGCATGGCTCTCAACATGACTTCGATTGAGAAGGGTGAGATAGACCGCTTCGTGATAAGCAAGGATTGGTTCATCCTCCTGGTGGCCGTTGTGGTGATGGGTGTAGTGATGACCTACCTCGGCCGGTTCTATGCTACGGAGGTTCCGGTACGCTTCGGCTACATTGCCCACGAGGTCGTGGCTACCATGGTGGGCGGGGGCATTCTCCTTCTAGTCGCAGCCCTCTTTCTCGCATCCAAAAGGGAGATGTCCGCCCAGATAAAGAACCTAAAAGAGCGCCTCGAAGAACTTTCGGCTGCGAGCGGAGACCTTACCAGGGAGATCCGTCTCCTCCATTTCGACAGGATTGGAGAGATTGTGGCGGAGTTGAATATCTTCGTCGGGGGGCTAAGGGGCATGATCGGAGAGCTCCTAAACGCCTTTGACACTCTCGCTGAGACTGACAGTGAGTTGCGAGAGTACGTGGAATCGGCGGGAGACAGGATAGAGGCGAGCGCCGGAGCGGTAGAGGTGATCCGAGGCGAAACGAAACGACAAAACGAGAAGGTAGGAGAATCGAGCACTTCGGCCCAAAAGATCGCCGAGCACATAGAAAATCTTGACGCCCTCATCGAAGAACAGGTCAACGGGATCAAGAACTCTTCCTCCGGGGTCGAGGAGATAGTGGCTAAGGTGAGTGACACCGCCGAAATGTTCGAGGAAGTCTCGGAGAAGAGTGGCAGGCTCTCCGCCGAAGCCGAGGAGGGAAATGGAAGGATCATTCGGGTGGAGGAGGAGATGGGTAAGCTGGCCCAGCGGGCACGCTCGTTGGAGGAGGCAAACACCCTCATCGCCGACATCGCCAACCAGACTAACCTCCTCTCTATGAACGCCTCTATCGAGGCAGCCCACGCAGGGGAGGCCGGTAGAGGCTTCGCCGTGGTGGCCGGGGAGGTGAAGAAGCTCGCCGAGCACAGCGCCGAACACAGTAGGACGATAGGCGAAGATCTCTCGCGGACAATCGAAACGATAGAAAAGATCGTTGTGTCTGTAAGGGAGACCCGCTCTACCTTTTCTCAGGTCAGAGACCTCACCAAGGAGACAGGTGAGATAGAGGAACAGCTTCTCCACTTAATGCGGGAGCAGCGCGAACGCGGGAGCGATGTCCTCAACTCTCTTGCCGAGCTCGACAAGCTTTCTTCTCAGGTTAATGACTTTGTCTCTTCCATAAATGAAGAGGCAAAGACCATTGCAGTCGACCTCCATTCTCTCGATGAGATAAGCGATCAGGTCGAGGAGCGGGCAGCGGGGGCGGCAGACGATACGTTAAAAATGAAGGGAGAGATTTTACGGACTAGGGAGCTAAGTGACCGCACTAACGCGGAGATCGGCCGGGTACGCAGACGCTTGGCCCTTTTCATAGTGAAGTAGGCCTTTCCTGCAGGACGGCTGAGAAAAATACTAATCCTCATAAACTACAGCGGTGCCATTCTGCTCTCTTCGCTCTATTTCCGCTATTTCCAACCCGGTGGAATACTGGCTCCACGGGAGCAGCGCTGGCTTTTGATTGGATACAGCTTGCGCTTTGGGATTTCAAATGCTTTCTCGCATGCTTTCCCTGGAAAACGCTTCGGATCCATTCGGATCGACTTCCGAGCTATGAGTACTTCGGTATGGGAACTCCTGATATCCGACAACGGAGTTGGAATTCAACCTAATCGACCGGAAGAGCAAGGAGGACTACTTATAATTGAAGCGCTTGCACAGCAGGCTAAAGCGGCACATATTTATTTGCACTGCAACTGTATTATCCCTACAATTATAAAATACAGCTTTTTTTCAGGGCGGCGATTTATGTCAAGAACAATTCTCCTCGTAGAAGACGAGACCCTTATTGCAATGAATTCGGCATATATGCTCGAAAAACATGGCTATGAGGTAGTTATTGCCTATAATGGCGAGAAAGCGGTGGAGATGGTGGATAATCACCCTGAGATAGCGCTTGTTCTTATGGATATAGACTTGGGAAAAGGAATAGACGGGACAGAAGCGGCCGAACAGATACTATACAAGAAAGATATACCGATTGTCTTTTTATCCTCTCACACCGAACCGGAAGTGGTAGAGAAGACCGAGGGAATCACCTCTTACGGATACATCGTAAAGAACTCGGGAGAGACGGTAATACTGGCCTCGATTAAAATGGCCTTTCGCCTCTGGGAAAGCGAAGACAAGTTCCGCAAAGCCTTTGAGTATGTATCCGTCGGCATGGTCCTTACCTCCCCCTCCGGAGAGCTCTTACGGGTAAACGAGGCCTTTGCCTCTATGCTCGGATATTCACCGCTGGAAATTTCCTCGGTAAATTTTTCTAAACTGACCCACCCAGAAGATGTAGATATGAGTGTTGCTCATTTGAAAACGATGATCGAAGGGAAGACCGACCGCAGCCGATTCACCAAACGCTATATCCGGAAAAACGGAGGTATAGTATGGGCCGATATCGATATCATGCTTCTACGTGATTCGGACGGAAATCCGCTCTATTTTGTAACCCACGTCCGGGATATTACCGACCGTAAACGAATGGAGGAGAGACTGAAAAGCAGCGAAGAAAAGTACCGTTCGGTATTCACCACCACCATGAATGCAATACTTCTTGTTGACAAAGAGACCGGGCGCATTATCGATGCCAATCCCGCCGCCGAGAAGATGTACGGATATACCCGGGATGAGTTGTTACATCTAAAGCCGTGGGATATGTCGGCGGAGCCTGATGATACCCGCGTTATGATACAAAAGTTCGAAGGTGATGACTTTACCGTGAATGAACGGATACATAAACGGAGGGACGGAACTCCTTTTAGTGTAGAAATCTGCGCAAGCCAATTTACGATGGGGGAGAGACAAATCAGACTCGGTACCCTGCACGACATATCCGAACGCAAGCGAATAGAAGCGGAGCTGCGGCAAAGTGAAGAACGTGCCAGGGCAGTAATAGAAACTGCGGAGGACTCCATTTTTATAAAGGACATAAGTGGTGTATATACCATGGTCAACCCCGCTATGGAAAAGCTCTTCGGATGTGGATCTCAAGATATAATCGGGAAAAGCGACTATGAGCTTTTTGGAAAAGAAGCCGGTAAGGATGTGAGTAAAGCCGATAAGGGCGTCTACGAGGGAAAAACCCTGGAAGAGTTTCCCTCAAAACCCATAAACGGTACCCCGCATACATTCCACACCATCAAGGTCCCCCTGCATGACTTTGAAGGCAACATCGCGGGTCTATGTGGAATCGCACGCGATATTACCGAGCGCACGCAGGCCGAAGAGCTATTGAAAA
>CAZWDV010000091.1:0-10612 GCA_964632675.1 uncultured Sediminispirochaeta sp.
TTTTATTAAAATTTTCAAATTTAGAATTGCTGTTAATAGACAACTTGACGTGAGTAGTAAACAGGTGTATCATTACTTTATGCAAGCGGTTGCGTAAATAGTTATTAATTATTATTGATATATGTACTTATATACTGCAAACGCTTGATATAGTTGTGAGGAGCATTGGTATCAACAGGATAACCATGAAGGACATAGCTCGTATTGCCGGTACGAGTCTTTCTACGGTCTCGCGAAGTCTCAATGACCATCCATCGATTTCGGCAGCTACCCGGGATCGTATAAAGACTATCGCCCGGGAGCACGAGTTTGAAGTAAATATGAGTGCCCGCAGTTTGGCTACCAGTCGTAATTGCACTATCGGAGTCATTTATCCCGAATCTTTGGATAATGAGGACAACTTCTACTATGCCGGCATGGTTCTCCGGAATATACGCGAAATACTCGAGGAAGCCGGGCTCGATCCGATTGTAACTTTCACCAGAAACCGTTCAACCGGTGAGAGTAATATCCGCAGGTTGATCAACCAGAGAAAAATTGATGGAATGCTGCTGATACAACCGGAGTTCGAACCGGCAGATTATGCTGCAATCGAAAAATCGCACATTCCCTTTGTACTGCTGCACTTTCTGCCCTACGGCTTTGAATCTCGGAACGTAAACTACGTATACGCCGATCACGAATACGGAGGATATCTAGCTACCCAGCACCTTATCCGACACGGGTGTCGCCGCATTCTGTGCGTAACTGAAACTGAACGGCAGTTCAAAGAGCGTACCGCCGGATACCGGCGTGCACATGCGGAGGCCGGACTTCCGCTACATGAACAACTGGTCTACAGCTGTGATGCTACTTATAGTGCCGGAAAACAAGTGGTGCAGCACTTCCGCCATCAGCTCGAACACATCGATGGAATATTCGTGCAGGCCGATATTACTGCGTTTGGAATCATGGAAGCATTCGCATCCCTTAACATAGAATTTCCCCGCGACATTCTGTTGGTTGGATATGACGATATCAGGATGAGCAGTCTTATCTCTCCCCAGTTGACTACGGTTCATCAACCGCACAAGGAGATTGTTCGCACTGCATGTACCCGTTTAGTTGAACTTTTAGAAGGAGAGGATAAGCAAAAAGTGCTGCAAAAGATCCTTCAGCCTTATCTGGTCGTTCGCGACACAGCGCCTGCGGTCAGTCCTGCTACAACAGACCATACAACAAGAGGTTTTCATGCAAAATAGCACTCAGTGGTGGCGGGAAGCGGTTTTTTACCAAATTTACCCGCGCAGTTTTTATGATGCAAATGGAGATGGTATCGGTGATATTCAGGGGATAATCGAGAAAATTCCGTATCTCAAAGAACTGGGAATCGATGCAGTCTGGTTAAACCCCATCTACCCGAGTCCGAACAAGGATTTCGGTTATGACATCAGTGATTATCGAAGCATTCACCCCGATTACGGTAGTTTGACTGAGTTTACCCTGCTGCTCGATGAATTTCATGCGCAGGGAATCAAAGTAATCATGGACCTGGTGGTGAATCATACCAGTACCGAACACGCCTGGTTTCAATCCTCCCGGTACAATCCCGACGGTTCATATGGTGATTTCTATATCTGGCGTGATGGGAACGGGAACAATCCTCCTAACAATTGGAACTCCTTTTTCGGAGGATCAGCATGGAAATACGACCCCGTACGCTCGCAGTATTATCTTCATCTGTTTGACGAACATCAGGCCGACTTGAACTGGTCGCAGCCCAAGGTTCGGGATGAAGTATTCCGGATAATAGACTGGTGGATATCCCGCGGAATAGACGGTTTTCGAATGGATGTAATCAATATGATCAGCAAAGACCGCCGGTTTCCGGATGATACCCGTATACTCGATGACCTGGCGGTGAAGGGCACTCCCTACTTCATGAATGGTCCTGAAATGCACTCGTATCTCAAGGAAATGCGGATGAAAGTCCTAAGTAACCGCAACACCTTTGCAGTTGGAGAATGTCCCGGAGCCAAATATGAGGATGTGCTGAAACTCACCGGATACGGGCGTGGAGAGCTGGATGCAGTTTTTCAGATGGAGCTTATGGAATTGGATCACGGGCCCGGAGGAAAATGGAATGTTCGTCCCTGGACTCCGGCCGAATTTTCGGATCGACTGGCCCTTTGGCAAACCGAATTAGAGGGACAGGCATGGCCGGCTAATTTTTTTGCCAATCATGATCAACCCCGCCCCATCAGTAGGTTTACCGATGACGAAAATTTTCATTTTGAATCGGCATCCCTGTTGGCAGCACTGCTGCTGAGCCTCACGGGTACTCCGTTTATCTACTATGGAGAGGAAATCGGTATGCCGAATGCCGATTTCACCTCAATCGATGAGTATCGGGATATTGATACCCTAAACTTCTTCAGAATCGAAGGCGAGCGTGGAAAATCGGCGGAGGAACTTCTGCGGACGATCCGGTATATGAGCCGGGACAATGCCAGGAGTCCTATGCAATGGAACGGCGATTCTTACGGAGGGTTTTCTAAAGTACAGCCATGGATTCCGCTTGGACGGAGCTATCGCGAAGTACATGTTGAGAAGGATCGTTCGAGTACTCGGTCGGTCTTCGAAGAGTATCGCAAATTGATCGCCTTGAGAAAGGCCACTCCCGCTCTTGTACATGGGAGTTTTGAGCAGATCGAATCATCAAATGATAGTCTAGTGGCCTTCAGGAAAATTTATCAGGAGAGCGAATATCTCATATATGCAAATATGAGCAGTCATGCGTTTGAAACAAATCTTCCGGTTAATGCCGCTCCTGCGGAGTTCGAGGGCGTCTATTCGAATTACAAAAGTCCGGCTTTGAAGGATCGTAAATTGAATTTGAGACCCTATGAGGCCTGTATTTTCAGGGTTATGGGGAATTCAAATAAATAACAGTATTTTTAGATAGGAGGAGTAAGATTATGTTGCTGAAAAAAAGTGTTCCAAAAAGAGTTTTTCAACTCTTGCTGGTGCTTGCTGTAGCCGCTTCGCTGCTGTTTGTGACTGCCTGCGGTCAGAAATCCGGCCAAGCTGCGCAACAGGAAGAAGAAAAAAGCGGGGCTGCCGCGAAAGACTACACCGACAACCCCTGGACAAACGGTCAAGACTTGTCCGGCACTAAAGTTAACATTTTTGGTGCGTTTGTAGAACCTGGTTCCAATCTTTTCGAAAAAAGTATGGAGAAATTCGAAGAGGACACCGGTATTGAAATAGCGTATGAAGGTTCGAGTGATTTCGAATCTTTGATTACGGTGCGTGTAGAAGGGGGGGATCCGCCCGATATAGCCGCTTTCCCCCAGCCCGGTCTGCTACAGGATTTTGTTTCTCGCGATAGAGTCCAAGATATTAGCGGGTGGTTTGAAGATGGTTTTCTGCAAGAGCACTACGATCAGAGCTGGATCGATATTGCAACCATCAACGGTGTTATGGCCGGAGTATGGTATCGGGCCAATGTAAAGAGCCTGGTGTGGTATCCGAAACAAGAGTTTGAAGAAGCCGGATACGAAGTTCCCACGACCTGGGACGAAATGATGGAACTCTCACGACAGATGGCTGCCGACGGAAATACCCCCTGGTCCATCGGAATCGAAAGTTCCGGTGCCACCGGATGGGTCGCCACTGACTGGCTCGAAGACATTATGCTGAGAACGGTAACTCCGGAAAAATATGATGCCTGGGTGAAGGGTGAACTGCCTTTCAACTCTGAAGAGGTAAAACGGGCCTGCAACATCATGGCGGACATTTGGTTTGATAAAGACCTGGTGCTCGGCGGAACCAATAGCATTCTGACCGTTCCCTTTGGCGACGCGCCGGAACCCCTGTTTGCCCAGCCGCCGAAAGCCTGGCTGCATCGGCAAGCCAGCTTTATAACCGATTTCTTTCCCGAAAATGCAACTGTTGGTGAAGATATTGATTTCTTCTACCTGCCGCCTATCGATGAGGAACAAGGCAAACCGGTGCTCGGCGCCGGCGATATCATGGGCGCTTTTACCGATAAACCGGAAGTACGGGCAGTTATGCGGTTCCTGTCAACCGGAGCTGCTATCAAGGAGTGGGTTCAGAGCGGAGGTGTGGTTGCCCCGCATAAGGATGCAAAACTGGAATGGTATCCCACAGAGGCTAATCGAAAATACGCCGAAATCCTGCACAATGCCGACACTTTCCGTTTTGACGGCTCGGATATGATGCCCGGACAGGTTGGTGCGGGGGCATTCTGGAAGCAGATGACCAATTGGGTAAGCGGTGACGACCTCGACACGATCCTCAAGAATATCGACCAAGCCTGGCCGGTAGAAGAGTAAACTACCCTACATATTTTGTGTATGCACCTATAAGATAAAAAGTTGTAATTAGGCCCGCCGTTTAGGCGGGCCGTTTTGTTTGCCCAGCGAAGCGGCACACCCGCTTGTTGTGAATACCCCCATTCACTATAATATCAAAACAAATGAATTTTGAAGAATACTGTCAGACACTGCGGGAATATTTGGACGCGCAAACTCTTCCTGGTTTGGATGTGCATATGCAACTGGCTCCTTTGGGACGGATCGATACCCACTACAGCAGTGTCCCCGAAGATGCTCGCCGCGCCGCTGTGCTGATCTTACTGTATCAAAGGGACGCGGAGATTTATATTCCGCTCATTCGCAGAACCCAAAACGACGCAGACCACCACGCCGGACAAATTGCCTTGCCGGGTGGTGCCCATGAGGCAGAAGAAGCTTATCCCATCCAAACCGCATTGCGTGAGGCTCAGGAGGAGATTGCTATGCACCCACAGCAGGTAAAAGTTCTCGGTATGCTCTCTCCCCTGTTTATTCCTGTCAGTAATTTTGCGGTTACCCCGGTGGTAGCCTGTTCATATAAGAAACCCGAACTTCGTCCGCAGCCGTCGGAGGTCGAGGAGATACTTCACATTCCCCTCACCAATTTACTAAAAGATCCGGAAGAAGGGATTTTTAAGTCAAGCCGTGGCGAACTCGCGGCTCCCTTCTACAGGAGCGAATACGGCCGAATCTGGGGAGCCACAGCAATGTTGCTGAGCGAATTCGTCTACGTTCACACTACCGTTGATTATCAAAACAAACTATGAAATACTAATTTCACTTTATTACAAATGGTGAGGCATGTAAGTGAACATTGGCGCATTTTTCGATATAGACGGAACCCTTCACCGTAATTCCCTAATGATCGAGCACTTCAAAAAACTGGTCAAATACGAGGTTATAGACCCGCGTTTGTGGCACTCTAATGTGAAATACACCTACAAGGAGTGGCGTAAACGGGTGCGCCACTATGAAGATTATATGCTCGAATTGATCGATATTTATATTGATGCTTTGAAGGGGCGTAAGAAGAGCGAACTTGAGTTCATCAGCCATCAGGTAATTCGCCTGAACGGCGATATCGTGTATAAGTTCACCCGGGATCGGATAAGATGGCATCAGGAGAACCGGCACAAGGTCTTTTTTATCTCCGGAAGTCCCAATTTTCTAGTATCAAAAATGGCTGAAAAGTTTGGCGTCGATGCTTTTCGCGGGGCCGAGTATCTTTTGGATGAGGAAGGACATTTTACAGGTGACGTGGTTCCTATGTGGGATTCGGAAAGTAAGGACGGGGCAATTCGGCAACTTCAGAAGGATTATGACGTTGATTTAGGACAGAGTTATGCGTATGGAGACACGAATGGAGATCTGTCAATGCTGAGGAAAGTCGGCCGGCCGGTGGCGATAAACCCTACCCAGGAACTCATTACGAGTATTAAAGCGGAGCCCGAACTTTTCGAGAAGAGCAGAATTGTTGTGGAACGAAAGGATGTTATTTACAACTTGCCTCCGCATGTCGAAATCGTCACAGACTGATCCGGAGTAAGTATGTATTCACTGTTTGTAACCTGCACCCGCTATCTTGAACCCCTCCTGCTGGAAGAGCTGAAAGCGCTCGGCGCTACAGAATTAAAGCAAACTGTGGCTGGCTGTCATACTACGGGGAACTTGGAGCTCGCCTACTCGATTTGTTTATGGTCCCGCATCGGTTCGCGTGTACTTCTGCAGCTGCACAGATTCGAATTTGATCAGGATGATGATCTTTACTCTGGCGCGCGAAAGATTGGCTGGGAAGAAATCTTTTCACTTGAAACAACCTTTGCAGTTGATGCAAATGTGTCCAAATCACGGGTAAGAAATGCCAATTATGCCGCTTTGAAAATAAAAGATGCAATTGTCGATTCATTTCGCGATAGATACGCCTCCCGGCCCAGTGTCGATACGCACCAGCCTGACATACGGTTTCACCTTCACACCGATAAGCACACTGCTATTCTTTACTTAGACCTTTCCGGTGAGAGTCTGCACAAGCGTGGCTACCGCTTGAGCGGTAGCCAGGCCCCCCTCCGGGAAACCAGTGCCGCCGGTATGCTGATACAAGCCGGATGGCCGCAAATCGCCTTGCAGGGAGGCGCCTTTGTTGATCCGATGTGCGGCTCCGGGACTTTGCCGATCGAAGCCGCTATGATTGCCGCCGAAATTGCCCCCGGACTTTACCGACAGCGCTTTGGGTTTGAAAACTGGAGCGCCCATGAGGCGAGTCTATGGGATTCGATCCGTAGCGAAGCAGATGCTCGGCGCACCTTGGGTTTGAAAAAAATACCACCAGTGTTCGCATCTGATAAGAGCCAGAAGGCTATTGAAGCTGCTGCCGAAAATTGTGCGCGGGTAGGACTTTCAGAATATATAGAACTGCGAACTCAGCCGTTTGAACATATAGATGTAACAACTTTACCGTCGGGAAAAGCTGGGTCGAAAGGTTTAATTGCGACCAATCCTCCGTACGGGGTTCGACTTGAAAAGCGTGCGGAAGTCGATGCACTTTATACCCGCTTCGGCAAGTGGCTGAAAGAGGGTTTTCCCGATTATGAAGCCGCTGTTCTGGCGCCTGACAAGGCTGCAGCCAAACAAATTGGACTGCGGGCCGACAAAATCAACACCATCTACAACGGAAATTTGAAAATTGTATTAGTCAGGATTTCATTAGATGATAGCAACGAGTTCTCGGCGCCTAAAGAGACCGCTCACAGTGTTCCAGCTGGAGATCAAAATAGTGAAGATCAGACTACCGGCATAAATATGATTGCTAATCGTATTCAAAAAAACCGGCGTATATTGAAAAACTATCTGAAAAAGTACGACATCAGTTGCTACCGTATTTACGATGCCGATATTCCCCAATACGCCGCAGCGGTTGATATCTACGAGGACAGATATGCGGTAGTCCAAGAATACGCCCCGCCCCCGGAAATAGAGCCTGAGACCTCTGACTATAGATTGCGGGAGCTGATAACTGCTGTGAACAGCACGCTGTCTATCGATCAAAACAACATCTTCAAAAAACAGAGGAAACGGCAGAAAGGGATTGCCCAGTATTCTAAGCTCGGAGCGGAGAAAGAGTTTTTTATTATAAAGGAAGGCGGGTTGAGATTCTTTGTCAACTTTAACGACTATCTTGATACCGGAATTTTTATAGATCACCGTATTACCCGCCGTCTAATTCGTGACAGGGCGCGGGATAGTAAATTTTTGAACCTATTTGCCTATACTTGTACGGCCAGTGTCTATGCCGCCGCTGGCGGAGCTGTGAAAACAGTATCGGTCGATACCAGTACCACCTATTTGGATTGGGGAAAGAAAAACTTCGAATTGAACCGTCTGCTTGACGATTCGCATTTGTTTGTGCGCCGCGATGTGATCCAATTCTTAAGAAACGATTTTGAAACGTATGATCTCATTTTTATCGATCCCCCTACTTTTTCAAACCGCAAGAGTGACAATAATGTGTTCGACCTTCAGCGCGATCACCTCCAACTACTTACCCTGGCAGCTGAACATTTGAAAAAAGACGGCTGTATATTTTTCTCAAACAACTATCGCCGCTTTCAGCTCGATCCGGGCCTGTATAAGCTGTTTAACATTCGTGATGTTAGTGCTGATACAATTCCTACTGACTACTCAAGAAACAAAAAAATTCATAAAACTTGGGAGTTACGATTTGGCGATTGAGGGAATTGCAGCTATAATTAGACTATGTATGATGTAATAGGCTTTGGAGTAAATGCAATCGATCAGGTTATTCAGCTGTACCGTATACCTACCGCTGATGCAAAAGTAGTATGTCCGCCGGGGAAATATGAACTTTATCCCGGTGGAGTAATGGGCAATACCCTCACAGGTTTAGCCCGCCTTGGTTTGAAGACGGGGTTTATGGGGAGGATAGGCGACGATCGTTTCGGAGAAATGCTGCAGAAGTACAGTCGTGAAGATGGAATTGATTTAACAGCCTGTGAAGTGGTCCAAGGCGCCGATTCACCATGGACATGGATAGTTGTGGATAAGGCCGGTGAGCGTACTATTACCCTATTTCCCAACGTATTGAACACTATCGATGAAGAGTATGTTCACAGTAAAATGGAGTATATTGCCTCAGCACAGCTATTGCACTTGGAAGGGTCCGAGATGAGCCTAAAGCCTTCACTACAGGCTGCCAAAATAGCCCGTATGAATGGGGTAAAAGTGTGTTTCGATCTGGATATTCCGGCTTCCGATATGATTGATGAATTAGGACTTTGTACCCGGGAAGAGCTTGATGAGATGATAGGCTTGTCGGATTATTTCATTCCATGTATCGGTGGTGCCGAACAACTATCCAATGCTGAAGATCCTTTGAAAATGGCTGATATTCTGAGGCGCACCTACGGGAATGAAGTTGTAGCCCTATCACACGGAAGCGAGGGCTGTTTTGTAGCCACTCCTTCGGAGAGGTTTCAAAGCCCCGCTTTCAGGATTACACCGGTTGACGGAACAGGATCAGGTGATGCATTTCATGCCGGTATGATTTTTGGCTTAGTTAAGCAGTGGCCAATGAGTAAAACAGCTGAGTTTGCAAATGCCTGCGGAGCGCTTAATACGGTGGTTATGGGCGCTAGAAGCGGAATGGGTTCGGCTGAGACGGTGGAAAAGTTTATCCGGGATCATAAATAATCTTTCTTTTTAATGAAGAGCTAGACACTATACTCAAGAATAAGAATATGTAGTATCGATAAAAAGATAATTTATACCGAAAGAAAGTATGAAAAAGACTTTTTGTTTTTATTGCCATTCATCTTATTCATGCTTACCTTATTTATATAGTAAAGAATATATAAGGAGATGGTGATGAAACGGAATGTTGGCAAAGCTGATAAAATTGTACGTTATCTTATTTCGGTTGTGTTCATAGCACTGATTGTGACCGGGGTTGTAGAAGGCGGTCTGGCAATAGTGTTGGGAATTGCAGCGGTAATTCTCAGTGCAACTGCTGCAATTAGTTTTTGCGGATTATATACTTTAATAGGTATAACTACCGATAGGTCGGAGCAGCAGGAGCAGTAGATGGATAAGTCGGTTCAGGAAAAATTTGATGCTGTGCTGGAACAGGTAAAGGATCCGGAGAGCGAACTACCGATCGGCGATCTGGGGGTAGTGAAGAAATTCAGATACAGTGAGGAAGGTTCTACAATCTACGTATTTACCGACTACAATTCCCATCGTCCGGCGTGTATGACCTGCGTCGGTATATCGATGGCCATCGAAAACTCGGTGAATCGGGCTATTCGGGAAGAACTGCAAAAGTTCTTCCCGGAATTCAAGGTTGAGTTCGTATCTGCGTAGTTCAGTAGATATTATGTCTTTACCAGACTTTCTTGCGAATAAAAGTCTGCTTACGGTCCGGTCCGACTGAAATTATTCCAACCGGGGTTCCGGTGAACTCTTCTATAAACTCAATGTACGACTGGCAATTCTCCGGCAGCTGTGAATAGTCATTCACCCCGGTAATGGGTTCTTTCCAGCCGGCAAACTTTTTTAGTACCGGTTCAGCTCTTTCGAGCTGCAGGGCTGATGAGGGAAAAGCAGTCGTCTCTTTTCCATCGATTTTATAAGCTACACAGACTGAGATTTCGTCAAATGTATCGTATACATCCGGATGCGTGAGCACCAGTGAATCAATCGAGTTAGTTTGACAAGCGTAGCGCAGTGCCACCAGGTCGAGGTATCCGCAGCGCCGCGGCCTTCCGGTTGTTACACCGTACTCATGACCAATTTCTCGGATGGTGTCACCGAGGTCTCCATCGCGCTCCTCGGTAAACTCAGAGGGGAACGGACCGTTGCCGACCCTGGTTGTGTAGGCTTTGAAGACGCCTAATATTTGATCGAGACTACGAGGACCGACCGCGCCTCCCAGGCTTGCTCCTGCGGACGCCGAACATCCGGAGGACACATAAGGGTAACTTCCCACATCAATGTCCAACAGAATGCCCTGAGCGCCTTCATAGAGGATTTTTTCATCCTGGTATGACTCCATGAACTCTGCCAGATTGATACTCATAGAGCGAAGACGGTCAATAAATGGGTCCAGGAACTCTCGTTCCTTTGGACGCAGGGTTTCGAGAAAAGCGTCTTCCTTGAGATCGGCAATCCGGATACCGTCACGGTTTGCTTTTTGGGCATAAGCGATACCGATGCCGCGGCCGGTGGTGCCGATGGGGTTA
>CAZWDV010000092.1:0-9565 GCA_964632675.1 uncultured Sediminispirochaeta sp.
GTGAGCATTCTAAATTTGAAAATTTTAATAAAATTTTCAAATTTAAAATTGCTGTTTAGACTACCAAGAAAGGACTGAAAAGTATTAAAATTTCTGTAAAAAGCAATATACAAAGCCGAGTCAGTCTGATATATTAAGAGTGAAATTGCGTAAAAACGCAATAAATAAATCAAAAATTTATCTATACATAAAATATACTATAATTTAACAGCAATATAGTCAATTTTATAGATAATAAGAGGAGCGTATTATGGAACATATAGATAACCTTTCTGCAGCGATAATTGATATACCGATTCTCGAAAAATATTCATCCCGTCTACCAGGCTTGATAAAAGAATATAATCTCGAGCTCCAGCAGCGCGGCTGGAAGACCTACAAACCGTACACCGATGGAGAACATTTGAAATACGGAATAGCGAAGAGCGAATTATTCGAGGCCTACGAGGAGCTGCTGTGCAAGACAGCCGGGCTCTATCGGGACTTCAGTGAAATATTAAAAAAAATACAACAGCACGATGAGTGCTGTGATTAATATATTAGGAGGTTTACATGGCAACGGATGTAGAGAGCAAAGCTGATACAAGCTTTTCACCAGAACTCATGGAGTACATCGAAACCTGGAAAGCATAATATCAAAATTTGTATGGGAACCGCCTGCTATCTGAAGGGCGGAGAGGATGTCCTGAGCGAGCTGGAGAATTTACTCGGAATAGGAGTAAACCAAACTACCGAGGATGAGCAGTTCTCGATAGAAGCGGTTTGCTGCGTCGGTGCCTGCGGTCTCGCTCCGGTCGTAGTTGTTGATGAAGATGTGTACGGTAAATTGACCAAAGACAGACTGCCGGAAATACTCGCAAAGTACCAGGAGAAATAAAATGGGAAAAATGACACTTGAAGAGCTTCGGGCGCTGCGAGAGGAGCAAAGGAAAAGCCTTTCCCGGCGGAACGTTGAAAATAAGGACATGGAAATAATTGTCGGAATGGGAACCTGCGGAATTGCAGCCGGAGCAAAAGAAACTTTGGATGCCTTTGTACGGGAACTGGATGAGAACGGCATTACAAATGTACGGGTAAGTCAAACAGGGTGTATGGGACTGTGTTATGTGGAGCCTACGGTGGAAATAGTTGTGCCTGGTATGCCGGATGTGATTTACGGAAAAGTGAATCCTGATGTGGCCGGAAAGATCGTGAGAAAACATATCATGAATAAAACTCTGGTGAATGATCATATTTTTGATCGTCCGGCCGCAGATATAGTTGAACAAGGGAGAGGAGACTGATGGCCCCTTTTATTCATTAATATGATTAAGTCCATCAGCCATGCAATGCAGAAGGCTTCGCTGTGTATGTGCGATAGTCGAAAGGAGTAAACAACTGAAATTGATCAATATTAAAATAAATGGACAGCCCCTGCAGGTGGAAGAGGGTACCAATATTTTCAAAGCTGCAAAAAAAATCGGTGGTCAGGCAAAAAAGAGCCGGCCGTTTTATATACACTTCCAATTTACCTCCACGGCAAGTGCCGGCACGCATCGCCGAGCGCTTGCCGCTTTTTATTGAACATCTAAATAGAATAGCGCAGCTCACGAACGGCTCATCTCCGGATGTATACTCAATTTGAGGTACAGGGGCGAATAGGTAGGATTACTTATGAGTAGAAACGGGTGGTGACAGGGGCGATTTTTCGCTACAATAGGTTCGGAGAGGAAGCGCATGGCAGCAACACTTTTTTGGTATGACATCGAAACATTCGGGCGGGATGCTCAGTTGGACCGTTTGGCGCAGTTTGCCGGAATCCGGACCAACGGCGATTTCGAACCGGTGGATGAACCAATTATCGAATATGTGCAGATTGCCCCCGACTATGTGCCCAGCCCGCAGGCCTGCCTTATTACCGGCATTACACCGCAGGAAACCCTGGAAAAGGGACGCCCCGAATACGAAGTTGCACTGCGAATTTACCGGGAATGGATGCAGCCCGGAACCTGTGTGGTCGGTTACAACAATATCCGTTTTGACGATGAGTTTATGCGGAATGTTTTTTACCGCAACCTGCTCGACCCCTATGTCCGGGAATACGCCAACCGGAACAGCCGCTGGGATCTGATCAATGTGATGCGGGCGGCCAACGATCTGCGCCCGGAGGGACTGGAGTGGCCGAACCAGGACGACGGCCGGCCCTCCTTCAGGCTGGAGGAGCTGAGCGCCGCCAACGGCATCGCCCATCAGCATGCCCATGACGCCCTCAGCGATGTGGAGGCCACCATCGGACTGGCCAAACTGCTGCACGACCGGCAGCCGCGCCTGTTCAAGTTCCTGTTTCACAATCGCAGAAAAGAAGATGTGTCCAAGCTGATCGATCTACAGCGCCGAACCCCGCTGCTGTACACCTCGGCTATGTTTACCCGGCCGGAGGGCTGTACTACGGCGGTAGCACCGTTAGCGGTCGATCCGAACAACCGCAACTCGGTGCTTGCTTTCGACCTGCGGTTTGATCCCCGCCCCCTGATAGAGCTGTCGGTGGAGCAGTTACGCGAACGGGTCTTTACACCCAAAGAGGAGCTCGACGAAGAGCGTATTCCGCTGACCCCCCTGCATATCAACCGGGCACCGGTAGTGGCTCCCATGAAAACCCTGGATGAGGCGGCGGCCCGCCGGCTGGGCATAGACTCAGAGCTCATCCGGGAGCGCCAGCGAATGCTGCAATCGGCTTCGAACCTTACTGAGAAAGTGCGAGCAATATTCGATCACCAGGGAGCTATGCCGGAAGCCCCCGATGTGGATATGGCTATCTATTCGGGCGGTTTCTTTTTAGATGAAGACAAGGCATTGTTTACCCATCTGCATGAGCAGGGAATTGAGCACTGGCGGGATTTTTCCAGTAATTTTGCAGATCAGCGGGCCGAAAAGCTGCTGCACCGATTGGTCGGACGGAACTACCCCTCGATGTTCACCGACCGGGAGCGGCTGAGATGGAAGAACTTCTGTGCGACCCATCTGCTGTTTCCTCCGGGGAACCGGATTGACGATTTCGGGACCTTCGAGAAAAAGCTGGACACCTACAAGCGCAGTACCGAACTCGGCCCGCGGGAAAAACTGATTATCCGTAGCCTGATGAACTATGCGAACCAGTTGAAAGACAGCGTGCTGGCCTATAAATAGCCTGTTTATAAACGAAAGCGGCCCCGAGCAGAGGGAGTAAGTCTGCCGCCCGGGGCCTATGGCACATTAAGGAAACCTTGATTAGGTGACTTTAATAAATAACTTTTGTTAGTAAAGATCCTGATTCATGTCTACAAAGGTGTCGATGATTACAGTTTTCGCTTCGTCAATCAGGTCTTCCTGTTCCTCAGCATTCAGAGAATCGGGAGCAACCACTATTTTGTAGATGAGGGAAGTTTTTTTGATAGAACTGCCTTCGAACTCGGCACTCTTCTCAACTTCCATAGCGTATTTCAGTGTACAGTTCTCATCGGCAGCACTCTCCGGTACATCCTTCCGCAGACCGATACTGGTGTAGTCGACCTTACGCGCTCCATCAACCAGCGGCCCGATTGAAAGTAGAGAGCCCGAATAGGTCAGGGCCAGGGCGGCCCGCTCATCGTCGGTTGCATAACTGGCCACTTCATCCATGCCCAGTTCAATCATCTTGTGTTCGAAAGCCTCCAGCTTTTCCGACCAGCTGTCAGCCAGCATCTGGATTGTCTCTTCATCCTGGCCCAAACCGAATGAGGTGGCCACGTACTGCAGGTGTTTTAGAATGTTTTCAGGTATTGTTGTATTTAATTCCATATTTTTTCCTCCTAATATGCTAAGCATAGCCCCTGAGGCTGGAAAAGCGTATATGCCGTTTGGTATAATTTACCAATATGAGTGCAAGTGAATGGTACCTGCAGGGTCAACTACCCGACAATTCCCCCTGGATCGTTCCCATCTATAAAACCAGTTTTTCAATCGGCCGTGGTGCAGACCGCGATCTCATTCTCTCAACAGCCGGAGTTTCACGACGGCATGCCTGCATGTATCGCAAGGGGGATGAACTTTACATCGAGGATTCAGACTCGAGAAACGGAAGCTTTCTGAACGGCAACCGCATTGAACGGCGAACCCGGGTTCACCACAATGACATTCTGCAGATAGGCGGATATGAGTTTACCATACGTTTTAGGGAGCAGAGCGAGGTGGCAGAACAGACGGTAGTCGAGTCCCAAAAGTCTCCAAAAAGTGTCTTTGCCCGTTCGTATGGACTTTCGGAGCGCGAACAGGAGGTACTGTATCTATTGCTTCGTGGTAAAACCGTGCCGGAAATCGGTGAGAAACTGTATATAAGCCCCGGCACCGCCAAGCTCCACACCCAGAGTATCTACAAAAAAACCGGCTGTCACAGCCGGATGGAACTGGTTACACTGTACCGAGGGCCGCTGAAAAATGAATAAGTGGCGGCTTTTTACTTACTGTTTACCCGAATGAATAGTCAGTTCCGGCGCATCATAGTGGGCGTTGACCGCCGCCCGCCACATTTTGGCAAGATCGTGGTCTGAGATATATTTACGGATTTCTATGTTCAAGCGTTCCTGCAGTAAGAGCGCCTTCTGGCTCTCCTTGTACATTTGATGGCCCTTGGCCGTGAGGGTGGATTCGGCCAACTCCTTGATTCTGGATTCCAGCTGAACCTCGAAGTCGGTGATAATGCTGCGGTAGTGTTCGAGGATGAGTTCGGCATATTCAATAATCAATGGATCGAAACCTCGCACTGCTCGGGAGTATTTGATGAGCTTCTCGAGTTCGCTAAAGGCGTCGAGATAGTTTTGATCCTCTTTAAAATAGCGCATGCTCTTTTGTGCCATTCGAATAAGGTCTTCGTTTTCAAGGTGGGTCACGATCCCTTTTGTGGTAGTATCGATGCGGAAGGGCGGCATGAATTTGTAAAGCCGGAAGAGCAGCTTGAGAAGATTCTCGAACACTCCCTCCTTCCAGGATTTGTTTTCGATCGTTTTTAGCAATGTCTGCAGATCTTTTTCGATCATCACACGGTATTGATCTTTATTTTCGAACAGCACCTCGCAGACCGCCATATCGATGCCTTTGAAACGAATAAAGCCGGAGTCGATAAAATGAATCGGGGGATCACGCAGGTCGGCCGCGGGCGTATGCTTGGTTTCGGCCTGATAACTGTGAAAGGTTGTGCGCCGAATCAGAATGCGGGAGTTGTTATCCGACAACTCATTCGCCCGCGACTGCAGCCGGGCGGCGGTATTCACAACCCCTCCGGATAGATCTCCGTCGCGGGTAATGATGAAGGGGGTAAACTTGTTGCCACCGGCTATTCCGGCGGACACATGCATGTCCGGGAGCGGATGTGGGAATTTTTGGCTTTTTTCTGTTTTTCTGGCAAATACATCGATGATATCCAAGGTGAGATCGACCAGGTCCCGGGCACTGGTGCCGACCAAAACGATTTCATCGCCGCGCTGCCGCTGCAGCACTACATCACGGGTTTGGGCTAGTTTCATTAGTTCTACTTGAATAAGCTCATCAAGGGCCTTGAGCATAGACAGGTTATTCTTATGCTTGTCACAGAAGCTGGTATAGCCGTGCAGATCGAGGATGCCGACAAAAATATTCGATATCGTGAGGTTTTTTTTCAAGTCTCCGCAATGCGGAAAGCGGTCGTCGGGCAGCACTATTTCTTTCCACACCTTTGGAAATACGATTCTATCCACATTGTTAAAAAATCCCCAATAAAGCTTGCGGATGAGCACGAACAGGCTTTCGAAAACCGGCCTGGTGTTTGAATTGATAGGTATGTTGCGACAGCGGTCCAAGAGACTGGAAAAATCCGATATTTGATTGTAGATGATGGCCTCCGACAAGAACCTGTAGAGTTCTGCATTGGGAGTCTCGGAGGTGTAGTCGGATAAATCTTGCATTCTGTTTCCTTTGTTAGTCTGTTAGTCGTTCAAATAATATTCCAACATACTCTACAGGTCAAGCTTGATTTCTCCATTGATTGTCCAAGGGCTGCAGTACGAAAGAGCGAAGAGCGGTACGAAGCCCAGATCGGTTCGTTTGGAACTTGTCCCGCCAGCGTTGTCTTCGAGTTTGATGTAAGCATCGCAGATCTTGCCGGTTAGCCCGGCGGCGAAGTTTTCGCCGTAGAAAACGATATCTTCCGAGCTGCTGCCCGTGCTTTCCACCAGCAGCGGGGCATACAGTACAAAAGCTGAATGCCGGCCGACATCCATTCCGGCCTGCAGGCGGTAAAACCATACCGGATCGGGCTCCAGATCGTCGGCCAGAGAAAAGCGGGTGCCCGTATCGGCGGGGATTTGCACGTTGTTATAGCCGGTGAAAGCGGCACCGGATTCAGCATCGAGCCAAAATGAAACCGGGGGCAAGGCCATCAGGGCGGCGGGAACACATATCAGCAGGATGGCGATAACGGACAGAAATACTCTTTTTTTCATAGCAACCTCCAACTTTAATATTCGAATAAAAAATGCATACGCGCAAGCCGATTCGTCGTGTTACAATCCAGGGATATGGAGAATTACACACTACACAGGATACCTCTCAAGCAGGTGAACGCCTATCTTCTGGAGCTTCAGGGAAAACTCTTTTTAATCGACAGCGGCCTGAAAGGCAGTGAAGGATCGACCGCGGCCGCCTGCAGGCGAATAGGTTTTTCGGCTGCGGATATTGCGATGATTCTCCTGACCCACACACACTACGACCATGCCGGCGCTGCAGCAGCACTCCGGGCGGAAAGCGGCGCCAAGTTGCTGGTGCACCGGGTAGAGGCTGAGGTGTTACGCAGCGGTTATTCGCCGTTTCCAGCCGGAGCGAACGGTATTGGAAAAGTAGCCACCGGTATATTTCAAAGACTGCTCAAAGGCGGGGCGGCTTTTCCGTCCGTAGAGCCTGACATCGAGATAGATAGGCCGACTGATTTGCACCGCTACGGATTTCCAGGCCGGGCGGTTCCGGTGCCGAGCCACTCAGCCGGTTCGCTGGCCTTTCTGACCGATGAGGGGGACTGCGTATGCGGAGATGTGCTGTTCAATGTATTTCCCGGCTCCGTTTTTCCCCCGTTTGCCGATGAGCCTGCGGCACTGCCGGCGATATGGCGGCAGCTCCTGGATCTCGGGGCGCGGCAGTTCTATCCGGGCCACGGCAGGCCCTTCGGGTACGAGAAAGTGGAGCGGGAGATGGCGCGTAGAGACCCGGTGAGTAGGTGAGAAAAATCTGCTTCCGAATTCAAGCTCCGGGCTTTCACTACTCTCACTTACCTAATATATTAGCAGTATCATGATAGAGATACTCAAACTGATACTGCCGATATTTCTGCTGATTGCGGTGGGGGCGATTTTGCGGGCCGCCAAAATTGCCGATGAGACCTGGGTGGAGGTCCTCAACCGCTACGGGCTGTACATCGGGTTCCCGTCGCTTATCTTTCTCAATTTGATAGGGCTGACGCCGGAACACCTGCTGGAGAAGACGACTGTGTTTCTGGTGAACGCCGGGATGCTCGTGTTCATTATGCTGACGGCGCTCGGAATCACGGTGATGTTCAGACTGCCGCGGCAGATTGCCAACACCTTGATGGTGGCTGCCTTTTACGGCAATGTGGCCTATCTGGGCTATCCGGTGGTTACCAGCGTGTATCCCGGCCAAGGGCCTGAGTTAACCATTATTATTTCTATCTACACCATTATTCTGTTTTCGCTGGGGATTTTTATTCTGGAGTTGCGGCGGCATAAGCGTGAATCTTGGTGGAAAATCGTCTGCGGGATTCTCTGCAACCCCTTTATTGTTGCCATTATTCTAGGAATGCTGTTTTTACTGTTCGGATGGTCGGTGCCGGCGCCGATTTACTCGGCCTTGGAGATGATTGCCGGTGCGGCCTCGCCGGTGGTGCTGGTGAGCCTGGGGGTGTTTCTGATGCGCAAAATTCCGCTGGCTGCTATTTGGCGGCCGGCCCTGCTGATTTCGGCGGTACGGCTGTTCGCAGCCCCGGCCTTGTTCTTTCTGGTGGCCAGCCAGCTGGGCAGCCTGGAGCAGTACCAGGTGACGGTGCTGGAGGCGGCCATGCCCTTGGCGATTACCCCTTTCGCCCTCAGCTCGATGTATCCGCTTGACAGGTCGCTGACAGTTACGGTTATTTTTCTGACATCTGTCAGTTCGCTGGTAACCCTTCCTGTGTGGGTTTTGTGGTTAGGCGGCTGAGGGGGGAGCGCAATAGCCCGCCCCGGGCGCCCGGCGGAGCGGAGGAGCGGAGCCGGAGTAGCGCCCGGGAGCCCCAGCCTTTACCCGGCGGCTATGGAGCGCGGGGGCGCGCCCCCGCCAATAATTTTATTTTTGAGAGAAAAGTGTGAAGAATAAAAACAATGCCCTAACAGTTGATTCGCCCCATTTTGTCCGGAATACCGCCGGTATTTCCTCGGTTGAGTTTTTTTGGGGGATGGGGATGCCGGTTCTGATCGAGTCGACCTTTCTGCAGCTGTTTCTGCGCAGTTTGGGAGCCTCCTATTTTTTGATCGGGCTGCTGCCGGTGTTTCTGGGGCTTTCGATTCCGGTGTTTTCACTGGTGTCGGCCTATGTGTCGGCCGGTTTGAAGAGCAAGCGCCGCAGTGTAGTGCTGTATCATATGTCAGCGGCGTTGCCGGTAGCGCTGTTCGGCCTGTTTTTACTTGTATTTCGCCCCGAGACGGGGGTGCTGCAGCTGTTTATTGGCGTGTATCTGCTGTTTTCGATCGGGATTGGTTTTACCCTGCCGGCCTGGCAGAGTTATCTGGTTTCGCTGTTTTCCCGTAAGGACAGCCTGCGGGCTATTTCGGTGATGTACATCGTGCAGAGTATTGCCAAGCTGATCGGCAGCTTTGTTATCTACCGGACGGTGGCCCACTATGCCCTCTCGATTCACGGGGCAGCCCTGGTGTTTACCTTCGGCGGGGTAATTCTGTTTACCGGGGCCTCCCTGTTTTATATTACCCGCGAGCAGTACGATCCGGCCGAAGTCCCGCCGCTCTTTTCGGGGCCGGTGAGCTTTATGCGCAGCCTCCGGGCCATATTGGGTTCGCGAAGATTCCGGATTTTTATCGGCAGTGATTTCAGTTACTTTGCCCTGGTGGTGGTGCTGTCCTTCTACGGGAATTATGCCCGTGACTATGCCGGTGTGCCGGAGGAACTGGTGGCCGGCGCCTTTGTGGCCGTCAGCTATGCTGGCGGTATTGTCAGCCAGGTGCTCTTCGGCTGGCTCAATCTGCTGTCGCTGCGGGATAAATTCGTGATTTCGAAGGTGCTGGCGATTGTCGGGGTGCTGGGGCTGCTCCCCGGCGGCGGAACGGCCGCTTTTCTGGGCTGTGCCGCGCTGTTAGGGGCTTCGCGCTCGCTGCGGATGCTGATTTATCCGCCGGCGGTAAAGGCGCTGGCCCGCACCCACGATACCACTGCCCATTTTGCCCTGATAGCGCTGGTGGAGATGCCCCTGAGCAGCGGTCTGCCCCTGGCCGCCGGGTTTTTCCTGGACCGGGCGGTTACACTGGGGGCGGACAGCTACCGC
>CAZWDV010000093.1:0-4475 GCA_964632675.1 uncultured Sediminispirochaeta sp.
TGTGTACTGGTCTGTCTTCTCTTATCGGTGAATATTTCAAGAGCAGGCTGGAAAACCTCGGCATCAGTGTTGAGCTTCTTGAAATTAGCAATATCAAAACACAGTTGCTCATAAAGGCATTGCACTTTACGAAGGATGAGCTCTATATCGCAATTACCTTTCCGGAGTATTCGAGGACGGTTGTAAAATTTGCAGAATATATTAAAAATAAGGGGTATCATATAATTGGTTTGACTGATCAGAAGAGTTCTCCTCTCACACAATTTTCTGATATTACCTTCTACAGTAAGACAGATTCGTTGTTTTTTTATAATTCAATACAAGCTGCAATCAGTATTATCGA
Organism: uncultured Sediminispirochaeta sp.; assembly: GCA_964632675.1. Taxonomy (GTDB): domain Bacteria; phylum Spirochaetota; class Spirochaetia; order DSM-16054; family Sediminispirochaetaceae; genus DSBN01. The sequence goes on from CAZWDV010000093.1 coordinate 344, forward strand.
GATCCTTACAACAATTTCCTATACGTACTGTACAAAAGAGCTTTATACGATAAAGAACGGGGTAGAGGAGCTGGAAAATGAGCTCAATATGATGTGCGAGATACATTAATGAGGCTTGCAATGCGAATCATCCTGTCCTTCAGACATAAGTAATTTTTGCAGGGAAAAATCTCTGTAATTAATACACAAGGAGGTCAAAACATGAAGAAAGGATTATCAATTGTGCTTGGGGTTACAATGGTAATACTTGTAATGCTGGGGATGGGGTGCTCAGGGGAAAAAGCTGAAGGGGACCAAGAAGAGACTGCCGAAAATAAAGAGCCAAGCTATGAAGTAACGGTCGGACTCGCTGGAGACACCCTCTCAATGGATCCTTATGTCTACAATGAGACCATCTCGAATGCGGTTCTGCAACACTTATACGAAGCGTTGGTACTCACAGACAGGAAACTTAGGAATGTTCCGGGCTTAGCTACAGATTGGGAGCTTAGTGAAGATCTGTTGACCTGGACCTTTTATCTCAGAGAGGGGGTGAAATTTCATAACGGCAATGAGTTTAATGCCGATGATGTGATCTTCTCCTTTGACAGGGCACAAGAGCCTTTTTCTAAATGGGATAGTATTTTTGCAAATGTTGAAAGTTATGAAAAAGTAGACGACTACACGGTGAAAATGCACTTTTCGGCTCCGGAGGTAATTTTTCTCTCACGCATCAGAGACCTTATGATCCTGGACAAGGAGACTTTTGAGGGCAAGGGAGAAGACTATATCTCTCTCAATCCGAACGGAACGGGAAGATACACCCTCGAAGAGTATGTACGTGAAGATCGGATTGTTTTCGCGAGGAACGAGGACTATTGGGGTGAAAAGCCTGAGGCAAGAAAGGTTACCTATAAACCTATTATGAATGATGCCACGAGAACTGCCAATATTCTTACCGGTGATGTTGATTTAGTTGTCGATGTACCGGTTCGTGATGTTGAAATACTCAAGACGAATCAGAACCTGGAGATTATACAGCAGCCTAGCCTAAGGATTATATATCTCAACTTTGCTGGTTGGACTGATAACCCGAGTCCCGATGCTGAGGATCCTATTGTCTCTCCGGATGGGAGCAATCCGTTCCAGAGTATCAATGTGCGCAATGCAATATACCATGCAATTAATGTGCCCGAAATAACGGTAAAGATCATGGACGGCTTCTCAACGCCGGCGGCAAGTTACTCTCCAACGACCTATGTGGGATACAATCCGGACATCGAAATACCGGATCACGATCCGGAACTTGCAAAAAGGCTTCTGGATGAAGCCGGGTATCCGGTACAAGATTCGGGTAAGCTCGAAGGATACCGGTTTCAAGTCACCCTCGATGCCTCGAATGACCGATACGTGAATGATGCTCAAATTGCCCAGTCCATTGCCGGGTATCTAGAACGAGTAGGCATAAAAGTTAATCTTAATCTGATGTCGAGGAATATATTCTTTACCTACATCAGAGGAAAGAATCCGATGGGCGATATCACACATTTTCTGATGTCCGGGTGGGCAGATGGCAGTGGAGAAGGAGTTACCCTTGCCGCAGACTTGCTGTACAGTCATGACCAGACCGGACCGGTGAAAAAGGGGTTTGGCGGTGTAAACCGGGGATATTACAAGAATGAAACTGTGGATACGCTTATCGATGAGGCCCTGGCAACCCGTGAGATTGAGAAGCGAGACGAATTAATTCAAGAGGTGTGGAAGATAGCATCCGAAGATGTGGCTTACATTCCCATACATTTTCAACAAGATGTATTTGCTGCAAACAAGAGTATCACCTATCATCCACGACCAAATAAATATGTCTATGCGTGGGACATCGAATGGTAGAATAGTTTCATAAAACACAGTTGGATTGGGCAGGCATTATATCATTAGTGCCTGCCTTCATCCTGTTGGAAAGGGAGTTCATATGCTTCTGCAATTCCTTGCAAAAAGACTATTCCAAATGGCAATTGTGCTGTTTGTGGTCTCTTTCATCGTTTTTATTTTTTCCAGTTTGATCGGAGATCCGGTTTCTCTGATGGTAACCGAAAAAGCTACCCAGGAAGAGATAGATGCAGCACGTGAATACCTGGGATTGGATAAGCCGATTCCCGTTCAATATTCTATTTTCCTCAGAGATGTAGTGCGGGGAGATTTCGGCGTATCCTACCGTTATTACCAGCCTGCGATGAAAGTGATACTTGAAAGATTTCCGGCTACGCTTGAACTTGTCGTGGTATCGGCGCTAATAACCGGATTGTTTTCCATAATTCTTGGAGTGTACGCAGGGGCATATCCGAAGAGAAAGATCAGTAAAGGTATCATGACCTTTTCAATCGTTGGGATTTCTTTACCGTCTTTCTGGCTCGGAATGATGCTGATATACATATTTGCCATACAGCTGGGGTGGTTTCCCCCCTCTGGCAGAGGGGATGTGGGGGAGCTTTTTCGTATAAAGAGCAGTCTCTTTACCCTCAATGGGATCAGTCACGTTGTCTTGCCCGCTATTACTCTCTCTATGGTAAACTTCGCCACCATAATTCGGCTCACAAGAGCGGGGATGCAGGAGAACATCCGCCAGGATTATGTAAAATATGCCAGGTCGAAAGGGGTCTCGAGAAGAGACGTATTATACAAGCATGCACTGAAAAATACGTTAATACCCGTGGTTACCATCTTCGGACTCCAGATAGGAGGGCTGATAGCCTTTACCACGATAACCGAGACGATATTTGCCTGGCCGGGGATGGGGAAATTGCTGATTGATTCTATCTACAGCGCCGATAAGCCGATAATCGTATCCTATTTAATGGTTGCCGCGGCGATCTTTGTATTCATCAATTTTTTGGTTGATGTGATTTATGTAATTATCGATCCGAGAATAGATCTGCAGTAAGAGGAAAAATGGAAAATTCAAACGCACGGGAAACAGAAAGACCGACTTTTCTAAGAAAAATATTGGATTCGGAGATTTTCCACCATTATCTGCACAATGTCCCTGCAATCATCGGTTCGGTGTTGTTCTTGTTCACCGTGACCGTTGCACTGGTAGGACCCTACGTTGTTATGCAGGATCCCTACAACCTCGCTGAAATAACTCTATCCGATTCATATAAACCACCGGTCTGGGAGCAAGGTGGGGAGTTGCGGTTTCTGCTTGGAACCGATGCCCAAGGAAGAGATATTCTGAGTGCGATTGTATATGGAAGCAGGATATCTCTCTTTATAGGTATAACCGCAATGGTGTTGTCCTCTATCATAGGTACGACCATGGGCCTGATTTCTGGTTTTTATGGAGGTAGAATCGATTCTTTTATAATGCGAGTGACGGATATACAGCTTTCCTTCCCGACTACTCTTTTGGGTATCTTCATCATGACAATGTTTGGTCGCGGGGTCGATAAAATCATACTCGCCTTGACGCTGGTGGGGTGGGTGCGATATGCGAGAACGGTTAGGGGACAAGTATTGGGGGAGAAAAACAAAGAATACATTGAAGCGAGCAGGACTATAGGGTTGCCGAACCGTATCATCATTGGAAAGCATCTGTTACCGAATATTCTTACCCCCATAGTTGTTCTCTCAACCATTCAGGTGGGGACATTTATATTAGTTGAGGCTACCCTGAGCTTTCTTGGGGTTGGGGTGGAAATAAGCAAGCCATCGTTGGGTTTACTTGTGAAAAACGGATTCGACGTCATGTACAGTGGATTGTGGTGGGCATCGGTGTTTCCAGGGCTGTATATCATGCTAATTGTTTTCGGCATCAACTTGTTGGGTGACTTCTTAAGAGATGAATTGAACCCGAAACTGAGGTAGAGGACCCATATGCTTGAAAAAGAAGTTTTGTTGGAAGTAAAGAATCTGAAAACCTATTTCCATACCTTTAAGGGAGTAGTGAAGGCAGTCGACGGCGTTGATTTCACACTTCATAAGGGGGAAATACTCGGCATAGTCGGAGAATCGGGGGGTGGTAAATCGGTAACCGGTTTTTCCCTCATTAAGCTCATAGATGAACCCGGTAAGATCATGGCGGGGAATATAATTTTCGATGGAATAGAGCTAAATTTCAAAACGGGCCCCCAAAAGGGGAAGACGATGGAGCTGG
>CAZWDV010000093.1:4485-9158 GCA_964632675.1 uncultured Sediminispirochaeta sp.
GTTCCAAGTCGGACCCCGAAATGGAGAAGATAAGAGGGAAAGATATCTCCATGATATTTCAGGATCCAATGACATCCTTGAATCCACTTTTTACGATTCGGTATCAGGTGGGCGAAACACTGAGATTGCATACCAATTTGAATGAAAAACAGCGTGAGAAACGAATTATTGAACTCCTTCAAATGGTGGGAATACCTAATGCGAAGGAGCGCTTAGACAGTTATCCCCATCAGCTGAGTGGGGGAATGCGACAGAGAGTTATAATAGCCATATCCATGGCGGTCAACCCGAAGCTTATAATCGCCGACGAACCGACGACCGCTTTGGATGTGACGATTCAGGCGCAGATACTTCGACTCTTGCAGGATCTCGTACGCAAAAGTGATAAGTCTCTTATCTTGATTACCCATGACCTTGCCGTGCTGTCACAGATGGCGGACACGATTATCGTCATGTATTGTGGTAAAATCGTGGAAGAGGGAAAGACTAAAGACATAGTAAGGGGCAGTTATCACCCCTATACTCGGGGACTCCTGGAATCCATTCCGAGGTTTAGATCGAACCGCAAGAGGTTAAACGCAATTAAAGGTATTGTGCCGAACATGTTCGAACTCCCTCAGGGATGTAATTTTGCACCTAGATGCGAATACAAGCAGGCAAGGTGTGATACCGAAGAGCCGGTGAAGCGAAGAATTTCAGAAGGCCGGTTTGTCGCTTGCCATTTTCCCTTGATCGAGGATAGTACCCATGAGTAAAACGCTTGAAGTCCGAAATCTCGTACAGGAGTTTAACCTTACAAAGGGTCTGCTGGGAAAATACAAGTTTAAGGCCGGGAGAATAGTACGAGAAGAGAGAAATGTCCATGCGGTAAATAATATCAGCTTTGAAATCGAGCAAGGAGAAGTATTTAGTCTAGTCGGGGAGAGCGGTTGCGGAAAATCAACGACTGCACGAACGGTTATAAAACTTATCGAACCGAAAGACGGCTCTATTATCTTCGAAGGAAAGGATATCACTCCCCTTAAAGGGAGCGAGATGCTGCCGGTGCGTAGGAATATCCAAATGATATTTCAGGACCCCTATGCTTCATTGAATCCCAGATATCCGATAAAGACGATCGTGATGGAACCCATTCTCTTCCATAATAGAGGCTTGAGCCGAAAAGAGGCGGAGAAACAGGCTTTAGAGCTTCTGGAAATCGTGGGGATTCGCCCCGAACAGAAGAACCGATATCCACATCAATTCAGCGGGGGGCAGAGACAGAGGATAGGAGTCGCGAGGGCCTTGGCGGTTAAGCCGAAACTCATCATCGCCGATGAACCCGTATCGGCCCTCGATGTTTCAATACAGGCGCAAATCCTGAACTTGCTCATGGATTTGAAGGATGAGTTCAATTTATCTTACCTTTTCATTGCTCATGATCTTTCCGTTGTACAACACATCAGCGATAAAATTGGGGTAATGTACCTCGGTAAAATAGTGGAAAAGGGAGCTAAGAATGATATTTTTCGGAATCCCTTGCATCCCTATACTAAACTGCTGCTCTCATCGATACCGACAATAGACGAGGATCTTTTAACTGAGCCTATTGAGATTAAGGGAGAAATACCGAGTCCTATCAATTTGCCGAAAGGCTGCTTTTTCTGCGACCGTTGTCCTTTTGCCATGGATATCTGTAAAAGTGTGGAACCCGTAGAAAGAGAGATTGAACAGGAACACTTTGTATCCTGTCATCTTATGAACACTAGCTTAGAGGAGTAACTAATGGAAGAAAAAATATTTGCTGAACTGGACGGTATACGTGAGGAGTTCATCGAACTGAGCAGAAATATTCATGAAAATCCGGAGACCTGTTTTGAGGAATATAAATCTTCGAGGTTTATAATGGATCTGCTGTCGAAACATGGATTCGATATCGAGGAGAAAGTCGGAGGAATAGATACTGCCTTTAAGGCAACCTATATGGGGAAAGAAACAGGTCCCACCGTCGGATTTCTCGCAGAATACGATGCACTGCCGAACATAGGGCACGGATGCGGGCATAATCTTATAGCGGCTGCTGCGACGGGAGCTGCGATTGCTTTGAGTAAAGTCATGGGTGAGCTTCCAGGGAGTATCGTTCTGCTTGGTACACCTGCAGAGGAGGGTGGCGGAGGAAAGATACTTCTGTTGGAGAGAGGCGTTTTTGATGATATCGATTATTCGCTTATGGCGCACCCGAGCACTGAAGCCCTGATCGGAAGAGGCGGTTTGGCTACTACAGGTATGGAGTTGGAATACCATGGACGAGCAGCTCATTCGGCTAGTCCTGAAAACGGGATAAACGCTCTTCAGAGTGTTATACAGACGTTTAATCTCATTGATTCCATACGCGCGTGCTTTCCATTGAAATCCAATGTGAACGGAATCATAACCAATGGGGGGCAAGCTGCTAATATTATTCCCGATTATGCATCTTGTACTTTTTCAGTACGTTCGGGAACATTCACCCAGCTCAAAGAGGTTGTCGGTGACATAAAAAAAGCCATACGAGCGGTTGAGACACTGACCGGTGCACAGGCGTCGGTAAAAACTGGTAAAGCATATTCAGAAAGATATCCAAACCTAGCAATTGCTGAAACTTATAAAAAGTATATGGAACTCCAGGGGGAAACGGTAAACTATCCTGATCCAGAGGCTAAGATTGGGTCTTCAGATATCGGCAATGTAACCCTGAAAATGCCTGCAATACATGCGTATTTCAAGATCGCCGAGAAAGATGTTGTAGCCCATACAAAGGATTTCACAACAGCCGCCATAACTGATAGGGCTCATGAGTCTACCCTAAAAACATCCAAGGCCCTTGCCTGCACAGCATATGAGTTGCTGATGTCTGAAGAACTTCGAGAAAAAAGCATGTCCGAATTCAAGGATAAGGTACCGGTATATGAATCCCTTGAGCTGGAATAAGATGAAGATGAGAGATAGAATATGATAACTGAAGTTATAAAAACAGCCGACGAGATTGAAGAAAAAATTATACGATATCGGAGGTCTTTTCATAAATACCCGGAATATGGTTGGACGGAATATAGAACTTCCGCTCTCATAGCAAAGAGGCTGGAAGAGCTGGGATATACGGTGTTGCTCGGGAGAGACATACTAAAAGAGGAAGACCGTATGGGCCTGCCCCCGCAAGAAGAACTGGAAGAGTCCTGGCAGAGAGCGTTGGAGCAGGGTGGGGAGAAAAAGTATCTCGACAGGATGCGTTTCGGTTTCACTGGTGTTGTAGGAATCCTATCCAATGGTGAAGGTCCCGTAAAGGCTTTTAGGTTTGATATTGATGCGCTTCCCATACAGGAGAGCATGGGAGAGGAGCATTTCCCTTATAGAGAAGGGTTCGTCTCCGCTAACGCAGGAGTGATGCACGCGTGCGGACATGATTGTCACTCAGCTGTAGGGTTGGGAGTAGCCGAAGTTCTGTCCACGCAGAGAGAATGCTTGAGAGGAACCGTAAAGCTGGTTTTTCAACCTGCAGAAGAGGGTGTGAGGGGGGCAAAAGCCATAGTAGCCAAAGGTATCTTAGATGATGTTGATATGGTCTTTGGTCACCACATGAGGGAATACAAAGTAGGCGAAATATCGAGCGGAATAAGCGGTTATATTGCTACCAAAAAGTTCGACGTCCATATCAAAGGGAAAAAGGCCCATGCGGGGGGGAATCCTCAAGAAGGAAACAACGCCCTCATGGCAGCCTCAACGGCGGCAATTAATCTATATGCCATCACCAGACATAAAGAAGGGGCAACGAGAGTCAACGTTGGGCGAATGACGGCCGGCTCCGGAAGAAACATCATTCCTGATACAGCTCATTTGGTTGCTGAGACGAGAGGGGCAAATTCAGAGATAAGTCAGTATATGTATGAGCAGGCGGAAAATATCATAAAACACTCTTGCTTGATGCATAATTGCAGCTATCAAATTATTCCTATGGGCGAGGCACCCAGTGGAGAAAGCGATCCCGAGCTGATGCGGCTGGTAGAAGAGGTAGCCTATGAAATTGGAGACTACACGCCAATAGATATCCACACAAGCGGGGGAAGCGAAGATTTTACATATATGATGGCGAAGGTACAGGAAAATGGTGGAAAGGCGGTCAATATAGGAATAGGGGCGGATATTGTCGGCAATGGGGCTCATTCTGATGACTTTGATATAAATGAAAAGGCATTGAAAAAGGCTATTGTGCTTCTTGGCCGGCTATCTATAAAGGCCGGAAAAAGTGACTAAAAGTAGTTAAACAATTACGTTTTGTATTACACCTTTTAACTCCTCCTCCTATAAAAAGTCAATCATAAGCTTTTCAGAAAGCTCATAATCCAGCCTGTCACCCGGCCTTCGCAGCCTCGAATGCAGCCGCCTGCATGTTAAAGTATCGGACAGTTTGGTAAGGTTGAAACAGAAGGAGAAAACCCCGCAATACTCCTGCCCGGTTTTACCATAGAAGATATGATGCAGGGAGTCTCGAAAATAAGAAACCCCTTTATCGCCCGCGTTTTTTTGAAATAAACCTCATTGAGCAGTGTGGCATATTATTATACTACTGTTTTATCTATATAGACAGGGTGAGAGGCGGCTCTAAGCAATTCAAACTATGATGCAACTATCAATAAATCAGTAAACTGAAAACAGTT
>CAZWDV010000094.1:0-9011 GCA_964632675.1 uncultured Sediminispirochaeta sp.
CGAAGTAACCTTTCTATAAGCAGAAAAGATTTAGAGATACATAAGTTCTACAACTGGACGCCACTTATGCTCGCTTCTATATTCCAGGCAGACAAAAAAATAATTCATTTCTTTTTAGACAAGGGTTTTTCAGTTCATGAAACCGATTCAAGAAGCATTACTCCACTTTTTCTCGCAGCTGAATATCAAAACGCTCCCGAAATAGTTAAGACCTTATTAAACGCGGGATCTGATTTAAACCATATAGACAAATACGGTAGAAACGCTTTAATAGCATCTGTTTCCAATAGATGTAACAAACAGATAACCAATCTTCTTCTTGCAGAAGGATTTGATATTAACTATACAGACTCAAGTGGTAAAACTGCTCTTATGCGCGCTGTAGCTCAACCCGAATCCTATGAAATAGTACAAGAATTAGTTGAGCGTGGTGCGGATGTGAATGTCCAGGATAAATCGGGTAAAACTGTACTCATGCATGCTGTTCATAATAAAGATTTGTTCCTCTATTTCTTAAAAAATGGAGCTGATATCAACATCAGAGATAATGAGCAACAACACAGTCTTCATTATGCAGTAAGAAACAAAGAATTATTCAATTATCTATTAGAAAACCCTCACCTTTATAGTGTAACCAGTAAGGAATTGCAAGAAGCATTAAGCCGTGCTTCTAATAAAACCATCTCTTCTTTAATCATAGATAATAACGGAGTACGAAAAACTACTGAGTATATTTATTCTTATGGGCAAGTTGATAATTTCCTTCTTGATCTTTGGTACAAAATTTATACTAATAAAGTATTAAAAAACTATACACCTCGCTTATATTTTATCAAGAAAGGAAATAAGTATCATTACTGGAAAGACAAATTAATTTATTATCATAAAACTGATAAGTTCAGTTCAACTTCAGATTTCTACTTGATCATTGCAACTACAGACTGGTTTAATTCACTAAGGAACCGAGCAATAAAATCTACAAAAATTGAGGATATTCCGGTAGATATGATATATACAGACACACAAAACATCATACTTAAGAGTTTTATAAATTCATTTAAAGAAAGGAGTCCAGAAAACAGTGGATTTTACAGCTCAGCTGATTTCACTGAAGAAATAAGGATAAAAATGTTATTAGGAATTTCTACTATTGCAGTATATTGGCCAAATCTATATGAACTATCACTGCTACAAAAGGATAAACATATACTTTTTCCTGAGTACAATAATACTGAAGAATACCCTTATGAGAAGATTAAAAACTGGGGAGGCCTCTACAACGAAGATGGGGAAATAATATTACGTTTCCAGAAAGATAATTATGGTATCATAGATACACTGGTACATGAATTCGGACACCGTTTTGATGACAAACTACTCACAAAGGCATATCGAGAACCTTTAGAAATGCATTATACTGATATGAAGAATAGCTCTACAGGGGTATTTATTACCGATTATGCGAAAAAGAACTTCAAGGAGTACTTTGCCGAAAACTTCGCTGAATACACTTTGAACCCCGATAAACTAAAAGAGGTTGATGAATTTGTATATACCTTATTTAATAAGATGAGTAAAAATACTCGTAATAATTATTTTAACAATTAGTATAAATAAAAGGGTTGGTATTAATTATGTTTTGTTACAGATTGTTTAAGGTTGTAATCAGTTTTCTCCTTACTATTGGACTTTTCTTCTTTTTAAGTAGCTTTGCTTATGCCACCGGCCCCAGCGAGATGAAGATCAAACTAACACCCGTTTCTGTAAATGAACAGGAAGAGGTGTTGGCAAGATACTACTATTGGTTTAATCAGTCCGGTGGTTTTGGGTATCCGGTAACAACTTACGGCTGGTGTATCATTAATCAAGAAGGTGAAGTAAAGGGCCTAAACAATGAAATTTACGATCCTTATGAGACTACAAAAGCACAGGACCCGTATCAACAGTATATAGAATTTACACAGAAATTTCTTCCCGGTGTAAAGCTTGAAGAGGTTCCTATTGAGATACAAAATACTATCCGGTCACACGGTTTTACGCACAGTAATGCAAATGAGTATTATATAAACGGAGTAATGCCGTTTGAAACCTTCAAAGCGAAAATCTCACGGAACAACAAGAATTTTGTACAACACTCTCTTTTGAACGGAAAATCCGAGAAATGGGGAAAAATGGTCCATATTATGTACTCCATTGGAAATCTGACAGTCTTAGCTAATTATTCTTATTCGGTGTTTCGCATTGGAAACTACACTGATTATATTGGGGCCATGTTCGATTATAAAGCTCAGACTGGAGATTTGTTCTTTGATTATGAGATTGCATACGTCGACGGTTGGATAGTAAGTGATGGTACTTTCGAATATTATTTCTTTTAAAAAATTGGAGTGGTTTAAACTGATTTTATGAATTACATAGCCCTTGATTTGGAAGCAACTTGTTGGGAATACGATACCTCGGTACATGAAAAAGAGATCATTGAAATCGGAGCTGTATTAGTTGACGGACACACCCTCAGCCGACAAGAAGAATTCAGCCAATTGGTAAAACCTGCTGAAAAGCCTGATATTAGCGATTACTGCCGTCAACTCACCGGCATTCAAAACGAGGATATTTTCAGTGCTGCGCCATTTTCGGAAGTGTGGCCTGAGTTTCTAAATTGGGCGGGGGCAGATGAGTTTACCCTTGTTTCCTGGGGTAACTACGATTGGTATCAACTAGAAATAGAAGCAAAACGACATAACATGCCGTTTCCACCTGTAAACTGTCGGGGACACATCAATCTCAAAGAACGATTCGCCTCGGTATATTCTCTCAAGAAGCCAGTTGGATTGAAAAAGGGCGTACGAAAAATCGGATTGGAGTTCGAAGGGACCAATCATCGCGGGCTTGATGATGCGAAAAATGTAGCTGCTATTCTGATTCATTTACTGCCTGTTATAAGAAGCTGAAATGCAATTACTTATATCGATAGAAACTCTTTCAAAGATACCGGTCTGTTCCCCTTATACAGTTGCAAAATACCGATATCACCAGTATCGAAGCTAACCAATACGCGGCCATCCGCAAGCGCCTGATGTGCAGTGACATTTTCATTGCTGATCCATCTTGCTTCGTTGCCGTTGGCTTTGTTCCTGAGTATAAGCGTTTTATGTGCGTAGTCAAACCCATAGTTTTCTTCAGGAACAGCATCGATAACTTTTTGAATCGAGGGGTATCTTACTATCGCTTCAACATTGCTGAGCTTAGACAAGAGTTTACCGGTATTGCTCCATATACAGAAAAGCTTATCTCGGTCCCAACTCAGAATCGTTCCATCCTCAAACTCATACATACCTATTGGAGGAGAGATATGCTCATCCATCCTTTTGTCTAACTTTCCTTCTGAAGACCATAAGATGAGGGTAAAGTCCGAACTCCGGCTGATAAGCTTTCCAGATGCAAGTTCCTGTACCTCTAATATCTCATCTTCATGACCCTTCAAAAATGTAATCACTTCTCCCTCTGCACTCCAGAGTGCAATATTGGGGATGCTACCGTAAGTAACCATACGACCATCGTGCAGTTGCAGTAAATCGCAGGATTCAAAAAGGAAATCGTCAGTTTCATTGCTTTTACTTACTAAGTTACCATCTGCATCCCAAAAGCATAGCTGAGGACTCGCGCCCCAACTGATAATTCTATCTGTATTCCGGTCAAACATCGCTCCGCCAATAAAATCCTTATGTCCCTGAATATCGAATTCCTTCTCTGAATCGAGATTCCATAGGTATAGTGATTTATCATATCCCCAAGAGAGGATATTGCGCTGAGTAAGCGTTAAAGCACACATACTGCGAAGCTTGGACGCATTGAGCGTTTTTTGAGGAAATGAAGCTTCTATGGACCACAACTTATATTCCCCATTCGTGTCCACACTCAAAAACTCATCTTTACTAATCTCCCACAAATCTTGAACATAAGAAGTGTGCCTGGCTGCTATTCCTTTATATTCACCGGTAAGGCTCCAGCATCTTATCGAGTGCTCCCGGCCCCAAGCTACTATTGTACCGTCACGAGTTTCAATTACCCCGCTAATTTGATCTTCCTGCGCTGATAACACCTGCAGAAGAACTCCACTCTTTGTCCAAAGACGCAAGGTTCCATCTAAGCTGCTGGTAAGAATTGTAGAGTTGGATAATTCGAGCACATTATTAATTGGCCGCGTATGGCCATTGAGTATAGCTATCAGCTCTCCGTCAATTGTCCAGATTCTTGGTGCATCGAATTGCTCAACTACCGCAGTACCACCCCAGGCGATAAACCTATCTCCACTCAGTTTTGCAAGCCCGGTAAGCTCTTTTGAATAACTAACGCGATCTAAAGTTCTGAAGGGATTTATTTTAAGAGGTATCTGTGTTTGAGATTCCGCATTTGAGCGCATCTGCTGTACTATGTGTCCTTCGGAAGTAAAGATGCATATACTGAGATCACTACCGATACTCACTAGAAGCCCACTTCCCATTTTGATTACTTGTAATACAGACTTCTCATGCGCCTGAATCCGACTAAGATACACGCCGGTTTCAGACCAAAATTGAACAACCCCGTCAGTCCCCCAGGTAATGAACATGGTATTGTCTAATTGCTCGGCTCCGGTCATATAACGCGAGTGTTCAGCGATAAAGCGTGTGGTTAGATTAAGATCCTCATCCCATATGCAGATAGTTCCATCCGCAGACCAGCTCAATATGTGCTGGTTACGTATCGGTATGCCCTCTTCAATTTCACTCGAATGCCCCGTACACACACCCAAAGCATTCCCCCTGCTGTCCCACACTCGTAAAAATGGATCATCTTCACTCCAACTTACAACAAACCCATTATCCGTATACAGTGCTCCGAGCACTCTACCCCGATGTCCTGACAGTATAGAATAATCTTTATTTAGAAATCCGTTGTGCTTTTGTTCACACCGCAGCAGAATCCAAGAGGGCCGATGCTGCTGAAGCCATTTTTCTACCTCAACCCTTACTGGATGTTTTTCTGTTAATTCTAATGCCAACTGAATAAATATTTTTCTTGCAGGCCATTGTGCATCGGAGCTTTTCAACAAGTTCTTGTTCTCTTCAATAAATCCGTATAAGAAACTATCTGCTTCATCCTGCTGTAAAGAAAGCACCGAAAGTAAATGCCATATCGAAGATTGATCAAGGGTGTGCATTATGCAGTCAAAATCTGCCGCTTTGTTGCGTGGACGCACGGATGCCTCGACAACAAATTGTTCACACAACAGATATTCTTGTTTCGGTAAGAAGGTAAAAAAGCCATTATACACAGCCTCCGATATAGTTGCCACATATCTGAAGGATCCGTTGTTGTAGCGCTGCAAAGCTTGTCCTAATAGATCAGCATTTTCCAAACCAATATAGTTTCTCCAGAATTTTTTATGAGTGGTAATGAAAAGTTCGATATCTGACAGCTGTTTTCCTTTATGAATATAATATGTAGCGAGTTCCTCAGAAGAGAGAATACCCAATAATGGAGAGTCTGATCGCATTGTAAGAATGATCTTTACATTAAGTGGAAGAGCTCTCACACAATAATCTATGAACTCTGACACCAGCTGGTCCCCTTTCTGATAAGACTGATCAATTCCATCAATCAGGAGTACTATTCGTCCACTATCAAGAGAAACTACATGTTCCAGAGGAAATAAAACCAGCTCTTGAAAGACTTGCTGCACATTATCCGCCTCCGAAAGGACTCTTTTAGGTACAGCATCGATAAGATAGTTCGAATATTCTTTAAACTGTAAAGCAAATTGATAACTTATGTTCTTGATAATCTCAATTAGCTCGTGCTCAGCAGAATATAAATTGTTGCACCAATAACATGCCTTTACATTAAGTTCTGAAAATAGTAATTCGGTAGTTAAAACCGTTTTCCCGCTGCCATAGCTTCCTGCTATTATGAGGGTTTGCGCACTTTCTGAATCATCACTCCATTTTCTACTTACTAATGGAAACCCTATTGAGTGCAACTTTGAGCTAAGTTCAAGTGGAGACAACTGACGACGAAGAATTTCTATCGTTGGTAAATTCCCTCTGTAATGCTGATTTCCGGGCAGGCGCAGTTGATACAATAAATTTGTATAGAACTGGGAATAGGCATGTTCATTTTCACTGATTTCGCTCATTGGTGGAGCAAGTACTGCTACAGAACCGGATGCATAAAGTGGAATATTCTGATTAGCAAAAACAACTGGTATAACATAAGCATTTTTTTCTATAGCTGCTTTTATTACAAGTGGAATCGTCCTATTCGGTGAGGTAATCATAATAACCCTTGAATCATGAGTTATTCGGTTGGTGATGGATTGCTCTATGCAAGTGGGTGAGCACTGATTGTCACATCGAATTACGATATTTCCATCTGATTCCAAATCCTTTTGTATCAAATCTACAAAGTCACCATGCAAGCCTTTTCTATAACCTACTACAATAGTATGTTTCATTTTCATAATCCCGAGTTGTTTTTAACCAGTATAGTTGCCATAGCTCGGATTTGTACAGAGATTTTGATCTTTTATTGCTGACAGCAAGTATCTGTGTGTATAATTGTCAAAAGGAGAGGTTATTGAATGAAATCGTTCTATATTTTCTATGGAAAATTGGGAAGTGGGGTTTCGACAGCGCTTATACGAAAACTGAAAACTCTTATTGATGAGGATAACTATAATCTGTCAATAATAAACAGCAATACTTATTCCATAGGGAACACTGAAAAACTTGAGTTTATTTCAAGATTAACTCACATTCCCTTGCTTAATATCGACCATCACGACAACAAAGAAGTGCCGGAAGCAGACACTTTTCTGGTGGATCTGGGTAATGGAATAAAGGGTTCCGAAGCACTAAAAACTTTCCTTGATAGAGTTTCCAAGATAGACGAAATCGATATTTTTTTCTGTCCGATCATAGATATTCGCGACTGGTTATTAACCGGATTTGCAGGGCTGGATCCCGAACGTATTATTGGTAGAACTCCTGAAACAGACCACGAAATAAGAATATTCACATTCGTTGAAAGGGCAATGAACAGAGAGAAACCAACCTTTAAAGAAGCAATAGAATGGATTCAGAACAAGGGTATCAACAATTGGAATTGGCTCTGTCTCGGACCGGACTTGGACGCCGATTGGTGTTTATCTAATAAGTTAAACTAGATAACAGAAAACTGGTTATTCCGCGCCCCCTTAGTGGGATTTATTATATATAGTGTTTTTACTAAGTTGCGCCGTGACAACTTTTTTCTGCTCACCAGCCGAAAATCATTTGAAAAAAGCAAATAGAAATCCGAGTAAAACTCCTATCTGCCCCACCCAGAAGAGGAACATCCAACGGATTGTGGAAGTGTGCCCCCGCTCTATTTTTTCGAAGAGCTCGCTGCGCAGGCTCGCAATTTGCTCCGATGTTTCACTGCGCAGGCTCGCATTTTGCTCTGCAACTTCACTGCGAAATTTTCCAATCTCCTCGGCCAGACGCCGCTCGAACTTCTCCACCGCAAGGGTAATAACAGAGTTGTGGGTGTGCTCTGAAAAATTGTTGAGCAGTTCGATCAAACCTTCTGCCGCCTCCTCTCCAAGTTTTTCTCGAAGAATTTTTGGAATAGTAACAAGCATTGAACAAGTCCTCCTGCCTATTACTACCACCTCTTATTGTACTCTGCTTCAGCGGAAAACACAATAAAAACAGCTGTGTTGTGCATCGGGGTTTTACATCGCCTCCAGCAGCTCGGTACCGTGTTCGGCGGTCTTCACCTTTTTAAAGACCTTGCTGATGATGCCCTGTTCGTCTATCACGAAGGTCGAGCGGATGATCCCCTCGTAGCTTTTTCCGGCCATCTTTTTTTCTCCCCAGGCCCCGTAGGCCTTGATGACGCTCTTCTCGGGGTCGCTGAGTAGATGGAAGGGCAGCTCGTGCTTTTGGGCGAACCCGGCGTGGCTTTTCACCGAATCCGCGGATATCCCCAGCACTACCGCCCCGGTAGTCTGAATATCCGTGTAGCTGTCCCTGATACTGCAGGCCTCTTTGGTACACCCTGGAGTATTGTCCTTAGGGTAAAAATACACCACCACCTTTTGCCCTTTGAAATCAGAGAGTGATACTTCCTCGCCCCGCTGGTTTTTGAGAGTAAAATCCGGGGCCTTTACACCGGCTTCCAACATAGCAGTCCTCCTTTGAATAGACTACTCTAAACTTAGTCACAGAAACAGCAGGAGACAAGCTTTTTCAGCAGGCGGCTTTACCCGGCGGCTCCTATTTTAAGGGTGAAAAAATGAACAGTAGCATATGCTGAGTGAATATCGTCTTGACCTCGCTGTCAGGCGGGAATATAGTAAAATAAAAAAAGGTGGTATTGTATGCAGCTGTCGATACGCGGAGACGACAGAGGACATCTAATTATAAAAACGCCCTCTCATCCCGAGGTGGTTAAACTGCTCCGCAGCATTCCGGGGAGGCAATGGGAACCCTCTTGCAAACAGTGGATCATTACTGATACCCAATCCAACCTTGACGAGCTTTTGAACAAACTGCAGCACACCCATCTGTTCAGCCTGCCTGAGCACACCAAAGCACAAAGTACCGTAGAAAGGCCAAAGACACCCTCAAAACAAACACACTCGGTTGACCAGAGGGAAGCTCCGGCGATACCCGAACTGAGCCCCGGTATCGCCGCCATGCGGCGGGAGCTCCAACTGGGCGGCTATAGCAGAAGAACGATAGATGTATACGAGAGCCAGGTGCGGAGGTTTTTCCAGCGTACCGCCTGCCCTCCAACTCAAGTGAGTCGGGAACGAATAGTTCTTTATCTAGAAAGCCTGGCCGATAGTATAGGGCTCTCTCGCAGCGGCGCGGTGCACTGCGTAAGCGCATTGCGCCATTTCTTCAGGATAAACTACCCGCAGCGCTATCCCAATCCAGCGGATTCAATTCCCGTCCCCAAGCAAAGCAGAAAGTATCCCGATA
>CAZWDV010000095.1:0-8684 GCA_964632675.1 uncultured Sediminispirochaeta sp.
AACTGCCGTCGGGCAGCAGGCGGTCGGAGTGCGGAATGCCGGCCGATTCCTGTTTGAAACGCTCGCAGCGGCGGTAGTCGCCGTTGCAGTACTGTTCCCGCCACTTCAGGCTTATTGTTCCCTGGCGCTCGTGCCGGCGCAGGGGGCACACGGGCAACCACCTACAGGACAAGCCGCTTCTCCCGGCCCGCAGGCCCACCCTCTACTGGAAGAGCATCTTTCATAAAAGAAATTACCGCAGAATAGATCTCGTCCACTTGCGGGTCATCCGGCAGAGCGGCCCGGATTTTGTGGTGGTCTACGGAGCGGTTGTCGTTGAAGGTCCGGTAGCGGGCAAACTGCTCGAAACGGCCACTGTCGTGCAGCAGGCCCATTACTTTGGTCAGATCGAGATCGCGGCCGACAAGGCCCAGTTCGGCGCAGAGGCTGCCTATCTCGTCCTGCACTCGCTGCGAATGTTCGCGCTTCAGGACGATGTTGCGGTCGTGTTCCCACTCGCCGTTGAAAAAGCTGTCGATGTAGCTCTGCATCCAGGGCTGTATATCCATGGCAGTTATGGTAAAGCTTTTGCGTTATGGCTTCAAGGCGGAGAGAGTGGCCCAGGGGTAGGTAGGAAAGGCCAGCAGCAGGACATCGTATGAGCCGGCTTTGGGTGGCATAGTACGGCGACTGATGAACTCGGTAGCCAGCTGATGCCCCGCCTTTTCAAGCTCGGATCGGATAATTCTCACCGCGCGGGCGGTATTGCCTGTCCCGGTAAAGTAGTAGAGTCTGTATTGCATCATCTATGTCCGATCATATCGCCGAGGGACACATCGGGGTGATGGAACGGCACGGTATCCATGTCGTGACCACCGAAGCTTACTGCTCTCTGGGGACACCAGTGGTAACAGCCGAAACAGCCGACACAATGATCCAGCCACACCGGATGCTCGTTCTGCATACGTATGTTGTCGACCGGGCAAATGGAGGCACAGGTTCCGCAGCCGATACAATTCTCATCCGCAATCTGCGTCAGAGCTTTCGTGCCGTAACGGATCATTGTACCCAGCATCTTGAAAACCGAGGGCACCATTTTGAGGTTTTCCTTTTTCAGCATCGGCCCGTAGGCACTCTGCGATTCGATTACCCCGCTTTTCTGCGCCTGCAGATACTGCGACACCGCAGCGGTTTTCTCGCGGCCGGCGCTCCAGAGATACTGCATCCGCGCCTCTCCGATGCGCTTCGAACCGATACCGCTCTGCGGCATTCCCACTGCAAAACCGGCCGACAGCCGGCCGCCGCGGGCTTTGAGAAGTGCTTCAACCCGGTAGAGTGCCCGTCCCGGACTAATACCGTAGGTACACACAGCAAACAGATAGGTGGTTTGAATATTGTCCAAATTAGATAGTGCTTCGACCACATACTTCGGAGGCCGGCCTCCATGGACCGGAAAGACTATTCCTATAAGAGCTTTGTACGAGTGGTCGCGCTGCTCCCGCAGCACCTTTATCGGATAAAGCTGTGCATCAAGCTCATCGGCAAGCTTCTTGGCCACTGAGAGTGAGTTTCCGGCACCGGAAAAATAATAAATCGTCCTATTTGTCATAACAACAACACAGCGAGCGAGGGGAATTGAACCCCCAATTAAAGCTTGGGAAGCTTTCGTGATACCATTTCACCACGCTCGCATTTTCACTATGAGGGTAACTAATTCGTTGCGAACTGTCAATAATCAGGTTGCTCCGGACTAGTTCAGAACCTGTTTCTGTACCATGTGACGAACAATCTCTTCTCCGTCAACCTGAATTACTATTGTCGATCCAACCTCTTCTAAGTAGGGAATCGTTAGTAAACCGCCCTTATGACTGAAGGAGATCAGTTGTTCTTTTTTTCCGGTCGTTTTGATCAGCTCAACCAGAATCGGCACCGGTACAGGATACTCCGGCAGATCACGATCGATAATCCCGAAACGATACTCCTCCTCAAGCTCTTCAGGAGCCTTGATCATCAGCTGACGGAGGGTTTCGGAGGGCACCTCGTTTTCCGGTTCCGGACTCTGCGCCACAACCGTGCCCGGGTCGCCCTGATCCTGATTGGTCACCGTGAACACAAACGGATGCCCAGCAGATACAATTTCCGATAGCGCATTACGCCATTCCATGCCGGTATAATCTCTGACCTCGGTAATCTGACCTTCAGGCCCTTTGCTAACCACCAGCTCGAGCTCGGTCAACACCGTCAGCTCGGTACCCGGCTCGGGCTTCTGTTCCAGGATAGTACCTACCGGAGACTCATCATACACACGGATAAAAGGTTTCTTTAGTTCGAGCAGCGGACCGTATACGGATTCGAGACTTTTTAGATGGGTCTCGAGCTCGTTTATATTCCAGCCGACGAAGTTGTCGAGCTTCTCTACCGAAGCGCCCTTACTAACCCGCAGCAGTACTTCGCTTTTGGCCTTTACCACGGCACCCGGTACCGGCTCCTGTCCGAGCACCGTGCCTTTGTCACTCAGTTTATTCGAATAGCGCAGCTGAACCGTTCCGTACAGCCCCTTGTCCTGCAGCTCTATAATCGCATTCGGCAATTCCATTCCGCGCATATCCGGAACCATAGTCTCTTCGCGGCCCTCTAGGGTCAGCACAAATGTGATGGCAGCCGCTAAAAGTGCGAGTCCGATAGTACCCAGCGAAAAATATACCACCATTCGGAAAAAGCGGCTTTCCTCACTCTGTGGCTTCTTCGAAAAACGCTTCCGAAGGGGAGTGTTGTTTTCGTCATTGTTTATCTGATGGTCTGTTTCCTGATTCATTTATTGTCTCCAAGCTGCGATCCGATGATCTGTTTGTGTCCGTTGACAAAGGCCTGCCAGTCGAGCGGCTTTTTGCCCTGCAGCTGCAGTTTCTGTAGTGCGATAAGGCCCATTCCTGTTTGTACCAGAATTCCATTTTCCCTGTCTATACCGAGGACGCTTCCGGAAGGGTGCACCCTGCAGCTTTCGGCCTCCGCCCGCTCCGGCACAGCCGAACTATTCGGCAAGGTCGCCCGGAGAATTGTCAGCTGCTGTCCTTTCCAGGTAGAGAAGGCCTTCGGCCAGGGAAAAAAGCCGCGTATCATGCGCTCTATCATATAATTTGGCAGCTGCCAGTTGATCTGTCCATCATTTTTATTGAGTTTCCGGCAATAAGTCGCGTAAAAATGGTCCTGGGGCCGCGGATTCACACTCCCGGCCTCGATTTCATTCAGTGCATTCACCAGCAGCTCGGCTCCCAGAGCGGCAACATAGGCTGACAAGCGGCCGGCAGTCATATCGTTGCTCAAGGCAAACCGCTGTTGAGCAAGTATATTGCCGGTGTCCATTTCCAGAGCAATTTCCTGCACGGTGACCCCGGTTTCAGAGTCACCGTTTATAATGGGGGCGATAACGGGAATACTGCCCCGGTAAAGCGGCAACAGCGACGGGTGCACATTCACCCCTCCGCGGGGAAACATGGCAAGGAACTTCGGTCCGAAGATTCTACCATAGGCAAATACAGCTAAAATATCGGCCTGTAGCGGAGCTAAGAGATCGCGGGCTTCTCGCTTCAAGGTGGGCGGCTGGAAAACCGGCACACCTAATTCCAGGGCTTTCTCTTTTACCGGAGAAGCTGCGGCTGTTTTTCTGCGTCCCCGGGGACGGTCCGGATTGGTGAGAACTCCGACTACCGTATGTGCGGCAGCGACAGCCGCAGCCTCCAGCGAAGGTACCGCAATTTCCGGAGTGCCGGCGAAGAGTACACGCATAGAGCGGCTATTTCCGCATCTTTTTATTGTAAACTTTTACCAGACGCTCCCGCTGATTCTCTTCGAGATGATCAATGAACAGAATCCCCTTCAGGTGATCCATTTCGTGTTGGATTACGCGTGCGAGCATACCTTCGGCATCTAGCTTGAAGGGCTTCCCCTGCTCGTTGATCGCCTGCACTGTGATAGCCGCAGGTCGAACTACATCCCCATACACACCGGGAATGCTGAGACAGCCCTCTTCATACGGGAGCATCTCCTGACTCGTACCGATTATTTGAGGATTGATAAACACCCGCGGCTCGTCACCGTTTACATGACAGACGAACAGGCTGTGCAGAAGCCCTACTTGGGGTGCCGCTAGTCCAATCCCCTCGCCATTGTACATCGCAGAGATCATATTTTGGGAGAGCTCGGCAATTTTACCGTTTACGTCTTTTATCTCATCGACCTGTTCACGCAGAACATCATCGCCTAATGTGAATATATCTAACATACGTTAATAGTACTAAAAAGAATCTGCACCGTCAATTACAGTAAGCTGACCGGATCGACATCAATTTCTATATGCACCCCCTTCGGCCGCTCGAATCGCCGGTGCCACTGGTATATAAATGAATGAACTATTGAAAAATTCTGTGTGCGTATGAGCAGCTGTTCACGGGAATTTCCGGCGATAACCTCGATCGGACAGGGAGAGGGACCGAGTAGTTCGGTAGACTTATCGACCTGTTCAACCGGTGACAGCTGAGTTTCAATACCTTCGATTACCTCGCTTACCCGGTTACGCTCCCGCCCGCGGACAACTATTCGGAACAAGCGGTAGTAGGGTGGAAACAGCAGCTGCTTGCGCGCTGTCAGCTCATCTTCGTAAAAACGCGGCAGATTATTCTCAACGGCCAGCCGAATTGCCGGCACATGGGGTTTATAGGTCTGCACCAGCACTTTACCCTCCTCTAAAAAGCGGCCGGCCCGTCCGGAGACCTGCACAATCAGATTAAAGGTGCGCTCGCCGGCCCTGAAGTCGGGCAGATTGAGGGCGCTGTCAGCCAAAACGATTCCCACCAACCGCACCCCGGGAAAGTTCAATCCCTTGGCCACCATCTGCGTACCGAGCAGCAAATCGTAGTCACCGGCCCGAAAGTCCTTTAGTATTTTCTGCAGGCTCCCCTTTTTGCGGGTTGAATCGGTATCCACCCGGGCAATTTTCAGCTGTGGAAACAGCTGACGGATATCCTCTTCGATCTTCTCGGTGCCGAAGCCGGAGTAGCCCACGTCCAGCGAGCCGCATTCGGGACACACCTCTACTGGCCGGCGACTGTAGCCGCAATAGTGACAGACCATCCGGTTGGTAGCCTTATGGTAGGTGAGATTCACCGAGCAATGGCTGCACTGCATCTCATATCCGCAGCTGCGGCAATGAAAAAAGTAACTAAAGCCGCGGCGGTTGAGAAATAGAATCGTCTGCTTTCCCATTGCGGCGGTTTTATTGATTTCATCGGTTAATCGGTCGGAAATAGCACGGCCCTGCCCCTGCATCGACACAGTTTCGATTACCGGCATCTGGCCTCCGGATACCCGATCCGGCAGGTCGTGCCGGACAATCTGCCCCCGATTCATCAGCTCATAGGCCTCCAGGCTGGGGGTGGCGCTGCCCATTACCAGTTTTGCCCCGGAAAGGGCGCAGCGCTTCATCGCCACCTGGCGGGCATGGTAGCGGGGAGTCTGTCCGGATTTATAGGAGGTCTCGTGCTCTTCGTCCACCACAAACAGGCCGATATTCTCCATTGGGCTGAACACTGCACTGCGCGCCCCGATTACAAACCGCACCTCGGCGGCCAGCATCCGGCGCCACTCCTTCAACTTCTGCGAAGGGGTGAGTTTTGAATGCCACACCGCCGCTGTGCTGCCGAAGCGTGCCTGTACCTGCTGAATCAGCTGATGGGTCAGGGCAATTTCGGGTACCAGGTAGACCACCGCTCCGCCGGCGGCAATCGTCTGCTTGGCCAGACGCAGAAAGACCTCGGTTTTACCGGAGCCGGTTACTCCATAGAGGTAATGCATCCGCTCCTCACCCTTCGAGATTCTCTCCAAGGCGGAGCTTTGTGCCTCCGACAGCTCGGCGGGAACCCGGAATGAGTCTTCCTCGGTGGGTAGAAATTCGGTGTTGCTCTCCCGTTTGCCCCCCGGGATTATAACTGAAAGCGCCTCCCCCAGGGAACAGAAGTACATCCGGGAAATCCACTGCGCCAGTTCGAGCTGTTTCTCATCGAACAGCACTTCAACATCCAGAGTTCGTTTTACCGGAAGAATCTTGAAGTCTCCCGCCGGCCGTTCCTCCGCCGTATCCACGACATAGCCGATACGCAGACGCCCCCTGAAGGGGGCTTCCACCCGCATTCCGGGCCGCACCATAGCCGATGTCTGCGGACGCTTTGGATCGGGTTCGGGCTGTCGGTAGGTAAACGGCCCTTCTAACGGCAGATTGAACACCACCTGCAGATAGGCCGGAGACGCTTGCATCGACACTCTTTTGCGCTCCCTATTCCTGCTGTTCGACGATTCGCTGCAGTTTCTGCAGGTCCTCCCACACCGGTTTCCGGTAGACCGGGTTGCGCAGCACGGCACTGGGGTGATAGGTAGGAATGAGCGGGACCCCTCTGAAGTGAAATACTCGGCCGTGCAGTTTTCCGATTCCCTCACTCGTCCCGGTGAGAATGTGGGTGGAAATTCTTCCGAGGGTGAGAATAGCCCGCGGCTTAATAATGTCCAACTGACGGTTGAGATACGGCATGCAGGCCGCCGTTTCATCCGGCAGAGGATCACGATTATCGGGGGGTCTGCATTTAATAATATTTCCTATAAATACATCGCGGCTGCGATCCAGGTTAATTGCATCCAGCCACTTATCGAGGTACTGTCCGGCCCGCCCCACAAAAGGACGTCCGCTGGAGTCCTCCTGCGCCCCCGGCGCTTCCCCGATAATCATGAGCTTGGGATCGGCTACACCTTCCCCCGGTACCGCGTTTCGGCGGTTTTCAGACAAACGGCACTTTTGACAACTCCGCACCTCTTCGCCGACCCTCTCCAGGAAATCTCCGGATTCGACGGATGTGCCGGAATTCACAGCTGCACTTGCGCCGGTCTCTGCTGTACCGGCCTCTGCTGCGCCGGCTGTTGAGCTGTTCCCAGTATTTCCGAAGCGCTTCCGGATTCCCTCGAATCCGCCAGCTCCGAACCGGGTTTCAAGCCGGCTGCCGGGGCGGTACAGAGTGTTCGGCGGGCCGCTGTGCTCCGGCTGCCAACCGCCCTGAAGGTAGGCCTCCGCCGCCTGTAATATATCCCAATATTTTTTAAGCTTTTCCTGTTCCATAGTTCACCTTATGTAGAAATAGACCATGTGAGGGGGCGGTGGCCCCTGCCAAGCTGCGGTCCTGCCGCTGAAGTAGCTCCGCCATGCGTTCGGGCGGCTCACCGGCCTGCCCGAGTTCCAGCATTGTTCCGACCAATGACCGCACCATCCGCCATAAAAATGCGTTTCCGACAATTCTGAATACCACTACTCCCCGCTGCATATACACCGATGCTGCTAAAACTTCCCGAACCTTGGACGGGCTTTTGTCACCGGCAGCCGAAAAGGTAGTAAAATCGTGCACACCGATCAAGCGGGCGGCATAGCCGTCCAGGCACACCGGCGGCGGCAATTGCGCACGGCAATAACAGTAAGGCCGCTCGAAGGGCTCGGCAATCCGCGCCTGAAGCAAATAGTAACGGTACTCCCGCGAGACGGCACTGTAACGGGCATGAAAATCATCCGCAGCCCGGCTACTGTCGATTACCCGGATATCGTGCGGAAGCTGCCGGTTGAGGGCCAGCGAATACTTCTCGAAGGGCATATTTTCGTTCGGTGAATCAAAATGGCAGACCTGTCCGCGGGCATGGACCCCCGAATCGGTCCGCCCGGAGGCAAGCACGGCCACCTTCTGATTCACTACTGCAGAGGCAGCCCGCTCAACCTCCGCCTGCACGGTCGGGTCGCTGGGCTGAACCTGCCACCCGGCGTAACGAGTGCCGTCATACGCTATTGTAAGTTTTACCCTAACTGCCATAGCCGTAACTCTGTATCAGCCCTTCAATTCGCTGTTTATGCTCGAGTGCAGATCCTTGGCCCGTTCCAGCAGGGTAGTCGGCTTGTCTTTGGTGGCCTTGCCCAGGCCGAACAGCCGACCGACAGTTGTTTTCGCCCGTTCGAGACTTTTTTTCCGCGCCTCATCATCGTCCCGGGCTCCATATTCGAATTCCAGCAGAGCCGAAACATACAGTACTCCGTCATACCCATAGTTCTGGTCGAGATCCGGTCCGAGGAAGCCGGCATCGGTAATACCCTCCTTCCCCTCCTCCTCATACCGCAGGGCTTCGGAATAAAAAAACCACGCCTTATGATAGTAGATCTGCGCCAGATAGTCGTAGTGCTCGCCCGGTTCCTTCCGGTGCAGATCATTACAGAGCCAAGCCGAGCGCAACGCGCATATTCCCTTTTTGATAGTGGGGCTCATCTCCGGCGGAAACTGCTCCATACTCATCATTGCATAGTGGTAGGTGGCTACCCCGGATTTAAGATCCCTGGCTTGGGTAAAATCGAGATCGGGAAATACATTGTTTAGAACCGTCCGGCGGGTCTCCCGCGAGTTTTCCAGTGCCTGGGCTGTTGATTTGGGAATCTCATTGAAATCCTGTGGAAAAGCGGCATATAGACAGGCCGGACAGACAGTAATCGGATAAACCAGCGGATTTATCTCGCCGTACTTTTCCGACGGTTCATACAGCCGCCGCAGCTCTTCGGTAAGCGAGCCGGCAATCAGCCGGCCGCGGCCGGTGCGTAAATCTTCGCGGCGAAACTCGTTGTTGCAGACCGGACA
>CAZWDV010000096.1:0-8632 GCA_964632675.1 uncultured Sediminispirochaeta sp.
CTCCACCCCTCTGCGCCGCAGCACCCCGGAGCGTGAAAGCTTTATAACAAATTAACTTGACCCCTGTCAAGTACATTTTGTCAGTTGAAGCTAATTTCTTTTTTGGCTGGACTTTCAGTATAACTCTGCATAAAAAAACTGTCAATTCAGTGACAGCCTATTCAGCGAAGTTATTTGCCCTTTTAGCCGTTGCCGCTGTTTCCCTGCGACGTCTGCAACGGTAAATGAAACCCCAAAAAATGTCAATATAGCTATTAAAATTTGTTTATAAAATCGTGAGGTATTCGTGAAGATAGGAGCGGTCGTGCTCGGCTGACCATTACTGCCAGTCCCTCCTGCTAACCGCTTGTAGTTCTGAGCCTGATTACCTGTTCCGCCAACTCCGCAAAACCCAGTCCTCCGCGTCCTTCAGTGACGTATTTCGGCATTACCTTCAACCGGTCCTGTACATCGATGACGTTCGCCACACCGCAGCTCAAGTCAAAAAACTCGAACATCGGTTCATCATTCAAAGCATCGCCGCAATAAAGAGTGTGTGTACGCATTTGCGCTTCAGAGAGGCCGTAACGCCGGAATAAGTAGAGTTTGCTCGTTTCGATTTTATCATACTCTCCGAACCAGGCATTTACATGGATTGAACTCATCTGGGTTCGGGCTCCGAACTCCCGGCAGATATCCATGATCCTTTCGATCTGAGGGGATTCAAGTTTCGGCTCGGTCTCGTTTACATCAAATGCCAAATCGTACATGCGGGCAAACTGATCCTGCGAGACCCTCACTCCGGGAACTTCTTCGGCAACCTTGCGCTGCAAAGTATCTATTTTTGCCCGGATTTCCTCTGAGCGCCCTTCTACCGAGGGATGCAGCATGGTTTTGATCTGTTCGTCCTCACGGTAAAACGCAAACGCCCCGCTTTCGCTGATAATCGCGTCCACCGGCCACTGGCGAATTATCATGTGGGCCCATCCTCCCGGCCCCCCGGTTACCGGCACAATTTTGATGCCGTACTCAGACAGATGCCAGAGAGCTTGATAGGTTTCCGGGAAAAGCCGGCCGCGATGGGTGAGGGTATCATCCACATCGGTAAACAGAAACTGAATTTTTCCGGCCGCCGGTTCCAGTTTTCGAAGAGGGATCATCTCCTGCATCGCACTACTCCCGCTTCAAAGCAACCCGTACATAGGTGAGAAACGAAAGTACCGATGAGGCCGCCCCAAAAATAAAAATTGCCACAGTAACAGTGCGCAGTGCAGACAGAAAATACACATCCGGACTCAGTCGCGCGAAAAACACATACGCAAGCCCCAGGACTCCACCGGCGGCATAGGTTACCGCTTTCGCCTTCCCCCACATCGAGGCCGCCATTGCCACGCCGCGACGGATCATCAACATGCGTAAAAAGGTAATGCCTAGCTCACGGTAGAGCAGCACCAGAAACACCCAGGCCGGCATAAGTCCGATCAAGGTAAAGCAGAAAAAGTAGGTCATCCGGCTCAGCACATCACCGAAGGGATCGATTACCTTCCCAATTTCAGTAACTAGTTGATATTTCCGGGCATAGTACCCGTCCAGCAGGTCGGATATTTCCATCACTACAAATACAAGCGCCAGCACCACCAGGGAGGCGATTTGTCCGCTCCCGGTCCATTCGGCAAAAAAGAAGGCCACAAAATAAACCGGAGCTAACGCAATTCGTATAACGGTGAGAGTATTAGGTAGATTCATGTAAAAACTGTACGTGTTTTGTGAAAAGCTGTCAATTCAAGTGATTCACTCTCAGTAATTCTAATTTTGGAAGCTCTATACCTTCCAAAATTAGAATTACATCAAAATCTTTAAGCTAAGTTGCTGATCTTAAACAAAATGTGAGCATTCTAAATTTGAAAATTTTAATAAAATTTTCAAATTTAGAATTGCTGATTCACTCTTATTTGGCGGGGCGGCGGTGCTCATGGCGGTGCCGAGAATCTTCCAGGTTTTCCTGGAGCACCCCCCGGTAATTCTTATCCCGGGAGTAGCTGTACAAGACCGAGTAGCCGGATCTAAGACGGCGAGTGATGAGTTCGCGGAGTTTTTCATCCAGCTCTTCGGGACTGGAAAAACTGTACACCTTCTCCCGCCCGCCTTCGGGAGTAGAACCCCACATGGTGGTGAGTGTATACAACTCGAACAACCCCGATTGCCGATCGTGCAGGGTATAGTAGAAATGCGAACCCTTGGGGGTGGTTTTACGCAATAGAATAATCATAACTCCGTCCTACTGCAGGTATCGGCAGCGGCCTGTAAAAACTGGAGCTGCGGGAAATGCTTTTATTGTCGAGTTTCAAATTTCGGCGATTTTTGTTCCGACACAAGCACATAGGTGCGTAGCACCTCCAGTTCTGGCTGCACCACTTCGAGCTGTTCGATTTCCGCTGCACCTATTTCTAAAAGCACCGCCAGGGGACGATTCACCTTTTCAACACCACCGGCCCCCGCATCCTGCTGTACCAGGGAATGGATACGGTATAGAAACGCGCAGCGGGGATAAAACACCCAAGGTTTAAAATTAACGGTAGTCAACACCACCTTCAGCGAATCACCCTCGATCTCCTGAAAATCGGTGTGGCCGTTCTCCGGATTAAACAGCTCTAAGCGCGTCAGCAGCTGCCCTGCGGCCCGGCGCTGCGCAATCACCTTGACCCGCAGCAGCTGATCATCGGGCTGACAACAGTTCCATTGTCCCACGACTCCCGAAACAAGCACAATGTATAACACCACCGCCAGCACCAGCGGAATCACCACCCAGCGAAAGGCGAGATAAAAGAGAGTCCACCCGAGAACTGCAAAGAGGAAAAAGAAAAGTACAAAAGAATTCCAGTCGATTTGCGGCAGATCGAGAAAAAAAATTCCGCCGAGTGCGGCCAGGGCCCCGCCGCTCAGCAGCAAACTCACTTTTACTAGCAAACCGGCCCCGCCAGAGCCGGAGCGGCGGTGTGCGCCCAGACTAAGCAACCCCCGCCGCTGCCCGTAGGAGCTGTGCAGTCTGCGCCAGCCGGCCTTCAGGAGAACGCCGAATGCCCCCCCGAACCCTCCGGCTGCCAGCACCAGCCAGAAGTATACATTCTGCAAATCCACCGCACTACAAGACATTGAGCCGTGAAAATTTGCGCTCGAGATACTCAATGAAAAAACGGGGGTTTAAAGCTTCGCCGCTTACCTGCCGGATCAACTCCGCTGCGGTATACACCGATCCGTGTCGATGGATGTGCTCCTGCTGCCAACGGCGGATACTCATCAAGTCGCCGGCCTCGATTCGGGTATCGAGATCGGGAATATCCTGCTGCATACGATGCAGGAACTGTGCCCCGTACAAGTTGCCCAGGGCGTAGGTCGGAAAATACCCGATCGCCCCCATCGACCAATGCACATCCTGCAGCACCCCGTCGGCATCCGAAGGCGGACGTATGCCCAGCAGCTGCTCCATCATCTCGTTCCAGGCTTCCGGAAGGTCCTTCACTGCCAGCCGCTTATTCACCAATGCAAGTTCGAGCTCAAACCGCAGAATTATATGCAAACTGTAAGTAACCTCGTCGGCCTCGATGCGAATCAGGCTGGGCCGAACCCGGTTGACCGCCCGGCCGAAGCTGTCCGCATCGTAATCGGAGAGTTGATCGGGATAAATCCGCTGCAGTTCAGGAAAAAAGTGACTCCAAAACGGCATGCTCCGGCCAATCAGGTTCTCCCATGTGCGGGACTGCGACTCATGGATACCCAGACTGGTTCCCTCGCCCAGACAGCTGCCGTGGTAGGCAGGATCGACCCCCAGCTCGTACAAGCCGTGGCCGCCCTCGTGAATAGTGCCGAATATCGCCGAAAAAAGATCCTTCTCATGATAACGGGTGGTAACGCGCACGTCGTTGCCGCCCAAAGACGTAGTAAAGGGATGGGCACTCTCATCCAACCGGCCCCGCTCAAAATCGTATCCCATCTGTTGCAGTAAATGCAGGCTGAACTGCCGCTGGCCTTCGGTCGGGTATCCCCGGCCGCGCACACTGTCATCAACATTCTGGGCGTGGGTGATCCGTTGCACCAGCGGAGTCAGCTCGGCTTTCAAATTGGCAAACACCGCTTCCACCTCGGAAGCCAGCATTCCCGGCTCGAACTCATCCAGCAGCGCATCGTAGGGCTGTTCCGGATACCCGAGAGCCTCCGCTTTTTCAAGGGTCAGGTCGACACTTTTTTCAAGATGCGGTTGGAACAAGGTAAAATCATCCGCTTCACGGGCTTTTATCCAAGCAGCCTGGGCCCGACTGGCTGTTTGGGCAATATCGGTAACCAGCCGCCGGGGGATCTTCACCGCCCGCTCGTAATTTCGCCCGACGACCCTGAGAAAAGCCTGTTGAAAAAACTGCGGATCCTCTTCCTCAGGCAGGGCTGCCGCAGCTTCTCCCGCAGCAGCCCCTCCCCGGGAGCCGATTTCACGGCGGGCCGCCTCTAGCAATTCGCCGACCTCTGCGGAAGCCAGCCGGTCGTGAACCAGCCCCTGCATCAGCGCAATCTGGTCCGAGCGCTCCTCGATAGCCATATCCGGCATACCGGTCTCCTGGTCCCACTGCAGCAGGGCCGACGTATGCTCTAAAAGGGTTATCTCCTTATCAATCTGCTGTAATTGTTCGAACACCTTACTCATTCGGTCTCTCCTCATCGGGTCCGCAACACCGAGCGCCATACGAACGGCGCCGGGTATTCGATTATAGCTTAGATTTCCGCCTTAGCGGCAATTTTCTGGTTGGCGAAGCCGATAAAATCTTCCACGCTCATCACATCCTGCTGGCGGTCGGTACGGCGGCGGAGGGACACGCTTTGGCCGTCCTTCTCCTTCTCGCCGACAATCAGCATGTAGGGGATTTTCTCGTTCTGGGCGTTGCGAATCTTGGCGTTCAAACGGTTGTCACTCACATCCGCCTCTACCCGCAGGCCGGCCGCCAGCAGCTTCCCTTTGACCTCCTTGGCATATTCGTTAAAGGGGTCGGCCACCGGAATTACCCGGGCCTGCACCGGATTCAGCCAGACCGGGAAGGCGCCGCCGTAATGCTCCACCAATACGCCGAAAAAGCGCTCGATCGACCCTAACAGGGCGCGGTGCACCATGTAGGGGCGCTTCTCCCGGCCGTCGTGGTCCACAAAGGTCATGTCGAAGCGCTCGGGCAGGTTGAAGTCGAACTGCACGGTGGTCATCTGCCACTCCCGGCCCAGGGCGTCCTTGATCTTCAGGTCGATCTTCGGCCCGTAGAAGGCGCCGCCCCCCTCGTCCACCTCGTAGTCCAGCCCTTCGGCCTCGATGGCCTTCTTCAGCGAGGCAGTGGCCTGGTCCCAGGAGCTGTCCTCGCCGACGCTCTTGGCCTCGGCCGGACGGGTGGCCAGGTAGGCCTTGATATCGCTGAAGCCGAAGGCCTTCCACATGTGCAGCGAAAAGCGCAGTACTTCCAGGATCTCGTCCTCGATCTGGTCGGGGGTACAGATAATATGGGCATCGTCCTGGGTAAAGCCGCGCACCCGCAGCAGTCCGTGCAGTACCCCCGAGCGCTCGTAGCGGTACACCGTTCCAAGCTCGGCCCAGCGCAGGGGCAGGTCGCGGTAGGAGTGCAAATTGGTATTGTAAATCATTATATGAAAGGGACAGTTCATCGGCTTAATGTAGTAGTCGTTCTCGTCCACCTGCATGGGGCTGTACATGTTCTCGTTGTAAAAGCCGAGGTGCCCGGAGGTCTCCCACAGCCAGGACTTGCCCACATGGGGGGTGTACAACATCTCGTAGCCGCTCTTCAGGTGCTCGGCCCGCCAGTAGTCCTCGATGGCCAGCCGCACCCGGGCCCCCTTGGGGTGCCAGTAAATCAGCCCGGGCCCCGCCTCCTCATGGGTGGAGAACAGGTCCAGCTCGCGGCCGACCTTGCGGTGGTCCCGCTTGCGCATCTCCTCCAGGCGCTGCAGATACTGCCGCAGCTCCTTGGGGTTCTTCCAGGCAGTACCGTAGATACGGGTGAGCATCTGGTTCTTCTCGTCCCCCCGCCAGTAGGCCCCGGCAATATTCAGCAGCTGGAAGGCCTGCGGGTTCAGCTCGGAGGTATCGTTGACGTGGGGCCCCCGGCACAGGTCGACAAAGCCGCCCTGGTTGTACAACGACACATCCTCGCCCTCCGGAATCGCCTCCAGCAGCTCAAGCTTATAGTCCTGGTTCTGTTCTTTGAACAGCTGATAGGCCTCTTCGCGTTTGACTACGCTGCGCTGAAACTCGTGTCTCTCTTTGATAATTTCCTGCATCCGCCCGCTGATCTCCTCCAGGTCCTCTTCGCTCAGCTGCCGCGGCAGCTCGAAATCGTAGTAAAAACCGTCTTCAATCGCCGGACCAATCGCTACCTTGGTCCCCGGAAACTTCTCAATCACCGCCTCGGCCATTACATGGGCCATCGAGTGGCGTATTTTATGCAGTTGTTCGTCTTGTGCCATACTCTATCTCCTTTAAACTAAAAAAACCTTCACGCTATGCGTCCTCGTCACCGAAGTGCAAGGACGAAAAACGTAAAGGTTTTCCGCGGTTCCACCTTACTTCCGCGCCCGGCTTGTGTGGTCGATCTCTACTGTATCGCCTGTCGCCGGCCGCGACTCTCGCTTAGCCCGTTTACGCCGGGAATACGGCCCCGCTTACTCATCCTCCGGTGTTCCGGCCGGGCGATTTTCCGCAGGCAGCTCGGGAGTGGTTTTCGGAGGGTGCTGACAGGCGGCTTCCAGCCCCCGCATACGCGGTCGACCGCCCTCTCTCTCGACAGCGAGTCCCTCTTACTCGTCTCCGTCGTTGCTATTCGCTATAATATTGCGATAATGCTATCTAGATGTCAAGTATTTTGGCCACTACCTCGACGAATTCCGCCTTTCTTTCCACGTACAGCCAGTGGCCGGCATTTTCGATAATACGCGTGTCATGCATTCGAAACCAGCGCGCCAGAGCTTCAAAATGCTCCGCCGGCATATATTCACTTCCGCCGCCCTTTATCGTCAACAGCGGCACATCCCGCCAGGCGTCCTGGCTGCCGGTGTTCGATACGGCTTTCCTGTCCGGTGCATCTTCCGGCAGCACCACCAGTTGGGGTCCGTCACCGGTGCCGTCGAAGCGCGCGGAACTCAGCTCAAGCGGCATAGTCATCCAGCACCGCCTGCACCTGCCCCATGGTACGGCGATGGCAGTTTTCCACCTTGATAGTCTCCTGCCCCAAATCTAGAACGATTTTGCCGAACAGCAGCCCCTTGCTGACCTGATAGTCGGTCAGATCGGCGTACGGCACCTTGCGGGTGTGGGTGCCGTTGATCGGATGCACGTGGATAAAATACACGTGCATCCGGCCAAAGACCAGCATCCAGCGCTTGCCGTTACTGATACCGGCGGTGGCCGCCTCGAGGGTCTCGCCCTCCGGCAGGGTGGCGGGCACCACCTTCAGCTCGGGCCGGTAACTAAACAGCTGATATATATTCAGCATTTTCAGTCGTTGTACAACACTCTGTTTATCCATTTTGTATCTCCTGCTATACTGTACCGTATCACAGTACGGGGAGCAAGAGAGATGCATACCTACGATCCGCAGGACAACACAACCCTGATTATCGGCGGCGGCGTCGGGCCGATGGCCGGTGTCGAGCTGCACCGCACACTCATAGAACAAACCTTCGCCACCGGCGACCCGGACCACCTGGATGTGGTACACGTATCGGCAGCGCGCACCATCGGCGACCGGACCGCCTACCTGCTCGAAGAGGGGCGCGAAAACCCCGGTTCCAATATGGCCGCGGCGGTGTCCCTGGGCCTCTGCGGGCTGGTGGACGGCAACGGGCGCCTGGCAGCGCCGGCGGTAGTGGGCGTGCCCTGCAACACCTTCCACGCACCGGTCATCTACGAGCAGTTCGCCCTGAAGCTGCGGCAGTACGGCCCGGGCCTGCAACTGCTGCACATGCTCGAAGAGACCCTCGGCCTCATCCGGCAGCGCACGCCGGCAGCCAAAACCCTCGGGCTGATGTCCACCACCGGTACCCGCCGCAGCGGCGTCTGGCATCACATCTTGGAAGGCAGCGGCTACAGGGTCGTCGAAGTTTCCGAAGAGGATCAGGAGGCCCTGCATGCGACCATCTACCACCGCGAATGGGGCTTGAAGGCGGTCAGCCCGGCCAGCGACACCGCCCGCCGGCGCCTCGAAGGGTATGCACGGCAGCTGATCGACGCCGGAGCGGAACTACTGGTTCCCGGCTGCACCGAAATTCCCCTGGCCCTGCCCGGCCAGGAGTTCGAGGGTGTGCCGCTGATCGATCCGGTACTGGCCCTGGCCCGCGGTATGATCGCCGCCGCCGATCCTGAAAAACTGCGTCCCCTGCAGAGTTAACACACAGGAGTTTGCTATGAAGGAAAATATGGGAAAAACCGATAAGGTTATGCGCATCCTGGCCGTAGTGGCCATTGTAGCACTGAACATCACCGTCAACATTCATCCGATTCTGGCCTTGCTGCTAGGCATCGCCGCAGTGGTGCTGGTGTTTACCGCCGTGGCGGGGGTCTGCCCGCTCTACCGGTGGCTGGGTATCTCGACTATATCCGACCGGGAAAAAT
>CAZWDV010000097.1:0-8575 GCA_964632675.1 uncultured Sediminispirochaeta sp.
TTATTCTGTGGACTGTCTCCTCATCAAGAGCGAAAGTCGCCCGTCTGTTCATATTTGACATACCATAAGTATGTACCATAATAATGGTGGCGTCAAGATTTTTCGCTACGAGCCAGTAATTCTAATTTTGGAAGTTCTATAACTTCCAAAATTAGAATTACATCAAAATCTTTAAGCTAAGTTGCTCATCTTAAACAAAATGTGAGCATTCTAAATTTGAAAATTTTATTAAAATTTTCAAATTTAGAATTGCTGGCTACGAGCGCGATTATCACCCGTAGCACACAACGCGGATGCAGAAGCTCGGGCGAGGAATTACGCTATGCTGGTCCATAATATACTGCCTAATTGGGCATGTATCAGAGCCTGCCCCGAAAAGTACGGATCAAGCTTATGATGATAAAATAGGCAGAGATCAGGATAAAAGCCCAAACGGCTAGAGGATCATACTCAAATAGATTCCCACTTGATTTTCTCTCGATTACCAGGTAAACAGCCAAAGCCGTCCACAGGAAGGTTAAAGTTATTGTAAGCGGGCGATAGGCGCGCACCCGGAAGGGGTGTATCACCTTAATGGGAGTAAAGGTTAGGGCTGCAATAATCGGTACAAGTACAAGATTTAGCACCGGGGATGTTTCAAGAAGATAAAAACCTAATACAACCAAATTCCAGGCGGCGGGAAAGCCGGTAAAAAAGTTGTCCTCGGCTTTTAGCCCTTTGTTGGCAAAACAGAACAACGAGCTTACCACTACCACTGCTGCGGCCGCCAGCTCCCAGCCGGGCGGTACCAGCTTGAATTCGTAGAGGAAGATTGCAGGAATCAATGCGTAGGTGCTGTAGTCGATCACATGATCGAGGACTACGCCGTCCACATTGGGCAGAACTGTATCAACCCGGTACCGGCGCGCGAGAGGCCCGTCTGCAGCGTCAATTATGAGGGCAATCACAAGCCATATGAGTACTCCCGTTACATCTCCTTGCAAAATATGAATAAGAGCATTTAATCCTGCAATTGCACCCGCGGCGCTAAATAGGTGCACTGCCCAGGCCTTATTTCGTTCTGCTCTTGATGCTGTATCTGTTAATGTTGTATTCATAACACAATTGTAACAAAAAATGCCTTTGGTAGGAATAGCCGGTTTTCAATGCTGAGCTATACTCATCATAAGCTTTCATAGGCATTTATGATCTGCTTGACACACATTGAACCGCCTATTTATATTATTATTGTGAAAAACAACAGTGCGACTCTCGCGAGAGATGTTTTACTCGAACATCAATCTGATATAGCCGAAAAAGTTATCAACATTCTCTGGACACGGTTTCCTCATTATACTGAGATCTTGGGGGAAGCGGGTAAACAGAAGTGCCGGCAGGATGTGGAGTACCATCTCTTGTACCTGGCCGATGCGGTGGGAGCGGAATCTCAGGAGCTTTTTTTTTTCTACATAAAGTGGGTGAAAGATCTGTTTGCATCCATTGGGGTTTCGAATGAATCCTTTCTCAACAGTCTAATTGCGATGCGCGAAGCAATCGCCGAACTCACATTAACCTCCGAAAAAAATCAATTCGAACGAGCTGACACGCTTCTAAAAAAAAGCGTTGAATCCTTCGAAAGCCTTGCAAATGTGAACCATTCCTACATTTCTCCCGAAGCGCCGTTGGGTCAGCTGGCTCGAACTTATCTTGATGCCCTGCTTGCACGAGAGCGCGATAGGGCGATGAAAACTGTCCTCGATGCGGTGGAAAACGGCACCGATGTACGCGAAATCTACGAGCATGTGTTTCAGGTGACCCAATGGGAAATCGGACGGCTTTGGCAGCACAACGAGGTGAATGTCGCCCAAGAGCATTACTGTACAGCGGTGACGCAACTGGTAATGAGCAGGCTTTATCCGTATATTTTTAATCACAAGAAGAATGGGCTCGTATTTGTCGGTACGAGTGTTGGGGATGAGCTCCACGAACTCGGAATCCGCATGATAGCCGACTTTTTCGAGTTGGATGGGTGGGACACCTACTTTCTCGGAGCGAACACTCCACTGGAATCTATCATAGAGACAGCTGTGCAAGAGAAAGCACATGTGGTGGGCATCTCTGTAACCATTACTTATCACATCAACGAAGCGAAAAGGATTATTGCAGCGGTGAAATCTCGTCCTGAACTCTCAGAGACAAAGGTTCTGGTTGGTGGGTATCCCTTCAACCTCGATCATAAACTGTGGAAGAAGGTTGGGGCGGACGGAAGCGCGCGGAGCGCCCAGGGGGCCATCGAAACAGCCCGGATTCTTGTCAACGAAGGAAACAGTAGGTAACAGTAGAGGTGAAGAGTAGAGATTCGGATTTTAACGGATTTGCGCTCGCCTGTGACCCTCACGGCCGCATACGTCAAGTACTGCGCAACGATCTTTCCGGGGCGCTTGAAATACCGGTAAATAATTCACTTAGTGCAATTGTTGATGAGAGCAGCCTGCAGAAGTTTTTTACGTTTATGTACCGGCTCCGCGAAGAGAAGGCACTCTACAACTGGAGCATCAACGTGCGCGGGAAGAACGAAGTTATAGAGCTCTTTTTTGTGGGGGGGATGAACCAGGACGAGATTGTGATTGTGGCTTCCACGTCTCAGAAAGTTGCCGCGAGCTACTTCGAAGAGGTCGTGCGGGTGAACAACGAGCAGACAAACCTCATCCGCAGTGCAATGAAAGAACAGTCAGATCAACCGGCCGAGCCAAAGTTCACTGAGACCGAACTCTTCGAAGATTTTACGCGTTTGAACAATGAGCTGGCCAATCTGCAGCGGGACCTGCACAAGAAAAATCAAAGGCTTAAGGAAACCCTTGAGGAGCGTAATCGGTACTTAGGTATGGCCACCCACGACCTGCGCAACCCACTCTCGGGGATTTTTAGTTTTTCATCTTTGCTGCTTGGCGGCGATTTTGGTGAGCTGAACAAAGAACAGCAGGAGTTCATACAGATAATTAAGGATTCATCAGAACATATGTTGGAACTTGTGTCCGATATACTCGACTTGTCCAAATATCAGTCCAGTATCCTCCAGCTGAATTTGGAGGAGGTTGATCTGCTCGAAATTGTGAACCGCAGCCTTGCCATGAATGTGCCATATGCCAAGAAAAAGCGAATAGATATTCAGACAGAAATTGAAATTGAATCCTTGCTACTGAAGATAGACAGGGTTAAAATTACTCAGGTGATAGACAATCTTCTGTCTAATGCGGTGAAGTACTCTCAGCAGGATACGACTGTCACCCTGAGGGTCTACATTCGGGGCTCGCGCGTATGCATGGAGGTTGCGGATGAGGGCCAGGGAATTCCTGCGGCAGAACTGCCCGGAATTTTTGAACCTTTTTATCGAAGCAGTGTAGAAACCACTGCGGGCGAAAACTCGACCGGTCTCGGACTGGCCATCACCAAGCGGATTGTAGAGGGCCACGGAGGTACTATCGACGTGGAAAGTGAAGAAAACCGGGGCAGCCTTTTTCGCGTTTCTATTCCCCTTCAAGCTTAGCTGCTGTGTAATTATCACCTACATTCCGACTGATGAAGGATGACTATTATAATACGCTGCACTCGTTCAAAATCATGAGAAAAACCGGCGGTCTAGGAGTATTCCCCCTCCCAGAGGCGCTGAAGAAAGACCTTCAGAGGCAAGATCTCTACTTCTTTGAGCCTTCTTGGAGTATCGACGGAACAGACCAGCAGAAGATGCCTGAATTGCCCTTCGTTTTTCAGTTCCAGGAGGTTTTTTACATGCCGCTCTGAGGGATTTGACGACGCTTTTACCTCAATTGCCGTATCATCACCAATAATAAAGTCTACTTCCCGATTATCCCTGGTTCGCCAGAATGAGAGATCCCGCACGTCATTGCTGTAATCAAGCCAGGAGCGAAGTTCAATATAGACAAAATGTTCCATTGCTTTTCCCCAGGCATCGGTTTCCGGGTCCACCTGTCTCACCGAAGCAAGGGTATTGCGTACCCCAAGGTCGAAGAAAAAAAACTTGCCCGCACTGACGGCTTTTCGTTTTTTCCCGCGGGTCCAGGGGTTCAGCATTTCCCCCAGGAGGGTATCCTCCAATACGGAAAAATACTCTCTGATGGTGCGGGCAGGAACTGCCGCATCGGATGCCCAGGCTTCATAGTTTACCTGCTCTCCGTTGTAGAGGGCGGCGGTCCTGAGAAAACGGCTGAAAGCATCAATTTTTCGCGCCGCCCCCTCTTCCGCAATTTCCTGCTGCAGGTAGGTACCACAATAGGCTTTTAAATCTTCCTCCGGGTATTCCGAATCATACATCACCGGAATGGAACCATAGTGAAATATTCTCTGCACATTGTAGTCACCGATTTCGGCTGAGCAAAGGGGATGAAGTCTTCTTGTCCATGCCCGTCCCCCAAGGAGGTTGGTTCCTCGCCGTTTGATTTTTCTTGCACTCGAGCCGGTGAGGATGAATTGAAGCTGCAAATCCTCTATCATCGAGTGAACTTCATCCAATAAAAGGGGCAGTTTTTGAATTTCATCAATAATGACCGGCCCTCTCAAGGCTCGACGGGAACCAGCTTCCTCCAGCTCTTCCCTCAATGCTTGAGGCCGCATCGAGAGTTTCAGAAAGGTCTCCGCCCTGAGTAGATCGTAATAAGGAGAA
This sequence comes from uncultured Sediminispirochaeta sp., assembly GCA_964632675.1. GTDB lineage: Bacteria > Spirochaetota > Spirochaetia > DSM-16054 > Sediminispirochaetaceae > DSBN01. Next base: position 4,661 of record CAZWDV010000097.1, read on the forward strand.
TTTGGAAAAAGTTTGTGGAGAAGAAAAGACTTTCCTGTCATTCTGGGTCCGAACAGGAAAAATGTTCGCTTAATCTTTGATAATTCCAATACTCTGGGGTATTCCATTAGATAAATATAGCATAAGTCGTTATATCTGCAAAGCTCATGCGGATATAGTTGATTTATCCGCAGATGTACTGCGGATATAAGCGTACGCGTCTGTGTACCGGTGCTTAAAACGAGGTATGTGCTTTAGGCTAATCAGCAAATCCGCCGGAGCTATCACCGCCGACGGCAACGATAGGGATCAATTTTCAAACACAATTTTCATTGACAATGTCTAAAAATGAAGTATCTTGAAATTTAGAAAGGGAAGGGTATGAGGAGGACTATAAAATGATTACAAAGATTGAGATCAGGACCGATTCTCTAGAGAGTGTTTTGCTTCTTGGAATGATCTGGAACGGTTTGGTCGATGAAGAGCAGTATGTAAAAATAGAGAACACACTGAAAGGCATTATGGAAGGGAGTATCAGTATATACCGAATCGAAGAGGATACCCCAAAAGCGAATCCAAAAAGTCTTACTGGCTCATTATCCCTATACCGCTATATAATGGTACTCGGAGATGGAGAATACAAAGAGTTCCTCATAAACGAAAGTGATGAAGGAGTCTTCTATGCCGAGTTCGACTCCCTGAAGAGCAATGCAGAGCTGCGACAGAAGTTCGAAGCCCAAATACCCAATGAGTAAGCACAGATTATCATAAAATGAACGCAGCCTTTCTTTCGACAGAGTAAAATGTCGATAGTCCCATCTAACACGGCGATCCCCATATTGTTCGGTCCTCCGAAGCCGGCGGCTTTGGTATGCATGCCCTGCACGCCGCGTTAACTAAGGAGCAGGGCGGATACTACCGGGATTTCGGGCTGCCGGTGACCGAACTGCGGCGCAATCTTCCAGATTTAGAAAAAAATTAAGGTAAGCAGGCTGTTTTCTAAAGAGAGAAGGAGCTTCTCATTCTCTCTGAATGAAGAGGTGGCGGACTATCTGCGAAAGAACCCATCGCAGCGTTTCTACATTGTCGGCTCCCATGAGAATCTCATGGCCCTTTTGGTGGAATCTAACTGAGCATCTTCTCCCGAATTCCATTATCATACCGTGCACCTCAAATTCCGGTGCATACATCTTTTCAACTATAGCCGCTAAGTCACTAAGCTTACTTATAATTCTCAAATAAAGCGATAAACTCTTTCGGTTCCAGTACGGGAATATCCGAATCTTTGTAATCGTCTATGTTTCTGGTGACAATATAACTGCATTGATGGTTCAAAGCACTGTAGTATTGAACAGCAACTTCGAAGTCTCCGAAACCGGAATCGAGAGCCTGAATATTGTTATTGTGAATAACAGCAATTACGGAAAGGTAGCTTACAACTGATCGAATAAAATCTTTTGCTTTCTTGCTCGAACTCAACTTTCGCAGAATATAATAGATATTGGTTACACTATTCGATGAGATCATTCCTAGAGCTTTACCGCTTTCTACTATTAAAAGCACACGCCTGCTGTTCTCTACAAAAGGCTTTCGGGCTGTTGCAACATCCAGGATAATATCGGAATCTATAAAGACTCTATCTATCATAGATGTTTTTCCATAAGAGCATCTTCCAACACATGGTCATAATCCTGTCCATGATATTCCGAGGAAAACATACCGGTAATATTATCTGTCAAAGACGTTTTATTCGAATCGTCGGCAGTAAACTCAGTATCTTGATTTTCATCTGTAGAGATTCTTCTAAGATAGTCTTCTACCATTCGGGAAACGCTTCTATGCCGTTTTTTCGCGTACTGCTTTGCCTGCTCTACTACACGTTGATCTATTGTCAATGTTAATTTTTTCTGCATGACCTTCTCCTATACGTATAGAATACGATAACTACACGTGTTTTTCAACTACACTTTCTGCGTGTCCAGGACCGCTTTTTTCTTCTCTTCCGTCGTTATCGCGGTTTCAACTTCGAGGTGTGGAGGGCGAATCCTGGGATGACCAGTCTCGGTGTCATAGCTACCGCAATCCACCGAGTGTTCTGGGACAAGGTTAATATCCGCATCGCTGTTACCAATGCCCACAAACCTGCAGCTGCCCGGCCGACGATTCGGCTCATTCGTGGTTCCTCTACTCCGGTATAAGGTAGAAATGAGAGATCCACCCTTCGTTCTCACCTCCGTGACTTACAATATTGGTACCCTCGGAGGTCTCCTCGATAAAGTAGCCGAGCCCATAAGTATCTGCTGCCGCCCGGTACATCAGACCGCTCATCTCAACTTCCGGCGTATACATCTTTTCAACCGCGGCCTCTGCTCGAGCTGGTAAGGGCGCTCCTCTACTGCCGGTTTTTTCGGGAATAGCAGCGCGGGACCGAGAAGAAAGCAATTCAGGTTAAACGGATCGCAATTATCGTGAAGAAACAGTGGACCGCCGGCGGCAGGATAGGGCATATCTTATATTGAAGGAGAATGAACATGCAGGTACAACTCAACTCAATCGGTACGGTTGCATACAGGAACGGCGTTCCGGTCATCGTGCTGGACGGGAAGGTCCGGGACGGGCTGAATGGACTGAACGGCTTTAGTCACATTGTCGTAATCTGGTGGGCCCATAATTTCGCGGATGATATGTTCCGCGAGATTACCGTCATGGATGCGCCCTACACTGAGGGTCCTGAAAAAATCGGGGTCTTCGCCACACGCTCGCCGGTCAGGCCTAATCCGGTGGCGGTGAGCACGGTGCAGATCGCTTCCATCGATTTCGATCAGGGTGAAATCCATGTACCCTACATCGACGCGGAGGAGGGCACTCCCGTCATGGACATTAAGCCCTATCATCCCGCGGAGGACCGGGTTAGAGATGTCCAGGTTCCCGGCTGGTGTGACAGCTGGCCGAAGTGGCTCGAAGAATCAGCGGACTTCGACTGGGAGAAGGTCTTCAATTTTTAAGGAGTACGGTGCCGGCGGAACCGGCCGCGGCAGGATGAGCAGGCTGCTGCGGGGCGGAAAAAAACACCGTCCCGTGGCTGTTCACAGGGGACGGACAGGGAGCCAGAGGAGGACCTTGTGTTTGGGTTCTACGGCGGCTGCTCCGCCTTCCGTCTCCTGCTGATCCGACAGGTACTCTTCGAACGCGGGCTGCTCGTCCGGCTGATAGCCGCTGGACGGCAGCCACTGTGTATACAGGTAGGACCATGCCTGTCCGTACTGCCGGTCGTCGATCGTGAACGCGAACCGTCCGTAATGGCGGGATTGTCATGGACAATACAGAAGGAACGGGTGTCCGAATTGATCAGCGACCTGGCCGCCGCCCAGCGGCTGAGCTTTCCGAAGAGACCCGCGAAGAGTTCGGTGTCCCCCTGGAAGGGCCCGGCATATCTGATATAGATTACGTTGATGTTCCGCGTATCGACCACTTCGATGCTGTCGGGGACTATCTCCGGATCGGGCTGAAGACCCCCGCCGCCGGCACTGCCGGCGACCCAGCCGGCTTTGATGCGGTCGATCACCTCTGGGATTTGTCCGCCGAGCTCCCGCCACTGGGAAGCCGACACCCCGAAGCGCCGTCCGAAGGTCCTGGAGAAGGCCGCGATTTCCGCGAGTTCATCCAGGCTCAATTCTGATTCGAGGTTCTCCTGTATGTAGTCTTCAACCCGGTTTATCCTCGCCCGGTATTCCTTCATCAATACCCGATTGCTCATATCCGATCATCATACTAAAGATTTTTTTGCATGACCACCATAACTCTCCTATGATGGGATTATACTCTGTTTGCCGCGAGACTGGTATGAAAAAAGTAATCATCCTGATTGGCTTGGCCCCCCTGGTACTATCGTCTCTTCGCCTTCGATGTTCCGTACCTCGAAACTCGCCGGCATAA
>CAZWDV010000098.1:0-8445 GCA_964632675.1 uncultured Sediminispirochaeta sp.
TCACTTTCGCGGACAGGCAGATTACCCGGACCGCCCCCCGATTTAGAATTGCGCTTAGTAGCTCTAGTCCCTAGCAGTGGGAGGAAAAATGGAAGGCAGGGGCTGAAGGGCGCCGGAGGCGGTGCGGCGGGGGGCAACCAACGCTAAAATGTGAAAAATTTATTGCAATATCGACTTTAAGCACATAAGATAAAAGCAGGAGGATGATATGAAAAAGGTTTCTTTATTTTTTTCCGCTGCACTATTGATTTTCTTTTTGGTCTCCTGCGGATCGTCGAATGATCTCAGCGGGAAATACGACTGCATCGAACATTTCAGTGAAGATATGGTCGGGAAGGTTTCTCTGGAACTCAACAAGGACGGAACCGTCGTCATGAATCCGATTAACCATAAGGGAACGTATGAAATAGAGGGAGACAAGGTGATCCTCGAACTCGAGCATTTTGATCTTACTTTCACTCGAGAGGGAGATAAATTGATTTCTTCTGATGAAACAACGGTGTACCAGAAAAAATAGTTTTTCTATTTACAGGTAAAGGCCGTTATTGGACTGTGAATTCTCGAGGGAGGATGTATGTATAAAAAATCTTTCACTATCATTTCTACGATTTTGGCCTTACGCCGCCTTGCGCCTCTCGTTTGTTTTTCCTCCTGTGAGTAGTATTCTTAGTAACTGAATGTACAGCCTGCATTTGTTTCAAATAATCATATTCCTCCGGAGAGTACAGATGAAAGTAAATAAGTTGGTATTATCTATTCTCATAGCAGGGCTGGGTGGTGCTCGACAAAATTAGAATTCCTGTCTCCAGGAGATTCTGGTTGATTAAACATTTCTCTGTGTGATTTTCTCGGCTGTCTATTCTGTCCAGTCTTCGATAACTCATTCTGGTTTACCAATGGTGCACACCGTGATGGAGTCGGCCCACTCTCGCAAGCAGAGACACGCTGGAGGTTACCAAAGCACCGTCACCCTTTAAGGCCACCCTGGATCGGGAAAGCAGATGCTGCCCCTCCCTGCGACTCGCCTTACTGGGAGAAATACCACTTTATCTCCTTAGGTGTAGCGGAAACGGCCCTTGAAGGGCTTCTGCTGTGAGGCAAGCCCGATCACATTACTGCAGATGACATAGTAGCCGTCCAACTGCTGTTCTTGCGGGTATGCTGTTCTGGGGGAAGCGATTCTTTCCGTTCCAGGGTGCTGTGAACCGGTACCATCAAATGTTTTGAATTTTCTAAAAAAATATCTTACCTGCCTCTGACGTAAGGAATTAAAACTTTTAACGAATTAACTCAACGTAAAAGTGTGGAGGAGACGAGAAAGTGAGAATTGTGTGAGCTCTTACCCGAGCCGCTTGTAAGTAATCCGTTTCGAGTTTACAGTTAAAAAGTTACGGAATTGTCGGGAGGTGCGAAGCACAGACGTGAAGAGGGGAACACTATGAACACGAAAAAAGGAAAGCGCATAGGAGTGCTCACAGCGGGCGGCGATTGCCCGGGGCTCAACGCGGCGATTCGCGGCGTAGGCAAAACGGCTATGATCGAATACGGTATGGAAGTGGTCGGGATCTCCTCCGGATTCCTTGGACTCATCGAAAAGGAATACAGGATGCTTACCGAGGAGGACCTTTCGGGGATTCTCACCCTCGGTGGGACTATCCTCGGCACTTCGAGAGAGAAGCCATTCAAGAAAAAACAGTACAACGAGTACATTCGAAGCAAGCCCGATCTCATAAAAGACACGTACAACGAGCTCGAATTGGATTGCCTGGTCACTATCGGCGGAAACGGGACGATGAAAACGGCCAACAAACTCTCACAGGAGGGGCTCAACGTAATCGGAGTGCCGAAGACAATCGACAACGATGTGTGGGGTACGGACCTGACCTTCGGCTTTGATTCGGCTCTCAGTATCGCCACCGAAGCGATCGACCGCATTCACACTACTGCAAACAGCCACAAGAGAATAATGGTGGTGGAGGTAATGGGCCATCATGCCGGATGGCTTGCTCTCTACTCGGGAGTCGCCGGAGGAGGGGACATCATCCTTATACCGGAAATCACCTACGACCTGGATATCGTGGCCGACTATCTTCTGAAGAGAGCGAACAGCGGCAAGGCCTATTCTATTGTCATCGTAGCCGAGGGAATCGATATTCCGGATAAGAAAAAGAATAAGGGAGCGGGAGCATATATCGCAAAGGAGATACAGAAGCGATCCGATCTCAAAACTAGAGAGACGATCCTCGGCTATATCCAGCGTGGAGGAACTCCGACGGCCGCAGACCGCATACTCGCCACCCGACTCGGGGCCTATGCCGCGGAGTCGGCCGCAGAGGAAAAGTACGGGCACATGGTCGCCCTGAGGAACTGGAATATGATGCGTATTCCCCTCGACGAGGTTGCAGGGAAACTCAATCTCGTCGAGGAGGAGCATGCCCTTGTCCGTAAAGCCAAATCGATAGGGACCTGCTTCGGAGACGACCACTCGCGATGAGACGATTGAGGACTATGTACGCGAGGTTTTCGCGGGTCGGCTGTACGATCCAACGTTGAGTTTTCAGCTACGCTGTGGACTTCACCCCGAACAGGCACACGGTTCGCGCACTATGGTTCCGGTGCCAATATCGTACAACGAGAGAGTTCCGCCCTTTGCGCATGCGGTATCAAGACCGATAATGCGGCTGCTTTCGTATCCTCCGTGTGACGACCAGTGGCCGAAAATAACCGTATAGTTCGAGCGGGAAACGTGCGAATCGAGCTCGAACCACGCTTTAGCGTTCGGCAGGCGAGTGCGAGCAGCGCCGACTGGCAGCACGCCACGATTATTCATTTCCTGGGCGAGCGTGAATACCGCGAGGCAACAAGGTTTTCGTAGCTGTCACCCTGAAGTACATTCTCGACACATCTGGCCTCCTCCACATGCAATGTTAGAATATTATTAGATTACTATTAAATCCTTTCATTATGTTTGTAAACGGATTTTCTCCCTTATATTATGGTACCTAGGTTATTCATGTATGAAAGATGATTATATCAACAAAGAAATTAGCTGGCTCTCGTTCAACCATCGTGTGCTTCAGGAGGCCGAGGATACCGATAATCCCCTCCCGGAACGGATAAAGTTTCTTGGAATTTACTCTAATAATCTGGATGAGTTTTTTCGAGTGCGCTTTGCTACTCTTAAACGACTCAGCCTGCTGGGCAAAAAGAGCATCAAGCTTATCAATGACGATCCCCGGGCCGTATTAGACGAGATCCAACAGATGGTTGTGCAACAGCATAAGCACTTTGAATCGGTATTCTCGGTGGTGAAGGAGGAGCTTGCCCGCCGTAATATCTTTTTTATTAAGGAAAACGAACTTACCCGGGAGCAGCAATCCTTTGTATATAACTACTTTGTCCGCGAGGTCAGACCGAAAATATTCCCCGTTATGATAGACGGGCGCTACCGCTTCCCGGAACTGAAAGATACGGCCCTGTATCTTGCCGTTGAAATGACGACCCAGGGAAAAACAAAAACACGCTACAGCATTATTGAGATACCCTCGAAGACCTGCTCCCGCTTTGTGCACCTGCCAAGCGATGATCAAGCCCAGCACATTATTTTGCTGGAAGATATAATCCGTTTTGGGATGCCCTACATTTTCAGCATGCTCGAATACGATACATTCCGTGCCTACGACATTAAGATCACAAGAGATGCCGAGCTGGATATTGAAGATGATTTTCAAGTCAGCTACCTAAATAAGATCCATAAGAGCCTTGAAAAACGAAAATGGGGCCGACCGGTGCGGCTTACCTACGATACCGAAATGCCGGATGAGATGATCGCCTTTTTCAGGCGCAAGCTCAAACTAAAAGAGCTGGACTCCCTTCTACCCGGAGGCCGATACCATAATTCACGGGATTACATGCAGTTTCCTGCCGTGCTTTCGGATGAAAACACTATCCCGACCCGAAAAGTTCCCCATAAAGACTTGGAAGGGGTGACGAACATAATTGATGTAATAAAAAAAAGGGATATGCTGCTTCACTTTCCCTACCACTCCTTTGATCATCTTATCGATCTGCTGCGCGAAGCGTCCCTTGATCCCAAAGTCACGTGCATCAAAATTACCCTTTACCGGCTGGCACGCTTTTCCAGTGTGGTGAACGCGCTTATAAATGCCCGGAAAAACCGCAAAGAGGTGGTAGTAATTCTGGAACTCCAAGCCAGGTTTGATGAAAAGGCCAATATCAACTGGGCGAATAAACTGAAAAAAGAGGGGGTAAAAGTAGTATTCGGCGTGCCGGGCCTGAAGGTCCATTCAAAGATGCTCTCCATCACTCGAAGCCGGGGTGAACAAAACCCTCTCCACCTGTGCGCAATAGGTACCGGCAACATGAATGAAGACACCGCCCGGCTTTATACCGACAGCTACCTGCTTACTTCAGACCCGAGGATCAGTTCCGAAGTAGAAAAGATATTCGACTTTTTAGAGAGTAACTACCGTATTTCAGAGTTTGAACACCTTATCATTTCGCCGTTCTATACAAGAAAAAGCATTACATCCCTTATTCAACAAGAAATCGACAACGCCTTAAAGGGCAAAGAAGCCTACATTTTTCTCAAACTTAATAATCTCTCCGACCGGAAAATTATCTCAAAGATCTATGAGGCCGGGCGAGCGGGGGTTGATGTTCGGCTGATAGTACGCAGTATGTTTTCCGTGATAGCCGGGAAAAAGGGCTTCAGTGAAAACATAAGGGCCATCAGTATTGTCGACCACTATCTTGAGCATACCCGCTTTTTTATTTTTGGAAACGGGGGAAAAGAAAAGGTGTTTCTCTCCTCCGCCGATTTGCTTCCCCGTAATATCGACCGGCGGGTTGAATTAATATGCCCGATCTACAACAAGGGGCTTAAACAGGAGATAAAAGACCTGTTTTTAATCGAGTGGTCGGACACGGTCAAAGCCCGCATCCTGGATGCCGAACTAAAAAATGGCTACGTAGGTAAAGCAGGGGACCCGCCCCGCCGCAGTCAGTTAGAAAAGCTGAAATATATCGAGAATATTCACGAGAGCATTGTAGAGGGCACAACCCAGGATGGAGCCGAATCAGAAGAGGAACATGTATCATGAGAGCAGTTACACAAGAGCCATGAAATCTTGGTGCTTTCCATTGCAAAGTGATAAGCCCGTTATCTCTGCTTTGAGAAAGAGCACCGAGCTCTCCTGCGAGCAGGATGAGACTCGCGAGGGGTATCTTACAGATACCTATGTGTGGTCCGCCCTTCAAACCGGTATGTTCTACCTTAAGTCCGATACGCATATTATCTGCATAGACACTCATAATCCCACAAACGATTTTACTCTTCTGGCTGACACAGATGAGGCGCGTCAGGCCTTAAAGAAGGTATCGAAAGATTGGAAAGCCTACGAACGGGCAAAAAGCACACTCCATAAAAACCGTTACCTCGCCCGTAACAGCGATAACAAAGGAATCTGCAGAGTTGAGACCGACCTCTTTACTTCAGAAAAGCCGGCGGACATGCAATTTGTTCGGGTAGTAGTTGATCCGCTGCGTGGATATGTGGATGAAAGTTCGTTTTTAGTGGGGCTGATAGAAAATCTGCAGCAGGACTATCCCCTTCCCTGCGTGCAGATACCGTCGAACATACCCCCCGAAGCGCCGCAGATTGACGAACATTTGTCGGCGCGGACCGCAGTTATGCAACTATCTGTTCACATGCTTGATTCTGCCAATTTCTACGAAAGAGGTATTCTAGAGGGGATAGATGTGGAGTGTCTGCATCAGTACCGTGTGGCTCTGCGAAGGGTGCGGGCTTTGTTAAGTTTGTTGAAAGAGGTATTTCCCGCCGAGGAGGTACTCACGTGGCGCAATGAAATTTCAGACATAATGAAAGGGACCAATCAGTTACGCGATCTTGATGTACAGATAGAAGATTTAAACACCTATGTTCCGAGCATTCCGGAGGAATATAAAAGGGCCTTTCAGACAATCATTGAAAGAAGCAAAGAAGCCCGCCGCCGGGAGTACATACAGGTGACACAGTTTCTGCAGTCATCGGAGTATACCTCCCGCATAGAAACGGTACGCGGAGAAATTGAAAACGCCGCCTCGCTTCCGCCGACCGAACTTAGCGTACTACCCATTAAGAGGGTTGTAAGTTCAATTTTGCAGGCACATTACAGGAAAATAAAGAAAAAAATAAAGAAACTCACCGGCCATGAAGATTACTCTCTTATTCATAAAGTGCGTATTGAGGGGAAAAAATTGCGGTATTTATGTGAGTTCTTCTCATCCCTCTACCCCGAATCATCAATAAAACCGGTCATAAAACAGCTGAAACTGGTACAAACCGCATTAGGAGATTATAATGATGTGTGTACCCAGCGCGAATTTTTTCAGGCACACGCACACCATGCCCGTGAACACAATGAAATCGACATAGCCCTGGCCGTAGGGGGAATCACTACAATAATTGATCAAAAAAGTGAAGATTTAAAGTCGAAAGCGCTGGATAGAATTCGCTTATTTATTAAAAACTCAACCAAGGCACTTTCATCAATATCCGATTTTCAAAACGGCAAGGCCCTTCGCGCCCAGCTTAGACAGGAGGAAAAAGATGAAAACACTGGCCTTCTATAGTATAAAAGGGGGAGTCGGAAAAACCGCCATGGCGGTAAATGTTGCCCATTATACAGCGGTCCATTTAGGATTTCGTACATTGCTTATAGATCTTGACCCGCAGGGTTCCGCGGGTTTTTACTTTCGGGTCCGGCCGAAGAACAAAACAAAGGGCAAAGACCTGCTGAAGGGAAACAAGCAGGTCCATAAAATGATACGCGAAAGTGACTATAAAAATCTTGATATTATTCCGGCTATCCAGGGCTTTAGAAATGTGGATAAGTTTTTAGCCAACGAATCACATAAAAAAAGGCAGTTTGATACTCTATTATCCAATTTTGAAGATGAGTACGATCGCATCATCATCGATTCTCCGCCGCATTTTGGTATTTCCAGCGAAAATATCTTTTTAGCCGCCGATCATATTGCCGTTCCGGTGATACCATCGGTGCTTTCTCAAAGGACACTTGAACAGCTGGTAGATTTTTTTATGTTAAATGGGTATAAATCAGAAAAGATTATTGCTTTTTTCTCAATGGTCGACACCCGAAAAAAGCTGCACAAAGAGACAATCGCTGCTTTATCGGAGGGACCGATTCCTTTTTTAACAACCGCCATACCCTATGCTTCGGTGATTGAGAAAATGGGACTCCACAGGGCCCCGGTAAGCACTTTTGCCGGATGGCAAAAGGGGGCCGTTGCGGTGCACGACCTTGCAGAGGAGCTTGAAAGGTTAGAAATTATATGAATGAAGTAGAACGCAAATTTTTACTCAACTATGTGCCTGAAAAAGCCGCCGGCGGCACGGGTCTTCAAATTTTACAGGGGTACTTGTGGATCGGAGAGGAGCGCGAAGCCCGTATTCGGCAATACGGCAAGAAATATTTTTTTACCCTGAAAGACGGCCAGGGGCTTAGCCGAAAAGAAACCGAGGTAAGCATCAATAAGAAGCAGTTTGACCAGCTTTGGCCGGCCACCGAAAAGCTGCGTATCGAAAAAACCCGTTACCGGGTGCCCTGGAAGGGACGGACCGTGGAGATCGACCTTTTTGGCGGTCCCTTAGAGGGGCTTCGCATGGCGGAGGTTGAATTCCCCGATGAAGAGTCCGCGCAAAGCTTTGAAACACCCCCCTGGTGCGGACAAGAGGTAACCGAGGACCCCCAGTTCCGTAATCAAAGCCTCGGCTCACTGGATGAAAAGGCTATCCGTGATACACTTGCGACGGTTTTAGCTCCGCCGGATAAATCGATCGGGGCGATACCGGTAATCTTCCTTAACGATAAACCGAACTACATACTGGTAACCACCACCGGTTCGAAGCGCTGGATATTCCCGAAGGGGACCCCGGAAAACGATATGAAAGACCCTGAAGTAGCCAAAATGGAGGCCTTTGAAGAGGCGGGGGTTGAGGGGGAACTTTTCTTGGAACCCAAGCAGGTGTATTACTGGAAGGGATATCAGTGTTTTGAAATTGTATACTATCCACTGCGGGTGGAAAAACTCCATATGACATGGGAAGAGATGAAACAGCGGGAGAGGAAAATATGTGAGCTTAAGGAGGCCCTTGAGCTGCTGGACGAGGCCTCCTTCACCTCTACCCTTACCGAACTATCCACCCACCTTTAACCACAATAAATACTACAAAGCCCCAATTTCGTAAGAAACTCAAATTTTTCGCGCTCATTGGGCGCTCGAGCTTGATAATTCTAATATATCTGACTACTTATAAAGTAAAGGTAGTGCTCTGTGGCCGATACCCAGCTCTGCTTCAATCTGAAACCCGGTCTTTTCTTCCATTGCTTCTCCTTCCTT
>CAZWDV010000099.1:0-8222 GCA_964632675.1 uncultured Sediminispirochaeta sp.
GCGTGATCTACAGGTTCTCTTCCGTATAGAGCTCCTGGTATATCTCTCCCATAGGCCTTTCAATTCTGGGCAAATGACGCAACAGGCGGCCGGAAAACTTGTGGGGTTCCACGATCAGCTCTGTTCCCCTGGTGTTCATCAGTCTCTTATCTTCCGTGACCGAATAACCGGGATTATTCCGCACCAGCTTCATCCGCCTGGTTATCCCGTCCTTGCCGGCAGAGGTGATGGTGAGGCTCTCTCCCACTGTCCAGAAGCTTAGCAGTCCGATTCCAAACTCTCTTTTAAAAAGCAATGAAAAATTGCCGCGGAGAATTAACTCGGAAGACATAAGCGAAGCCGGCTTCCTCCGTTTATATCCAACGATACACTGATAAAAGTTAATTTCTTATGAAAAAATTAACACAATATTCATAATAATGCAATTATAACCAAATTATAGTAAATAATTAACATTAATATTTACTTTATTCCTTGACAGCAGGGCCAAAGCCTCATAGCATCGTACCATGGCGGTTAAGACCGATTGGGCCCAACGGGTCTCCAGAGTTTCGCAGGAGCTGACACGGATTGAGTCTGAGCTTCTCGACTACATAACGCGGAATCCTCAGTTTGCGGCATTTTTTTCGCTAAAAGAGCTCTGTGAATCGACGGGTATCAGCAAACCGAAGGTAATCGATTTTTATAAAAAGCTGCAGTATACGAGTTTCAAAGAGTTTCGTGACGGCATACTCGAGTTCTATGAGCAGCATATTAATTCTTATCAGGCATCTTCGGCAACGTTTCATAAGATAAAAACCTTGGATGAACTCATAAGAACTGCAGTCGAGGTGGATGTAAATGCGCTTTCCCGCATCCCAGGGCAGATATCGACGGAAGACTTAGCCTACGTCTCTCGTTCGATACTCGATGCGCAGAAAGTTTATGTGTACGGTCCGGGAACCGGATACTATCCCGCCCATTTTCTCGCTCAAAGGCTCAAACGATATCGTATAGACGTCCATTTGATCGCCGCAGACCCTCAACACCTGGCGGAAGAGCTCTTTCCCATAGGGCAAGACGACCTTCTCCTCATTTATCACTATTTCCATGAGGAGCAGAACGTTCTGAATGTCATGGACTTTGCACGGGATGCCGGCGCCAACACGATTATGGTCTCGGAACATATCCATCACAGCTTCGTCGAGCGGGCGGACAGGATTCTCTATGTAAACCGGGGGGAGATAGGATTCAAGAATTCGATGGCCGTACCAATGGCTTTTACCAATCTGCTCCTCCTTGCGTTGGAGTTAACGGAAGGAGAAGCGTCCCAGGAAACATTGAAGGAGTTGGAGCGAAAAAGAGAGGCGTTCAAGCTTTCTTTTCACAATATAATTCTTTCACATAGATACTTAAAAAAGGAGGAAGAGAAATGAAGCAAAAGATTACCGTTTTCCTGGTGTTGACGGCACTCATCATTGTGTCGAATATCAGCGCCGGCGGCAGTCAGGAAGAGGCCGAAGAAAAGGGGAAAGTGCAGATCGAGGTCTACTATCCAGTAGCTGTAGACGCACCGATTGCAAAGATTCTCGACGGATATATCGAGGAGTTCGAGGCGCAGAATCCCGACATCACTGTAAAGCCCGTTTACTCCGGGGGATACGGAGATGTAAAGACCGCTTTACAGACGACCATCGAGGGCGGTGGAAAACCTCCGGCAATGGCTGTGTTGTTGGCTACCGACCTCTATGACCTCTACAACGCTGGGTATATAGAAGCACTCGATTCTTATCTCGATTCTATAGCAAACAGCGAGGCCTACCTGGATGATTTCTACGGAAGTTTCCTCGAGAATTCCCTGCACGACGGAAAGATTTGGAGCCTTCCGTTCCAGAGAAGCGCCGTTGTGCTCTACTTCAACGAGACGCTTTTAGAGGACAAAGGACTGGCTCGACCGGACAGCTGGAAGACCCTCGGGCAGACCGCATCGAAGCTGACCGAGAGAGAAGGGGGAGAAGTCACCCGTTGGGGCATCGAATGGCCTTCGGGCTGGCCCTATTGGCTTTTCCAGCCCCTCGCCATAGGGAATGGACGCAATATCGTAGGGGAGAGCGATACCGAAGTCTATTTTGATCATCCGAAGGTTATCGAGGCGATAGAGTACTACAACTCCCTCTCCGCGCAGTACGAAGCCATGCCCGCAGGTGTGCAGGCCTCGTGGGGAGCCGCTCCGAGCAACTTCGCAAGCGGCAATACCGCCATGATCGTTCACTCAACGGGAAGTCTTAACGGCATTCTGAACCAGGCGGATTTCGAAGTCGGCGTCATGCCCATTCCTGCAAAGAAGAAAGGCGAGTTCGCCAGCGTTCCCGGAGGAGGAAACCTCTACATAATGGAAGGAGCCTCTGAGGCGAAAAAAGAAGCGGCCTTTCAGTTCGCACGGTTTCTTACCGAGCCGGAGCGCGTTGCCGATTTCAGCATCAATACCGGCTATATTGCCACGCGAAAGAGTGCCTACGAGACCGGGGCCATGGAGAAGTACATGAAGGAGGTCCCCCAGGCCAAAGAAACCAGAGATGCGCTTCAGTATGCTGGAAAAGAATTGGCCGTGCAGAACCTTGGTGCGGTGAGAAATTCTTTTCACAAGTACCTCCAAGAGGCTTTTAACGGCAATATGTCGCCGCAAGAAGCGATGAGTACGGCACAGGAAGAGGCCGAAGAGGCCTTCGAAGACTTTCGTTAGACTGATTTTCTTCATTCCATGCGGCTGATATGCCGGACGGAGTCCCTTCTTGCGAGGGGGCTTCGCCTTTTACTTTTATGCGTGCCGCATGGTGTCGAAACAGAGAGAGGAGCAATGCGATGACCGTTACCGGAAGGAGAGGCCACTACCGGTTTCTCCCCTATATGCTGGTTTTCCCGACGTTTTTCTTCGTTACCATCTTTACCGTCTACCCGACATTCCGGGCTCTGGTAAAGAGTCTCTTTCGCCAGCGGCTCAATATTGCAAAATTTCGAGACCCGGCGTTTATCGGCTTGGAGAATTATATAGATCTGTTCGGAGACCCGGAGTTTCTCACCGTTCTCGGCAATACTCTTATCTATGTACTGGGTGTTGTTCCCTTGAGCGTTGTGACCGCCTTTCTCTTTGCCCAACTGGTAAACAGGAAGCTAAAGGGAATAGGCGTGGTGCGCTTGGCCCTCTTTCATCCGAGTATACTACCCCTCGTGAGTGCGGCGACTATCTGGATGTTCCTCTTTACGCCCGATTACGGGCTCTTCAATTCGACAATCCGTTTTCTCGGCTACAGCGGTCCGGAAAACTGGACAGCTAATCCGAATCTCGCTCTCGTTTCGGTTATGATCGTTGCATTCTGGAAAAATGCAGGTTTCTACATGATCTTCTATCTTGCGGGCCTGCAGAATCTTCCTACGAGCGTATTCGAAGTCGCCCGCATGGAGGGGGCCGGTCCCATCCGTATTGCCGTTTCCATCACTCTCCCCCTCTTGAAGCGCACAAGCTTGTTCGTTTCCACCATAGCCTTTATTACTGCATTTCAAGCCGTCGATCATATTTTTGTGTTGACAGGTGGCGGACCGAGCGACAAAAGCAGCATTCTTCTCTTCTACATGTGGCAGGAGCGGTTCGAGCAGCTGGATGTAGGCAGGGCCTCTGCACTTACGGTGATTCTTGTTGTCATACTGCTCTTCTTTACCATATCTAATTTCATCATCTCGGAACGTAAAGAGGTCGACAATGAGTAAATTTTTTAGAACCGCGCAACGCATCGTATTTATTTTCCTGATCACGATACTCGTTGTCTCTTGGGCCGCTCCGACCGTGTGGGCTTTTGTTGCCTCGACACGGCCTTCGGCGGATCCGGTAAGCCGTGGAGATGTGTGGTTTGGTTCATCGCTTACCCTCGAGAGCTATGCAAAAGCCTTCTCCCTCGCCCCTTTTGGACGCTATTTTATCAACACGGTAATCCTCGTCCTGATGGTATTTGGGGTGCAAGTGGTTACCGTCACCCTCGCCGCCTTCGCCTTTGCCCATTTCGACTTTAGGGGAAAGAACTTTCTTTTTATCTTCATCCTCTTGCAGATGATGATTCCGACTACCGCGCTGCTGGTGCCGAACTTCAGCACCATCCGGTACCTGGGAATATATGATACGATCCTCGCTATAGGAATACCCTACTTTGGTTCCGCCTTCGGAACCTTTCTCCTGCGGCAGGCTTTTCTGGGGATACCGCGGTCCCTCGTCGAAGCGGGGATAATCGATGGGTGTAAATGGTGGCAGCTGCTCTACCACGTGTATCTTCCCCCTGCGATTCCCACGATCGTAGCCTTTGGTATATCATCGATAAACTGGCATTGGAGCGAATTCCTCTGGCCTCTGATTATTACCAAATCGAGCGAAGCCAGACCCCTCACCGCTGGGCTGGTCCGTTTTACACAGCTCGGAGAGATCGGAGCCCGCTGGTCGCTCCTCTCGGCTGCAACGGTAGTGGTAATATTACCGTTGCTTGTGGCGTTTCTCATTTTCCAAAAGAAATTCATTCAGGGGTTTCTACACTCCGGCTTAAAATAAAGGGATACAGAAGAAGGTGAGGAGAAGCTATGAACAGAGATAACAACATATTCGACATCCTCTTTTTAATAGGCCGGCCCGCCGCCGGTAAGAGCGAAATTATCGATTACCTCAAACGCACACATCTCGAGGAGCGGATGCGGACAATGAAAATCGGCCGATTCAAGGAGATAGACGATTTTCCCATGATCTGGTCGTGGTTCGAGGAGGACGATATCCTCGAACGAAGAGGGCTGCAACGGCTCCACTCCGATGAGAAGGGCTATTTTCTCGATAACGAGTACTGGAATGTGCTGATTGAACGACTCGAGCTCGAGTACTGGAAACAATCGAAGGAGCATGTGCCTTTCGGCAGCACCCACACTGCGATAATCGAGTTTGCCCGCGGGAGCGAGCACGGGGGGTTCTCTTCGGCATTCTCGCAGTTCTCACCGGAGCTATTGAAAAGATCGGCGGTGCTGTATATAAACGTGCCCTTCGAGGAATCCCTGCGAAAGAATAGGCGAAGAAAAAATCCCGATAAACCACACAGCATCCTTGAGCACTCCCTTGAAGATGATAAAATAACGTATCTCTACGGTGATGTGGATTGGCAGGATTTTACCAGCGATGATCCCGAGTACATTTCTATATCCGGTGTCTCGGTGCCGTACCGTGTCTTCGAGAATACGGACGATGTAACGACCGGTGCCGGAACCGATCCCCAGCTCGGTATTCGCTTGGAGGAGAATCTATACGCACTCTGGAGACTGTACGCCGATGGATGAGCCTAAAATCGTAATTGAGGACGAGCAGCACCTGCGTGCCCACACGGACGACATGTTTCTCGGTCGGGAAGAGGTCTTGGATATAATCCGCAAGGAGCTGAAAAACGAGAGCCGTATAGGCGAAGTAAAGAGGGCGGTGGAATGCGGGAAAAAAGTCGGGCTTACCGGGCTGAGGAGACTGGCCCCGGAGGAGAAGAGCTCTTTCTGGATGCCGCGGAAGGGAAGGACCATACCCTCACACTTGATATACGGAAAAAAGAAACCTACGGAAAAACTCACCTTTTGGGGGCATTGGAGGGGAGAAAAAACATTCGTTCTCCAGACCTTCTATCCCGGCGAGCCGGCCCCCCGCGAGCCATTCGATCCGAAGATAAGCCTGGAAGAGCTGAAAGAGTCGGTACTCTTCTGGGCAAAGCACGCCATCGTAGTCGAGCACTAGTCGCATAGGCGCTCTATGGCGACTTTCCCGTATGACTTGTTCCCTTATTGACCCTTATTCCTACGAGAGATAGGGAACGTACTGCTTGTCCGTCTTCTTGATATGGGTCACGAGCCAGCGTTGGCACGACGGAACTCATCATGCTTCTGGTTGTGTCCGATGTAAGAGGGGTAGCCGGACAGGGACCTGAGCTGTAGTTCGAGAGAAGATTTGCGCTCTTCGATCTCAGGCTTGTAGACAGTTATGCTGTTCTCGAGCATGTGCTTTTCGTTTTCGTCGGATTTTCCGATTTCCAGCGGCAGACGTACCGAAAGCCCCAGAGAAGCGCGCTCTACATCGTAGTCTAAAGAGGCACTCTGCTGCCGGCCGGAAAACGAAAGCTCAATGGTCGGATTGGAGAGAAGGCTGCCCTGCGCTTCTATCTCACGGCGCTACGCTGCAATAGCATTCCGCAAGCCCGAGATTTTCGACGAGCTCTTCGAAGGATAATCCGAACAGTGATTCAGTCATGATAATAAAGATGCCTATTATGCAAGCAGGCTTAAAGAGTTTCACTGCTCACCTCCTGAATGAAATTTAGGCTAAAAATGTGAATAAAGTATGAAGTAAATATGTTGTTTTGAGGTATGGCCCTCAATTGCTTTTTTTGATGTTTCTTGTTAGTATATTCGTAGGTACTAAAATACTTTCAGAGCGAACCGGAATGGCGAAAACAACACAAACGAAGGAACAGGCACGTATCCTCAAGGTCCTCGCGGTAGAAACGCGGCTTGCGATCCTCGCGCACCTCAAGGGGGGACCGATGTGCGTCAACGCCCTTGCCTGCCGGCTCGGGATCAGCCAGGGGGCGGTCTCGCAGCACCTGCGGGTCATGCGCGATGCGGGGCTGCTCATAGACGACAAACAGGGCTACTTTGTCCATTACCGCATCGACGCAGAGACTCTTGCACGCTGGAAGGCGGTGATTGACGGAGTACTTTCGCCCGAAGTTGAGAGCGGGTCGAAGGAAAACCGAGACTGCACGGGCTGTTGATATTGACTCGTCGGTGAATTTGTATTAGCATATTAGTACATACTACAATACTCTTAAGAATAGATGAGGAGGAACAGCCCATGCCATGCTGTGATGAGGAAAAAAATGAAGAGTGCAGAAATCCCGAGAAATTGAAAGACAGGCCGGAAGACTGCACGCCGGAACAAGTCAAAGAATGCCACGGGGAGAATGCGGAAGATCATCCGTGCTGCGGGCATCGCCACGGGTGATATAACTATGAAATCCCGCCGCCGCCCTTTGGACAACAGCAGGCCCGCCATAGACCACAGCAGCCCCGCCCTGGAGGTGAGGGGGCTGGCAAAGAGCTTCGAAGATGTGCGGGCGGTGCGGGGGGTGGACTTTTGCGTAGCGGAAGGGGAGCTCTTCGGCTTTCTCGGGCCGAACGGGGCCGGCAAGACCACCACAATCAACATGCTCACCGGCTTGGCTCGCCCGGATGCCGGGGAAATCACCGTCTCCGGCATCGACTGCTCGAAAAACACGAAGGCCGCCCAACACCTGATGGGAATCGTTCCTGACGAGAGCAACCTCTACCCCGAGCTGACGGGTTTCGAAAATCTCAGCTTCTGCGGGGCCCTCTACGGGATGAAAAAGACCGATCGTCGTAAACGGGCAGGTGAACTGCTCGAGCGCTTCGGCCTTGCCGAGGCGGCGGACAGGAAGTTCGCCGCTTACTCGAAGGGGATGAAGCGCAAGCTCACTATCGCCGCCGGCATCATCCACGTACCGCCGATTCTCTTTCTCGACGAGCCGACCAGCGGCATCGACGTGGCCAGTGCGCGCCAGTTGCGGCGGCTCATCGCCGACCTCAACTCGGAGGGGACCACCATTTTTCTCACCACCCACTACATAGAGGAAGCCGAGAGGCTCTGCGGCCGTATCGCCTTCATCGTGTCGGGGGGCATCGAGAGGGTGGACAGCGTGGAGAACCTCATGCGCGGCAGCGAAGACACCCAGGTAATGCACTTCGAGATATCCGCCGGGGCAGGGGCTGTCTGCGAAGAACTCAGCGCAGCCTTTCCCCGTCTCAGTTCCTACGCCGACTCGCAACAGAAGCTGCGCATCGAATCGCCGGAGACCATCCAGGTCGGACCGATCGTCCGCTTCCTCGAAGACCGCGGCATCGAGATATACGAGGCGCGCAGGATACGCCCCTCCCTGGAGGATGTGTTTGTGCGGGTAACCGGAATCGAAGCCCGGCAGATGAGCGGTGAGCAGGAAAAGAAGAGGGGTGCGGGAAGATGAAAAGATGGATCGCATTCTGGAACATACTCGCAAAGGACATGCGCAGCTACTACCTCAAACCACCGAACATAAGCTGGGGTCTGATATTTCCCCTTGCATGGACCGCCGCCTTCTTCGTGCGTTCGGGCAGCGGCATCGAGAGCGTTG
>CAZWDV010000100.1:0-8215 GCA_964632675.1 uncultured Sediminispirochaeta sp.
GTTTCATCTTCTACTAACAATACCTTTTTTGTCATAATTTCTCACCTTATAGAGACATATTACCTTCGCAATATTATAACCCACTTTCCGCAGTTGAGAAGCGAAAAATTTAATATACATTACATAAATACTAAACATATGGCTAATATTAATTGAACTGATTCCATGTCATACTTATCCTCTAGGGAGGGGCGTATGGCAAAGAAAGAAGGGAAACTACTGCAGCACCTTGGTATCGTAGCCGGGGTATGCAAGGAAATCGCATAGCCGAAAAAATCGATCCTACAACCGTCCAACTATTCGCTGGGTGTTCTAAATCTTCGAGAATGTCATGCTCTTTTCCCTTCATAACGATGGCGGTACGGAAAACATGAATATGGAAGATGATCACCACACGGTTATAAAGTGCTTAGGCCCACCCTTCGAAAAAATCTATTTTTTGGATTGAGAGGTGCGGAAAGTGGGCTCTAAAGTAAAATATAAAAATTCTTTTTTTCCTTTCCCGCACAAATTCACGCGACTTGTTCACAGCCATATAAACATGCCCGCCGATAATGCTGGGAACCGGCCGGCGGGGCCGGAGAGGGCGCGGGGGTGGGAGCCCACACAGCGTTCGAGTACTTCAGACTGTCACGAAGCTTAGCGCATTTTTACAGGACAGCGGCTATTCCAGCCAGATAGGACTTGACCATGCCATCTGGCCGTTTCTCTGCCGGACCCGAATCCGATAGGAGTGCGGTTTTCCGTCAAAGAGAGCGTCTGTAAAGGCGACGTCCTCTTTATAGACTACCTCCGGCAGCGCCTGATATACCCGTGTCTTGTAGGCCATACCAAACAGAACATCCTTCCGCATCAGCGCTTCCCCGTCGGTACCGAACTCCGAATGAATCAGATCAACGGAAGCGGCTCTGTTCCAGAGCACAGAACTTCCCGTACTCAGCTCCTTCACGGTGGCCCGATGCTCGATCCCGTCGATATTAAACGTCAGAACGGTATCAGCCGAACCCTTCACGGTCAGCACGTAGCCGTTCTGTACCTCACGTCCCACAGTATCCTGCGTCGTTTCACCGGTGAAAGTGAGAGAACTCTGACGTTGGGAAAACTCCTGACCCGGCCCTATCCAGCACGGAACTACACGGCTTATTTCGCCTCCGGCCGCCCGGACTTCGCCGTTCCACTGCTTCGGCGGAAGCGAGATAACATTGGCCGCCGGACCCCATCCATACTCGAACCGCAGAACGAACTCGTCGGCCAATTCAACGCTTGAAGCACCTTCTCCGATCACACTGACACGGTCGATGAGAACTTCATCACGTACAAAATCGATGTAATCGATCCGATCGAAAGCTTCCACCTGCACTCTGAATACGGGCCGCCGGGATGGAAGTGGAAGGATGCTCCCCATGGGAGCTTCGTTCAGGTGGAAGTGCAGCCTGATACGGTCCCCCGTCACGCCGTATACACGGCGGGAGGTGAAAGCATCCCAGAGAGCGTCGCGGGTGAGATCCGCTGCCCACACCGCGGCAAGCCCGCGTCCGTAGTTACCGGCCAGCGCTCCCCAGTTATCTGTCGAAGCGATAACGCCGGTCTTCAGCCCCTGCTCCATCGCCCTGGTAAAGCTTCCCGTGTCGGTATCGGGCCCCATGAAAGGATTACTGCGCAGCCCTCCGCCGAATTTCTCTCCCTCCGAACTGCCGTGAATTGAAAAGATCTCCATAAACGGCGAAAGCCCCTCATCCTGCACATCCCACTGCTTGCCCCTGAACCCGGTGATATAGGCGGTGTGATGAGGTATCGCCAGCGCCCGGCGGGAACGGAGATGTGTGTACAGCTCCTTCAGTGTTTCCACCTGGAAGAGAGGGGGATCATCTTCATTGAAAAAAACATTATGATCTCCCCACGTACCGTCACCCTGCCATTCGTACCCGGGAAAGATTACAAACTCTCCCTCCCGATGGTTGCGCTGAACAGCCTCCTTTACCAATCTCCACTCCGCATCGAGCTGTTCCGCCGGTTTCCATGTCTCAACGTTCAGGGGCTGTTCTGACCTGTCTTCCGAGGGGTGGCCGCCTTTGCGAAAGGCGGGAGATGTGTAAGGATAATAGGCGCCGCAGTAGAAATCCAGGTGCCCCGCCGCCGCTCTCAGGTGGCGGTCCATGGAGAATTCGGGGTCCGGAGCCTGATAGGTATTATCGTGGGTGTCACCCCAGTACAGGTTATACATCTTTATCGTATCTACCCCTTCAGTCCGGAAGCCGCAATCGAGCGGACGATATGTTTCTGCGCGATTAAAAACACAGCGATCAGGGGAATCATTCCGAGAACCAGGATCGGGAGCGCCATATCCCACTGTGCTTTATACACCCCGAAGAAGCTGTTGATGCCCAGCGGGATCGTGAAGTAATCGCGATCGTGCTGAAGGATCAATAGGGGCAGGAGAAAATCGTTCCAGACCCAGAGGCTCTGCAGAATCACAATCGTAGTTGTCATCGTGCGCAGCTGTGGGAAGAGAATTTGCCAGAAGAGGGTGAAGTCGTTACACCCGTCGAGCATTCCGCTCTCGTCGAGCTCCCGGGGGACGTAGTTGAAGTATCCGCGATAGAGGAAGATCGTCAGTGGCATACCGAATCCCCAGTAGATCACGCCGAGGCCGACCGGGTGCAGCATTTGCAGCTTACTCGAGACAACGACCAGCGGTATCATGATCGACTGGAAGGGTATGATCATCGCCAGGATGTAGGTGGAGTACATAAACATACTGACCCTGGACTTGACGCGCGCCAGTTTCCACGCTGCCATGGAGCCGAAAAGAACCATTCCGCCGATTCCCAGCACCGTTACGAGGATGGAATTATAAAAAATCTGCCAGAAGTTCACCTTCTCGATACCGACCTGGTAATTACTCAGCATCAACTCCTTCGGCATCGCCGCGGCATCGAGAATGATCTCGCTGTAGGATTTTACCGAATTCGTAAGGACGAAATAAAACGGAGACAGTACGATGATTGCCAGAAGAAAGGTAAAGAAGTAGAACAGGAGTTTTGAAGGATGAATCGGTTTCATCAGAGACTTACCTCCCGTTTCTGGGTGAATCGCACCTGCAGGTACGAGAGAATCGCCACGAAGATGAAGAAGATCACCGCTTTTGCCGATCCGGTACCGTAGTTGCCGTAGACAAAGGCTTCGTTGTAGATGTTGAGTGCCAGCGATTCGGTGGAACCGAAGGGACCCCCGCCGGTGAGGGCGAAAATGAGACCGAAGATCTTGAACGAGTACGCCAGGACGATGAAGATGCTGACCGTGAAGGCCGGAACGATAAGCGGCAGCGTGATATAGGTGAACTGTCTGAAGGATGAGGCGCCGTCGATCCTTGCCGCCTCAAAGAGCTGTTCGTCTATACTGTTCATGGAGGCGATGTAGATAAGCATCACATACCCGGCCTGCTGCCACACCAGGACGATCAATATCGCGTAGAACGCCATATCGGGCTGGCCGAACCACGATAGATTCTCGAAGATCCCGCCGATCGCCGGAAGCGCCTGTGCGAAGATAAAGCGCCATACGAAGCCGAGGATGATTCCGCCGATCACATTGGGTAATACAAGGATCACCCGGAGCGCGGAGTTCCATCGGGTACTGTTATGAAACATGACCGCGTAGGAAAGCCCCAGAAGGTTTACGGAAACACAGGCAGCAAGGGTGAACTTAAACGTGAAGACGGTGGAAACGATAAATCTCTCGTCTTCCCTGAACACCTCAAAATAGTTCCGCAAGCCCACGAAATCTATGTTTCTCGAGACTCCGTTCCACTCCGTCAGGGAGTAGTAACCGCCGATAAGAAACGGTACGAGCACGAAGACCAGAAAGACCGCGTACGGAAAAGCGGTATACAGGACAAAGCTGTTCAGGACTCCTTTTTTCAGTTTTTGTAACACCTGAAATCTCCATTATAGAGGAGGCGGCGGGCCTAGTCCGCCCGCCTCCTGACCGTATCAGGTACGGTGCCGTTTATTTCGCCAAATTCTGCCAGGCTTTGTCAAGCCGCTTGAGAGCCTCGTCAAAGGAGATCCGGTCGGCGATGTACTCCTGCAGGATATTGGACGCCTCCTGGGAGTAACCCTGCGGCCAGAGACCGAACATCCAGGGCATCGTCTTCCCCTTCAGCGAGTAGGCGAGTACGTCGCTGCTGATCCCGCCGGCGAAGTCCACGTCAAAGTGATCGTATGCGGGAATCGAGTTGAGGGTCACCGCGAGTTCCTGCTGTCCAGCCGGCTCGTTGAGCAGCCAGTTGAGGAAGGTCCGCGCTTCTTTGTTCACCTCGGAGTCCTCGGTTACCACGAAGTACCAGGGGATACCGACGGGGATACGGCCGCTGCGCGCTGCATCCTCGGTAAGTGCCAGCGGCACGAGACCCATGTCAATGTCCGGATTGGCGTCGAGGATGGCCGCTTCCTTCCAGTTCCCCTGCTGGATCATCGCCGCTTTTTCACTCGCGAAGAGCGATACCTGCATGTGGTGGTCCTGGGAGAGCGGATCGCCCATCGTGTTGGAACGTACCAGATCGATAAGCTGCTGCAGATTCTGGAAGTACTCGTTGTCTGCTATCGACCCGGTGCCGGCGTTGAGGGACTCCACAAAACCCCGCGGATCGTCCTGTGAGGCAAAGGGAACGTTGAGCTGATGGTTGGAAGTTACCCACCAGGTGCCGTAGCCCGACACGAAGGGGGTGATGCCCGCTGCAGCCAGTTTTTCCACTGCGGCTTCCAGTTCACTGAAGGTCTCCGGGACCCTGGCGATCCCCGCCTGGGCAAAGAGGTCCTTGTTGTAGATATAGCCGTACCCCTCGATAGAGGTGGGCAGGCCCATCAAACGGCCATCGAGGTAGGCGCTCTCCTTCGCAACCGGCAGAAAGTGGTCCACAATGTCCATGTCGGACAGGTCGTCGAGATACTCTCCATAGGTCGCGAAATCGCTCGCACCATCGATCATGAAGATGTCCGGCAGATTACCGGTACGCGCGCGGGTAGCAAGGACGGGCCGCCAGTCGACGCCGCCGCCTACAACCTCGTATTCCACGGTGATGTTGGGATAGTCCTGGTTGAACCGGGCTACCACGTCCTCCATCGGTTCGCCCCAGACCGATTTACCACTGATAAAGAAGTTCACTGTCTTCTGCTCGACAACCACTTCTTCTTCGCCGCCGCCCGCGGCCGGCGCGGCTTCCTTTTGACCGCCGGCAAAGACAGGCACCACTATCAATAAGACCAGAAACCCAATAATTACCCCTTTTTTCATTTTCAATCTCCTCCTGAATAAATATTTAATCAATCCCGATATTCACGGGCTGACCGCTGTTTTGAATCGACTCCTGCGCCGCCAGTACCATCTCCAGCGAGACATATCCGTCCCGGGCTGAGGCTGTCGGATCCTTTCCGTCATAAAAAGACTGCAATGCACGGACGAGATCACGATCGGCACCGAAATGGCTTGTATCGAACTCCTCACCGCGGCAATCGAAAGACTCCACCTTTCGGCCGAAATCGGAATGGAGCCTTACCTTCCCCTCATGTCTGTTCACAAGGATCTTGCCCTTCTCACCCACGAGCAGAAGCGTCTCCTGATCCTGTGAATCCGAACCGAAAATCGAGAAGAAGAGTGCCGCCTTCACTCCCGACGGATAGGCGATAGACACCAGAGCGTGATCGACGATATCGGCTCCCGGTGCGTACACACACGTATCGATCCGATCGACCTCGTTCTCTGCTTTGTTCCAGGAATCGAATTGCAGCACAAAGGCCCCGTCGCTGATTTTGTGCGGATCCCTGCGGTAGGGACACTCTCGGTCACAGACCCGGCACGACTCAGGGGCATTTTCTTCCACCGGAAAGACGGAGCTGCGTCCGCCGATCGCCGTCAGCAATCGCGGATATTCCCCGGCCATCCAGTTAAAGACGTCGAAGTGGTGAGAACTCTTGTCATTGAGAGCGCCACCCGACAATTCCCTGCGGCGGTGCCAGGTCTGCAGGTAGCGATGGTAGGGAATAACGGAGTTGATCTGCATCATCTGAAGGGGACCGATGATACCGCTATCAAGAAGATCCTTCGCCTTGATCCAGCTCTTTTCATACCGGCGGGTGAAGCCCATTATAAGAGGGTTCTCACGTGCCGCAGCAACGATTTCCACGGCAGCTTCCCGTGTAACCGAGATCGGTTTGTCCAGGTATACCATCTTCCCGGCGGCAAGGGCCTTTACAGCAGATGCACGGTGCTGACTGGTGAAATTGGTAACCAGTACGATACGGCACCGTTCGTCTTCAAGCATCTCCCGGTACGTTTGATGCACACGAATCGTTCTAGTTTGACCCTGGACGGAGTAGAGCTTCTCCAGATACTGTCGAGCTTCCTCTGACCGATCCTTCAGGATATCATGAACACCTGAGACGAAGAGCTTTGTTTCACCGCTCAGCATAACAATCGCCTGTCCCAGACAGTACACACCGCGAACCCCCGCTCCGACTATGCCTACGCCGATTTCTTCCATTGTTTCGCTCTTTTCCTTTCATATAGATTGTACCTTTGTTTTCTCATGGACAACAAATATTAATTATTGATGCAGGGTATAAGAAAATATGATACCATTAGAGGATGATCGAGAATCTGCTGCGCTTCAAAAAAGTCGTCGAGGCGGGAAGCATAAGCAAGGCAAGCCGGCTCCTTTTCGTCAGCCAGCCCGCCTTGTCTCAGTCGATCAAACTCCTTGAACAGCAGTACGGGGTCGAGATCCTCGAACGCCACTATTCAGGAATAAAGCCTACTGCCTATGGCGACATACTCTACAGTACGGCATGTGAAATTGAACGGTGCTTTCTGAACATCGACAGACAGATGCTCGAAGAGAAGAAGACAGCAGAACCCGGTACCGGTGAAAACGAAATAAATATCGGCTGCAGTACCATCTGGAACGATTTTCTCCTGCCCGATGTCATGCGGTCTCTTGATATTCTGGATTCCTACGCAATCAACGTCACACACGGAACATCTGAGAAGCTCCTCACGGATCTGATGGAAGAGCAGAAATACGATTTCGTCCTCTGCCGTATACTGGAAGACAAAAAATACCGAAATCTGGAATCGATTCCGCTGTTTCAGAACCAGGAGGCCATATTCATCCAGGAACACCATCCTGTTTTCAGCACCGATTTCGTAAAAGAAAAGCTCCAGGAATTTAAGTGGATAAAGCTCAAGAGCATGCCCGTACTGCGCCGCACGGACCTGACCCCGGCCGGACTCTCGTACTTTCCGGAGAATTTTTTTACTCCGAAGATCTCCTACGAGGTGGAGGATCTGATGGCGGCTATCCAGCTCATCAGAAATAACTACATAATCCTTCTCCCCCTGGCACTTGCCGATCTGCTGGAGAAATACGAGATAAAGCCGCTTCCCTTTCCCAGGGCACTGATGAACACTTATTGGCTCGGTATCGTTCACTTTCGAGACCGGGAAATGCCGCTCCATGTCAGGGAACTGATGACGAGGATCCGGTTATTTTTCGCACATCAGAAAAAATAGCCTTCATGGATTCTAGACTGTCCCGAAGCTTTGCGTTTCCAGGAGAGATCATATTTTACTTTATTCACAGATAACCCGCGTACTGTGCATACTCAGGCATGTATGCACAAATTAAAATAATTTTTGTGCATAGCCTTACATGCATGTCCTAAGTTTGTGCATTGGGTTTATAGTCTGCACAAAATGTTCAGATATTTGCTGGCGGTGTTTCTTGAAGCTATCCCGTTCTGCTCTAAAAAAGCGTATTTGCAGTACACCTGAGTAAAAAGTAGTTCTATCAACTCGTATCGATAGATATCCTCAGCTTCCTTCCGGATTCTCTCTTTTATAGTCTCCATGAGTTCAATAATGGAAAGAACTGTACCGAGGGTATGTATCGCGCTCTGTTCGACGGCTCCAAGCATGTAGAGGATCCAGGCTTCCCAGCCGTCGACCTCCGTGACCCTGTTCAGTAAACGGCAGTATTCCGTTCTGTATTCGTTAATGTAACTGGAAAGGTAGAGCACCGGTTCATCCATGAGTTCATGGGCCGAATGAAAAGTTATCCGAGGGGTCAAGGCGAAAACCGGAGAAAAGGAGGACATTCCGCCTAAAATCGGCAGAAATCGTCGCTCTGGAACGAACAGACCCAACCTGTCGGTCTTCA
>CAZWDV010000101.1:0-8113 GCA_964632675.1 uncultured Sediminispirochaeta sp.
CAGAACGAAAAAGTACTGCTCGGCTATGCCCACTATGATGTGCAGCCTCCCGAGCCTCTGGAAAAATGGAACGATCCGCCCTTTTCCGCTGTGGTCAAAGACGGCCGACTGTGGGCCAGGGGTGCGACGGATAACAAGTCCGGAGTATTGGCCTTTATCAAAGCGGCCAAGGCTTTTAAGGAGACTGTGGGTGAACTGCCTGTGGGGATGCGGTTTCTCTTCGAAGGTGAAGAGGAAATCGGTTCTCCCCATTTGGGTGAATTCGTGAAAGCGAATCCAGAACTGTGTGCTGCCGATGCAATGCACTGCCTCGACGGAGGGGTAAATGCCAGTGAAGATGTACCTGAAGTGGAGTTGGGCCTGAAGTCTGTTTTCTATGTTGAGCTGGTTGCGGAGGGTTCGAATAGAGATGTGCACAGTTTGAATGCCCCGCTGGTTCCTCAGCCGGCATGGGAGCTGGTCCGGGCTCTGAATACTCTGGTTGATGAAAACCGGAATATCCTGATAGACGGTTGGTATGACGGTATTTATCAGCTGGGTGAAGAGGAAGAGACCCTGCTGCGCGAGAATGCAGATAGACTCGATTTGGAAAAGGTGAAGGAAGACCTCGGAATTGAAGATTTTGCACTGGGCCGTACGGGATATGAAGCCCTCAAAGCCCGGGAGTATGAGCCTACTTGTAATATCTGCGGTTTGACCAGTGGTTATCAGGGTCCCGGCTCGAAAACGATTGTCCCGGGTGAAGCGCGGGCAAAAATAGATTTTCGCATTATACCGATGATGGACCCTTCCAAGGCCTATGACAAGTTAAGAAAGCACTTGGATTCCCACGGATTCAGTCATATTAAAATTCATGTGGAATTCCCGGATCCCGAACCGCCCTACAAAATCAGTGTAAATGAGGACATAAGTCAGTCGGTGATAAAAGCCGCCACCCGTGTGTTCGGAAAAGCCCCGGTTGTAAAAGGGGTCAGTGCGGAAGGTACGATTCTGCGGCACGTGTGGATGCCGACCACCCTGACCGGTTTTGCACAGGTTGACTGTAACCTGCATGCTCCAAATGAAAACATTGATATAGATCATTATATCAACGGAATAAAGTATGCTGCTTCCATTATGTGGGAGTATGGAAATTCGTCAAAATAAGAGGAGAGAATAGATGCCAGAACCAGCTGCGTGGAAATACACAAAAATAACCAAACCGATGTTTGATATACCTACCGGGCACTTTGTGCTGCAGGGTCGGGTAATTACTGCGGTTGAAAACGAGGTCATCGAAAACGGTTTCGTGGAAGTTGATGGTGAGAGAATAGTGCGGGTCGGCCCGCTGAGCGAGTACAAAGACAATGGGGCTGAGATTATAAAAGTAGACGGGTCGATACTCCCGGGAATGTTCAACAGTCATGCCCACCTGTCCTGGGACGGGGTTCACGACATTGCGTATCAGTCGATGAATGACTCCATAGAGATCAGCGCGTATAAAGCCGCCGGCAATATGCTCATCAGCCTGCGTTCGGGAATTACACTGGTAAGGGAACTCGGGGTAAACGATACTGCTTTTGCCATGAAACAGGCCTTGGAGCAGGGAATTTTTCCGGGGCCGCGTATCCTGATTGCCGGGGCCGCGATAGTGCAGACCGGCGGACATACCTACTGGTGCTGCCGGGAAGCCAGCGGTGCGGATGAAATGCGCCGGGCTGTTCGTGAAAACGTGAAGGGCAGTGCCGATCTAATTAAGATTATGATGTGTCATGACCGGATCGAATTTACTGATGAAGAACTCTCTGCTGTGGTTGATGAAGCCCACCGGAACGGTCTTCCCGTGACAGCTCACGCAACTTATAATGAAGCAATTGAGCGCAGTGTGGATTTCGGCATCGATACCATTGAGCATGGCGGCAGCATGAGTGATCAGACTATTCAGAAGCTGCTTGATAAAAAAGTTCCCATTACCACTACTTTCTCCGCAGTTGTTCTTCAGGCAGAACCGGAACTGGCCCGCGCCTACAACATCCCCGAGTGGAAGATAGAAGAGCGAAAAAAGCAGCGGGCCGACAAAGCCAGATACAATGATATTGTGAAAGCCGCAAAAGCCGGGGTACCGATTGTGTTCGGTACGGATGCAGGCAGTCCGGTAGTTCAGCATTACAAGATCGTCCCTGAGATGGAGTTCATGGTTGAACTGGGGGTAGTGGACGGCAACTACGGGGCTATCCGTAGCGCCACTATTCAGGCCGCCAGATTGAGTAAATTGGATAAAGACCTGGGCACCCTCGAAAAGGGCAAATTGGCGGATATCATTACCGTAGAAGGCAATCCGCTGGAAGATTTGAGCGCTTTGGAAAAAGTAAGTCGAACCTATGTGGGCGGACGAAGGATGGTCTAGGCTATGGGCGAAGTAAAACTGTGTATATTCGATCCCGATGTTCCTGAGGTTCTCAGAGAAAATCTCAAAAAGCTGCTGCCCGCCGGATGGCAGCTTTCCGATCAGGTGAACGGGGCCAGTGTAGTTCTCACAGAAAACAAACAAATAAGTGGCGAGGATCTCAAGGACAACGGTGCAGACATAAAGTGCATAATTAGGCTCGATACCGGTAAGGCTCGTATAGAGACTGCCGGTATTCCTGTTATCGATATCTCGAATACCGGTCTGATCGGGGTCTGTGAGCATGTGGTAACCCTAGTACTTGCTTTGAGCCGACAACTGCTGTGGGTAGCCAAAAAAACAAATGCAAAAGCCTGGCTGCCGGGCAAGGATGTTCCTATCGAGACTGACCAGAAAAAATACACCTTCAACTGGATAGGGCTGGAGCCCTCGGGGGCGGTGTATAACAAGAGCATCGGCATACTCGGAATGGGGCACATCGGCCGCGGTGTGGCGAAACGGCTCAAACCGTTTGGGATGAAGATCTATTATTATGATGTGTACCGGCTCTCTGAGCAGAAAGAAAATGAGCTCGGCATACGGTTCCTCGAAAGGGAAGAACTGCTGAAACAGAGCGATTTTGTGAGTATACACTACCGCCTGGTTGAAGGCAAAGATGGGAATGAAAAGGGCTTCGGAGAACGGGAATTCTCGCTCATGAAACCGAGTGCTTATTTTATAAATACGGCCCGCGGGAAACTGGTGGACGAGGATGCCCTGGTTCGGGCTTTGCAGCAAAAGCGGATAGCTGGCGCAGGATTGGATGTGTTTCATTACGAACCGCTTCCGAAGGACCATCCTCTTCTGGAGATGGCCGGCAGCAAAGTAATTATAACTCCCCATGTATCCGGAACGTTTATGGATGAGGCGTGGGTGACTACCGCACAGGCGATTGTCGATGCGGCCGCTGAGTATGTATAAGCTGGAGTTTTAGGTAACACACATGAAAGAACGTATCCTGATTACCGGCGGCCTGGGGTTTGTCGGAATTCAACTGGCCTATTGGCTGCCCGGGGATATGGAGATACTAGTTACGGATATCCGGCCGCCTTCAGAGCTCGAGCAGGAGTTTCTCAGTTCCTGCGGCCGGGTTCCTGCTTTCAAACGGCTGGATGTGCTGGATATGAATCAGTTAGTCGAGCTCCTGGAAACTGAGAGAGTAAACCATATTGTTCACGGCGCAGCCGTAACTAACGGATACGGGGACGATCCGGCCCGCCAAGCTGCCGCCGCGCGCTTAAACGTATGCGGCACTTTGAATGTACTGGAGGCGGCGCAGAAAGTTGGGTCGGTTTCCGCTTTGTTGTTTCTGAGCAGCAGCGGCGTGTACATTGGACAGGCGCCCGAGAGCGGCGAGCTGCAAAAGGAAGATGGAAATTTTCCGTTAGAGATGCTGTATTCGGTCAGTAAGAAGTCGGCCGAGATGGTATTGGAATATTTCCACGGCGTATCCGAGATGCGAATCGCCTCGGCCAGGCTGGGTTCGGTATATGGTCCGTTCGAAATGCCCACTGCAACCAGACAGGGCCTGAGCCAGATGGGACAGCTGGCCCGGGCCCTGCATCAAGGCCGCGTAATAAAGTTGTACGGCGGTGAAATCACCCGCGACTGGGTGTTTGGAAGAGATCTGGCACAGTCGGTCTACCACCTGCTGCAGGTTCCGAACTGGAACTATCCGGTGTATAATTTCGGCAGTGGTTTCAGCGTCTCTTTCCAGGATATTGCTGGCGCTTTTCAGGATCAGGGGCTTGCGGTGGAATGGGCTGCACGAGCCGAAGAGGCCGATGTGGCTATGACGGCTGCCTCCTGGAGAGCAGGACTTGATATGTCGCGATTATTCGCTGATACCGGCTATATACCGAAAACCGCGGTAGCCGAGGGAATAGCTGAACTTATTCGGGTTGAAACAAGTATATTGAACAAATAGCACATAATATTTTCGCAGGAGCTGAGAAATGGTAAAACCTCATCCAAAGAAGAACAACCCCTACATGCTGGATGGCAGACCGTTGGTGAGTAAAGTGCCGACCTTCAATGGTGATTTTCTCTACGAAAGAGTATCAAATGCCATTGAGCTGTTAGGTGGAATAGAGAAAAGCATAAAACGGGGCGATCACGTTATGTTGAAGCCAAACTTTAACTGTGCGTATCGTACCCCCCTATCAACCGAAATCGGGATGTTGAAGACCGTAATCGAAATACTGTTGGATCACGGTGCCAGGGTCACCATTGGAGAGAGTTCCGGCCGCGGCGCCGGACCAACCGTGGGAGTGGTAAAGGAGCTCGATCTCGAACGCCACATTAAATGGTACGACATAGATTTCGTGAATTTCGATGAAGACCGGTGGATTGAAATGCAAATACCCGGTAAGTACTGGCAGAAGATTACCGTTCCAAAATCTATGTATGAAGCAGAAAAGAGAGTGTATCTTTCAAATGCAAGATGCCACTCATCGGCGCGATTCTCGGGCTCGATGAAGCTGAGTGTCGGCTGGTTGGATTCAGCCGGAAGAGATTTTTTGCACGAAGACAAAGCTACTACCGACTATAAAGTTCCTGAGTTGAACCTCGGGTGGAAGCCTGACCTGGTGGTGATGGATTTTCGACGTACCACGGTGTCGTGGCACGGCCGGGGAGACTATGTGTATCCGAACATGATAATGGCATCTGGTGACATGGTGGCACTTGATACCGAAGCAGTTCGAATCCTCAAGGAATTCCCGGAAGATAACCGGATTGATATGCCGGTCGAAGAATTGGGACAGTTCGTAGCTGCTCAAGAACTCGGAATCGGTTCGATGGACTACCAATTGAAGGTGGCGGAAGCCCATACCGGCACTGAGGAGAAAGGAAATACTGATCCGGCTGCCATTCAGATTATGATGGACCGCAACCGGGAGAAAGAAAAACAAACTGAAATGGAGTGATAGAAAATGAAAATTAAAGAATCGGTAGTTTTAATTACCGGTGCCGGACGCGGATGGGGCCGTTCAATCGCCCTTGCGTTCGGCCGGGCAGGGGCGAAGGTTGTCATAGTTTCCAGGACCCAGTCGGAGATCGAAGAGACAGCTGCGATGATACGAGATGAGGGCGGTGAAGCTCTGGCTGTTTCCTCTGATTTAGGCGCGGAAGATGGTATTGATAAGACCTGTCAAAAGGTAAAAGAGAAATACGGACGCCTGGATATCCTGGTCAATAATGCCGCTATCATGAAGTTTAAAGAGTTTCGCGACATCACTGAGGCAGAGATGCGACTGCTTACAAATGTAAACCTTCTCAGTTATCTGTATCTCACCAAGAAGTTCCTGCCGGAAATGATAGAAAGACAGTCCGGGTGCATAATAAATGTCTCTTCCAACGCCGGTATTTGGCCGTTTGAAAAAGAGAGTGTATATGCAGCAACAAAATATGCCATTGAAGGGTTCTCACAGTCGTTGGCTCTGGAATTGGAAAAACATAATATTTCTGTCAATACCATTACTCCTGGTGGAACGGTGAGAGGCGTAAAAATGAAGCCGACCAATATGCTCGAGTCGGAGTTCGAGGCCCTGGACCCGGCCGAAAAAGAAAAGTACACCGACTCGATTATGTACACCGAAGCATTTCTCTATTTGGCCCGCCAGAAGGGTGCACAAATCACCGGTGAAAGAGTGCTGGCATATGAACTCTCTGAAAGCATACGCGAGCATGGATGGGATGTTGAATATGAGCATTTGGAGCAGGTCAGACCTGACTGGATGTAGGACTGAGTTTTAACGTGCTGCATAAAAAGAGGGAACCCTTCCGGCGCTGTGCCGAAAGGCGTTCCCATTTTTTTATTACTCGGGTGTAACTCTTACCGATTCGAAACCGCTTTTTTTGTTGCCGGCCGAAATTGTTAATTTTTCTCCCTTATACTTGATGACCCAGGATACTTTTTTCGCCGAAGGTTTCCATTCTTTTATCCATTGCGACCAGAGGGAATTGCGCTTACTTCTTCCTTCCAGATGGCCGATATTGGTAACTTCTTTACCCTCAATGAGCTCGTATTCTCCCTCCGCAATCAGGCTGACTGAGACCGGGTCATCGACGTGGGCAAACAGAGCCTGGTCGGTAAGGTAGGTCGGCAAATAGCCGGCATTTCCCACCATAGCAGACAGGCGGTACATATTGTCCCCCAGCTTTTCACAATGGGTTTCCTGAATCTCGATATGCGGTAGCGTTGTCGATAGCTTGATGGAATAATCGCAATGTTTTTTGGCGATATCTTCCAGAATTTGTTCCGGAGCATTCCGAAAAACCCAGATTCGATTCCATCCGCCGATTTCTACTTTTCCCAGCTGCGGGTGATCGAACTCTTTCCAGTCTACATATGCATTATCCATATAGCTGTTCAAATACTGCAGCACCTTGGCATTGTCCTCACCGGTACGGAGGTCTTTAGGATAAAAGCCTTCCTGTTCGATTTCGGCGGCTTGATTGACATTCCAGAGTTCGGTAACCAGACTCGGCATGCCCATAAACTCATAAGTCCAGTCGGTAAGGGTGCCGCCGCGGATTACATCTTTGCTGGTAGTAAACTCGTGGAAAACGGATATTACCGGATATCCGGTTATCTCAGTACCTATCTGCCCATATTTCTTGTAGAGCGCTAAATCTTCGCCCTGGTAATTCTCGTCGGACTTATCTCCGAAAGGACGCAGAATTACACCTGCGTTGGTGTGGTATGACATAACTCCGCCGATATTATGATGGGCCTGAAAAAAATCACCGACTGCTTTAGATTCGGGTTCCTGCAGCGGGATATCCCAGGCTCCGTACTGTCGTCCTTCGGGGTAAAAGTTGGCCGGAAATTGTCGGTTTAAGTTTCCGTCCTGAGGCTTCGGGAAGTGCAGTTCTCCATTGTAGTTTCGAAACTCACCTTCCGGAAGAACTCGATAGTATTCTCCGCCTTCTTCCCATGGTTCTCTCAAAACCATAAAACGGTTGTCGTAGTCACTAATTTTCCATTCGCCGTTTTTATCCGGAATACGCATTTGGGCTACGATGCCGTTGTTGTCCAGATCCTTCCAGTAGAAACCATCCTCAGGTTGTTCTTCGCCGGGCAGGTAAGTACCGTTACCGCACCAGGGTGCCCCCTCTTTGATTACAAACTCCGCGCCATCCGGATTCACCCTGGGAAGAATGTAAAATACTTGAGTATTCAACAGGCGCGTTATGTACGGGTCCTTCTGATAGTTCTCCAACAGGTACCATGCAATATACAGTGTAACGTTAGTGCCCATCACCTCTTCGGCATGAATACATGACTCAATATAGTATCCGGGTTTTGAATCTGCATCTCCTTTTTTGAAATTGGTAATTTCAACAGCATACACATTTCTATTTCGGTGGCTCTCTCCCAATACATTTACCTTGAGAAGATCCGGAGTTTCTTCCGACCATTTGAAAAGTGTTTTTTCCATCCTTTCAAAATCAAAAAACTGGTTGAAATCTGGTTTAAATATCAAATTGCTTCCTCCTGCAATAATAAATACATTTTTAGTAAGTCCTTGTAAATAGTATCATTAAATAAGATATTTGCAAGATGTATTTGGAACAATGTTCCGAAAATAAATTTGTAAAGGTATGTTGTTGTGTAATGTGGAATTTTGTTTTGTATTTGTAAACTATATGATATTATACAAATTAGAATATCGGGTGTCACCG
>CAZWDV010000102.1:0-7985 GCA_964632675.1 uncultured Sediminispirochaeta sp.
TTATGCCGTGATAAAATTTGACTTGTGGGCCGTTACGTTGTATTTTATAGATTCAAACAAAGGGTAATTTTCTCTTTTTTTGCATAACTAGAACTATACTCAATTTCATGTGACATGCGGGGGGATATGCAAGGATCATTGATGGTAAAAAAGGGCTTTCCTGCGGTTCATTTTTATGACCAGGATTTCGTCGATATGTACGAACAGACCTGGGCTTGGGTACAGGATGCCTGGTATATAAATAAAGATCAAGATAAAAACGGGTTGCAGGCGGCTTTTTTGGTGCATCCTGACAGTTCCACTATTAACCAATTTGAGGCCTGTTTGTCTACCTTTTTCCTGGCGTATAGCAATAATATTTTTCCGGCGGACAGTGTCTTGGACAATTTTTACGGCAAACAGGAGGACTCCGGGGCAATTAGGGGCACCTACCGTATCGAAGACGGGGCGCCGGTGTATACCGATGATAATCCAGAGAGCGTTCATCCTCCGCTGTTTGCCTTTGCCGAATATAACCTGTTTCACAAGGGCGGTAATAAAAAGCGGCTGAAAGAGGTGGTGCCGCGACTGCAGCAGTACTTTGCCTGGCTGGAAGAAAACTTCCGTTCCGAAAACGGCTTGTACAGTGTGCCGCTAGAGGCAACCCGGATGGGCAACAGTCCACGGAATAAAGCGGAGTATCTGGTCGATTTCAATGCGCAGCAGGCCTTAAATGCGCTCTACATGTCGGCCCTGGGAGATATTCTCAACGACAAGGAGATCAGCTTTACCTATAAGCGGCATTACTTTTCCCTGAAGACCCGCATCAATTCGATGATGTGGGATGAGGAGACCGGTTTTTATCACGACCTCGATGAGAACACCGCTCGTCTGTCGCAAAAAACAATCGCCGGTTTCTGGACTCTGCTGGCCGAGATACCCAACGAGGCCAAAGCGGTTCGCCTTATAGATCATCTCAAAAATCCCGAAACCTTCGGAATCGAGCATCCTTTCCCCAGCCTGTCGGTGGATGACCCCGATTTTGATGAAAACGGGGGCGGCTACCGCGGTTCGGTATTTCCGGCCTTCAACTTTATGGTGGTAAAAGGGCTGGAGAAGTACGCCCGTTTCGAACTGGCCCGCGAGGTGGCCATTCGGCATCTGTATTATATGCTCGATACCCTGCATCCGGAAGGCCGTGAAGATGGAAACGTGTATGAAGCGTACCATCCCCTGAAAGAGGGACAGGCCCAGTGGGAAGGGAACGAAGCGTTTCCCCGTCCCCTGTACCTGCCCTATGTCGGGCTGTCCACAATTACGCTGATAATCGAAAATGTACTCGGACTGTTTATCAGCCTGCCCCGCAAAACCGTCGACTGGATTATGCCGACCCTCGAGATCATGGGCATCGAGAACTTATCCCTCAAGCGGAATATCATTTCGATCGTTACCAACAAAAGTAATCGCGGATGGGAAGTGCGGCTCGAGTCGGAAAAACTCTACTATTTTACCATCAATATCCTCGATGAAAATAAGAAAAAAACTCTGCCGATTCCGTCGGGCAAATGCTCGATGCTGATAGAGAAGATGTAGTTATGGGTTGGATGGGAAAACTTATTGGCGGGACCCTCGGGTTTGTGATCGGGGGGCCTTTAGGTGCAATTGCAGGAGCCGCCTTCGGGCATACTATCGACAAGAGCGGTGAACTCGGTACCAACGAATCGCCTTTTTCCGGTGGTTCCTTCGGTGGGGCAAATACGTACGAACGGATGAGCGGCGGGGCTTTCGGCCGGCGGGTTTCGCCGCAGCAGCGTGCACAGATGACCTTTTTCATAGGGGCCTTCTCGATGGTCGCCAAGGTTGCGGCGGCCGACGGGAGCGTGTCGCAGGCCGAACGGCAGCGGATTCAGGAGTTCATGGACAAGGACCTGCAGCTCGACCCGCAGAGCAAGAGTGTTGCCGAACGCATTTTCCACACCGCTCTGTCCCAGGACCAGCCCTACGAGCAGCTGGCCCAGCAGTTTTACGGCGAGTTTCGCAGCCAGCCGCAGATTCTCGAACTCTTGATAGATTTTCTTTACAGAGTAGCTGCGGAGGATGGAGGAGTTACCCAGGCGGAAGAGGAGCTCATCCAGCGGGCCGCCCGTATTTTCCAATTCTCCCAGCAGCGGATCGACAACATCCGCAACCGTTATGCCGCCAGTGCCCAGAAACACTACGCGGTTCTGGGAGTCAGCCCGCAGGATTCGAACGACGAGATAAAAAAAGCCTACCGCCGGCTGGTGCGGGAATATCACCCCGACACGATCGCCTCCAAAGGGCTGCCGGAAGAGTTTAATAAGTTTGCGGCCGACAAATTCCGTGAAATCCAGGAGGCGTACGAGGCGGTACGGCAAGAACGAGGTTTTTAACCAACGATTCTAGCGAGGTTTTATATGAGTACCGCCGAAGATCTGTCGAAGGAACTCAAACGCTTAGACCGCCGCGGCTACAAGGCGTACAAAGATATCGCCGGCCGGTGGGATTTTCAAAACTTTCAACTCTACATCGATCATGTGCAGGGCGACCCCTTTGCCGCACCTTCCCGACTGCGGGTGCGGGTTCCTATGCAGGTTGCCGATTTTCCCGAAGACACCTACCACAACCGCAGCCGTGAAGTCGGCCTGCGCGACCACCTGACCCGCCGCTTTGGAGCGGCCTGCCGTCGTTCCGGTAAAAAACGGGGCGGTAGCGGCAAGAGCGGTAGTATCGAAATCGATATGCCCGGTCAGGAGGTTATAGAACGGACCAGCGTAATTGTAAACTCCGAGTTCGTAGAGGCCCGTTTTGTGGCCGGGCTGCCGGCCTTCGGCCGCAAAATCGCCGGCCGGCTGGCGGAGAAACTGCTGCTGGAGCAGGTGCCGCAGATAGTCGAGCAGTCGCTGGTGTTCGCGCAGCTCGACGGCAGTGGGGTGTACGCGGCGGTGGAGACCGCCGAGGATGCCGATGCGCTGCGGGCAGCCCTGAGTGCTGCCGATTTCGCGGGTGGTACGAAGCTTGTGGCCTTTGTGGCCGACGGGGCCGTTCTGCCGCGGCGCAGCGGGGTGGACGAGCGACCGATGGACCGCCGCGAGGCGGTGCCCTTTACCGCGCCGGAGCACTTCCGCGTGGAGATTACTCTGCCGAACCGTGGTGGTATTTCCGGGATGGGGATTCCCCGCGGGGTGAGCCTGATTGTTGGCGGGGGATATCACGGCAAGTCGACCCTGTTGAATGCCGTTGAGCAGGGCGTGTACAACCACATTCCCGGGGACGGGCGCGAGATGGTGGTTAGCGACCCGCTGGCGTGTAAGATCAGGGCCGAGGACGGGCGGCGGATAGAGAAAACCGCCATCACCCCTTTTATTTCCAAGCTGCCCTACGGCCGCGATACCGACTCCTTCAGCAGCGAGAACGGCAGCGGCAGCACCAGCCAGGCGGCCAACATTATCGAAGCGATTGAGGCCGGCGCCACTGCCCTGCTGATAGACGAGGATACCTCCGCCACCAACTTCATGATCCGCGACCACCGCATGCAGGAGCTGGTGGCCAAGGACCGCGAGCCGATTACCCCCTTTATCGATAAGGTGCGTCAGCTGTACGAGGAGCGTGGGGTATCGACCATCCTGGTGATCGGCGGATCGGGGGACTACTTCGATGTAGCCGATCATGTGATTTCGATGAACGCCTATGTGCCGGACGATGTGACCGATGAGGCCCGCCGGATTGCCGAGAAGTACCGCAGCGAGCGGACCCGCGAGGGGGGCGCGCGTTTCGGAGCCTTCATCGAGCGGGCGCCGGTGCCGGCGGGCATCGATCCGAGCCGGGGGAAGCGCGATGTGAAGATCAACATCCGCGGGCCGCGGCTGATCGACTTCGGTACCGAGCGCATCGACCTGAGCGGGGTGGAGCAGCTGATTCACAGCGGCCAGGCGCGGGCTATTTCCGAGGCGATGGTCAGTGCCAAGCGCAGGATGGATGGGAAGCAGACCCTGCGGGAGCTGCTGGACCAGGTGATGGCGGAGATCGATGCCCGCGGCCTGGATGCGGTGGGCGGCCAGAAGTTCGGCGACCTGGTGCGCTTCCGGCGGCTGGAGCTGGCGGCGGCGTTGAACCGGCTGCGCTCCTTCCAGGTGCGGCAGGTGGGCCCAGAGGGCCGAACAGATGGCCCGGATGCGGCTGCGCACCGGTCCAGCCCGAAATGATGACAGTTGCCATAAGATTTTATGAAGAGTTGAATTTTTTCCTGAAGAAGGAGCTGCGCACGCGGCAGATTGAAACCGAGGCGGCCCCCGGGCAGACGGTGAAGGATTTGATCGAGTCGTTCCGGGTGCCCCATGTGGAGGTCGACCTGGTGCTGGTGAACGGGGAGTCGGTGGATTTTTCGTATCAGCTGCGGGAGGGCGACCGGATTTCGGTGTATCCGGTGTTCGAGCGCTTCGACATTGGCGGGGTGAATCACCTGCGGCCGGAGCCGCTGCGGGAACCGCGTTTTATTGCCGATGTGCATCTGGGGACGCTGGCCCGGCGGCTGCGGATTCTCGGTTTTTATACCGAGTACGATACTCATGCCGAGGATGAGTATTTGGCCGCGCGGGCGGCCGGTGAGGGGCTGATTCTGCTGACCCGCGACCGGCAGCTGCTGATGCGTAAAATTGTCAGCCACGGGCTGTATGTGAAGGCGACCGATCCCTTCGAACAGGTGCGCGAGGTGGTGGCGCGGCTGGATTTGTATGCGAAGCTGCAGCCCTTTACTCGCTGTGTAGCCTGCAACGGGCGGCTGCACGACCTGGAGCCGGGCAGTCTGCAGTGGGAGAAGTCGAAGTATCAGATTCCGCAGGGCGTGCTGAAGTGGGGTACGGTCTTTCGCCGCTGCGAAGGCTGCGGCAAGGTGTTTTGGAAGGGGAGCCACTTGAAGCCGCTGAACCGTCTGCTGGCACAGTTAGAGGAGGACCGGGCTACATCACCGTGCGGCCCTTGAAGCTGCGCGTCAGGGTCATGCGGTCGGCGTATTCCAGGTCGCCCCCCACCGGCAGTCCGGAGGCCAGGCGCGAGACGGCGATGCCTTTTTCCTTTAGCAGGCGCTGCAGGTACAGGGCGGTGGTGTCGCCTTCTACGGTAGGGTTGGTGGCCAGGATAACTTCCTGCACCGGTTTTTCGGTGACCCGCCGCATCAGATGGGAGATACTCAGGTCGTCGGCGCCCACCCCGTTCATCGGCGAGATTGAGCCGCCGAGTACGTGGTACAGGCCGTTGAACTCACGGGTCTCTTCGATGGTGTGGATGTCCTGGGGCTCTTCTACCACGCAGATGACCGAGCTGTCGCGGTTGGGGTTGGCGCAGATTTCACAGGGGTCCTGCTCGGTGTAGTTGCCGCAGACCGAGCACTTGATAATCGAACTGTGCAGGCTGCCCAGCTGCTCGGCCAGCTGCCGGCTGATAGCCGGGTCGGCCTTCAACAGATAGTAGGCGATTCGTCCGGCGCTTTTTTTGCCGATGCCCGGCAGGCGGCTGAAACTTTTTATCAGCTTGTCCAGGGTGGTCACGACGGCCGCCTTCAGCTGCCCATGAAGCCCGGGGGCAAGTTCATGCCGCCGGTCAGGTTGCCGGCTTCTTCCTGGAGCCTGGCTTTTACCTTGCCGGAAGCGTTATGCATTGCCGCCAGCACCAGGTCTTCTAACATTTTGATGTCGGAGGGGTCCACCGCCTCCGGTTCGATGTGCACGCTGAGTACTTCCATCTGGCCGTTCATTTCGACGGTTACCATTTCTCCGCCGGAAGTTCCGCTTACTTTTATATGTTTCAGTTTTTCTTGCATTTCTCCGAATTGGGACTGCAGGTTCTGCAAATTCTTAAACATATCCATTGGATTCATTATTCTGCTCCGTCAACAATTTCACCGCGGAAAACTTTCTTCACCAGCTCGACCTGTGTATCGCCGTTGCTGTGCTCCTCTTCCGCTGTTTCACTAGTATCCTGCACCTCGACTTTAATTTCAAGTCGGGTCCCCAGGACTTCGCTTACCTTGTCCTTTAAAATCGCCACATCCTCTTTCAGTTTGCGCATCGAGTAGTTTGAGTCGCAGGCCAGCCGCAGGTGATCCCCTTCGACTTTCCATGTGCACACCTTCCCGAGCGTGGAGGCGAGGGTGGGGCTCTGCTTTACTTCGGCGATCACCCTTTCGATTTCGTCCTTGGCCAGGGTCCGGCTGGCGGGCCGCCTTTCGGGCTGGGGCTCGGGCTCGGGCTGGGTGGCCGCGGCCGGCTCGTCCGGCTCCCAGGGATCTTCGGGGGGCTCGGGACCGGCGGAGTTATTGCTGAGCGCTTCATCCGGCCTGTCCACCTGGATGGCCGGTTCTACCGGCGCGCCGGAGGGGGTTGCCGGGGCCTGCGATTCATTCAGCGGGCTTTTTTTTTGAGCCGAAGCCGCGCCGCTCTCTGAGCCGGCCTGATTATCTGCCTGCATGTCCGCCGGTGGCGGACCTTCTCCGGCCAGCTCGGCGCGCAGCTGTTTGATCTTGCCCATCAGCTCTTGCGAGCTGAGGTGTTCGCCCAGGGATGCGAGCTTGCTCAGCATCAGCTCCAGCTCAAAACGCTGGTTCAGAGAGTAGCGGATATCTCTATAGAGTATCAACAGCTGTTCGATTGCATACTCCAGCTGGGCCGCTGAAAAGGCGTTGCGAACCTTGGCTGAAAAGCGATTGGGGTGGTAGCCCAGCAGCGACTCCCGTTCGATGCCGTGACGCAGAAACAGCAGGGTGCGGTAATATTCGGCCAGATCGATGATAAACTGCTCAACCGAAACGCCCTTGGCCAAAATTTCCTGCGCTTGCGCGATAACTTCGGCGCTGCGCCCGTCGGCCATCGATTCGACCATTTCACCGATCGAATCGATTCCCACCAGCCCCAGTTTCTCCTGGATCTCCTTCAGGGTTATCTTTTGATCGGAAAAGGAGGCGATCTGGTCGAAGAGGGTGTAGGCATCGCGCAGCGATCCGGTGGCCTCTTTGGAAATCCAGAACAGGGCTTCATCCTCGGCCTCCAGCTGCATGTCGGTAACTACCTGCTGCAGCTGCGTCTTGATGTGTTCAATCGGGATAAGGCGGAAGTTGAACTGCTGGCAGCGGGAGCGGATGGTGGCCGGAACCTTGTGGATTTCGGTAGTGGCAAAAATGAAGACGATATAGGGAGGTGGCTCTTCAATGGTTTTCAGCAGCGCGTTAAAGGCGCTGTTGCTGAGCATGTGGACTTCGTCGATGATGTAGACTTTATAGCGGCCGCTGTTGGGGGCGAAGAGTACTTCGTCCTTCAGTTCGCGAATATCGTTGACCGAAGTGTTGCTGGCCCCGTCGATTTCGATTACATCCAGTGAATTGCCCCGGGCGATTTCCTGACATTGATCGCAGACTCCGCAGGGTTCGGGAGTGGGGCCGTGGGCACAGTTCAGGGCTTTGGCAAGAATACGGGCGGCCGAGGTTTTACCGACACCCCGCGGTCCGGCAAACAGATAGGCATGGGCGATCCGCCCGAGCTCTACCGAACTTTTAAGGGTAGATACTACGAAATCCTGGCCGACTAACTGTTCGAAACCCTGGGGGCGTTTTCTGGTGGCTGTTACTTCAT
Organism: uncultured Sediminispirochaeta sp.; assembly: GCA_964632675.1. Classification (GTDB taxonomy): domain Bacteria; phylum Spirochaetota; class Spirochaetia; order DSM-16054; family Sediminispirochaetaceae; genus DSBN01. The sequence continues at coordinate 7,620 of CAZWDV010000102.1, forward strand.
ACGGCATAATAACCTCAAATAGAGGAAAAAACCCCTCCAGCTCGTGCCAAGTAAACTGCGACTCATAAGCGGGCCGCTTACCGCTGCTACCTTCCGGTCCTGACGGAATTGGGCGACTGCTTATAGCACAGAACCTGGCAGTCGACACTGAAGGGGAAAGAACGGAGAGAGAGGGATTCGAACCCTCGGTACCCGGATAGGGTACATACGCTTTCCAAGCGTACTCCTTCGGCCTCTCGGACATCTCTCCTTACGGGAAAAGGAAAATGATATACGGAGAGAGAGGGATTCGAACCCTCGGTACCAAGAAGGTACAGCGGTTTTCGAGACCGCCCGATTCGACCACTCTCGCATCTCTCCGAATAA
>CAZWDV010000103.1:0-7745 GCA_964632675.1 uncultured Sediminispirochaeta sp.
TTGTGCTTGTAGGTTTGTAAAAAGATACGCAAAAAGCTTATAAAAATTGTCATATAAAGGCGAATGCGGTATCTTAGGAATAAGAGGAGGTGAAGGATGCGATTTTTCCGATTATTAGTCAGCATTTTTCTTCTCAGTTCAGTTGTGACAGGTGTAAGCTGCGGTGCTTCCGGCCAGGGCGAGAACAGTAGTTCTGCTCAAGAACCCGCCGGCTCTGCAGATGATGAAAGCGGGTTTGTTGATAATCCTGGTATGATCCCTTCCAGTGCCGGGATGGAGTTTTCCACCGATTTCAGCCGGACGATTATTTCCTTTGAGACTATTATGTCGGGCGGACCGCCGAAGGACGGCATACCCTCGATAGACTCACCCGAGTTCGTGACGATGCAAGCAGCTGATGAGTGGCTTGGTAACAAAGAAGCGGTGTTGGTGCTGCGCCTGCAGGGTCAGGTGCGGGTATATCCTCTGCAGATTCTCATGTGGCATGAGATTGTAAATGATTCTGTAGACGGCGTGCCGGTGGCGGTTACCTATTGTCCGCTCTGCAATACCGGAATTGCTTTCCGCAGCCGCATCGACGGGCGCGATCTGGATTTCGGAACCACCGGGCGGCTGCGCTACAGCAACCTGATTATGTACGACCGCCAGAGCGAAACCTGGTGGCAGCAGGCCAGCGGACGCGGGCTGATTGGTCAGTACGCCGGCCGCCGGCTCGAAATGCTGCCGGTTTCGCTGCTGCCCTGGAGCGAGGTAAGGGAAACATCGGCTGCGGTGAAGGTGCTTTCAAAAAACACCGGTCACTCCCGGCCTTACGGCCAGAACCCCTATCAGGGGTACGATTCTAACGAAACTCCATTTTTATATGCCGGGCCGGAGATATCGGATGAGTACGAACAGATGGAGCGGGTGCTGGCGGTACGAGTCGAGGGTGAAGAGGCCCCCTTTGCGTATGCGGATCTGCAGGAAGAGAAGGTGGTTGAACGCGAGGTTGGCGGTAGAAAGGTTGTGGTATTCTGGGAGGCGGGTACCGCCTCAGCGCTGGATTCCGGTCAGTTGTCCGGCGGCCGGGATGTGGGTACCGCTCAGGCCTACTTTCCGGCCGTGGAAGATGGGCCGGCCGGTGAATCCTCCGGCCGCGTAGAGCTCAGCTTCTATTGGGACGGGGAGGATTTTCTGGATAAAGAAACCGGAAGCCGCTGGAGTGTGGCGGGGCGCGCCACCGGCGGCCCGCTGGAAGGAACCCGGCTCGAATCGCCGGTGACGATTAACCATTTCTGGTTTTCCTGGAGCGCTTTTCAAGGAGAGTGAGGTGAAGATCGTGCAGACCGAAGGGTGTGCGTAGATACATGAACGGCTAAATACCAACAACAGTTGCCGGGCTGTGGGCCTGCATGTGTTGCTCAAGCCGGCGGGCGGAAAAATTGCGCCCGTGGGCCGGATAGATTCTACGGACACCAAGCTTCAGCACACTCCGCCACGAGCGGTAGACTTGCTCTATGTCCTCGTTGAACAGGGTACAGTAGTGTGCGCCGGCAAAATTGAGAAAGCGGGCAGCTAAATCGCCGCAGAACAGGGTGCCCTCCGGCAGCAGCAGGGACTGGCTGTCGGAGGTGTGTCCCGGCGTATACACCGCTTCTGCCTGAAACCCGAGCAGCTTGCTCAGGTCGCTGCGATCTGACTGCAGCCGCACATCCTGCGGCCGCAGTATCACCGGAGGAAAGCTCAAGTCCCACTCCGGGCTCAGCCGGCGTTTCAAATTGTACAGTGCCTTGATACGACGGTTCAGCAGAGTTGCGCCGTTGGAGGTGTTGTTGTGTCCGGCGGCCAACAGCGGTTCAGCCTCCGCCCGGGCAATAACACGGATACTCGGTCGGTCTTCTATCAGTTGTGCGGCAAAGCCGGCGTGGTCGTCATGATGGTGGGTTAGAAACAGATGCTTTATCTGCTCAAGCTGCAGCCCGGTACGCGCAAGTGCCCGGCGAAATTTTTCGTACTCCTTGTTGTAGCCGGTATCGATCAAGGTATAGTCTCCGTTTTCGCCCCGCAAAAGATACAGCCGGGTCATACTGAGCTTTATTATTTTCATACGAGACCTCCCGCAAGCAGAAAGATTGCTCCACCATGTGAGAGTACCGCCGGCAGGAGCCCCCAGCGCATGCGAATGAGTCCGGCAATAATTCCCTCATACAGGGCAAACAGCAGCAGCGGGGCACCGACGGGTGTGACGGTGACAGCCAGAAAGGAATGCCCGGCGGCAAAGGCCACACCCGACAGCAGAGCGGACCGCAACCGGGGCAAGCCGAGATCGATTCGCAAATAATCCTGCAGAAAGCCCCTGAAGAGCAGCTCTTCGTAAAAATTTCCTACCAAAGCTACGGCGGCAATTGCCGGTAACAGTACAGCTGCTACAACTCCACCCCGCAGAGCTATTGGTGTTCCAGTATACAGCAGCAGAAGGGGCGCGGCGGTAAGCACAGCGCCTACCAGACCGGCCGTCAGGTTGAGTGTCAGGTTTCTGGCGGCGTCCAGGTATCGTGAAGTCTCCTGCGAGTTCGGCCGGCGCGGCGGATTTGTTTGCGCTTGCTGGCTCGCCCGGCCTGGCGGTCTGCGAATCCATTCGATCCGTGCTCTCCACTGGGGTTCGGCCAGCAGCATAGCTCCCGCCGCCACCCCGCTGCCGGCGGCAATCAGCAGCAGTAAGACCCATGAATCGGTAAAGCGAATCCAGAAAAAGCCTTTTGTACCGAAACTCCACAAACCGAGGGGTGTCATTGTATCACGGATTACAATGAACAGGGCAATGTAGACGGTGATCCGGATTCCGGCGGCTTTTCTTGGAAGGAACAAGAGCAATAGCAGAAGTGCCGCGATTCCCGGAGCGACTCTCAACCCATATGTGATCATTAAATCCATTGAAACCCCCATGGCTCTATAATATGAACTATTATTCATATTTATCAAGATAATACCAACACCAAACGAATCGCCGCTATCCGGCAACTGATCGAGCAGCTGGGGCCCGCCCTGACCGTAGACGATCCGGAGGCCGCGGCGCACATTGTGCACCGCTCGGCGGAGGAAGTGATACACTCCATAAAGATCTTCGGCGCTGCAATTGAGCCGGAGCGGCTGCTGGCGGAGCTAAAGCGGATGTTAGGGCGGTATTTGCTTGGTCCGAAGACGGATTTATAAAGGATTTATAAATGAACAGTTTGTATGTAAGATGAGTGCTGTGAACCAAACCCCCGCCGCCGGAAACGGCTGCCAAAAAAACGGCAGCCTGCAGATATTTACTCGGCCCGAACCGGCCCGGCTGATCGGCCGGCCGAACCGCTTCGTAATGATAGTGGAGGATAAAAACGGAGTGTGCCGGCGGGCCCATTGTCCGAACCCGGGGAAGCTGACCGAGTTTCTGCTGCCCGGACAGCCCCTGCTCATCGAAGGGCACGGGAAGCCGGAAAGGAGCACCGACTGTACCGTTGTTGCCGTTGAGTATAAGGGAAAGGTAATATTTCTGTATTCGGCCAAGGCGAACGACATCGCCGCTGCGCTGGTGCTGCCGCAGCTGCACCCGGAGGGAGAGATTGTTCCCGAGTGGAAGGTGGGCAATTCGCGGTTTGACTTTCTCATCAGGGGCCGGCCGGACCTGCTGGTGGAAGTAAAATCCTGCAGCCTTTCCGAGTACGGGGTGGCTATGTTTCCCGATACCGCCACCGCCCGGGGCAGCCGCCATGTTGAAGAGCTTATCGAGTTGTCTTCCCGGGGCCACGCGGCGGAGGTGCTGTTTATTCTCTCCCATGAAGATACCCAACGCTTCATGCCCAACCCTCATACCGACCCTCTGTTTTGTCAGGCCCTGCACCGGGCCGGCCAAGTAATGCCGGTGCGTGCCGTTTCGGTTCGCACTGACCGGAAGGGGTATGTGCAGGTAGCCAACCGCAATGTTCCCATCGATACTGCCACCCCGGCGCTGCGGGCCCGGGAAAACAGCGGCGTCTACCTGCTGCTTATTCGGTTGGATGCCCCCTTTAGGGTACCTGTGCAGCGCATCGGCCGGCCCTTACTGCAGCCGGGCTGGTATGTGTACGTGGGCAGTGCTAGGGCCAACCTGCAGCAACGGATTGACCGTCACCTGCGCAAAAGAAAAAAATTGCACTGGCACATCGATTACCTGCTGCAGCAGAGTTCATCGGTAAAGGCCTTTCCGGTTCGGACCGCCGAGGATCTGGAATGCAGGCTCGCAGGGGACATTTCTAAAATCGCCGATTCAGGGGTAGACGGCTTCGGCTGCAGCGACTGCAGCTGCAACTCGCACCTGTTCTATTTTCCCGGGAATCCCCTACACAACCGGGGGCTGCTGGATACCCTGTTTTTCTATCGGCATGTGGGGTTTAATTGAGGAGTCAGCTTGTCTCAGGACCGGCCCAGGGGCTGCGCGCCCGGCCTACACGGCCGTCACAGCACCCCGGGTCCGCTGCCGCTGCAGCAGAAATACGAACGCGTAAATCAGCAGGGCCGCTACCGAAACCACATAGCGGTAGCTTTCGGCAATGCCTAACAGATTGGTGGTGTAGTAGGGCCGCAGCAGAATAAAAGTGGTCATCAGCAGCAACACGCCCTCGTAGATGCGGTTTTTGATGATCAAAAAGTTCTGTGTAGCCGCGGCAAAGCTGAACATCGCCACCAGGGTGGTAAAGAAAATCCAGGCAATCCGCCAAAATGAGGTTACATTTACCAGCAGCAGGTCGGTGTTGAAGATAAACATAAACGGCAGCAGGGCGGTGCGGATATCGTAGGAAAAGCCCTGGATACCGGTTTTAATCGGGTTCGAACGGGCAATTGCCGAGGCGGCAAAGGCCGCCAATCCCACCGGCGGCGTGTCGTCGGCCAATATCCCGAAAAAGAACACGAACAGGTGGGCGGCAATCAGCGGAAACACCACACCGGCCCGGGCGCCTAAGGTTACAATCACCGGGGCGGTCAAACTGGCCATCACGATGTAGTTGGCCGTGGTCGGCAGCCCCATTCCCAATAACAGACAGGCGATGGCCGTGATAATCAGAATCAGAATGAAGTTTCCGCCGGAAATAACCTCGATTACCTCGGTAATAATGCCGCCGAGGCCCAGAGTCACTACCCCGACGATGATGCCGGCCGCCGACACGGCCACACCGATGCCCATCATGCCCTTGCCGCCGGCCACCAGCGAACGCCACAGCAGCAGCCCGCTCGCCTTCAAACCGTCCAGGGGCGAGCCACCGGCCTGTACTGCCGTCACAATGCTCTGAATCACAATCAGCACCGCCAGCGCGGAAATGGCCCGGAACACCGCCATCTGGGGCGAGCGGCGCATAAATACCAGTTCGTAAATCAGAAAAATAATCGGAATGATGTTGTAGATACCCCGGAGAAAGGTGTGCCAAAAGGGCGGAATCTGCTCCTTCCGCAGCCCCTTCAGGCCCAGCTTGCCGGCCTCCAGGTGGGTAATGTACATCAGGGCGATGTAAGAGACCACCGCCGGAATAAAAGCCGCCTTGACCACCTTCAGGTACTCGATGTTGCAGTACTCGGCAATAATAAAGGCCGCCGCCCCCATAACGGGGGGCATCAGCTGTCCGTTGGTGCTGCAGGCCACCTCCACCGCCGCGGCCTTATGGGCCGGGTAGCCCACCTTCTTCATCATCGGAATAGTAAAGGTGCCGGTGGTTACCACGTTGGCAATGCTCGAGCCGCTGACCATACCGGTCAGGCCGCTGGCCAGCACCGCCGCCTTGGCCGGGCCGCCCTTGAAGCGTCCCAGCAGGCTGAAGGCCAGCTGCACAAAGTAGCGCCCGGCCCCCGCCTGGTCCAACATCGCCCCGAACAGGACAAACAGAAACACAATGGTGGCCGACACATCCAGGGGAATTCCGTAAATTCCCTGGGTACTGATGGTAATCTGGTTGATAAAGCGCGAGAGCGACACACCTTTAAAGGCGATGACCCCCGGCATGTAGGGGCCGAGAAAGCTGTACAGAATAAACACGATGGCCACAATCGGCAGCACCGGACCCAGCGAGCGCCGGGCCGCCTCCAGCACCGCCGCCACCAGTACAATCCCCACCACCACATCCCGGGTAATCAGGGCGCCGGGGCGCATACTGATGCCCGCGTAATCGATCACGATATACAGGGCCGCCAGGGCCGCAGCCGCCGCCAGCACAAAGTCCAGCGTGGTAATGCGGTCCCGGGCGGACAGATAGCGCCCGATACGCCCCGGTTTCGGTTTTTTGAACAGCGGATAACTCAGATACACCAGGGTAATGGCAAAAGTCAGGTGGACAGAGCGAATCAGGATCGAGTCGAGAATCAGCACGCTGGCAATGGCCAGCTGAAACAGCGACCAGGCCGCGGCGATGACCGGGATGATATAGGCCGAGTTGCCCTGGATATGTTTGTGTCCCAGCTCCGCCTCTTCGGCGATTTTCAGCGCCTCCCGGGCCCCTTCGTCGATGTCCAAATTTTTGTTCAGCTTATCCTGCCTGTCCTGCACACTCTACTCCGTAATCAGTCCCGCTTCCTTGAAGTACTTCAAAGCACCCGGATGATACGGCGCACTGTTGCCTTCCAGCATGTTCTCTTTCGTCAGCACGCCGAAGGACGGGTGCAGGCCCTTGAAATCTTCCAGGTTCTCGAACACCTCTTTGGTAATGGTGTACACAATGTCCTCGGGAACGTCCGCCGAGGTCACCAGGGTTGCTTTTACCCCGTAGGTCTCCGTGTCGCCGTCGTTCTCGGCGGTCGGATACAGGCTGGCCGGAATCACCGATTTGGCGTAGAAGGGGTACTGCTTGATCAGGTCGTCCACATTGGTAATCGGAACAATCTTCACCTTGCGTTTACCGGCAGTGGCCTCTTTCACCGAGCCGTTGGGGTGGCCGACAGTGTAGAAGTAGGCGTCGATACGCCCGTCCTGCAGCAGTTTGGCCGATTCAACCGCCTTTACCTGCTCGGCCTGGATATCGTTTTCCCAGTCGAGGCCGGCATTCGAAAGCGCATCGATGGCATTGCCGCGGTTGCCCGAACCCGGGTCGCCGATATTCACCCGCTTGCCCTGCAGATTTTCGATCGAATCGATACCGGCATCAGCGGCTGCAATCAAAGTGACCGATTCGGGGTGCAGCGCGCAGACCGCCCGCAGCTTATCCTGCGGATTTCCATCCCACTCCGACTGGCCCTTCATCGCCTGATACTGGCGGTCGGACTGGGCAATCCCGAACTCCAGGTCGCCGGACATAACCGCATTTATATTGAATACCGATCCGCCGGTAGACTCGACGGTGGCCTTCAAGTTGTATTCAGCCTGTTTTTTATTTACCGTGCGCGAAATCGCTCCGCCCGCCGGATAGTACACACCGGTCAAACCGCCGGTCCCGATGGTCACAAACCGCATTCTCTGCTGCTCCCCTTCGGCGCCCTCCGACTTCCCTCCGCAGGAAATCATCAGCATCGAAGCACTCAGCAGCAGGGCCGTTAGCCCGTACAATTTCTTTAGTTTCATAACTTCTCCTTATATATTTATACACTATTTGTGATTATTATTTTCAATTTGTCAATAAGTTTTCCAGCCCAGTGCCCGAAAAGTGAATAAATATACAAAAAAATGAATAGCTTTGTGTCTTCATCTTTTGATCGGGGGAGCGCCCCCGCGCTCCATAGCCGGTGGCTTAGGCTGGGGCTCCCGGGCACTGATCCGGCTCCGCTCC
>CAZWDV010000104.1:0-7629 GCA_964632675.1 uncultured Sediminispirochaeta sp.
GAAGGAGGAGGATTAGTAAAAATTGCTTCCAATATTTTCCAGTGCTTTTTATTCAAGGCTTTATGGTACCACTAATTGGTACCATTGTCAATGAAAAATTGAGGTCTACCGGGTGCTGGCGGCGTTTATAGCTCCGGATGCTCCTTCTGCAATTCCCTGAGTCCCTTGAGATGAAGGCCTCTGCCGCTCAGAAGGTTTACGCTTCCGTGCTTCAGCTTTCTGGCGCTCGACCCGGGTTCGGGAATATCAATTACTCTTGTGATATGTTCAAGTTATGCTTGAATATAACATGTTATTTTCAAGTAGCCAATGTATTTTTCATAAATCGTGCCTCTGTAAATATGCAATTATGTGGCGAATACACTCAAGGAATCAGATGAAATCGAACTGGGAGGATACCCGATTTCTGCGGGTGTTGCAGTGGGGCGCGCCTATCGCCTATCCGCAATAATGAAAGCACTGCTTGACAAAAAACAAAAATTTGTGCATTCTCCTCTTTACCCAAAGGGGGCGTAGCGAAGATGGTTATCGCGCCGGCCTGTCAAGCCGGAGATCGCGGGTTCAATCCCCGTCGCTCCCGCTAAGCCGTTTGATCTACATCAAACGGCTTTTTTTATGCCCGCTCAGCCCCCACGGCCAGCCGAATCTCGCACAAGCTTGAATTCACCCACCGCAGCTATTATACTTTATATGTACATGCACCTGCGAGAATTATAGATTACCAGCAATCCGGGTTCAAACAGCTTCGGTTTTTGGGCCCGTCTCAGCTAAAAAAGAAAATCTATCAAATAGAGGAGTTAATTATGTCAGAAACTGAAAATCGAATTATGATGATTTCTACCCATGGATATGTAGCCGCTGAAGCACCTTTAGGAGCCCCGGATACCGGCGGGCAGGTGGTGTACGTACTTGAATTATCAAAAAAAATGGCCCAATTCGGCACTAAGGTTGATATTTGGACCCGGCGCTTTGAAGACCAGCCGGAAATTGAAGAAGTAGATGAAAACGTACGCATTATTCGGATGCCCTGCGGCGGAAAAGATTTTATCCCAAAAGAATATTTGTACGAAAAAATTCCCGAATGGGTAAAAAACGCACTCGGTTTCATTAAGAAAAACAAATTGTCCTACACTTTTGTGAACAGCCATTACTGGGATGCCGGAATGGCCGGACATATGGTCAGTGAAAAACTGGATATCCCCCACGTGCACACTCCCCATTCGATTGGAAAATGGAAAAAAGAGCAAATGGAAACCGACTATCCGGAGAATGCCGATTCTTTTGAAAAAAAATACAATTTCAATAACCGGATTAAATACGAAACCATGATTTACCGCTCCTGCGACCTGCTCATTGCAACTACGCCGATTCAGGTTGACAAGATCGAAAGCGATTATGAAATTCCTCAAAAGCGTATCAGAATGATTCCTCCCGGGTATGATGACAACCGCTTTTTTCCCGTCGGTGAGTCGAGCCGCCAGGCGATACGAGCACAAATTGGATTCGAAGGCAGAACTGTTTTTGCAGTTGCCCGATTGGCCCATAATAAAGGCTTCGACCTGCTAATCGACAGTTTTGCACTGGTAGCAGAGCGAATGGCAGATGCCAATCTGGTACTGGCCATTGGCCACGAAGACCGCGATGAAACTGAAGAGGCCATCTATCAAAATCTTATTTCCCTTATTAAAAAGCATAATATTGAGGACAAAGTACAGTTTGTCGGCTTTATAGAAGATGAAGATCTGCCCGATTACTATCGAGCAGCGGATCTGTTCGCCCTGTCGAGTCGCTATGAACCATTTGGAATGACCGGTGTGGAAGCAATGGCCAGCGGAACCCCATGTGTGGTAACCATACACGGTGGATTGTGCCGGGTACTCGAATATGGAATTCATGCACTCTTCGCCGATACCTTCGACCGTGAAGACCTCGGTATCACCATGTACCATGCACTGAAATACAAGTCGGTACAACGAAGACTATCGGAGAAAGGCGCCCAGAGAGCCCGGGCCCGCTTTACATGGACCGGAATCTCTCAGAAACTGCTAAACGACGTGGAGAATCTAACTGATGTAACCAATATTAGCGATATAAAACCTAAGGAACATTTATAATAGCATGAGTAAACAGATAAAACTATTCTCATCCGATCTGGACGGAACGCTGCTTGGAAAACCGGACGCAACGCTGGCTTTCCATCACACATGGAATAAGCTGAGAGAGTCCTCGCAGCCCCAGCCTGCGCCGATTTTAGTGTACAACTCCGGACGACTGCTTCCCCACACCCTGGAGGTTATGAAAGCAAGTTATTTACCCGATCCGGATTATCTTATCTGCGGAGTCGGAACGATAATATACGACTACAAAAATCGGGAATACATAAAGGTGTTTTCCGACACCCTCAACACCGGCTGGGACCGGGAACTCGTCCAGCATGTAATGCACTCTTTCTCCGGCATAGAGGAACAAGCCAAAAAATATCAGAACAAATTCAAATCAAGCTGGTACATCCACGATGCACCGCCGGAGAGAATAGAGGAGATTCGCAAAGCTCTGGAAGAAGAGGGCTTGTCGGTAAATGTTATCTACTCCTCGAGCCGCGATCTGGATATACTCCCGCAATATGCAAACAAAGGGAACGCCCTAAAATGGCTGCTTCACTGGCTGGGAATTGAGGCAAGTGAAACCCTGGTTGCCGGTGATACCGGCAACGACAACTCAATGTTCCAGATACGCGACATAAAAGGTATTATTGTCGAGAATGCCCAGCCGGAACTCTTTCTCGAGACCATTGAGCGACCGACCTATTCGGCCACCAAGCCCTTCGCCGACGGCGTGCTGGAAGGGCTGCTGCATTTCGGAGTAATCACTAAGATAGAGGATGTCAGCAGTGAAGAGCTCAGCCACAAGAATTTCGACCCCCAGCTCCACAATCTGGTCCGCTCGGAGCAGTTCAAGGCCCTTTCGGCAGACCAAATGGAGTTCATCAACACTGCCTACGACGAAGCCCTGAAAGCACTCCGAAAAAACATTACCCCCTACGGCTTCTCGGCCTGCAGCCTGTCGGACAATACCTTCAAGTCTACCGATGAAAACTACCGCAGCATTTGGGCCCGGGATGGGGCGATAACAGTTATACAGTCACTTTCGGTAGACGATGAGGATATCCGAGAATGTCAGCGGGCCACTTTAGCGACACTCTTGGAACACATTTCACCACGGGGCCAGGTACCCAGCAATGTGCGTATCGACACGGAGGTACCCGATTATTCGGGGGTGGGAGAAATAGCTTCTATAGATAGCGGGCTTTGGCTGGTAATCGCCTTTTACCATTACATCCGCCAAACCAGGGACTACCAGTTTCTGCGTATTTGGTCGAATGAAATCAATATGGCAATGAACTGGCTGGAGGCCCACGACAGCAACTACGATTCGTTGATCGAGGTTCCCGAGGCCGGCGACTGGATGGATCTGTTCGGTCGCAGCTATAACGTGCTGTATGATGAAGTGTTGTGGTATTACGCCAATTTGACTCACGGCCGCATTGCCGAGCTTTTAGGCGATTTCAGCCTCTCCAGTTACCGTCTACGCTTAGCCCAGAGTATAAAAGAGGCTATAAACCGGAAATTCTGGCCTTCTATTCACAGTGAGAGCATCAGGAAATTTTCCGAGCAGCAGTATACCCTGGGGGACACACACTATTTGCTGGCTGAGATTACCCCCTTCGGTTTTGACTGGCGCTGCGATGTGTACGGAAATATCCTGGCAGCCCTGTTCAACGTGCTGAGTATGGACCGGGCCAAAATGGCGTTCAATTTTATGTGGGGAGTGGGGGCGAACGAACCCGCTCCGGTGGTTAACTTATATCCGCCGGTACTCTCCGGTGACCCGCAGTGGCGTCCCTATTATACGGTAAACCTGCTCAATCTGCCCGATCATTACCACAACGGAGGCGTGTGGCCCTTTATCGGCGCGTACTGGGTTATGTTTATAAGCCGCTTAGGCCTGCGCGACCTGGCGCAGCAGGAGCTCTACCGCCTGGCCCTAGTAAACAAACAGGGCATTGAGTCGGACTGGGAGTTCAACGAATGGGTGCACGGAAAAACCGGTCGCCCTATGGGCAAGCGCTACCAGGCATGGTCGGCGGCCGGATTTATCGGGGCGTATTACAACTTGCAAATCGAAATGATGGGTTAGGAAAGGAAAGTTAAACTGCTTCGGAATTCTCCTTTCTAAAGGCTGTAATTATCCGCATAGAATTCGCAACTGCCAGCAGCGCCACTCCGACATCCGCAAACACCGCCGCCCACATAGTAGCAAAGCCCGCTATACCGAATATCATGACCACTGCCTTCACTCCCAAGGCACCTACAATATTCTGTATTACTATTTTGCGGGTAGAGCGGGCTATCCGGATTCCTTTCGGAAGTGCCCGCAGATCATCTTTCATCAGGACAATATCTGCGGCTTCCACTGCGGCATCCGACCCCAGCCCGCCCATCGCAACCCCGACGTCGGCCGTGGTCAACACCGGGGCATCGTTTATACCGTCGCCGACAAACATCACGGAATGCTCGCGCGGGGCATTGTTCTTCAGTATTTCGACCTGCCGCAGTTTATCTTCGGGCAAGAGCTGGGAAAAAAAGTGATCAATATCCGTTTTACGGGCAACCTGCCTGGCCGCCGACTGATCGTCACCAGTCAACATGACTAGTTTTTCAACACCCATAGCCTTTAGTTGTCGTACTGTATCCTGCGCCTCCGGCTTGATTTCATCGGCAATCAAAATGTAACCCAGATAACCCCCGTCTAAAGCCACATATACTACCGTTCCCTCTATATCACAATCCTGGTGAGGTATCTGCTCACGGTGCATTAGTCGGTCACTTCCTGTAACTACCTGCCTGTCATTGACCGTACAGATTACCCCGTACCCCTTGCTCTCACTGTACTCGCTGATTACTATAGCCTCCGCGTCCAGGCTGTGCTGCGCCCCGGCGGATCGAATAGCCTCGGCCACCGGATGCCGGGACTGTTGCTCCCCCGCAGCTGCCCACTTCAAAAGCTCAGCCGGGGTGTTTCCATTTCTCGGGACAATCTGGGTTACGGTGAAGTTTCCCTTGGTAATTGTTCCGGTTTTATCAAAGGCGATAATTTTGGTCTTCAGTAGACGATCGAGATATTCAGCGCCTTTCACCAGCAGTCCGGCCCGGGCTGCGGCTCCGACCCCTCCGAAATAGCCTAGGGGCACTGAAACCACCAGGGCACACGGGCAGGATATCACCAATAAGATAAGTGCACGATAGCCCCAGACAGCTAAGTCCTGACCGGAGACCAACAGGGGTGGAATAAATGCAACCACTAGTGCCAGACCCACCACAACAGGGGTGTAATACCTGGCAAAGCGGCTCATAAACCGTTCAGTAGGTGCCTTACGGCCGGCGGCATCCTCCACCATATGCAGTACCCGGGCTACCGCCGAATCATCTGCCGGCATAACGGTTTTTACGGTGAGCGTACTTTCCCCGTTTACATAGCCGCCCAAGACTTCATCACCGGCATCTACGGAGCGGGGAACCGATTCGCCGGTGAGCGCGGCGGTGTCCACATAGGAAGAACCCTCCACTACCTCCCCGTCAACCGGTATATGCTCTCCAGCATACACCAGGATTTTATCACCAATCTGAATCTCCTCAGCCCTTACCTCTTCCGGTCCTGTGGCGGTTATTCTGCGCGCCGAGGTCGGCCGTAAATCCAATAGAGCGGTAATCGAACTACGCGATTTGTCAACCGCGCGATCCTGAAAATAATCTCCAACTGTATAAAACAGCATTACCCCCACAGCCTCGGGTATTTCTCCAATGGCTATGGCTCCGAAAGTGGCAATCGTCATCAGAAAGTTTTCATCAAAAACCTTCCCATGCAGCAGATTTCTTACCGCAGTCAGCACCACTCTGTGTCCCATCAAAATATACGCGGTTCCAAAGAGCAGATATTGCAGGTAGGCCATCGAAATCCAGCGGGCAGCTGCGAAGCCGGCTAAGAACAGTGCAACTGAAATTACTATACTGGTTTCGGTTCGCACAAGCAAGGATGGTTTGGTTGAGCTTGCACATTGGGCGCACTCGAGTCCAGAAACAGGATGTTTGTTAGTTGAAATAGTATTCCGGTTTTGCTGCGAATTATCCATAGAATTTATTTGATCTCTGAAAAGTGTTCCTGCGCCACTTTTATCAGCTGTACGATATGGTCGTCGTCAAGGCTGTAAAACGCCTGTTTTCCCTGCCGTCTAAATTTCACCAGCCGCATAGTGCGCAGAAGCCGCAGATGATGGGATATTGCCGGCAGGCTCATGTGAAGGATATCCGCCAGGTCGCATACACACAATTCACCTTCGGCCAGCACATACAAGATTTTTGTACGGGTTTCATCACTGAGCGCTTTGAAGATCTCCGACACTCCGGCCACCTCGAGTATCAATTCCTGGTAGTGCGGGTCTCCCTGATTATACCCGGGACAAAAACTCTCACAGACATCATTACTCATGGGGCAACTCCTTAACTACAATTTATCAATTAAGTAAATGTTTAATTATAATATAGCACATCACCCGGCCAGTTTCAAGATACAGGGGTAGATTCATTATTTTGATTTCGGGGAAATGAATTAAAAAAGGGCTGCCTAAAAAGACAGCCCTTTGATACTAGAAATTAATTTTTACTTACGGAATCCATTTTTCCACAACGTCCATGTTGTCGTTCATCCACTGCCGTGCACCCTCTTCCTCACTAGCGGCCTCGTTAACGGTAACAATAAGTTCACCTAACTGGGCTTCGGTAAAGAAGTAGTTCGAAAGAAACTGTGCAAGCTCGGGCTTATCCATGATGAGGTTTCTGCGGCCCATAATGTGAATATTTCCGGTACCCCATACCTTATCCTTGTCCTGCTTGAGGAACCTGAGGTTCCAGCGTCCGAACATGGAGTGAGGAGTCCAGCCGGTTACAACAATAGGATCCTCGTTAGCGATAGCTTCCTGAAGGGCAGCCATCATAGCAGGACCGCTGGAGGCCATAAGTTTTACATCGAGGTCATAGAGGTCTATTACCTGTTCGGTGGTCTGCATAACACCGGCACCGGCATCGATTCCGGTGATATTGCCGCCGAGTTCGTCGGCAATATCGTTGATCTCGGAAATAGTTTCGATTTCCATGTAGTCGGGGACTACCAGACCGCTTTGGGTACCTTCAAACACGTATCCAAGATCGGTGATATCTTCACGATACTGCTCTACATAATCCTTATGCAGAACCGGCAGCCAGGTTTCCATAAATGCATCCTGGTCGCCCTGGGCAACCGACGTATACGCAGGTCCAACGTCCGCAGCGGTTATTTCCACCTCATAGCCCATCTGATCTTCCAGAACTACTTTTGCCAGGTTTGTATAGGCAACACCTTCTTCCCAGTTTACATATACCAGTTTAGCGGTTTTGTCCACTTCTTCGGTTGTTTCAGCCGTTTGTTCTGCCTTTTGGCAGCCAACAAATACTACTGACAGTGCTACCATCAAAATGATGGCAAAAATGAAAAGTTTTTTGGTTATTTTCATAACTCCTCCTTAAAGGTTTATAA
>CAZWDV010000105.1:0-7345 GCA_964632675.1 uncultured Sediminispirochaeta sp.
TGTATAAACTACGGATATATGGGTGTGCGCAAAGAGGGCAGCCCGGATGTGCGCGAAAGAGGCGGTGGAATGAGAACTCTCTGTCATGGAGATATTTTATCCCGATTTTTGCTTGGCCAATTACTCCACAAATGAAGAAGGTTTTTCTACCGGGAAGCGGATGATAAAGTTTGGGGAAGGTTTCTTTTCTAATTCAAGAGTTCCCCCTAACTGGTTCACAAGAATAGTTATTAGCTGTAAGCCTGAGGTTTCCAGCTTCTCTATATCAATATCTTCGGGAGATGGATTTCCGCTATTCGAAAGGCTGAGAGAATAGAACTGCTTGTTTGTTTCTTTTGCGAGGCTTACGGTAAATATAGCTTCTTCAGTGTTTTTGCTCAGTTATGTCCATTGCGGTAAAGGTGCCCCCCAGGGAGATGTCCGCCGGATGAATGGGGGATGAGGCAAGGAGAACTTCGATAACCGTCCCGTCCTTTTTCTTCCAGCTGGTTTCAACCTTCCCGCTTCCGTGGGCATCTACTTGCCGGTACTTCTCTGAACCGACGTACTCAAAATCCTTTTGTGACGGATAGAGAATTCTGGCGGGTTTTCCGATCAGTTCATCCCGAGAATAGCCTGTCATTCGGCAGAGTTTTTCGTTGGCTTCTACTATTGTCCGTTTTTTCCGGCCCTGGACGACCCCTATGCCCGTGGGGGCCGCCTTCAAAATGCTCGCGATTTTGTCTCTGCTCTCCTTCAGCGCCGCCTCCACCTGTTTTTGGGCTGTTACGTCATGGCCTATAATGAGGGCTGCTGTAGACATATTTCCCATCTTGAACCACGAGTATAGGAGTGGGTGCGGAACGAAGCAGAAGATCGGACTTCCCATCGAGCATTGATTTCATCTGATCGACACTCATTTCGACATCTTCCGGGTGGGTCAGTTGTGAAAAATTGACCAAATAAATTTCCTCAGGTGAATATCCGAGCATAGAGGCAAATACCACAGGCAGGTCACGGGTCTCGAGTATTTTCTCGGCAGCTTCAGTTCCGTCCATTCCTTTGCCCAGGTCTATGTCCATGAGGACGAGAGAGATATCGGGTTCAGAGGCAACCGCTTTGACAGCCTTTTCACCGCTGTGGACGGTGCTCACCTCGAAGCCGTGCTTCTCCAGCATCTGGGCTTCGAACATTGCGATCATTGCCTCATCTTCGACTAATAGATTTTTTTTGGGCACTACATACCTTCTTCGGCGTTTTCTTCTGCGCAAATTGAGGGATACACTCTACTTTAGAAGTATTTATTACGATTATCAAGATAAGGGCAGGTATTCTCCGGGTATGTTATAGAACCGGCAGCCCTCGCCCTTGAAGATATCCGCCGGTTGTTGAAATAAAATTTGTGGTAGGTAGGCCGTGTATGATGTATTTAAGCTTGCAGTTGTGGAATCTGGCATCGGTGTTTCTCTGGTACCGGTTTCTGTCAAACAAATTACACTACGTTATTGACAAAAACAGCGTTCACGGACTGTGGGGCTTCTTTTTTGCTGGGGTGGTCAGCACCTTTACTATCGAGACTCTGCATACAATTTATCCCCTGCCGATTTTTGTGCAGTCGATTTACGAGAGCGACATTCTCTATAGCGTTCTGGTGACTGGGGTAATCGAGGAGTTTGCGAAATGGATGGCCTTCATTTTGATCGCCCACTATGTGGGTACGGTGAAGGAGCCCCAGGACGGGGTGCTGCAGGGGGCTGCGGTGGGCCTGGGTTTTGCCTTTGTGGAGAACATCCTTTATATCGACATGTATCCTGAACTGTTTATTGCTGTGCGGCCGATTCTCGGCACCGGCGGACACATACTCTACGGCGCGGTGTGGGGAGGACTCTACTCGGCGGCCCGGTGGAGCAACGTGAGCACCCGTGACCCCGGGGCCTACCGGGTGGCTTTCTTCGGTTTGTTTTCCATGGCCTGCGTGCACGGCCTTTACAACTCGGTGGTTGTCTACGGCTTGTTTTTTGGAATTATAGTGGATTCAGTTGTCCTGTATTTCTCGTTTGTTCTTTTTATGCATCTCACGAAACACTCCCCCTACCGGAACTATCCGCTGAGTCAGGCAAAGCTTGCAATTCAAGGAATAAGGCGTGGCCTCTTTTTCAATCCGAAAAGCCCTATTCTCAACGACCGAATGGCAACTTACCTCATGTTTTTGGGGGAGTATCGGCGTGCTATTCAGTATTTCAATTATGCCATTCCCCGGGCGGGGCAGAAGGACAGAATCAGGTTTCTGGCGGCGGTCTGCGAGTGTGCGTTCCTGAAAAATGAGAAGGGGCGGCAGCGGATAATCAAAACATGGGGCCGACTCTCGGACAGCGACCGGAAGAAGTCGCGGGGGCAAATCGAGAGAATACTGGCTCGGAACAAAGCGCTGCTGCACAATGTGGAGCAGGTGATAGATTCGCCCTTCAGCGTGCGCCGTGGAAAGCAGGGCTATGCACTCTCCAAGGATTTGAAGACCCGCAGGATCAACCGCAAATACCGGCGCAGCGAGGCTATTGAAGAGGCGGTGCAGACATTGTCGGATGAAGAAAAGCGCACGCTGCGGCGGAAGCTGGGGCTGTGAGAGGTGTATGAAGCGGCTGGTCAAATTTCTGGTCTTAGTCAGTTTGCTGGCACGCCGATAAGTAAACAAAAAAGGAGTCAAAAATGAGTATCAGTAAAAAGGTATGTATGTTATCTGTGTTTATTGTCTTTCTGGCTGGTTGCACTACTTCTCAGTCGGTCAGTGAAGTGAAAAAGAATGATTATTATAAAGCCTGGAATATTGACTACAGTCGGCCTGAAAAGTATGTCCAGCAGGGACCTTTCACACAGATTGATCGGCAGTATTGCACTGAGCTGGATATGATTGGTGAGATTTCTACCACCGACGATCTGCATAAAATCTACCGTTATGTGTTGGACGAATACGCCCATCCTTCGGAAGCCGGGTATGAAGAGGACCCGCTACAGCGGGTTGAACAAATCAAGGCAAATAAAATACTCGAACTAAAAATTCTGAGCGGTGAATTGTCTTATGCCACCTTGATGGCGAGTGTGCTCCGTTATAAAGGTGTGCCGGCACTTGTGGCATACGGAGTGGCAATTGGCGGTGTGCTGAATACCAATCCCGGTTCAGACTATACCTTTGTTGAGACATATATTGACGGCCGCTGGGTTCTACTGGATCCCACCAACCGAGATAAGGCAGCACGCATAGCAGAGAGCTATGATCCCGAAAATCCCGTAATCGATTTTGATGAGTTGAGTCTTGTTTCCCGTCGAGGAGAGCAGATTGGTTACTACATTGTTGCGAAAGGGCTTGATCTTGCAGAGAGCGGATATGCTACTGAAGAGTCGCTGGAGAGAATTAAGAAAGCTCATGAGGAGTACATATGGGAATATTTTTCATCTGAAACATCTGAAAACACTTTTGAGAGCAGTGAGAACGTAGAAAAACCAAACCAGCAAGGTTCAAATGGAACAGAGCTGAAATCGGTTTCTCTCTCAGCAGAAGATGTGCAAAAGAAAATTCAAAACAGGTGGGGTGTTGATTACAACCGACCAGCTCATTATCTAAAGCAAGGTTCGCAAACCCGAATCCCGCAGGAGTACCAGGAAGAGATCGATAGTATTCTGGGGCCGGTGGAGAATATCGGTCAGTTACTACATGTATACGACTATATTCACAATAATTATCGAACCGAAGCCGCCGGCGGACGGTACATCGGAACAATGACTGTTGAAACAATTTTGAGAGAGAAATTTCTTACAGGCTGTCATGATCATGGTTTGTTTGTTGCCGCAATACTCAGGCATAACGGAGTTCCGGCGGTTCTTGTAGACGGTGTGGACTTAAATTTTGTTGAAAAATATCCGAATCATGACGGATTTGGCGGCCATGTGTATGTAGAGGCTTTCATTGACAGCCGGTGGATTTTACTTGATTCAACGAACAGCCGCTATGTTCCCGACTACGACTATACCGACCCGGTAATTAATGAGTTTGAGAATGAGAATGACTCTGATAAGCTCGGAAAATATGTGATGTTCAAAGGACTCGACAGCAATTCTTATGGCGTCAATTCGCATGAAGATTTGATCATGTATTTAATAGCATATGCTAAATACCTGAATGATGAATATCAAGTTGAAAAGTATTTTGAGAGTTACTCGCGGCCGGAGAGCCGGCACATTGAAGACTATGACTAAAGATAAGTGTAGTTTGGTGGATCTCTCCCATCTATGTGCGTGGCAGTTTTATTCAGTCAGGTGACTCAGACTAAATAATTCGGCCTGTTCGTAGTGGTTGGACCAATAGAATTGTTTTTCCGGGTATGTTATGGAACCGGAAGCCTCACCCTTGAAGATATCCGCCGGTTGTTGAAATAAAATTTGTGGCAGGTAAGGTTTAGCTTCTTTCCCGTCGCCGCGGATAGGGATGTTTTATAAACTACGGATAAATGGTGTGGTTTGTCTAAATTCGGTTTGCGCCCGACACACTGCTTGTAACTGGTCGAATTACTCACTACTATCTTGAGGCATGGACAATGCGAATAATATAGGAACGAAGATCAAGCAGACCCGCGAACAACGGGAGATTTCGGTTGAGCGTCTGGTTGAACTGAGCAGCGTCAGCGCCCGGATGATAGAACAGCTGGAGGCGGGCAAGCTGGCCCCGTCGCTGGCACCCCTGCTGAAGATTGCCAGGGCGCTGGGGGTGCGGCTGGGAACCTTTCTGGATGACGCCCCCAGCCAGGGCCCGGTAATGGTAGTGGGGGGAAGGAGCGACACAATTCTCCGTTTTTCGGGGAATAAGGCGGTCTCCGACAAAAGCAGTCTCGACTTCTTTTCCCTGGCGGCTGAGAAGAAGGATCTGCATATGGAGCCCTTCGTTATCACGGTGCGGCCCGGCGAAGAGAAGGAGCTGAACCTCTCGGAGCACGAGGGTGAGGAGTTTATCTATGTGCTGGACGGTTCGATTCGTGTGCATTATGGCAAGGAAATCTACAATCTGAACGCCGGCGACAGCATCTATTACGACTCGGTGGTTCCGCACTACGTGCACACCGCCGCAACCGAAGAGGCGCGCATTCTGGCGGTTATCTACACTCCCATGTAAGCAGGACAGGCAGCTGTATGTTGAATTCTACCGAAACTATAAACCGATTCTTTGAGAAGAAGGTATCCGAGGACCCGCAGCAGGATTTTGTGGTGTATCCAGACCGCGGATTGCGCTGGTCCTATGGCGAGTTCGACCGGCGCGTAGATGATCTGGCGCGGGGGCTGCTGTCTATCGGCATCGAGCCGGGTGACCACGTGGGCATCTGGGCGCGCAACGTGCCCGACTGGCTGACCTTCATGTTTGCCACAGCGAAAATCGGGGCGGTGCTGGTGACGGTCAATACCTCCTACAAGTCCCACGAACTGGCCTATGTGTTGAAGCAGTCGGATATGAAGGCCCTGGCCCTAGTCGACCGCTACCGCGAAGTGGATTACATCTCCACTATTTACGAGCTGGTCCCGGAACTGCGGAGCGACCCGCGGGGGCACCCTGGTGATGCTAGAGGAGTTCGACCCGCTGCGGGTGCTGGCGGCGGTACAGAAAGAGAAGTGTACCGCCCTGTACGGCATGCCGACCATGTTCATTGCCGAGCTGAACCACCCGATGTTCGATATGTTCGACCTGTCTTCATTGCGAACCGGCATTATGGCCGGATCGCCCTGTCCCGAGGATGTGATGCGGCGGGTGATCAACGACATGCACTGCAGCGAGATGACTATTGCCTACGGCCTGACCGAGGCCTCGCCGGTATTTACCCAGACCAGCGTTGACGACACGGTCGACCGCCGGGTGTCCACCGTCGGCACAAAACTGCCGGGGATTGAAGTGAAGATTATCGACCCCGAAGACGGCCGCGAGGTGACTATCGGCGAGCAGGGGGAGATATGCTGTCGCGGCTACAATGTAATGAAGGGCTATTACAAAATGCCCGAAGCCACTGCCAAGACCATAGATAAAGAGGGCTGGCTGCACACCGGCGACCTGGCGACAGTCGACGAGCACGGCTACTACAAGATCACCGGCCGCATAAAGGACATGATTATCCGCGGCGGAGAGAACATCTACCCGCGAGAGATCGAAGAGTTTATCTACGCTATTCCGGGGGTGAGCGACGTGCAGGTGGTCGGAGTGCCGGACCAGAGGTACGGCGAGGTAGTCGGCGCCTTCATTATTCGCACGGCTGACAGCGATCTGAGCGCGGCGGATGTCCGCGACTACTCCCTGCAGAAGATGGCCCGCTATAAAGCCCCGAAACACGTTTTTTTCGTGGACCAGTTTCCCCTGACCGCCAGCGGCAAAATCCGCAAGTTCAAACTGCGCGAGATGGCCGTCGAGATGGCGGAGTAGCAGGTGGAGAAGCAGGTGGAGAAGCAGGCGGGGCCGTCCGGCGGCAGAAACGAAGGCCGGCCCGGCATGGGGGCACACCGATGGGCGCGGATAGGAAGGCTGATAATTTGGTTATACAGGCTGAGAGGGGGGCAGAACGAAAGTTTTCATGCCCATCGGTGCTGTCTATACCGTTAAGATCATGTACGCTTCCCGCAGGGCTGCTGCGGCCAAAATCAATATAGATACGGTTGCAGCAATCCATTGTTCCGGCTTCAGCGAACTGCGCTCATGCTTTGGAACCGGTATCGAGGGGCTCCGAAATGTCTCGGAACGGTTGGCAGAGATAGAGTTGGTAGCTACCGCCAACAAAACTGCCGCCGCCATCTCTTAGAGGCCGCTACGGCCAAATACCGCAATGGTTGGGGCCATCGGCTCTGCGAGGGGGATGCTAAAGGAGTTCGTGCCTATAGTGATCCCATACATGATCATCCATGCCAAAGGAACCAGATATCCGAATGCAATGGTGCGGACCCGTAAGATATAGTTGCCGAGGATTATGGCCAGGAGGCCTATAAGGTTGACGCCGAAGATGGTGAAGAACTCTTTCAACAAGCTGCCGGTGGCCTTATCACCGGCCATCTGGGTTAGCGGGTATAGACCTCGGATGAGACCTTCTGGTAAGGCGAGATAGCTAAGGGGCCAACCGGCAAAAAAGAGAACTAAGCCCAGCAGGTATAAGCTGAGAAAACGAACCACAACTTTTTCGTGTTCAATGTAGCGAAGCATCGTGGGGCTATATTAGATTAAAACTCTGTCGCCGTAAACTCTATTTTCGGGCTGTGATCAGAAAAGGTGCAGCGGCCGGCCGGTTTTGAAGTGACCGGCGGAAGCAGGACTTAATCCCAGGCCCGCACCTGCGGTTTATCCGCGTTA
>CAZWDV010000106.1:0-1486 GCA_964632675.1 uncultured Sediminispirochaeta sp.
GAGACTTTTCCGACGTTCCGTCCCAAAACTGATCAAGTTGATTGATTACCGCGGTTTTCAAACCGGAATAAGAAACATCGTAGCGGTGCGTGCCTTTGTGCAGTGAGGGATCCGGAAAGGCGAAGGCCGCGGGATTGGCCCCCGTTTTCTGTGCGAGTTTATCGATGGCTACCCCGCCCGGATATCCTAGCTGATAATGTTTTGCAACTTTGTCAAACGCCTCACCACAGGCGTCGTCGATGGTGGCCCCCATCACTTTGATGGTGTCGAAATCCTCTACCCGCGAGATAACGGTATGTCCGCCGGAGACCAGCAGACCCAGGTAGGGATACTCGATATTATATTCCAGGTGCGGTGCATAGAGGTGGGCCCGAATGTGATCGACCCCTACAAAGGGGATCCCCCGGGCCAACGCCAGTCCTTTGGCAAAGTTGAGGCCGATCAGCAGTGAGCCGACCAGGCCCGGCCGGTTGGTTACGGCAATCCCATCGAGCTGATCCAATTCGATACCGGCAGCTTCCAGCGCTTTATCGGCCACCGACATAATCCACTCGGTATGCATCCGCGAAGCTATCTCGGGCACTACGCCGTCAAAGGGACGGTGAATATCTATTTGCGATGCGATTTCGTTACTTAATATTCGCCGGCCATCTTCGACTATGGCTATTGCGCACTCATCACAGGAACTCTCAATTCCCATTACCAGCATGTACATGCTCCTCTGCAAAAAAAGATGAGATACGGGCAAAACGGTACCCGCGCTCCTCAATTTCTGCATACCATAAAGCCAACGTAGAGGCAAGCTCCCGGCTCCACACATGTCCGATCATAACCGCATATCCCTGTGCGCGGGACACTTCCAGGGCGGACGCGAGGGCCTTTTCTATCTCGATCTGTTCTTCGATATTGTCGAGAAATACATTGCGCTGGGAAAACTGCAGTCCGGTTTGGCGGGCCACGGCGGGGGCCACCGTTTCGGCAGTCGTACGGCTGTCGAGGAAAAACAGGTTACGGCCCTTTAACACCGAAAACAGTGCCTGCATGAGCTGTGTATCCGCGGTACCACGCGAGCCCATGTGGTTATTCACTCCAATTACCTTCGGCAGCTGTTCGAGGTTGCGGTTGATAATGCGGCGCATCTCCTCCGGCGGCATGCCGACGTACAATGCACCGGGGCCGGGGTCCTGGTCACCGACCGGTTCTATGGGCTGGTGCAGTATCATCTCGGCGCCCTCGGCGGCAATTCTATCCTGCGCTGCCCGGGAGTATTCCAGGCCCGGGAGCAGGGCAAAGGTCATGGGGATAGGCAGCTGAAGATAGGTATTCAACTGCTCCAGATTATAGCCTACATCGTCTATTACCAAATACAGGATTCCCGCACCCGCCGGCGCAGGTTCTATAGTGCCGAGAGGATGGACCGCGACTTTTTGCTGCTCCGGTTCTTGCTCCGGTTCTTGCTCCGCACCGCGGGGCTCTTCAGGCGGAA
>CAZWDV010000106.1:1586-7299 GCA_964632675.1 uncultured Sediminispirochaeta sp.
TGCTCCGGTTCTTGCTCCGGTTCTTGCTCCGCACCGCGGGGCTCTTCAGGCGGAACTTCCGGCTCGGGACTATCGGGGCGCTCCTGCACGGGTTTAGTTTTCTCTATCTGTTTTTTTTCCGGACTATATCCGGGCGGAGCGCCGGCAACCGGATCGCCCCGCCCCTCGCGGCCCGGTGCACTCCGGACCGGTCCTGCTTCGCCACCATGCGGAAGCAGTATCAACAAAGTAAACAAAGCAACTGCAATAACGGTCAGCAACAGGTATGCTATCTGAACACGAAGTCCTTGAGGCAATCTGGTTCGCTTTTTTTTCTGAGTACTTTTCCTCACGTCTGTGCGGCTGTTGTTATCGGGCCTGTTCGGTTTCGGTTTAGGTGTATCTTCCATACTGACTGTCTGCCGGCATCGGGCTGCCGACCGGCAGCCTTATCCGTAAATGTATTCTCTCATTTCATCGGCATGCTGGCGCAGTTTCTTGATTGCCTTCATCTCTATCTGGCGGACAGTTTCCGGTGAAATCCCCATCTCTTCACCTATACGCTTCAAAGTTACCTTTTTCCCGCCGTAAAACGAAAAGCGGTACAGCAAAACCTGGCGTTCTTTCTCGCGCAGATGATGGAGGAATTTCACCGTATCCTCTTGGGCACATTTTTTCAACAGCTCATCATCGGGCTGGTAGGTGGTATCCTCAAACATATCTACCAAGCGTGAATCGGTATCCTCATCTTCCCAGTCAAGCGATACTACCGGGTTAGAGGAGTTTAGCACTGCGGAAACTTCAGATTCTTTCACATGCAGGGCATCGGCAATTTCACCCATCTCCGGTTTGCGTCCGTGCTCCTGATTGAAGGAGTAGAAATAGCGCTGAACTTTCCGCAGCAGCTCTTCCTTTCTGTGGGGAAGTTTGATATGACGCTGATTCTTGGCCAAAGCGCGAACAATGGACTGGCGAATCCACCAGGCGGCATACGTCGAAAAACGAACGTTTTTACGATAGTCAAACTTTTCGGCGGCCTTCATGAGTCCGATATTCCCTTCCTGGATTAGATCGAGAAAGCTGAGGCCGGGGGACATATAGGAGCGGGCTATCTTTACGACCAGTCGCAGATTCGATTCTGTAAGCAGGCGCAAAGCACCTTCATCGCCCTGTTGAATTTTCTTTGATAGATCTATTTCTTCTTCAAACGTAAGGAGCGGCTGTTTCTTTATGCCTGAAAAATAATTCTGTAATGCGTCCTTTTGGACGTCTACTGTTCTATTGCTCATTTCATACCCTCCTCAACATTACTTGCAACATCCGTGCCAAATAAAAGAAAAGTGGGTATTATTTGTTATTTCATTATGATATAACTATTTAAAACTACTGTACTGATTGGAAGAAACATATAGAGGGCAATTTGTATACTTTTTTATACATTGCTACTACTTTGTATAGTCCGGTTTTGCTACACAGGCTTATTGAATCCGGGACAACTGCTGATACAGCATGTCATCCAGGCCCAAATCGGCGGTTTTTGAAATCTTCTGGGCATATTCATCATACAACATATCTTCAAAGATTTTCTCCGCCTGTCCGCCATCGAGTAGACCGGTTTTATTGACCGTCTTGCGCATAGAATCGAGCATCTGCTTCACGAAAATAGCCTGAAAATCCGAACAGGCCTGTTTCAGGCGATCCTGCTCTCCCGAACTATGTGCCTGACCGGCCTTGGCCTTGACCTGCAGAGAGGTAATTTTCTGTCGTGCTCCGGTTTGCTGCTGCTGCAACTGTCCGAGCTGCATTAAATGGCTTGAATCAATTTGCATCCCTATCTCCAGTGATAACCTACATAATCTCTAAAGTGCCGTACAAGGCACCGGCGCGCTGAATTGTTTTCAACACTTCAATTATATCTTCGACTTTCATTCCCGCTTCCTTGAGCACTGATATAAGATCTTCAACCCTGACGGTATCCTCGAATTGGACACTGGCTCCGCTATTGTCCCGACCGGTTGGGCTCCAGCCCACGGAAATATCCGCTGACTTAAACGAGACTACTACCGGCGCAATACGGACTGATTGTCCCATAACCACCACACCGGATCGGCGGTTGATCACCACCCGGGCCGGAAAATCGGGGCTCACAGTCAGCTGCTCGATCTGGGCACTCAATTCCGTATATGCAATTTCACTTTCAGGAGATGGGATAACCTCAATTTTTTCTGCATCAATTGCGCGCACGGCAAATCCGTCGAACTGCCGGCGAATCGCATCGCGTACTGCAATGGCAAGGGAAAAATCAGGCGAGTTCAGCAGCACGGCGACTCCGTTTTCAGTTTGAAACTCCGCGACCACCGGCTGCTCGATAATTGCACCGGCAACGATAGTGCCGATGGTACGACGATCGGAAGTCTGATCGTCTTCAGTTGAATAAGAACTCAGTACCGGTCCCTGCGCAACGGCGTACACTTCCCCGTTGGCCGCCTTAAGGTTGGTCTGCAGCAATACCCCTCCGGCTATATTACGGGCATCCATCAAACTGGAGACCGTTACATCAACGGTCTGACCGGCCCGAATGAATGGCGGAACTTCGGCGGTCACCACCACCGCCGCGCTGTTCTTGCTGTCGATTTCATCGGCGGCAATGTACACATCGAAAGAGGCCAGCAGGTTAGAGAGCAACTTTTTATTGAGCTGTGAACGGCTGCTGTCCCCGTCACCCTGAAGCCCGGTCACTAATCCGAAACCGACTAACTGGTTGGAACGCACACCCTCTATGGAGGCAATGTCCCTGATTTTCACATCCGCCGCCTGGGCTTGAACCTGAGCCTCAAGCTGCAGCAGGCCGCGCTGTCCGCCTCCCAGTAGCAGTAAAAATAATGTGAAAATTGTCATCCTGTATAAAATACTACTCTTACTCAAGAAGAACCTCTCCTGAATTGATAACACGACCCTCTTTGATAATTCCGGTTTCCAGACGAACCGCCACGTTTTCATTCAACCCGGCCGCACCTCGGGCAACTCCGGGCATTTTTAACTGCACAGCGCCTCTTTGCAGACGCACGCTGATTTTGTCACCGGCTTCAATAACCGGTTTGATACGTGCATTGCGGATTGTAAGAGGAGCACCTGCGGAAATAGCGGCCCGGGCCTCATAGGTACTGCTGTCAGCGGAGAATAGTGCCGCCGGGTATGCACCCACCGGAAAAGCCGCCCTGTTCAAGTCGTCGGATTGAAGCACCTCACCGCGCTCTACACGGCGAGGAGGGCTCAAATACGGTGAGAGTCGAAGGATGTCTACCGATAGCACCCCTTCCAGATCACCTGTGCGAACCAAAAAACGGGCGGAAGCTTTTCCCGTACCTGTTTTCCTGAGTGTTAATAACTCAACTATGATCCGACCGGCGATTGTATGCTCCGCCTGTGTGAGGGGCCGCAGGGAACCGGGCATATGCGGTATCTCGACCTCAATGCGCTCGTCCTTCGAAGTATATTCCTGCCCGATTGTTTTAAGTACCTCTTCGAATAAAGCCTGCATGGCCGGTGAAGCCATCCCGGAAGGGATGTACACTGAACGGCGCCCTACCACCGATACCGTACGCTTTTCCCGGTTTTCAACTGTAGATGCGGACAATAAACCCTTTAATTGCCACAGCGGGACCAGGGCCGCCCGGTGTCCACAGACAGCCTTTAGCTGCTGCGGGGAACCCATCTTTAGATGTTCGGGGGCCGCAGCGGCCGCAACAACAAATATGTCGTGAATTGATAGTTCTTCGGCCGCCGGGCTTATCACCGGACGGGCATGCAGTTCGAGAAAATCGGCAGCGGCCGCGCTTGTACAGCACGTAAGCGCGATGAATACGAGGGCTGCTATGCGTCCGCCGCCATTACTCATTTACTACCTCTTCAAATTGTTGGCAATTCCAAGCATTGTGTCGGAGGTCTGGATTGCCTTTGAATTGAGCTCGTACGCCCGCTGGGCAGTTATCATACTGACCATTTCCTGCACTACCGAGACATTCGACTTTTCCAAGAACTTGTGAATGGTTTTTCCCATTCCATCCAGGCCCGGTCGTCCGCCGATCGCCTCACCGGAGGCGTTAGTGACTTTAAAGAGGTTCTCGCCGATGGCCTTCATACCCGCGGGATTTACGAAGCGGTAGAGTTCCATCTGTCCTACTTCGATCGGATCGTCGCTGCCGGCCACCTTTACCGTAACGCGGCCGTCCTGGCTGACGGTAAGGCTGTTGCGGACGAAATTCTCCGGAAGCACTATTTCCGGCATTACGCGGTACCCGTTGGAAGTAACGAACTGCCCGTTGCGGTCAATTTTAAAGGAACCGTCCCGGGTGTATCCGTAAGTGCCGTCTAACAACATGACCCGGAAAAAGCCCTCTCCCTGAACAGCCAGGTCGGACTCGTTGCCGGTGCTCTGCAGGGCGCCCTGGGTAAACATTTTCTGGGTGGCAGCCACTTTTACACCGTGGCCGACTTGTATGCCCGTGGGCACGGTGGTCCGCTCGGTGGCCGGAGTACCGGCCACCCGGGTGGTTTGATACAAAAGGTCTTCAAAATCGGCCCGGGTTTTCTTAAAACCGTTGGTATTTACGTTGGCCAGGTTATTCGAAATCGTGTCTATATTGAACTGCTGACCGGTCATGCCGCTGGCAGCGGTCCATAATGAACGCATCATATGCTACTCTCCTATACCTTTAACACGTCGTTCAAGAGTCTGCCGCTCAGCTCGTCCTGAGTTCGAATAGTCCGCTGATTGGCCTCGTACGCGCGGTTTACTTCTATCATTTTTACCATTTCGGTCACCGGATTCACATTGGAATTTTCTAGAAAACCCTGTTCGACCTTGGTTTCCGATCCGAGAGCGGCCCGCATAGCTTCGCCGGTCTCCTCGGTGGTGTTCCACATCGAACTGCCCTGCTTTTTCAGAAAGCGCGGCCGCTCGAAGTCGACAACCTTCAGACGGTCGACCAATTCCAGGTTTTCCCACTCGTTCTCTTCCATCGATACCAAACGCTGGGGATCGCCGGCAAAGGTAGAGTTCTGATACACATTACCCTGCTTATCCACCACGAAGTTGTTTTTCTTAATCTGGATGATTCCGTTTTCACCTTTTACCGGGAGGCCGTCTTTGGTCACCAACACCCCCTCCTTGCTCAGATGAAAGGAACCGTTACGGGTATACCGCTCGCCATTGGGCGTTTCAATGCTGAAAAACCCCTCTCCGTCGAGGGCTATATCGAAAGGATTGTTCGACTGCTGCAGCTCTCCCTGCTCGAACACAGTATACGACTCGTTGTACTCGACTCCCGAGCCGATGGTTCCCACTACCGGCGCCATATCGGCACTGCCGAAGGGAAACTTGTACACCCCGTTGTCGTTGGTTCGCCGCAGCAGCATCTGCGGAAAGGCCTTACTGACGGAGATGTCCCGCTTGTAGCCGGTTACATCCACGTTCGATAGGTTGTTCGAGAGGGCATTCATCCGATCAAGCTGCGCTTTCATTCCGCTTGCACCGGTATATAATCCTGGTATCATGCGTCTTCAATCCTCCTATTTCCTTATATCGGAACTTCAGGAGGGAACTTGATAAGTAGCGGTTCACTTGATTTTTTTTTAAATTCCGGCTAAATTCGCAGCCAAGCCAAAATAGCTCAGTGGTAGAGCAACGCTCTCGTAAAGCGTAGGTCGACGGTTCGAATCCGTCTTTTGGCTC
>CAZWDV010000107.1:0-7138 GCA_964632675.1 uncultured Sediminispirochaeta sp.
CATCTCAATCAGCGCATGTACATCGTAGTTTACGTTCGTCGATTGCCAATCAGGCTCCAAGGTCTATCGACCATATCAGCCAATCAGCCGGTCCAAAATTTTCATCCTTTCAATGGCCATTTCAAGGGTCTCATCTATCCCTTCCGCCCCGGAGAACAGTTCCCTCCGGCAAAAGTCTTCGATTTCCTGCACACGCCCAATTCCTGCAACAGGGATAATCCCGTTAAGAATATTTCCATAATGAAAGCTGTGGAGGGTGCTTAATTCGCTTCTGTGCTGAACAAACCAATCCCAGAGAACTTCCGAGAAATCGGGATTCGAACCCGCCGCAATAATCGCAAGGCGCCTGTTCTTCGGCGGTACAGATTCCAAACTGAAGTGTAACACCTTGTACAGATTCGCGGTATCCTGAACTTCACCAAGGGCCTGCAGGATGACAATCTTTTCCGGTTCGGGGGTTTCATCTTGCAGAAAAACCTCCATCAGCGTATCCACCGCCTCCGGATTTTCCCGCACTGCGCTGAATAAGATCACATTTAGCAAATCCGGATGAACAGCTTCTCCTCCCTGATACTGCGTCCAAAAACGGTCACAGAACCGGAGGGCCTCTGCGTCCCCTATCCGGCAGAGGGCTTCAATTAAAGACTCCCGCAGCGAAGTAGCGGTGCTTACCTCGCCTTCCCGGGGCTCCCAGCCAATATTCCGGAGGCCCCCCTGTGCCAGTTCCGACAGCAGCTCTTGCATGTCTCCCCGCAGATCTTTGCGGTGGGTATAGATGAAATTCAGGGTTCCGATAATGCCGGTTAAGGGGAGAAACTCCCTTTCCTGCCTGTAATAGGTTTCAATAAACTGGATGTATTCACGAATACTGTAACGGCCCGCCTTGACCTGCGCCCAGAAATCGGCCTGGATGCCGTAACGGTCGGTCTGATGCAGCTCTTTCTTTTTAATTAATGCTCCAAGGGCCGTCAAATTGTTATCTTCATATACGACACGATAGTATCCGCCCTGACGGCAATTGATCTTATAAGAATCGATATCGCCCTCCAAATCAAGCCTCAATTCCCGCTGATCCAACAAGAGGGAGCGTCGTTCCACTCCGCCTTCGGCAAGATGGAGCTCCAGAGTGACGGGAATACGCCACAGGCGCTCTTCTGTCGAAGGAAGATAAGAAAAAGTGCTTTGCCGCAACGTAAGAGTGTGCCCCTCAATTCGTGCGGCAATCTGGGGCAGACCCGGCTGATAAATCCAGGAGTTCATGATGCCGGAGATATCTTCCCCCAGCACCTGATCAAAGACGTCCCAACATTCGGCAGTACCGGCACATTGGAAGGCATAGGTTGAGAGATACCGCTGTACTCCGGTACGGAAACGGTCATTCCCCAGGTAGCTCTGCAGCATCTTTAATACTGCGGCCCCTTTGCCATACACAATCGGCGCCGAAGCCGGCGAAATTGCAACCGTACCCTCTTCGGGCAGCTCCATGGGCATGGTTGAAATAAGCGAGTCCCGTTCCATGGTACCGCCCATGGTTCCCGCAACAAACTTATCCGCAGACTTCCATTCGGGAAAATAGGAATCTATAATCAGCATGGTAAAAAGAGTTGCATAACTCTCATTCAGCCAGACATATTTCCAGGAAGAGGGGGAAACGATATCTCCAAACCACATATGGGATACTTCATGGGCGGTGATACGGGCAACTTTTTCTACATCTCCCTGGGAACTCTTTCCCGGAAACAGCAGCACAAGATTCTCCCGGAAGGTAATGGCACCGAAATTTTCCATGGCGCCGAAGGCAAAATCTGTGAGGGCGATAAGATCCATTTTCCTGAGAGGATACTCGATTCCGGTATAGCTTTCACCGTACTCCAGCGCTTTTTTACATGATTCAATCGCAAAACGGCCGAATTCGGCCCTCCCCGGTACCGCGGCTACACGCAGCTTTTTTCCCTTCCAGTCTTCTTCTATATACTCGAACTCTCCTACACCAAAAAAAAGCAGATAGGAAGAGATCTTCGGGGTTGCATGAAAACGCACAAGCTCTTTTCCCTCCGTAGCCGTACGTTTCTCCAGTATTCCAGTATTAGAAATAGCACTGTAGCGCTTGTCAATCTTCATCTCTATACGGTATATAGATTTATACCCGGGATGATCGACACAGGGAAAAGCCCTTCGGGCTTCACTTTCTTCAAACTGGGTTGCAGCGAGGTATTCGGTTTTTCCATTGCGTACAAAACTGCTTCGGTAAAAGCCCACTAATGTATCATTTATGAGGGAGGTGAATTCAATTCGCACCTGCACATTACCCTTAAGGGGTTCCGGCAAAGAGATGACAAGTACTTCCGCCTCCGGCTGCAGCTGAAAGGAAAGCTCTTCAGTATTCTCATCCTGTACTAATTGGACTGCGTGTATATCGGTCTCAACACTGTTAAGCGTAAGAACTGCGGCAGCCTCTTCCAGGCTAAACTGTATAATGACCCACCCGGGACAGGTAAAATCATCCAAATTCGGCGCAAGATGAAGTGTGTATTCCTTGGGGATTCCATTGTAGTCCATTTTCAACCTCTTTTTTTATAACCAGGATGCCGCAGACAGACAACGGCAGACCAGATAGAAACAGAAATATAGATAAGTATAAGGGCAAAAAGAAACGGAAAGTCGAAGGCCGTGAATAGAGAAGCAGTCAGCACCAGGGCCGATAACACGATACAGAGCACAGGGGCCCACCGCTTCATTTTTCTTAACCCCTGAACAGCAGCCGTCCTGGCGGCAAGATAGGGTATCAAAAACAGGATAAGCGCGACGGAAAACATACCGATCATAGTGCCCATTTCACCGGCTATAAAGCCCTGGTATCCAAAAAAGACGGTGAACAGGATGGCGGGAAACAAAAGCAGCAGTTCAATTATTCCGGTTATGATCAGAAATTTTCTCGGCCGCACTCCAACCTCCATAGACTTACTTGAGAGTACCATGCAAACGGCATGGCTGTCACGCGTGATGTGCATAAGCTCCAAACGTTGAACTGTGGCGAGAGCTGATCATTCTTGTACTACGAATCGGAAACCGTAAGGATATCTACTGCACTCGCAGCAGTTCTTCGATATCGGGTATAATTTTGAAAGGTCGGTCGGCCGGGGCATAGCGCTTTTCCGGGGTGTTGACGATTAGCAGCGTCTTTCCGCGGTACTCCTCCATTGAAATCTCGCGGCCGTTAATATCAGTTGCAGTAAACGTATAAATCGAAGCTTCCATTATTATCTCTTTTATTACAACTGTTGAATAAAATAATAGTAAAGGTACCGGCTTACCGCAAGATGCACGTAGTAAGCCGGCAATAAATAGGAGTGAAAACTAGCGGGTCTCAATCAATTTTGCTCTCGGTTTGTTTGTAAATCCGAGATAGGATCCGATCACCCCCCATGTGGTAAGGCCTCCGCCAAAGAGAAGCAGGCCTGATGAGTCTTCCATGTCGGCAGTTAATATCATGACAAATGGACCTAGGATGAGGCTGGTAATTCCACTCATAATAAAAGGAGTTGCCATATTTCCCCAGCCTTGCTTCACTTCCCATACTTGGGTTCCACCAGTTGCGTTTACCTTGAATATCCCGTTAAACATTGGTCCTTTGGTAAGCTGGAACTGATAGGTTCCACCATCAAGGGTCAACTCAGCCGGCGCGTCGCATATGAGCTTCGTACTTACCCCGCGACCGCTGACACTCACAGTATTCCCATATACGCCAGACCCGGTTGCCATCATCGATGATTCGCCAGCCACAAGAAATACCGGCGTCGTGGTTTCCATCGTTTGTAAAATTAGTTTTGTTTGAGCACCGGCAGTTTCCACTCCCGCCGATTTTTCAACTTTGATTTGTGCATACAGAGGAGAAGAAGCTATAAGTAGAACACAGACACCCATCCACCATTTGTTCATAAGCCCTCCATTAAATATCATTCTGACTTAATTGTCACTAAAATATTATTATGGAAAACATTACAAAACAAGGAGAAAAAAAACTTTTCCTCAGTAACAGGATATGGAGTTATTTAAGTTTTAAATTGTTTTGGGAAAAATCTCCGCCTCACCGTATCTTCTCCGGCGCAAAGCCCGGAATCCGCAGCTTTTCATCCACCACATCGCTTACCTTAGACAGGATAAAAGTGAGGCCGACGTAGATAAAGGCGACAATCAGATAGGTCTCCATGTAACGGGCGTGGGTCGAGGCCAGATGCTTGGCCTGGGTCATCAGCTCGGGGGCCTGAATAACAAAACCCAGGGAGGTATATTTCAACAGATAGATCAGCTCGTTGGAGAGGGCCGGTATCGAGAAGCGCAGCCCCTGCGGTACCAATATAGTAAAGATTGTTTCCCAGCGGCTCATGCCCAGTGAATGGGCCGCTTCGATCTGCTCATAGGAAATCGCTTTGAATCCACCCTTCATGTACTCCACCTGATAGGCGGTACTGTTCATAATAAAGCCGATAAAAGCCGCCGCGTAGGGGGTAACGGTAATTCCGAGGGGCAGCAGAAACTTTGGCAGGCCGTAGTAAATCATATACAGCTGAATCAGAAGGGGAGTGCCGCGAACCAGCTCTACATACACGGTTACAATCTTATACAAAAAGCCGTGACTGTACAGACGAATCAGACAGAGGGGAACCGCAGCAAAAAAACCGACCACCATCCCGACAAAGGTAAAGAGCAGGGTAAACAGCAGGCCGTAGCCAAGCTGGGGAGCTATTTCTAAGAAATATTCAAACAACTCACTGCCCTCCTATTCGCCGTACAGTTCGGTAATCTTGTGCAGAAACTCGCGGGTCCGCGCTTTCTTTGCATTTTTCAAAATCTCTTCGGGAGGGCCGTCTTCAACAATGTTTCCGGACTCCATAAACACAATCCGGTCGGCCACTGCGCGGGCAAATCCGATTTCATGGCTGACTACCAGCATGGTCATGCCGGCCTTTGCCAGGTCTTTCATCACCGCCAGCACCTCGCCGGTTAGCTCCGGATCCAGGGCGGAGGTGGGTTCGTCGAACATCATGATCTTCGGGTCCATCGCCAGCGAACGGGCGATTCCAACCCGCTGCTGCTGTCCGCCGGACAACTCTGCCGGGAATTTTTCCATGTGGTCCTGCAGCCCGACCCGGGTAAGTTCTTCGATGGCTTTCTTGCGGGCAGCCTCATGGGACATCTTCTTCACTTTGTACAAACCGACTTCCACATTCCCGAGGGCAGTCAGGTGGTTGAACAGTGCAAAATGCTGGAATACAAAGCCAATATCCTGTCTCATTTGGTTGATATTGCTGTGCTTGTCGGTAATCTCCCGGTCATTCAGCCAGACTTGTCCTTCGTCCGGCGGGGTTAGGGAGTTAATACAGCGCAACATGGTGCTTTTCCCAGTACCGCTGGGGCCGATAATAACTACCACTTCTCCGCGTTTCACGGTAAAAGAGATTTTATCCAGAACACGGTTGTCCCCAAACTCTTTCACTACGTCTTTCACTGTTAAGATGTTTTCAGTTCCCATATGTACTACCTTCTTTCCAGTTCAAAACCGGGAATTTTCAATTTTTCGTCCAGTATTTCAAACAGCTTGTTGGACAGCACGAACAATCCGAAGTAGATGAGAGATACCGGTATCAGTACCTCAAAGAAGACCTTTCCCATTGCCGAGTCGATGATGCCTCTGGCCTGGGTCAGCATCTCCGGGATGGCCACCAGATAGGTGATGGGAGAGTCCTTCAGCACAATCGTGGCCTCGTTAGTCAAACCGGGAATCGAAAGACGCAGGGCCTGCACGAAGACAATCGTGAGAATGGCCTGCCATCTGCCCATTCCTAGAGACCGAGCGGCGTTGTACTGATCGCGGCTTATAGCCTGGATCGAACTGCGGAAAATAAGGGACTGATACGCACTGCTGGTGATACCCAGGGCTAAGACTGCCGCCGGAAAGGGGGGTATTGCAATCTGAAAGGCCGGGTTGCCGAAAAGCTCGCCCACATGCCGCAGCCCGAAGTAAAAAATAAACAGGGTTACAATATGCGGAGTTCCCCGGAAGAAGCCCTCATACAGCTGGATGAGGAATCTGACCGGCTTGCTGCCGTAGGTCCGGCCGATTGAAATCGGCACAGCTAAGAGAAAACCAAGCAGGAGACTGGCCACCGTTACAACGATGGTGACCAGTGCTCCTTTCCCTATAGCAATTGCTGAATAGAGTAAGAATTGTCCAAGATCTTCCATTTACTCCCCGATTACGATCCGAAGTATTCTTTAATCAGTGTATCCCAGGTTTCGGAATTCTTCACCTTTTTTAAAGCGCTGTTCAGGTCGTCCAGCAGAGGAGAACCCTTTTTTACTGCTAGACCGTAGGCCTCATCGGTGGGAATAACAAAAATCATTTCGGTAGGTCGATTCTTTTCAAACGCTTCGGCAACCGGTTTATCCAGTACAATTACATCAAGGTTCCGGTTTTCCAAGTCCTGAATAGTTTCAATGTACTTTCCATACTTCTGAATTTTTGCATTTGATGCATTTTCATCGACCCAGAAGGCTCCGGTGGTGTCGTTCTGCACGCCAATGGTAAGGTCGGAACTGTTAAGATCTGAGGGAGAACTCAGGTCAAGGTCAGAGCCTTCGCGTACCAGTGCCGCCTGATCGGCGACAAAGTAGGCTTCGGTAAAATCGACCCGCTCTTTTCGCTCGTCGGTGATGGTCATACCTGCGGCAACTACATCGATAGTACCGGTACTGACAGCTTCGAGCAACGCATCGAAGTCCATATCCCTCACAACAATTTCACGGCCCATTTCTTCACCAATCGCCTTCATCAGGTCGATATCAAAACCGGTAACTTCTCCCATTTCGCGATATTCGAAGGGTCGAAACCCCGCCGAAGTACCGACAACCAGCTCTTCCTTTCCCTCTTGGGAACCGCCTGCGAACAGAGCTCCGCTTACTACGCACAGCACTACTAATACTGCAACTAACTTTTTCATCGCCTTCCTCCTAAATAAATATACATAGGTATCTATAAATATACATACTATACATTATTGGATTTTGCAAGAACTTCTGTAGGTCATCAGCAATTCTAAATTTGAAAATTTTAATAAAATTTTCAAATTTAGAATGC
>CAZWDV010000108.1:0-6773 GCA_964632675.1 uncultured Sediminispirochaeta sp.
ATGCCCACTAGCCCCTCAAGCTAGCGTGTCTACCAATTCCACCACTGCAGCGTGTGTAATTGATCGAGTGGTAATGTACACGATTGTCCAACTTTTGTCAATTCAGTTGTTCGAAAAATGGTGCTCGTACGGTATATACAAAAATTTGCTTCTGAGTGAGGTGGTTTTTGAGCAAATACACAATTTCAAGGGCCTGTTTTTACTGAATAACGTAGGATTTACGAACAGCACCAAGCTTCGAAAGACTGTTTTGACAGGTTTGAGAAGTTGTTTTATGCTTTCGACATGCTTGAGGTCGCAGTGACAACCGACTATGCCCGTTCTACCGGAGATCCGGAATCATACCTCAGAAGAATCGCGGAGGCCGGTCGGCGCTTAGTTGAGTTAAAGGGGATCGGGAGTGGGTGATAGTAATAGCGGAGAGATCTTGTACGGGTTTCCGCCGATACTCGGGGAGGCGCCGCGGGTGTTGATTTTGGGCAGTATGCCGAGTGTGAAATCCCTTGAGCTGGGGCAGTACTACGGGCATCCGCGCAACCATTTTTGGAGGATTATATGTGCGATTCTGCAGCGGCCGCTTCCCGCGAGTTATGTGGAACGGGTTCGGATGCTGAAAGATGCGGGGATTACCGTGTGGGATTCCATTGACAGCTGCCGCCGGGAGGGGAGTCTCGACCAGTCGATTCGCGGGGAGAGGCCGAATGATGTGGTCGCTTTGCTGCGGAGGTTTGCGGGTATCAAGCTGGTGGCGTTTAACGGCCGCAAGGCAGAGCAGGGTTTTTACCGCGGCGTGAAGGAACTGTATGGCAGCGATGCCCTGGAACAGCTGGAAGAACTGCAGGGGCGCGACTTTGTTAGGCTGCCTTCCAGCAGTCCTATTCCAACCGCCCGTCACCGGCAATGGCGGGACAAACTGGATGCTTGGCGGCTTATTGCTGATTATCTACAGGAATGAGGTAAAAATTATGCGTATAGCAATAATCGGAGCGGGAGCGCTCGGCAGTTATTTGGGGTACAAATTGCATTCGGGCGGGCATGAGGTGGTGTTGTGTGACCGCGGAAGGCGGGCTGAAGAAATCCGCAAAAGCGGGGTGCGGCTAAAAGATGTGCTTACCGGTCAGTCTGTCATGGCTAAACTCATGGTTGAGGAAGAGCCGCAGGGAGAGTTTGATGTAGTGGTAGTAACTGTGCGGGCCCATCAGATGACACCTGCTTTATCCATAGCGGCTGAAGTGGCCGCAGCTGGAGACTCCGGAGACGAAGCAACCGG
Source organism: uncultured Sediminispirochaeta sp. (assembly GCA_964632675.1). GTDB lineage: Bacteria > Spirochaetota > Spirochaetia > DSM-16054 > Sediminispirochaetaceae > DSBN01. The sequence goes on from CAZWDV010000108.1 coordinate 1,271, forward strand.
GAGTGACGAGCGTGAACCGACAACTACGATTCTGCTGGTCGGCAGTTATGTGAGCGGCATGAGTGACTGGGCCGAAGAGTTGGGAGAAGAGCGGGTGCTGTTAGGATTTCCGGGTATGTCCGCAGTACTGGAGAGAGATGCGACCGGGGCGTTGGTGCGGTTCTGTGAGCGCGGTGAAGATGATACCGAACCGTGGGGCATAACGGTTGGAAAATTGCGGGAGCCTGTGCCGGATACTCAGGTTAAAGCGTGTCGGGCGATGAATGCGGCGGGAATTGCGGTGCACCATGCCGAGGCGATGGAGTCGGTATTTCTCAGCCAGGCGCTGGTACGGCTGCCGATGCTGGCGGCGCTGCGGTATGCAGGGGGAAAGCTCGACCACTTGTCAGGAAGGGGTGATTTGCTGAAACTGATGATCAAAGCGAGCCGGGAAGGGCTATCGGCGGTAAAGCGAAGTGGACTGCGGCCGGTGCCGGATTCGCTGGAGATGTATCGCTGGGTGCCGGTTTTTATTAGTGCCAACATGATCAAGCATCGTCTTGATACTCTCCCGAGTAAAATCGGTATCGAGGCCTATTCCAAACGAGCCGGCAATGAGCTACGGCTGCTGGCCGGACAGTTTTTGGAGTTCGTAGTTGCCAGCGGATCCGAGTTCGAGCATGTGGAGTACCTGCTTAGCGGTTTTGATGAAGATTAGCGGGATGAAATAATATCCGCAGAGATGAGGTGGATTCTGTCCTGCGGATAGCGGGCGGTGCGGCGGTATTTGTCAGCCGCGGATTCAAACAATAAAGCCAGTGTGCCGGAAAAGACACTTATTCCCTCTGTCATCGGCGGAGCACTAATTGTGTTGCGATGACGGGATTCGTCGAGGAGATATACCGGCACGGTTCGGCCGTTCGGAAAAGCGAAGGTATGGTCCGGTGGTTCGTCCAGCGGCGATTTGTACACGGAAAGACGGCTGTTGTTGGTTCTGCCGTATGACCGGCTGAGTACGATGTGGTCGCGGATGAAAGCCGCGCCTTGGACTTCATTGGGGATGGAAATAAAAAAGTCCGGATACACATAATCTCCCGGCGAAGGGTAAGCGGGTGTGAGGGTAAGCGCAGCGGTGCGCCCGTCGAACATGTAATTCGAAATCAGAAACAGGTCGGCCTCCGGCAGGTAGGCCAGCCCCTGTGGAATTGCCGCCTGGAACAGCCCCGGAATTACCGGACCCGGATGTGCGTAGTTGAGATATTCTGCAAACGTGTCTTCGGGCAATGTTTTCATTGCATCAATTGACTCCATTGCTGTTTGGAGGAGAGCCGGCGGCTGGGAGTCTGGAGCAGACTTGGCTTCTGAGATAGTGTACCTATTATGGATGCAGCCTGTTAAATGAATGAGGATAGTGAAAAGTAAAAAAAAAATTTCAGAAAATTATGCATAGTTAGTTGATTCCTTAAAAAATTTGACAAATTCCAAAACTAGGCGTTTAATTAATAATGTTAGGTATTTGTTAGTTTATTGTTAAACGGCAAATTTATCAATAACAAAAAATTTTCAAAAGGAGAGGCTGTATGAAAAAGGTTACATTTTTCGTAATCGTAGTAGCGCTGCTTGCAGCACCGCTGTTTGCCGGAGGTCAACAGGAGGAAGCTGCCGAAAAAAAGGAGATGGTCGAGATCACCGAACCGGTAACGATTCAGTTCTGGCATGCGATGGGAGGTTCGCGCATAGAACTGATCCAGGGAATCGTTGATGATTTCATGGCGGAGAACCCGAACATTACTGTCGAGGTGCAATACACCGGCTCTTACAATGACACGCTGAATAAGGTGAAGGCTGCTTCGAAAGCCGGCAACGCCCCGCATGTGTTCCACCTGTACGAGATTGGAACCCTGCAGATGGTGCACAGCGGTATAATTACTCCCATTCATGAGCTGACCGACTGGGAACCGATTAACTGGGACGATTTCTTTTCCCCTGTGCACAGTTATTATATAGTCGATGGAAAACACTACTCTATGCCTTTCAACTCCTCGACTCCATTGCTGTATTACAACAAAACTATGTTTGAGCGAGCCGGTTTAGACCCGGAGAAGCCCCCGCGGACTTTCGCTGAAGTAGTGGACTACGCAGAAACTTTGAAACAGGAAATTCCTGGATTGAAAGCCCCGCTTACCTGGAACTTGCACAGCTGGTACTTCGAACAGTTCCACTGCCTGATGGATGCACCCTTCGTAAACAACGACAACGGCCGCAAGGGCGAACTGCCGACAGAGGCGGTATTCAATGGTGATGCCGGACAACAGATCCTTGAATGGTGGACCGGTATGGAAGCAGACGGCCTGTTCCTCGATGTTGGTCCGGGATGGCAGAACCACCGCGCCGCCTTCGGTTCCGGTGAGGTTGCCATGGTCATGTCTTCTACATCCGACGTGAACCAGCTGACCGGTTTGCTGGCCGAAAAAGGATGGGAAATGGGTACCGGTTTTATCCCGCACCCCGAAGGTGCCGACGGCGGCGTTGCAATCGGCGGAGGATCGCTGTGGATTACCAACAACCAGCCCGATGAAGAGCTTTTGGCAGCAGTGAAGCTGGTAAAATATATTTCCAGCGATGAGCCGCAGATGCGCTGGCACAAGGGCACCGGTTACTTCCCGGTCCGAAAAACTGCCATGGACAAACTGGAGAAAGAGGGTTGGTTCGAAGAGAACCCGAACTTCCGGACAGCATTTGATCAGCTCTTAGAGAGTCCTTATACTGTGAATACATCAGGATCCCTCATGGGGGTATTCCCCGAAGCACGCTCTCTGGTTGAGACGGCTATCCAGAAAGTATATGCCGGTGAAATGAGCATAGAAGCAGCTTTAGACGAGGCGGCCCGGAAAACTACCGAATCCATTCAGGAATGGAACGAACTGGTTGAATAAAAAAAGAATGCGGGCGGTGTAAACAGCCGCCCGCTATTCAGTAAAGAGGGGATTAAGAATGCAGTCTTACTTTCGTGAAAAATGGCTTCCCTATATACTGCTTTTGCCAACCTTTGTGGTATTGATTATTTTTCTGTTTTATCCGGCGTTAGAAACCTTCAGACTCAGTTTTTACAAAGTGCATCCCTTCGGCATGCGAAAAATTTTTGCCGGGTTTAGTAATTTTGTAAAGCTGTTTACCGATGAAGTGTACATTAAGAGTTTTACCACTTCCTTGATATTTTCGGTGGCGGTGGTAGTGGTCGGTCTTACCATTTCGATGCTGATAGCCGTGCTGCTGAATCAGAATATCAAGGGAATCAAGGTATACAGAACACTTCTTATCTGGCCGTACGCGCTTTCACCGGCCATTTCCGGAGCAATATTCCGGTTCCTGTTCAATCCGGCCAATGGATATCTGAACCACTTTTTCGAAGTCATGACTGGAATCAACCCTCCCTGGCTGACGAACGGTAGTTTGGCCATAGTGGTGGTGACTGCCGCCGCCACCTGGAAGAATTTGGGCTACAATATCATCTTTTTCCTGGCCGGATTACAAAATGTGCAGAAGGAGGCCCTTGAATCGGCGCAAATCGACGGGGCTGGAGCGGTAAAGCGGTTTATTTATATCACTTTTCCGATGCTCTCGCCGACTACCTTCTTTCTGCTGGTAATGAACATCATTTATTCCTATTTCCGTTCCTTCGGGCTGATCGATGTGCTCACCGAAGGGGGGCCGGCCAACTCGACCAATATCTTGATCTATCAGTTGTACAGAGACTTCTTCGTCAACTCAAAAACCGGATATGCAGCCGCAGAGAGCCTGATTCTCTTTTCGCTGGTTGTGTTGCTTACCCTAGTTCAGTTTAAGACCACCGGCAAACGGGTCTATTACCAATAGGAGATTGGAATGATTAGATCAAAGGGACAAACTTTTTTTCTGCATGCAATTATAATTTTGGTCATACTGGTAGTAAGCTTGCCGGTAATTCTCTCATTTGTCATAAGTACTCAGACACCGGCCCAGGTTTACTCGTCGCCGCCCCGCATACTCCCCGCCGGCCACTTTACCAACTATGCTACCGCCTGGGATAGTGTTTCTCTCGGACGGATGATGCTGAACTCTACTATTATTGCGGTGTCGGTAACCGTTGGAAAAATCATACTAAGTCTGTTTGCAGCTTTCGCATTTACCCATTTCGAATTCAAAGGCAAGAACCTGCTGTTCTTTATTGTCCTGATAACACTGCTGCTGCCGATCCCGGTTCGAATTGTGGCGCTGTTCGGCATTGTCAGCAGTTTCGGCTGGATAGATACTTACTCAGGCTTGATATTCCCGTTCCTGGCCAGCGCAACTGGGACATTTCTGTTCGTACAGCGCTTTCGCACCATACCGGTAGAGCTGCTCGACTCGGCCAAAATGGACGGCTGCCGTCCGATGCGCTATCTGTTCCAGATACTGATACCGCTCTCGAAGAACACAATCGGTGCGCTGACGGTCATCGAGTTCATCTATATCTGGAACCAGTATCTGTGGCCTTTAATGGCTACCAACAGTGAGCACATGCGGGTGGTGCAAATAGGTGTGAAGATGCTAATTCAGGCCGAGGCCATGAACAACTGGGGCGTCATTATGGCAGGTGTAATGATTACCATGCTGCCGCCGCTGATAGTGTTCTTCGTGATGCAGGAAAGCTTCATGAAGGGCTTTGCCCTGGCTTCGGAGAAGTAGGGCCGACTGGAGCTACCGCCGGGGTAGCTAAGGCTTTAAGAGTGTAATTAGGGTAGCGGCCTGCGGCGTGTCACAGAAGGGATAGGGGGCCGCCGGGACCGCCGGCGTGGTGGCGGCCCTTACCCCATGCAATTCCAATAAAATTTACATAATAAGTTCTTCCAGCTGGCTGAGGCGCTGGCTGAAGCTCTGCATGGCGCTGCGGATCGGTTCGGGTGAACTCATGTCCACGCCGGCCAGCTGCAAAGATTCAAGGGGGTAGCGACTGCCGCCGGATTTGAGGAAGGCCAGGTAGTCATCGCGCTCGCGGGGGCCGCCGGAGGTGAGGCGGGTGGAGAGGGTGACGGCGGCGGAGAGGCCAGTGGCGTATTTGTAGACGTAGAAGGCGCGGTAGAAGTGGGGGATGCGCAGGCACTCGATGTCGGCCTGTTCGGGCAGTTCGACCTCGGGGCCGAAGAACTGCTGCAGGAGCTGAAGGTAGGCGGCGCGGAGAGAGTCGACGGTGAGGGGCTGGCCGGTTTCGACCATGCGGTGGGTTTTGTGCTCGAACTCGGCGAACATGGTCTGCCGGAATATGGTGGCCACGAAGTCGTCGACCAGCTTGTTGATGATGTAGGCCTGCATGCGCGGCTTGTCGGCGCGGGTCAGCAGGTGGTCGGCCAGCAGCTGTTCGTTGAAGGTGGAGGCCACTTCCGCTTCGAAGATGGTGTAGTTGTAGTGGGGGAAGGGGTTGTTGCGGGCGCTGTACCAGGAGTGCATCGAGTGGCCGCCCTCATGGGCCAGGGTGAAGACATCGCGCAGGACGTCGGGCTGATAG
>CAZWDV010000109.1:0-2359 GCA_964632675.1 uncultured Sediminispirochaeta sp.
TCCAAGAGCTCCGTGCATTTCGTCATGTTTTTAGAAATGTGTATCAGTCGGAACTAGATCCAGAAAAAACTGCTCTAGTACAAAAGAAAGTCGGACCCGCGCTTCATAATTTCTTTGACTCTCACAATAAGTATATAAAAAAACTCATAGAAATACGTGAAAATATTGAAGAGTAAACTTCCATAGCGTTTTGTGGTCATAATATCTTCTATTAAAGGATCGATTTTATGTCTAAAAAGATTCTCCCGCGGAGCCTATTCGGCCCTGACGACGCTGCAAAGCAGGCGGCGGATTTCTTCAGCAGCCATTTCTGAGATCAGAAGGAGGAGTATTATGACAAAACAAACTACGAGGGTTGTTCTGGTCGCACTATCGTGCGCCTTTGCATTGGGATGTGCGACTAGTGCCGCGGAAGGATCGGGACAACGGCGAAGCACTTTTGATGTAACGCCACCTGAGCTGGCCGAACCCATTGTACTCCCGCAATCGATCAGAACCCTTAGGGTCTCCCCTTCTGGAAGTGACTCTGCCGACGGATCTACAGCCGACCCATGGCGAACTCTTGGCCATGCTGTGTCACAGCTTGAGCCTGGCGATCTGTTGCAGGTTGATGCCGGGGTGTATGCCGGCCCGGTTCTGATGGATCGTTCCGGAACTGCGGATGCCTGGATTCGTATTGTGGCTTCCCAGGGCGCCACGATTGATGCTGCAACTGCAGGCGTGGGTCTGATTGTTTCGGGGAGCTACGTGGAGGTACGCGGCATTGGAGTACGTGGCCCGGGAGAAGGAATCGTCATTGGCGACAACCATTCTATGCGGAATGACATCTGCGCTAATCTTGATGCCTACATAGCCACGTTTCCTGAGGAAGAGCAGGAAGAAGAGCTGGGCTGGATGTATCTGGAATGCGGCGAACCCGGGACTCGACCGGCTACGAACCACGTGACCCGTCATGTCATTCTTGACGGCCGCATCGATTCACCGGCTTCCGACGGCCGAGATCGTGCGCTGGTAACAACGCTCAGAGATGATCTGGTCGGCATAAGGATTGAGGACGAAGGCGAAGCTCTCACGATTAGGAACTATGAACTTGCCGGTGGGCGTAGTGGGATCGTCGCTGACTTCGAGTGGATGGTGTACCGCATAGACGGGCTGGTTGTCGAGCACGTATGGATTCACGGTACGCATTACTACGGCATGCGAATTACCGCCCGTCAGCGCTGGCGATTCATAGAAGGAGGAGAAGGCCGGCAGTTTCTTCGGTTTGTGGAAGGTGGAGAACCACTCATAGGCAGCACCGAGCCCATTCCAATACGCTCGCAGTTGTTCACGAACATCAGAGTGAGCGACTGTCTCTTCGAGAACAACGCTTTTGCTGATGAACCTACCAATGAGGGATATGGAAACGTACTCATTCAGGGAGTACGCGGCGGCGTGGTTGAGAGGTCACGCTTCATAGACGCCCCATATTGGGGGCTTGATGCACTGATGTCACACGATTTGCTGTTCCGCAACAACATATTTGCATTCTCACCGGGGATTCGTGAACGGACACCACGCTTCCGGGACTGGCCCACCGTGGGGCTCGAAGTTAACGGCGGGACGGGAAACCGGGTGTACAACAATCTCTTTGTCGGCGGCGAAGCCGGCATCTTCACGAGTCTGTTCAGCGAGGATTTTGTGACAACCGAAGTTTCGGTGGACATCCAGAACAATCTCTTCTACGGCAACCTCACGTCGATCTCCCGCTTCCCGCTATCAAACTGGTTGGAGTCCGATGAGGTGGAACCGAACTGGGTGATGTGGTACACGCCGGTTGGTGGCTTCTCCGTCGATCGCCGGGAATCGAACAACATGATGGATACTGGAGTGAACATAGAGATCGACGGGTCGCAGTTTCTTGCCGGAGACCCGGAGTTCTTTGGTACAGGAAACCGGGTGATTCCGGCGCAGCAAATTGGCTTCCTTGCTCCCGAAGTGTTTGACTTCACGCTCCTTCCGGACAGCCCGGCGGTAGATGCGGGAGCAGCGCTTGATTCCGTGCCTGACGACTTCCGGGGACGGCCGCGCCCGCAGGGGGAAGGATTCGATCTGGGACCCTACGAGATGTATTGACACGCCCGGTGACGTTGCACATCGACGGCGACGTGATGTGTTGGTGAGCGACAGCATTTACAGCGATGATTTTTCCCAATTTTCAATTGGAACCATGGGTTCGGTTGGAAAAGAGCAGCAGCCCTTCCCAATAATTCAGACTCACATCAATCTTACTTTTCTTGATTTCGTCTCTGAAGCAGAATATACTAGAGGCAGTTCTCATGCTTATTACTATTCCCAAAGCCTTGCGGGAGAAACTCGG
>CAZWDV010000109.1:2459-6717 GCA_964632675.1 uncultured Sediminispirochaeta sp.
GAGGAGGGGTCAAGCGGTTTGGTCGATTTGCTCAACTCTCAATCACAGAACAATGGAGACGCGATTACCACCTTTGTAGAGGAAAAGTTCGAACGACGTCTATCTGTGGAGTTATCGAAACTACGTGAAGAGTTTTATAAGAATCAAACCGCTATGATCCGGTGGATGTTTGTCTTCTGGGTGGGACAGATAGGGGCGATGCTTGGTATTCTGTTTGCTTTTTTTAATTAAGACAGACGGGCCGACGCATCAAGAAAGTTGTCACGGCGCAACTTAGGAAAAATACTATATAGCAATCCGCCCTCTAAGGGGGAGCGGAGTAACCCGACCCGGAGGCTTCCCTGTCGGAGGGTAAGCTTTTTCGGATCTTCGTAGGCGTATCTGCCGGGACTTTTCCATCCGCAAAACCGGAATCCGGTACAGTCCTTTACTTCTGCTTTAGGTGAGCCTTCCCGTTACAGAGCAGCAGATCGAAGGTGTTATTTAGCTGCGTCTATCTCAGCTGGGCGTCGTAGCGCTGTTCCCTGAGGGGCCTGCCGAAGGCGGTGGAATCGTGCTCGGAGGTGAGGGTGAATCCGTGGCGTTTGTAGAGTGAAATGGCGCCCTCCAGCTCGTCGGCGGTCAGGAGGAACGCCCGCTCGTAGCCTACTGCATGCGCAAAGCTCATCCACAGATCCATCAGGTGCTTTCCAAGACCAATTCCGCGGTAGTCCGGATGGATAAGGAAGTAGCGCAGCTGCGCGGTGTTTTCCTCCCGGTGCATCAGCACCAGAGAGCCGATGATTTTTCCGCCGTGCTCAGCGAGCCATATGCGGTCCCGCGACGGCGCGTAGTTCTCGAAGAACTCCGCCACTCCCTTCGCCACGTAGGGTTCGAACTGTCCCCCGAAGCCGTATTCGTGCCCGTAGAGATCTCCGTGCAAGTAGATCACGTAGCCGAGATCACCGGCTCCGGGCTCGGTTCTGATTTTGATTTCATCGAGCAACACGTTCATACTTCTGCCTCCCTCCTCAGTAATTCCCGTATGCGATGCATCTAAAGATGAGAGTAGCATATATACGTGCTTTTAGCTATTTTAGTCTCTACCTGCTCCTTGATTTTAAGTAACCATTAAGTTACTATTAGATATGGCAAAAGCACATCAGGGAAATACACGAGACAAAGAGCGAACGAAGGAACGGCTTATCGATGCGGTTGTCTCGATTATTCGGGAGCGGGGATACGAGGATGTAGGGGTAAACGCGGTGGCCGAGCAGGCTGGAGTGAGCAAGGTACTCATCTACCGCTACTTCGGTGACCTAGAGGGGCTCTATCGTGCCGCGGCGGATAGGCTCGACCCCCTTCAGTCGGGGGCCGCCGACCGGCTCTTTGAGCAAGTCGAGGCCTCCTTCTCATCTATCGAAGCAATGGACACAAGCATGGTAGTTCGCCGCACAATACTGGATATGCACATGGCACTAAAACATGATGAACTGAGTAAGAACCTCCTCATCTGGGAGCTCTCACACTCGAATTCTATTACCAAGGCCTTCTCCCAGGCACGAGAGGAGACAGGACTCGATCTGACCGAGAAATATCGGCATCTGCTTGAAGCCCAAAGCGGTACAGTTCCAAAGGATCTCAACGCCCTCCTCGCCCTCATAACCGCGGGAGTTTTTTATCTGACTCTCCGTAGTGACGCGGTGGACAAGTTCAACGGCATAGACATCGGATCAGAGGACGGGTGGAATCGAATTGCCGACGCCGTCGCAGAGATTATCTCCTCACAAGAGGGGTTATACTTTTAGTTATCGTTCCAAAATAATTTAAAATTTTCACTAATGCACTCTTGATTATTTTGTAACTAATAAGTAACTTAGAGACACAAAGTAACCGTTAGGTTACAAAAATGTTGATGAGGAGTTTAATATGTACACAATAGGAGAGAAAAATAACAAGGATCACATACCGGTAAAACGAATGGTAATCCTTTTGATTATCTGCACCGTCTCTCAAATGAACCTGTGGGCAGCCGGCCGCGGAGAGACAGTGGTATCGACTGTGCCGCAGGGCTTCAAACAGCCCGAGGTCTCACAGGTTGCCGACACGAAGGGAATCCCCGTCGAGTTGAATATTCGAGCGGGGGAGCACTTCATGCACAAGCTTAAAATTATGCCCTTCATCCAGGTAAAAAATCATCCGCAGATGGTAGCCTGGTGTGAAACCCTAGAGGGCGATTTTATCTCCACCCTCTTCATTACCGAACGTATCGCTACACAGAGCTGGCGTAGCGCGCCGGGCGACTCGCAACCGAAGGAAGAAATTCGCCGTAAAGAGTCTCTCCCCGTCTGGTCTCATCGCCATGGAGACGTATACGCCGATGGCCTGCACCTTCCCACCCGGGAGGAGTCGATGCCCGATGCCGTCACTTCGGCAACCCCGAAGAGTGGTTTCCGTATCGAAACACGGCTTCCGGAAGAGATGGAGAGTATCATGATCTACTTCGAGGTCAATAACTCGGCTGACTTCAACGAAACCTACACAAAGGAGGCAGAGCCCGGTTCTCTAGCTTACTCGGGCGGCCCCTGGGGAAGCGGACAGCCGGCCCTTGTATACGGCACCGAGGTGGACCTAAGAAAACTACAATCCGGTACTCCAATCTCCCTGGAGCTCCTTGGCCACTCCAGCCCGGACGGCTCATCGGGAGAGATAATTGGTGATTTAGAAGGAGTGACTACGGCAAAGGAGATACTCAGCGGCATCGATGTTTACGCGGTAAAAAGGAACTAGGGTAAAAGCGGGGGCTCAGAGCCGTGCAAAGGGAGAGTTCCCAGGTAGATGATTAATTTATGCACCTAATTTACCAAGGCTTGAAATAGAAAGTGTGCTAGCATAACCAGCAATTGGAGCAGACGCGGCTATTGTTTGGCGACTCGACCTTGGATGTGCTATTTCAGCCGTATGTCCTAGTGCTCGGAGGTGAGGGTGAATCCGCTGCGCTAGTAGCGTGAAAGGGCTGTGGAATATGAGACCAGTTCAATCACATGGGCATCTTCGCCCATCATTTCGGCTACTTCGGCCCGGACCAGGATGTGGGGCTGGTCGACTGTGTACCAGAAGTAAGATTTTGGGAACAAAGAGCCGAGAAAGCCGTCTATACCCATCTGTACTTTGCGGCATTCGTAGGTGGTGTTGTTCAGCCGCAGGGTTTCGCGCCCGGCGATCTTCAACCCGATTTTAAACTTGTCGGAGCCGTTCAGGAATGCCAGTTGGGCTTGGTCGTGGCGGGCCCAGGGAAAGCCGCGCAGGCGAACCTCCAGGCCGTTGCCGTCGCAGACCAGCAGATCGCCGGGGCCGGTGGGTTTGCTTTGTTCGACTATTTCGTTGATGCGGTGGATTGTGCTGTAGGTGTTTTTTATCCAGACCTCGGAATAGAATATCTCCAGCGAGCCGGCATCCAGCTTTACCAGCATATCCTTCGATTCGGACTGCATGCGGTACTCGTAATAGGGGCGGGCGGCGGAGCTGTTGGCCGGAACCAGAGTCATCTCAACCTCCACCATTTCGCTGCCGTGGTCGGAGCTGCGGATGTAGGTGATTGATTCGGTGGCCGGGAAACCCGGATTGCTTATGGCGATTTGGGCCGGCAGCGCTGGGGTGGTGAAAAAAAGGATAATCGCGGCGGCCGTAATCAGCCGGCCGGCGGGGCGGTTAGAGCGAATAGTGCGCATTCAGTTATTCCTTGCCGATAGTGTAGGTCTGTATTATTATCGTCCGGTTTCGGGAAAATGTTGATTCGCTGGGCTGCAGGAAAAAAAGTTGTCACGGCGCAACTTAGAAAAAAGGCTATATAGCAAGCCGCCCGCTAAGGGGGGAGCGGAATAGCCCGCCCGCTGCACCCGGCGGAGCGGTGGAGCGGAGCCGGATGAGTGCAGCGGCGCCCCAGCCTTTACCCGGCGGCTATGGAGCGCGGGGGCGCTCCCCCACACATTCAGCGGGTAAGGGCTGCGTTCGGCTCGGTGAAGAAGCGGATGAGCTGAGAGGTTTCCTCATCCGGAGCGGCCTGATAGTCAATGAGTTCTATCACAGGGGAGCAGGAAGGCTCTATTTTAAAATAAAACGAAGAAGGTGCTTCCGCTAACCCTGTGACCCTGCTGCTAGATTGGGACTATTTTGGGCTACCGACATCAAACTACCTCTCATAGAGCCCCTGAAAGATAACCGCCGGGCAATTGTACTTTAAACATCAGACACTTTTTTGGCTACATAAAAGCCGTAA
>CAZWDV010000110.1:0-6649 GCA_964632675.1 uncultured Sediminispirochaeta sp.
CTACACAGACGCGTTCTAAAAAGAACAAGCAGTACGATGAAAGTACGATCAAAACCCTCAGCAGTCTCGAGCACATCCGTCTGCGCACCGGTATGTACATTGGCCGGCTCGGCGACGGGTCGAATGTGGATGACGGCATCTACATCCTGCTGAAAGAGGTCATCGACAACAGCATCGACGAATATATTATGGGACACGGTTCGCGCATCATCGTCCAGATCGATGAGAGCCGGGTAAAAATTCGGGACTACGGCCGCGGAATTCCCCTTGGCAAGGTTGTGGAGTGTGTGTCGGTAATCAATACCGGTGCAAAATACAACGACGAGGTGTTTCAGTTTTCCGTCGGGCTGAACGGGGTCGGCACAAAAGCGGTCAACGCCCTCTCCGAACACTTCCGGGTGGTATCGTTCCGCGAGGGAAAGTACTACGAAGCGGTGTTTTCCAGGGGAAAGCTGCTGAAAGAGCGTAGCGGGAATCAGAAGAAGGAGAAGGACGGAACCTATGTCGAGTTCGTCCCCGACCCGGAAATATTCGGCGACTACAGTTACAATCATGAGTTTGTCGAGCAGCGGATGTGGAACTACGCCTGCCTGAATGCCGGCCTGACAATGTGGTTCAATAAGAAGAAGTTCCTTTCGGAAAACGGGCTGCTCGACCTGCTGGATGGGGAAATCGGCAACGAAACCCTCTATAAAATCGGCCACCTGCGGGCCGACCATCTGGAGTTCGCCTTTACCCATACCAACACCTACGGCGAAACCTATTTCTCATTTGTGAACGGCCAGTATACCAGCGACGGCGGAACCCACCTGAGCGCCTTCCGCGAAGGCCTGCTGAAGGGGACCAACGAATTCTTTAAGAAAAATTACAACGGAGTAGATGTGCGCGAGGGCATCGCCGGGGCGGTGGCGGTGAAGCTGCAGAACCCGGTTTTCGAAAGTCAGACCAAGAACAAGCTGGGCAACAGCGAAATCCGCTCCTGGATCGTCGGCGAGGTGAAGTCGGCGGTGGTCGATTTTCTGCATAAGAATAAAGAGGCGGCCAAACGCCTCGAGCAGAAGATCGAGCACAACGAGAAACTGCGCAAGGAACTGAACGCCGTCAAAAAAGAGGCCCGCGAGGCGGCCAAAAAGGTCGCCCTCAAGATTCCCAATCTGAAGGACTGCAAATACCATCTTGACGAGAAACAGGGCGATGAGTCGATGATCTTCATCACCGAAGGGCAGTCGGCCTCCGGTTCGATGGTTTCGGCCCGCAACGTGTACACCCAGGCGGTGTTTTCTCTGCGCGGGAAACCGCAGAATGTCTTTGGGCGGAACAAGACGGCTATCTATAAAAACGAAGAACTCTTCAATATGATGATGGCCCTGGGAATCGAGAACGATATCGAGGGGCTGCGGTACGGCAAAATAATAATTGCCACCGATGCCGATCACGACGGCTTTCATATCCGCAATCTCCTGCTGACCTTCTTCCTGAATTATTTCGAGGAGTTGGTGGTAGCCGGTCGAATCTATATTCTGGAAACTCCGCTCTTTCGGGTTCGCAATAAAAAGGAGACCCGCTACTGTTACAATCCCAAAGAACGGGATAAGGCGCTCTCCGAACTCTCCGCGCCGGAGGTAACCCGGTTTAAGGGACTGGGCGAGATCTCTCCGAAAGAGTTCGGACAGTTCATCGGCGAGGATATCCGTCTAATCGAGGTCGATATGAAATCCCTCAAGAACATCCATGAGACGCTCTCTTTTTATATGGGCAAAAACACCCCCGAGCGTCGTCAGTACATTATGGAGAACCTGATTTAGATGTCATACGTTCGCAGTATCTACAATACAAACTTTCTCGAATACGCCTCTTACGTCATCAAAGACCGGGCAATTCCCGATTTGAAAGACGGCCTCAAACCGGTGCAGCGCCGGATTCTGCATAGCCTGTTCGAGGTGGACGACGGCAAGTTTCACAAAGTGGCCAATGTGGTCGGTTCCTGCATGAAGTACCATCCCCACGGCGACGCATCTATCTATTCGGCCCTAGTGGTGCTGGCCAACAAAGAGCTGTTCATCGACAAACAGGGCAACTTCGGCAGTCTGCTGACCGGCGACGAGGCCTCGGCCAGCCGGTATATCGAATGCCGTATAGAGCCCTTTGCTAAAAAAGTTCTTTACAATCCGGACATCACCGAATATATCGACTCCTACGACGGGCGCAACCGGGAGCCGGTGGTGTTCCCGGCCAAGATCCCGGTGGTGGTGATTCAGGGCGCTGAAGGAATTGCGGTCGGCATGTCGACCAAGATTCTGCCGCATAACTTCCACGAGGTGCTGGCAGCGGTGCGCGCAGCCCTGCGGGGGCAGGAGTTCGAACTGTACCCGGACTTTCCCGGCGGCGGTTTGGTGGATGTCTCGGACTACCAGGACGGCCTGGGGAAAGTGCTGGTCCGCGCCAAAGTCGATACCTCCGACCCCAAGCGCATTGTTATCCGCGAGCTGCCCTTCGGTTCCACCACCGAGAGTTTGATCGGCTCCATTGAAAACGCCGCCCGTAAGAACAAGTTCAAGATTTCCGGTATTTTCGACTACACCACCAGCGAAGTCGAGATAGAGATTAAACTGGCCCGCGGGGAATACACCCAGGATGTGCTGGATGCCCTGTACGCCTTTACCGATTGCGAGTATGCTATTTCGGTGAATCCCCTGGTGATACAGGATAATACGCCGACGGTTATGCCGATCAGCGATATTATCCGTTATCATGCCCAGCACCTGATCGAGGTGCTGAGCGCCGAACTGAAGGTAGAGCAGGGGCATCTGCGCGACCGGCTGCACGCCCGGACCCTGGAGCGCATCTTTATCGAGGAGCGTATCTACAAAAAAATCGAGGAAATGACCACCCAGGCGGCGGTAGTGAAGGCGGTATTCGACGGGTTGGAGCCCTTCAAAAAGGAGATACCCCGCAAAGTAACCGAAGAGGACATCGAGCGGCTGCTGCGCATACCCATCCGCCGAATCTCGCTGTACGACATCAACAAAAACCGCAAAGAAGTAGAAGAGATCAAAGGGCGTCTGAAAGAGGTGAAGCACCACCTCGAACACATCACCGAGTACGCCATTGGCTTTCTCGACGAGGTCATGGACTCGATGTCCGGCCGCTTCCCGCGGCTGACGAAGGTCGGCTCCTTCGAACGGACCGACGTGCGCGAGGCGGCCCAGCGCAACCTCGAGCTGCGTTACGACAAGGCCACCGGCTATCTCGGATACGAGGTAAAAACCGGTGAGAGTGTCTGTGCGGTGAATCAGTACGACCGCCTGCTGGTTATCCGCAAAAGCGGCATCTACTCTGTCATCGATGTGCCGGACAAGCTGTTTGTCGACAAGGGCATGTTGTTCTGCAGCCTGGCCGACAAGGAAGAGCTGTCCAAATACGTTTTTTCGATCCTCTACAAAATGAAGAACACCGGCGCTTACTACCTGAAGCGCTGCACTATCGAGCAGTTCATCATCAAAAAGACCTACCAGTTAGTGCCGGAGGGGGCCGAGATTGTCGAGTTTACCACCCGCGAGGACGAAGAGTTGGTGTTCCGTTATAAGAAGAAGCCCCGCCTGAAGGTGCTGGAGGAGCGCTTCCCGGTCAACGACTACCTGGTGAAAAGCGTAAAAGCCAGCGGCGTGCGTCTGACCACCAAAGAGACTACCAGCGTAAAGCGGGTGCGCAGCCGCAATAAAAACGGTAATAAAAAGAAATAAGCTATATGAAGAAAGAAGTTTTTCAGGACATCCGCCGCAGGATTATCTACGAGGATAATCATCTGCTGGCCATCAATAAACATATCAACGAGCCGGTTCAGGGCGACAGTTCCGGGGACGCCCCGCTGCTCGAGCTGGTAAAAGAGTTCATCAAGCAGCGGGATACCAAGCCCGGCAATGTATTCATGGGGCTGCCCCACCGCCTCGACCGCCCCACCAGCGGTCTGGTGGTTCTGGCGAAAACCAGCAAGGCCCTCACCCGGCTGGGAAAACAGTTCAAAGGACGGAATGTGCGCAAAATCTATTGGGCTGTGGTGGATCATATGCCCTCCGCCGATCACGGAACCCTCGAGCACTATCTGTGGAAGAACCGTACACAAAATAAATCGTACAGTGTTTCAGCGGCAAAAGCTGAAAAAAAGGGCGCCAAGCTGGCCCGTCTCTCTTATACCCTAGTGGGGGCGACTGACAACTACTATCTGCTGGAAATAGAGATAGAAACCGGACGGCACCACCAGATACGAGCGCAGATGGCGGCAGTCGGCTGTCATATAAAGGGTGATTTGAAGTACGGAGCCCGCCGTTCGAATGCCGGCGGCGGTATACATCTCCATTCGCGCCAACTGATTCTGGAGCATCCGGTAAAAAAGACCCCTCTGGATCTCACAGCCGATCCCCCTGCAGATCCGCTCTGGAACGAGTTTTTGCACTAGAATTTTCTTCTTATTGAAAATTGTACACTCTCGACGTATACTCAAAATAAGAGTACTACAGGTAGGTTTATGTCAAAACTGAAAGATTTGGAACACATATTGCGTGCCTTTACCCAAAAAAAGAAAACCTCCACAATCTCGCGGTATAATCTTGAACGGTATGCCGCGCATTGGGCCGGTGAGTTCCAAAAGAGTCGGCCGGGTTTTACCCCCTTTGGCCAGATGGCACCGGCTGAGTTAGATACACTACTCGAAAAAGCCGAGGAAGAGGGAATTTGCGCACTTACTACCGATGAGCAGAACGCCCAGCAGGTCGTCTATCTCAAATATTTTCCGCACATAATCCGGCAACTCTATGAAGACGCTCAGGGAACCCTGGAGAGTTCGTTTCCCAGTGAGGATATGCTGGGAGAATCGATACCGGAGGTAGCAATTGAGGTTGTCGAGGTAAAAGATCAGTTCGTACCGCTACTGCGGAATCTCAAGGGCCGGAAGAGCACGGTATTTCGCTTTGTTTTTCCCGAAGGGATTCGCTCGATGATCATAATCGGTGAGCTTATCCATACAAAACTCTTGTCCATGAGCGTAATGAAGCTGCGTACCTACCTTTCGCTGCCGAAGAACTCTGAATATGTAATTAACAAGATACATGGTATTTTCCCCAACAAAGAACAAGCAGTGAAGGATCTCTTCTCAAACATAATGACACAGCGTGATCTATCCATTACTACTATCGCCGATCCGGGTGACTTTACCTTTCAGTTCTGGACACACCTTTCTACCTTTGTTGTGAATGAGTTCAGAGAGAAGGCGAATAAGCTGGACCGGGAACACGGATTTTGTCAGGCCTGTTATATGATAGGACTGTTTGCGCTGTACTACAAAGGACTCAAAAAACAAAAGCTCGATAAAGAGCAGTCCCTGCGTAATGTGAATCAGGGACTGAAGAAACCGCCCTATTTCTTCAGCTTTACCGATATTTACGGGATGCATGATAAAGTCGGTTTGCCGATTTCGAAGCGAATTTCTCAGCAGGAACTGGCCCACTACCTCGAACGCAAAAGTGAGCGAGATCAAAACGGGCCTGTTCCTGATATCGTGAGGGTCTTATCCTCTGATAAAAACGAGTATTACGTCAGTAAGGAGCGGCTGCTGAATCTTGTGCTGCAGCGGTCGCAGGCGTTTTCGCGGGAAGTACGCGAACAGTATGTGAAAGAGTGGGCCGGGGCCCTTGGTGAATATAAAAAGCTACAAATAATGAATCACCGTGATGTATTTCAGAACGATTTGTGGAAGCGTATCAACGAGCAGGATCCTCTCCTGGCACGGCTTCTGCAGTATGACCTCTTATTTATCTGTTTGAATGAAACCAAACCCTCCCGCGAGGTGTACATCGAGGGTAACCGGATTATCGACGAAAAGCAGCGACAGCTTATTCCGGTGGATGAAATTCTGCGGCTTGACCAGAAGCGTATTTTTCGAGATGCTCGCACCTATCTGCCGCTATGGAAGAGTATTCCGGTGGTTGGCAGAATCGGTGTGATCCTCGGCAAGCTGTTGAAAAAGCTGATGAAGGGCGCCGATGCGATAAAAGATCCTTCGGATCTATACGCTTCTTTTACAAAATCCCATGAAAATCGCGGCCGAAAAGCGGCCGGCAGGGAGTTGCACACAAAGGAAGAGTTTACTTCTCAAAAGAGCTTTCCGGCTGCCGGTGCCAAGCAGTTGGGCTCACGCAGTGGAACCGGCGGGGGAAGCGATCGTGAAGTCAGCAACCAAGTGGCGTTTAAAAAGGCAATTTATGAGCTGAAGAACAGCTATATTGGTTCGGCCGGAAACATAGAACAGAGTTTGGATGACCTAATTGAAGAGTGGAATCCTCTGGTAGAGGGAAAATCTAAGCAGAACCTCGTTGAAGATGTGAATTCGGCGGTTCGTGATTTTCTGCGGCGCATCAAGCGGAGCTTGATGATGAAACCGCCCGATGAGCAGAGGATTAAAAATCTCAGCAAACAAATTTCCGAATATGAAGCCTTCAAACGTATCAAGCGAAAGGATGCTTTTCGCCGCTATATAGAACTGTACATGATCAAACTCCTGAGTAATCGCCAGTAATTCTAATTTTGGAAGCTCTATACCTTCCAAAATTAGAATTACATCAAAATCTTTAAGCTAAGTTGCTCATCTTAAACA
>CAZWDV010000111.1:0-6527 GCA_964632675.1 uncultured Sediminispirochaeta sp.
TGATTCTCAAAAACAGCAGTACATTGTGGAGTATTATCCGCAGTATACGAACGAACCGGTCTCATTTACTATGCCGAAGGAGCGCGCGCCTTACTGCTATGATTTTTTGCCGCCGTTTTTTGAAGGCCTATTGCCGGAAGGGCCCCAGCTTGAATGGGCGCTGGAACATTGTGGGGGGGAGGGCGAACCGCGGTTTCAAATATTGCAGCAAGCTGGTAGGGATACGGTTGGAAATGTGCAGGTGGGGGATAATGAGCTATTGAAGAGCGAGCAACTCGCTTCTTATGAGAATCTGAACGGTATAAATCCTGTGATCGAAGGAGCTCAGGAAGAGCTGAGATTCTTCGGAGCACGGGCTGCGTGTCATTCTCTGCTACCTGGAGTTCAGCCAAAGCTTCAGGCACGTTACCTAACGGAAGAGAAGAAATTTGTAGCAGTAGTGCACGATGGGTCGCATATAGTAAAACCACAACACCCCGATTTCGAGCAGCTGCCGGAGAACGAACATCTCTGTATGAGGTTGGCTTGTCACTGTAAGCTAAATGTCGCGGATAATTTTCTTGCAGTTGCCTCGGATAAACAGTATGTGTACATTACCAAGCGCTTTGACAGAGTTTCACACCAGGCTGCAATTCATACCGAGGATTTTTGCCAGCTTTCTTCATTGCCAACTAAGAACAAATATGATTCATCGATTGAAAAGTGTGTTCGTCTGATAAAAGAGTATTCAACTGATCCTCCAAAGGATTTGAAAGATTTTTATATGCGGGTACTGTTTTCCTTCCTCATTGGTAATTCGGATATGCATTTGAAAAACTATTCGATGCAGTCTATCGGGTCTGACAAAAGGCTTGCACCGGTGTACGATATGCTTAGTACTGTACTTGCGCTTCCTTCTGACACGAGTGAAACGGCTCTGCCACTGGGAGGCAAACAGCGTAAAATCAGCCGTAAACTTTTACTCGATTATCTTGGGTGCGAACGAATCGGACTTAATAAAAATGAGGCGGAAACTATTATCCGCTCCTTGATCTCAGATTTAAAAGAGTCGCTCTCAATCGTACGGCAAAGTAATCTCACGCGTGAGAATCAAGAAAGGCTGAAGTCGATTATCCACACAAAAGCGGCTATTTTGGATTAGAAAAAGAGGTATTGAGATACTGCCGAACTAAGAAAAAAGTTGTCACGGCGCAACTTAGGAAAAACTCTATATAGAAAACAGTATCCTAAGGGGGGAGCGGAATAGCCGGCCCTGGGCGATCCCTATGTGCTTAAGAACTTATCTACATCGATTTGAGCTTGTTTTAATATTGCCTTAAGGGTGCCTTCCGGTATATCGCCTGGATGATTTGGAATGGTGGTTCTCGCTCTGCTGTGTGGATTCCACCAGATTTCATGACTTCCACGGGCATGACGGTCAAACTCGAATCCTAACTTTTTTAATTTTTTTATGCACTTCCGGTAGTCAAAGCCTGCAAGCCTACCCATTACACTCCAACTGTTACATCAATTTCTATTTGATCTGATACCGGCTTCAGGGAAGCTGGTATCGGATCGCCATGTTCAATGTATGACTCTATCAATTTCTTAGCTACATCTTGGGCTATTTCGATTGTTTCGCTCACAGTTCTGCCCTGGGCAACTAAGCCGGGGATATCATCCGATTCTGCCAGATACTGGCCGTTCTCTACTTTGGATATTCTCAAATGTACCGAATACATATCGTTCATATGTTAAGTATACATCTATTATGAGAAGGAAGCAATCTCACAAAAAAGTTGTCACGGCGCAACTTAGGAAAAACTCTATATAGAAAACAGTATCCTAAGGGGGGAGCGGCTATGGAGCGCGGGGGCGCTCCCCCGCCAAGAATCGGGCGGTGAGTTACACGGCGCGGCCGCCCTGCTGTTGGTACTGGAGGCGGTAGAGGGTGGCGTAGAGGCCGTCGCGGGCCAGGAGCTCGTCGTGACGGCCGGATTCGGCCAGCTGGCCGTCGTTGAGGACCAGGATGCGGTCGGCGTTGCGGATGGTGGAGAGGCGGTGGGCGATGACGATGGCGGTGCGGCCCTGCATGAGTTTTTCGATGGCTGCCTGGATGAGCTGTTCGGTTTCGGTGTCGATGCTGCCGGTGGCCTCGTCGAGGATGAGGATGCGCGGGTCGTGGGCGATGACGCGGCTGAAGGCCAGCAGCTGGCGCTGGCCGGTGGAGAGGTTGGCGCCGGATTCTTTGAGCTGGGATTCGTAGGCCCGGGGAAGTTGTTCGATGAATGGGGCGGCCTGTACGGTTTCGGCGGCCCGGCGGACTGTGTCGTGGGGGATGTCGGCGCCGAGGCGGATGTTTTCTTCGATGCTGCCGGCAAACATGAACACGTCCTGTTGGACCGGCTGGACGGCGCGGCGCAGGTCTTCGAGGGGGACGCTGCGGATGTCGGTGCCGTCGATGGTGATGCTGCCGGACTGGATGTCCCACATGCGGACCAACAGGTTGGCGATGGTGGTTTTGCCGGCGCCGGTGTAGCCGACGATGGCCACGGTTTCGCCCGGTTCGATGCTGAAGGAGAGGTCTTGCAGGACCGGCTCATTTTCGACATAGGCGAAACGGACGTTCTTGAACTCGATGCGCCCTTCGACCGGGGCGGGCAGGCGGCCGGTGCCCTCGTCGGGGATGCGGTCCTTGGCGTCGATGAGGTGGAAGATGCGCTCGCCCCCGGCCATGGCCGACTGCATGATGGTGAACTTTTCGGTGAAGTCCATCACCGGCTGGTAGAATTTCTGCACCAGGTTGACGTAGGCAATCATGATGCCGAGGCTGACGGTGGTTTCGATGACCATTTGCCCGCCGAAGTACAGCACCACCCCGATGGAAATGCTGGTAAAGAGGTTGATCATGGGACGGAAGACGGCGAAGACCATCATTTCGGCCAGGTTGGCCTGTAGCAGCTCCTCGTTCTTGTCGACGAACTCGCGGCGGCTGCGTTTTTCACGGCCGAAAATCTGCACGACCTCCATGCCGCCGATGTGCTCGGAGAGAAAGGCGTTGACCCGGCTGACCCACATGCGCACGCGGCGGTAGGCGTCGCGGGCCTTGCCGCGGAAGTAGAAGGTGAGCAGCAGCACCGGCGGCAGGCTGAGGACGGTGATGGTCGCCAGGCGGACGTCCAACAGAAACAGAGTGATGACTACCCCGCCCATCAGGGCGAAGTCGCGCAGCAGGCTGGTGGCCACCGAGGTAAAGAACTCGTTGATGGTCTCCACGTCGTTGGTGATGCGGGTGACCAGGGTGCCCACCGGGGTTTTGCCCAGGAAGCGCAGGGACTGGCGGATGGTGTGGCCGAAGAGGGTGGTGCGGATGTCGCGCATGACCTCCTGGCCGGTGTAGGCAATGAGGTACACTTGCAGGAACATGAACACCAGCGCCGCGGCCAGCAGTAGGAAGTAGATGAGGCTGCTGCGGGCGATTCCCTGGATGTCGCCGGTGCGCAGCACCTTCTTTTCGTCGGCCGGCAGGGACTGCATGAACTCGCGGGTCATGATCAAGGAACCGTCCTGCAGGTCGATCTGGTCGGGATATTCTTTAATGAGGGCCTGGAGTTCGGAGTCGTCGCGGTTCCCGGTAAGGTACCAGGTAGTG
Source organism: uncultured Sediminispirochaeta sp. (assembly GCA_964632675.1). Lineage (GTDB taxonomy): Bacteria > Spirochaetota > Spirochaetia > DSM-16054 > Sediminispirochaetaceae > DSBN01. The sequence goes on from CAZWDV010000111.1 coordinate 3,632, forward strand.
CGGGAGAACCGGCCGGCTTCGATCAGCTCGTCCTTCCGGGAGGCGGGCACCTTCTCGGAGTCGGTTTCCGGAAGATAGTAGTGCTCGCCGATGCTGCGGGCGTTGTCGAACAGGCCGTGTTCTTCGAGGGTCTGTCGAACCTTGGTGCTGGCGGAGAAGCGGTAGTAGCGGGCCATGATGTGCTGGTCGATGGCGCGCTGCATGATGACCGGGGTGGCCAGCTCGGCCACGGTGGCCACTAACAGGGCCAGGATGGCGATGATGGCCGGCAGCTTGTAGGGTCTGGTGAACTGCAGCAGGCGCCGCATGATAACGGGGTCGTAGCCTTTGATAATTTTCTCTTGTTCCATTACACCCCTCCTCCGGATAGTTGCTGCAGACGGTAGATGTCGCGGTACAGACCCGGCTGCTCGGCCAGCTGCTGGTGGCTGCCCTGCTGCACAATGCGCCCTTCGTCCAGGACGAGGATGTGGTCGGCGTGCTGCAGGGTGGAGACGCGGTGGGCTACCAAGATGTTGGTGCGCCCGCGGCGGGTCTCGAGGAAGGCGTCCAGTATTTTCTCCTCGGTCTCGGCGTCGACCGAGGCCAGGGCGTCGTCGAATATCAGCAGCTCGGGGTCGATGAGCATGGCGCGGCTGATGGCAATGCGCTGCTTTTGGCCGCCTGACAGCGATACCCCGCGTTCGCCCACCGCGGTGTTCCAGCCGTGGGGAAAGGTAGCCAATTCGCGGCTGATGGTGGACACCTCGGCGGCCTGCTGTACCTCTTCGTCGGAGGCCTCGGGCCGGCCGAAGGCCAGGTTGCTGCGGATGGTGTCGGAGAAGAGGAAGCTGTCCTGCGGGACGATGCCGATGCTCGCCCGCAGCTGCGGCAGCAGGTACTGGCGGATGTCGTTGCCGCCGATGAAGATGCTGCCGGCGGGCGGGTCGAGCAGGCGCGGGATGAGGCGCACCAGGGTCGACTTGCCCGAGCCGGTGCGGCCAAGGATGCCGAGGGTGCTGCCCCGGGGCACCTCGAAGGAGATGTCCTGCAGCAGGGGCGGGCCCTCGAACTGGTAGCGAAAACTGAGGCGGTCAACCTTCAGATCGCCGACTGGACGGTCGGTGATGGCGTCGGGTTTGGAGGTGATATCCGGTTTTTCGTTCAGGATTTCGTTGATGCGCTCGAGGCTGGCGGCTCCGCGCTGGAGCATGTTGATGGTAAAGCCCATGCCCATGACCGGCCAGCGCAGCATGACCAGGTAGCTCATGAAGGCCATGAAGTCGCCGGGGGTAAAGTTGTCCAGAATAACCGCCTGTCCGCCGAAGTACAGCAGGAACAGCAGCGACAGGCCACTGACAAAGGTGATCAGCGGGAAGAAGAGGCCCCAGATGCGCACCAGCTTCAGGTTGCGGCTGAGGTTGTCGTCGTTGCGGATGTTGAAGGTTTTTTCTACCCAGGACTCTTTGACGAATGACTTTACAACCCTGATGCCGGTGAGGGTTTCCTGCACATGTTCGGACAGGCGCGAGAAGCCCTCCTGTACCGCCTTGAAGCGCCGGCCGATGACTTTGCCGCCCAGCAGGACGATGATGGTGATGAAGGGCAGCGGAATAATCGTAATGAGGGCCAGGCGCGGGAACTGGGCAAACAGGATGGCCAGGATGGCCACCGACAGGAAGAAACCGTCGATGAAGGCCACCAGGGCCATGCCGCTGGCCATGCGGATGGCGCGCATGTCGTTGGATGAGCGGGCCATGATGTCGCCGGTGCGCATTTTCTGGTAGAAGGTGGTGGAGAGCGAGAGCAGGTGGGTGAATACCTGTTCGCGCAGGTCGCGCTCGAGGCGCCGGGATGCCCCGTGGATGAAGTAGCGCCAGCCGAAGCGGAAAAAGGCAACCGCCAGGGCAACGCCTATCATTATCAGCACCAGGCGGCCCACCGCCTCTAAGCTAAAACTGCCGCCGGCAATGATATTCGTCACCCGCTTGATGAGCTGCGGGATGTACAGCTCGCCGGCATCGGTGAGGAGGAGGGCCAGCAGGCCCAGCACATAGTAAATTGTGTACCGCTTTACCAGCGGCAGAAGGGTTTTGTACTCTTTTAACATATGTCAGTTACTCTTATTGTTGTCTCTGCGCGGCGCTGATACAATAGCAGCTGAGCGTGGCTTTGCTGCCGTGGCGATGCTGCGCGCTTGTTCAAACGGCCGGAATGCATTTTATGAATATAATACTTTTCTATGATATACCAAAATTTATCTCTTTTACAGACCCTATCGGCCGGCACTTGAAAAAAGTGCTGAAGGCCCAGGCCGGCGATTGCCTGAAGGCCGGGCTGGTAAACGGCCCCCGCGGCGAGCTGTGTATAGAGGCAATCGAGAGCGACGGCTACCGGGTGAGTTGGCGGGAGAGCGGCCCGCCGGTGGGGTTGTACCCGCTGACCCTGCTGGTGGGTTTTGTGCGTCCGATTTCGGTAAAGCGTATTCTGCGTGAGGCGGCCAGCTTGGGCGTGGAGCGGCTGGTGTTTGCGGTAACCGACAGCGGCGAACGCTCTTACCGCGAGGCGAATTTGTGGAAAACCGGGGAATACCGTCAGTACTTGATCAACGGTCTGCAAACCGCCGGGGGAACAGTGCTGCCGGAGGTGGTGCTGTGCGGCGGGCTGGGGGAGGCGCTGGCGGCGGCCGAGACCAAGGCGGCCGCTGCGGCGGCCCGCGAAGAAGTACCGGCGCGCCTGGTGCTGGATAATGTGGGGGCCGGCCGGCCTCTCTCTCAGATTGATCTGGCCGGGACAGAGGGCGCGGCCGGCCCGCCGCCCGCGGTGCTGGCGGTGGGCTCGGAGCGGGGCTGGAGCGAGCGTGAGCGGGGGCTGTTCCGGACAGCCGGCTTTGAGTCGGTGAGCCTGGGCAGCCGGG
>CAZWDV010000112.1:0-2926 GCA_964632675.1 uncultured Sediminispirochaeta sp.
CTGAAACTGAAAGTTTTAGCTTGACGGCTCAAATAATTCGGTGTAAAATCATTTTAGATCGTCTACTTGTCTGATAAGTGGACAACAGATATCTGATAAGTACTTGAGTGGAGTTGTAAGAATTAATGGAGCCAATCAAGAAAGTACGGTTGTCGGAAAGAGTCATTGATGCAATTCGTGAGATGATCGTAGAGGATAATTTTAAGCCCGGGGACAAGTTTTACTCGGAGAACGAGCTTACAAAAAAACTCGAGGTGAGCCGCTCATCTATCCGGGAGGCGGTGAGAATTTTAGAGGCAACCGGGCTGGTAACTGTAAAACACGGCAAAGGCATTTTTATCTCAAATTCGATGAAGCAGGAGATGGAGGCATTTTCCAACTGGTTGAAGAACAACGAAACTGCCTTAATTGAGCATTTCGAAGTTCGCCTGATAATTGATCCCAAGGCTGCAGCCGCATCTGCCAGAAACGCTGATCAGTTTGAAATCGAGAAGATGGAAGAGGTGTGCAACGACTTCTATCTGAAAACGAGGGAAAACAATATTGCCGGTTTAATAAAATGTGACGAAGAGTTTCATCGGCTTCTGGCTAAATCTACTAAAAATAAAACCCTCTATTTTGTGATGAAAACCATGACAAATTCTCTATCCGAGGGATGGATTTCCAGTCTGCATGTGCCGGGTCGTACCGAAAAAACTGTGGGAGAGCATAAGGATATTCTTGATGCGATTAAGCAGGGAGACCCCGACAGAGCCGAACAGGCCATGGTGGTGCATCTGAAAAATGCAGTTGCCGATATACGGGCTTCGATGAACGTGAACAATTAGGAGGAATGATGGCAACCAAGATTACTACGTTAGTTGAAAACACCTTAGGCGAGCACCTTGCCCTAAAAAATGAACACGGTATTTCGTTCTATATAGAAAAGGATTCTCATAAAATCTTGTTTGACACCGGACAGAGCGGTGCCTTTATGTACAATGCGGAACAACTCAAGATCGAACTTTCCAACCTCGAATATGTGGTGCTCAGTCACGGACATTACGATCATTCCGGCGGGCTGGTCAATCTTGCAGATAAATACCGGCAATATGAAGTGGTAATGGGAACCGGCTTTTTCAATGAAAAGTACGGGTTTACCGGGAATTCATATGAATATCTGGGAAACAGATTTGAAGAATCTTTTCTAAAAGAGCAGGGGATTTCTTATCGTTTTGTAAAGGAAGAACTGACCGAAATTGTACCGGGGGTTTTTGTAATTACCAATTTTCCCCGAATTCATCAGGACGAGGTAATTAGTCCCCGCTTTAAAATTATGAAGGATGGTGAATTTAAACAGGATTTATTCAACGATGAGGTTTTAATTGCCATTGATACTCCCCGGGGAATTGTAGTGCTGCTGGGATGTTCCCATCCGGGGGTACGAAATATGTTGGACCATGTAAAAAACCTGCTGAAAAAGCCGGTGTATGCGGTGATAGGCGGTACTCATCTGGTTGAGGCAAGCGGTGAAAGCATGGAAAAGGCTGTGAAATACCTCACCAAAGAAGATATGGGTATTATCGGGGTTTCCCATTGCACCGGTAAAACCGCTATGTCGAAGCTTGGTGTTTCGAAGGATCGCTACTTTCATAACAGTACCGGCTGCTCTCTTATAATATAATCCGGAGTAATTTAGTGAATATGAGCGTTACGGTCCGCCGGACGACTCATTATTAATATTGAACATTTTTTTAGGAGGAAAAAGGATGAGAAACAAAAAAAAGATCCTTGTAGTGCTGATGGCGGGACTGATAGCTATCACACTAATGTCGTGTCAACAAGGTGCCGAAAGCAGCGCAGATGGTGAGGCTTCTCAGGAGAAAGAAACGTTTGTGTGGAAGTCATCGGGACACGGGCCTGCCAGTGACCCGTCCCAGATCTATCATGACAAACTCTGTAATGCTATCACAAAAGCTACCGATGGTCGACTGACCGTAAAACCCTTTGTCGGCGGATCAATTGTCCCTGCATACAAAGAATTGGATGCAATACACGAAGGCGTGTTGGATATGGGTTATACCTGCCCGATGTACAACCTCGACAAATGGCCGGCAGCCGGTCTTATTAGCTCTCGCCCCGCGGGACTTCCCGGCGAAGCGCTACGTTCCTGGTTCAACTTCGGCGGCGGGGCCGACCTGATGAATGAAATGATGGGCGACTATAACACCATGACCTTTCCCGGAGCCCTTTCCCCTTTACCTGCAGAAGTCTTTTTTCACTCTAAGGTGGAACTTAACAGCATGGACGATATCAAGGGCCTGAAGGCTCGTTGTATGGGCGACGGCGGAGAAATTCTCAAGCGCATGGGGGCTGCAACAGTAATTATCCCCGGAGGCGAACTGTATGAGGCTATGCAGCGCGGGACTATCGATGCCTTTGAATATTCAACCCTCGCATCTAACTATGAGATGAGTTTCTACGAAGTGGCCGACTATGTGTATCTTTCTCCGACCCGGGCACCGAGCGATCCGCAGGTATTCTTTGTAAATAAAGATTCATGGAATGAACTTCCGGAGGATCTTCAGGAAATCGTTCAGGCTGAAATCGACAAACATACTCAGGCCCAGCACGAGTATCTGGTATATGAATCGGTGCAAGCGGTGGATAAGTTCAGAGAAGAGGGTAATGAAGTACGAAAAGTTCCCGCTGAAATTGAAGAGGAACTGCTGAAAACTGCCAACGAGTTCTATGAAGAGAAAGCGGAAGAGTTAGGCGGTATTTACAGTGAAATCTATTACTCCATGAAAGAGTATGGTGAAGCTTATAACGCTATGAAATAGGTTTCGGGAGGTAAAGCATGACCATTGTAACAAAAATATTAAAATACATCGATTTTCTGAGTGAAAAGGCCGGTGCGCTGGGGAAATGGTTTGCTTTCCTCCTG
>CAZWDV010000112.1:3026-6414 GCA_964632675.1 uncultured Sediminispirochaeta sp.
CCTGCTGGGAGCTTCCTATGTGTATCTGCACGATTCGCATACCCGGGTAGACTTGATCTACTCGATGCTCTCAAAACGTACGCAGGCCTGGATTGACATTGTCTGTTCGCTTTTGTTCTTTTTTCCTTTAATGACCATCATGTTTAAAATTGCAACGGAATGGTCAATTAAGGCGTGGAAAACCGACGAAGTATTTACCAACAGCTTCTGGTACCCCCCGGCGGCTCCCTATCGAACTGTATTTGCCGTTGGGCTTTTACTGTTACTTCTTCAGGGAATCGCAAAGTTCATCCGGGACACATATTTCGTAGTGAGAGGTGATTCAATTGATTGAACTAAGCGCTGAAATTGTTGCATTCCTCATGCTTGGTGGGGTGTTTACACTTGTTTTGACCGGGTTTCCGATTGCCTTCGTAATCGGTAGTGTGGCCTTTATTGTGGGATTTCTGGTATTTGGACCGGAGACCACCTATCATATTTTGTACAGTCGATTTTACGGCTTATCCCTTAATTATCCCTATTTAGCGGTGCCCCTGTTTACCTTTATGGGGGTGGTGCTGCAGCATTCTGGTATTACCAAAGATCTGTATCAGAACCTGTACGAAGCATTAGGCACTTTAAAGGGCGGGTTGGCGCTGGTTACCATAGTTTTTGGTACTATTTTAGCAGCCTGCTTAGGAGTAATTGCAGCTTCGGTCACAATTCTGACTTTGATTGCTCTCGAACCGATGGTATCGCGGGGGTACGATAAATCCTTGGCCGCAGGAACTATTGTGGCTTCGGGTACTCTAGGTATACTGATACCTCCGAGCATCATGCTGGTAGTGTATGGACCCCAGGCAGGTATCTCAATTGGACAAATGTTTATGGGCGCTATATTCCCGGGACTTATTCTATCGAGTTTGTACATTGCATATGTATTGATTCTTTGTCACTTTAAACCGGAAATGGGGCCGGCTATTCCGAAAGATCAGATTACCGGTTTTACTCTGGAAAAGTTCATAAAATTACTCAAATCGTTATTACCTCCGGTGTTGCTTATTCTGGCAGTGCTCGGAACTATATTCGCAGGAATTGCTCCTCCGACTGAAGCGGCTGCAGTGGGTGGTGTAGCATCACTATTACTTGCGGTAATGTATGGTAAATTCAGTTGGCAGCTGGTAAAGCATGCATCCTTGGAAACGCTCCGGGTAAGTGCTTTCGTGGTAATGATTGCCGCCCTGTGTTACGCCTTTGTCGGAATTTTTATGAGCGCCGGCGCCGGTGATGTAGTCTCCGAGCTGATTCTGTCGGTTCCCGGCGGACGCTGGGCATCTTTTGCAGTCATTATGATCATTGTGTTTTTGCTTGGACTGTTTATTGAATGGATCGGAATTGTATTTATCATTGTGCCGATTTTCTCGCCGATTTTAACCGAACTCGGTTTTAATCCACTGTGGGCGGGAATTATGATATGTATCAACCTGCAGATGGCCTTCCAGACTCCGCCGATGGCGATGTCCATATTTGTTATGAAGGGCGCCGCTCCGCCGGAACTGGGATTGACTATGGCCCATATCATCCGCGGGGTTATACCCTTTGTGCTGATTATCATGTTTACACTGGTACTCAGTACTATCTTCCCCGAAATTATCACCTGGCTGCCCGAGAAATTGATCGGCGCCGCACGGTAATATTCCCCATACCCTCACTCCTTTTTAAGTTTTTTATTAGGGCCGGCTGTTGAATGAAAACAGCCGGCCCTGTCTATTCCCAATATGTAATGTTAATAACATACGAAAAAAGGAAGGGATGCTCGCTTAGAGGGAGAGTCTTAGAAGCGGGGGCGAAAACTCACAAGGTGAGTAACACTACATAAAGGAACCGGCGGCTTTTATAACCGCCGGTTCCGTGGGGTTGTACGGTAGGATTAACTAAAGAACTTATCGATATAACCCTGCACAAAGACGAAGATAATTATGAGCGGGAGTACATATCGAACGTAAGGCTTTATCCATACGGGATAGCGCATCCCCTTACCTGTGTTGGCCTCTTCAATGAAGTTGTCCCATCCCCAGGCGAACTTATACGCGGTGAAGAATACGAAGATCAGTGAGCCGATGGGCAGAAGGTTAAAACTTACAATGAAGTCCCAGAGGTCGATTACGGCGGAACCTTCTCCCAGAGGCTGGAATGAACTCCACACATTGAAACCGAGGGCGCAGGGGATGGACAGAACCGCCACGATAACACCATTGGTAAGCGCAGCTTTCTTGCGGGTCCAGTTCCATTCATCCATGGTAAAGGCCATCAGGTTCTCGAATACGGCCACGACGGTAGTCATAGCGGCAAAACTCATGAACAGGAAGAAGAGGGTTCCCCACAAACGACCACCGACCATATTGTTAAAGATATTCGGCAGTACAACGAAAATAAGTCCCGGTCCCTGGGCGGGATCCTGACCAAAGGCAAATACTGCCGGGAAAATAATGAGACCGGCAACTAGGGCGACAAAGGTGTCGAGCACGAGAATATTGACGGATTCCCCGGTCAGCGACCTATCCTTGCCGATATAGCTTCCGAAAATGAGCATACTTCCGATACCCAGACTAAGGGTAAAAAAGGCCTGACCCATTGCTGCGAAAACCGCTTCCCCCAGCCCCGATTGCACGAGTTTTCCGAAATCAGGCTTCAGGTAAAAGCTGAGTCCTGCTCCGGCTCCAGGCAGGGTTACTGACCGGATAGCCAGGATAACGAGAATAACTACCAGGGCCGACATCATGAATTTGGTGATTTTCTCTACTCCCCTCTGCAGACCGATTGAACAGATGGCAAAACCCAAAATTACGACCAGAAACATCCAGAAGAGAAGGCCGCCGGGCTGCGAGAGAAAGCCGCCGAAAAATGCGCCAATCTGATCGGGAGCCAATCCGGCCAAATCGCCTTTCAGGGTAAAGTAGAAGTAGGATAACATCCAGCCGGCGACAGTAGTATAGAACATCATCAGGATAAGGTTACCAAGGATGGCAAGATACCCATACGCGTGCCATTTTGAACCCTTTGGTTCCAGGGCCCGGAAAGATCCGGCAATGTTCAGTCGACCAGCTCGTCCGATGGAAAACTCCATTACCATAATCGGAAGCCCCAGGATCAAAAGGAAGACCAAATAAATCAATACAAAGGCCGCCCCACCGTATTGTCCGGTAATAAAGGGAAAGCGCCATACATTCCCCAAGCCGATTGCACAACCGGCAGAAAGCAGGATAAATCCTAACCTGCTCGCCAGTTGTTCTCTCTGTTTCTCAGCACTCATTACTAACACTCCTTTGTCCATGTAAAATTCGATGCTGGATTATTTTAAGTTGTGCCTGCCGGGCTGTCAAGAATTTTAAATTTCTTATTTGTGGAA
>CAZWDV010000113.1:0-5060 GCA_964632675.1 uncultured Sediminispirochaeta sp.
TATAATGGCTATTACCTCAGCCTTCCAAGCTGATGATGTCGGTTCGATTCCGATCAGGCGCTCTGCACCGGGACACAGGGTCCCGGTTTTTTATTGCTATTCTTAAAGATGATTCGGGAGGAAAGCGCAGAGTGAATAAACCCCGCCTGATAGCAATGATATTCATTCGCATGCTGCTGTTGCTGACTCTGTTTTTTGTGGCTCTCACCTGGTTCACCCTTTCATCGTATCGAGCTTTTTTTTATCAGACTACTCAGGCGGAGCTCCACCAGCGCGCCGCAATGTTCTCCGATCGCTTCACCCAGCTCATCCAGACGGCAAAGCCGCAGCAGTCTGTTCAATCTACTGTAACTCAACTTGCGGAGCGGGGAAAAGTGAGAATTACCGTTATTCTGCCGGACGGCTCCGTTCTGGCCGATTCTCACGAAAATCCCGCCGAAATGGAAAACCATCTTGCGCGCCCCGAGGTCCAGTCCGCTCTACAAAACAACAGCGGCCACAATGTGCGTTACAGCAACACCATTGAACAGCAACTGTTGTACACCGCCCTCACACTCACGGAGAACGGTACTTTGGTGGGCGTCCTGCGCATGGCCGTTTCGACAGAAGCCCTGCAGCAATGGCTCACCGAGCTGATAATCAAAATTTTATTTGGCGGACTCATCATAGTAATCGGTGCGGCAATTTCCGCCTGGTGGATATCCCGGCGCATCAGCCGCCCCCTCGAAACCCTCAAACAGGGGGCGGCCGACATCAGCAAGGGTAATCTGAACAAGCAAATACCTGCTTTTATGGTCCGTGAATTAGATGCTATGTCCCAGTCTATGAACCGCATGGCCGCCGAACTACAAAAAAGAATTCTCACTATCACCAGCCAGCAGCGTCGTGAGAAACAGATTCTGACGAACATGCTCGACGGTATCATTAGTATTACACCGGAAGGTTACATTGCCATGCTGAATCCCTCCGCCGCCAAGCTTTTGCATGTATCCGAAACCCATACACCGGGCAAACACTGGCAGGAAGTAGTAGAAATACCTGAACTGCAAGAGTTCATCCGCGCCTGTCTCAGCGAGCGGCCGGAACACGCCGAAGCAGTTGTCTATAGCGAACTACGTAAAAGCTATCTGCAGGCCCGCTTCGGTCCTCTCAAAAACCTTTCGGACGACTCGTTTGCAGGTGCCCTGGTACTGCTGCAGGATGTGACCCAGGCGCGCCGTATGGAGATAATGCGCAAAGACTTTGTATCCAGTGTTTCTCACGAACTACGCACGCCGGTTACGGCAATCAAAGGATTTGTCGAAACGCTGCTGGATGAAAAGCACAAGCTTGATTCGACTACCGTCAATTTCCTGCAGATAGTCCGGTCACACTCCGACCGGCTCATCAATATTGTAAACGATCTTCTCAGTCTGTCGCACATCGAACACATGAACGAGCGCGGTTCAATTGAGTTCGAGGTCTCCGAAATAGAAGAGCCAGTGCTGCAGGCGGTGCAGGCCTGCTCCGGCAATGCCGCCGAACGGGAGATTAACCTTATCACCAACTGTGAACCCGGTATTCGGGCCCATATCAATTCCCAGCTCATCACCCAGGCCTGCATCAATCTTATCGATAACGCCGTCAAATACAGCCAGCCGAATACCGAGGTGAAAATTTCCAGTTATAAAGATTTCAAAGGGTATATCTGTATCTCTGTCAGTGATAACGGTCTCGGTATTCCGGCGGATCACCAGGACCGCATTTTCGAACGTTTTTACCGCATCGACAAAGCCCGCAGCCGTGAAATGGGTGGAACCGGATTGGGTCTGGCCATTGTCAAGCACATCGTCCGGGCCCATAACGGTAGTATCACCGTTTCCAGCCGGGAAGATATTGGCAGCACCTTCATTATAAGCCTCCCTCCGCTATAATTCCTTCAGTATTCACTTTTTTAGCGATAGTCTACCTTGTTACTTTTTTAATTTTATTTCATTTTTCCATGAGTTTTGTGATTTTTCTGTGAGCAAAAATGATACTGCACATATTTGAAGTCATCGGCAGTCTGGGGCTGTTCCTGTATGGAATGCGCACCATGAGCGACGGTATCCAGAAAGCCGCCGGAGACAAACTCCAGGCTACCCTCAAGTTTATGACGGGCAACCGCTTTGCCGGCGTAGCCACCGGTTTCGGGATAACTACTATCTGCTCATCCTCTCCAAACGGCGCTATGACAAAGAACTCCTCATTCCTGAATCGGGTTTGGAAGACCTGCGTCCCTACCTCGATACGGTACAAGATTACCTGGGCTTTATCATTAAACACATGAACCAGCACCTCAGCTCCGAAGAGATGCAACAGGCCATTGCTTTGGAGGAAGAAGTCGACCGCTATCGGCACACCCTGCACAAGGCCGCCCGCACACGGATCAAAGCCGGGTCGGACGTAAAGGCTGAGCTTCTTTACATGGATATGGTTCGTCATATTGAAAAAATAGGCGATCACCTGCTGAATATTGCCCAGGCCCTGCGAGCCATTCAGTAATAGCATAGTCACCTTAGTTACACTCTTTAAGAGCCGGTTTTTGTCCCGATGGTAATCACATCCCCGACTTCGAAGGTTTTGTCGGAGACCAGGAAAAATCCGCTGATAATATTGCCCAGACTCTTCTGCGAGGCAATACCGACGGCTATACCAACCACTCCGGCGGCACCCAGCAGTGCCGACAGCCCCCATTCCTGTTATTCCACTTTCGGTAATTCTATTACCAGCCGTGCGCCTTTGAGCGCTTTCGGATTCTCAAAATATACTTTCCCGTTGTGCCTATTCACAATTTCCCGTACAATCGCCAATCCGAGTCCCGAACCTCCGGTACTGCGGTTCCTGTCATGCTGCACCCGGTAAAACCGTTCGAATACTTTCTCTCTCTCTGCCATTGAAAGGCCGGGACCGTCATCCTCGCAACTGCACCGCAGTGTCCCGTCATTCCCGTCTTGAAGGTCAAGGCGAATCCGGCTTCTCTTCGGAGCATAGCGCAAGGCGTTTTGAATGATATTTACCCAGATCTGCTTCATTTTATCACGATCCGCCCGTATCCTTACCGGGCTCTGCGGTAGTTCCGTCTCCAGCACAATCGACTTTGCCGCCGCCGCGCTCTCGAAGTTTGATGCCGTTGTTTCAATCAGCTGCCTTAAATCTATATCAGAAAACTGATACTGCGCCGCCTTGGATTCCGCCTGCGCTAAATCCTGCAGCTCCCGTACCAGCCTATCCAGCAGCTGCGTCTCACCGTACAGTCGCTCGATACGGCTGCGGTCGAGTAGATATACACCATCAAGTATCATTTCCAGGTTTCCCTGCAACACGCTCACCGGGGTCCGCAGTTCATGGGCCGAGTCGGAAATCAGCTTCCGTTTCCATTCATCCGCCGCCGCGAGTTCAACTGCCATTTGCTGAAAACTTCGTCCGAGCTCGCCGATCTCATCGCTCCGTGTATCGGTGGTGGAAATGTCGTAGGAGATGTCGTATTCTCCTCCGGCAATCTTCTCCGCAGCACTACTGATGCGGCGCAGCGGCCCGGTAATATGGCGGCGCATCACTGTCATTCCCAAAAGTGGAAACAGAGCCCCGACTATCAGGGATGCGGCGACAAGTGATCGATATACACTAACGAGAAAGGCCCGTTGAAAGGGGCCGAAAGCCCCTTCGATCATCGATCCAACAAACAGATATCCGATACGCTGCCCGGCATACTCCAGAGAAACCCCGTTTTCCAGTACGCTGCGACCGACACTACTCGGAGGAGCTTCTTCGAAGGTGTGGGCAATAACCGCCCCAGTTGAATCGGCGAGTAAAAGGCGAAATAAAGGACGACGTTCACCTCCACCTTGCAGTGGATTTTGCGGCCCCATGTTACCCATCGGCCCCATTCTTCCCATGGGGTTTCTGCGCGGTTGTTCCGGCATCATCCAAAACGGGTTTTCCAGGGCCGCATCTACATCAGTCCAGCTCTGCTGTTGGGCGTAAAACTCCTCCAGCCCCCGCGCGATATTGCGGGCGGCCTGGATATCGTTCTCGCGAACCAATTTCATAAATGCGCTGCGGGTACTAATGCTTACAATGGCCGCAGAAATTGCCGCACTCAGTATAACCGTAATAACCAGAATTATCCCGAGCTTCTGGGCCAGCCTTAGTTTCATGTCAACTCCGCTTCTTCGGCCAGCTTATACCCTACGCCCCAGACAGTCAGTATGTATTTGGGGTTTCCAGGGTTAGGTTCGAGGGCTTTGCGAATGTTTTTTATATGCACGTCTACTGTGCGTTCATACCCTTCAAAAGCCTGCTCCTGCACAGTTTCGAGCAGCTGCATCCGTGAAAAAACTTTACCGGGATACTGCATCATCCTGGCAAGCATATCGAACTGCACACCGGTGAGCTCTATTCTCTGCCCGCCTCTGCTGAGAGTGCGCTTGTCAAAGTTAAGACTGATCGGGCCGTGTTGAATGAGATTTTCCGGGGTAGAATGCGGCCGGCTGCGCCGCAGCACTGCTCTAATTCGTGCTGCCAGTTCCTTCATACTGAAGGGTTTCGTTATATAATCGTCCGCCCCCAGTTCGAGCCCTATCAGCTTGTCCTGTTCGGTTGCACGCGCAGTCAGCAGTATGACCGGTATATTAGATTCTGTACGTATTTTTCTAATCACATCCAGACCGTCCAGCCCCGGCATCATTACGTCCAGAACAAGCAAATCAGGAGCGAAAGGCTCTAATTTCGAAAGTGCTGTTTTCCCATCCCCCGCTGAATCAACTTCAAAACCGACCGCTTCGAGATAATCTCTGACCATCTCGGAAATCTTCGGCTCATCGTCAACTACCAGCACCCGCTGCTTTGCTTCCACTACAGGCTCCTTCCCGGATAGTCACTCAGTCGTTAAACAGGGGCTTCGATCGATGCACCGCAAAAATAACTGTTTCCCATTAGGCAAATACGTTTATATTCCTTCCTCTGTATTCTTCAGGTTGGGGCTCTTCACGCTCCGTCTGTTGCTCAGTTCTCTGCTCGCGTTCCCAGGCCTCTTGTTC
>CAZWDV010000113.1:5160-6333 GCA_964632675.1 uncultured Sediminispirochaeta sp.
TGTTCGCGGGCCTTCTCTGCTTGGCGTTCAGCCTGTTTCTGCCGCTCTATCTCAGCGGCCTGACGCCGGCGTACTTCTTCTGAAGATTCGACTTGTTCAATATCACTCATCGAACCACCTCCTGTTTTAAATATACACAACAGAAGTACCCGCCGTCCAGTTCTTAAATTTAGTGCTTATTTGCGGCCATTTTGTCCTGAAACTCAATTTCTTCCGCGTCCCAGGGATAACAAATCCACATATCATCTAGTTCCATGCCGGCAAAATAGTAATCTATATCCGAGGGTATTGTGCCGCGCTTTTTCTTGCGTTTGTTATGGAGTACCGCTACTGCAATCTCGGCGGGATTATGTTTGAGAAGCTCACGCAGGCAGTACTCGAGGGTAGATCTGGAGTCATCTACCTCATCCACCAAAAGGATTTTCTTACCCTCCAGTTTCTGCTCTACCTCGTCGATCCACTGTATCTTCTGTGGAGAGTCCTTCGGTTTATTATCATGGTCATAATATGAAATTCCCACGGTGTATATGGGTTTTTCTATAAAGGTCTTCAAAATCCTGGCGGGTATGAATCCCCCGGTCCCAATAGCGACCATAACTTGCGGATTATATCCGCTTGCATTTATCTGCGAGGCTAGATTCTTCACCGTTTTGTGAATATCATTGTAAGAAAAGTAGAGTTTCACCGGTTCGGCCATAGTGCCTCCTTTTTAGCTTTCGGGGAGATAGTACTTTAAGCGGCTGTTATAATCAACCTTCCAGCGGCCTTCCGCATTTTTTACTGCTTTTGTAACACTCCCCCGTGTAAGAGTGTAAAACGGCGGCCGTCTTTGTACCGCGCGACTATGGTAGGAGCCTTCACCAGACAATCGAGATGAATTAAGGCCGGAGCATCATTGTCGTAGTTCGAACCGATGGCGATATGGCAGGTTTCATAGGCCTTCTCGTCTTCCAGCATATGACCGGTAATTGTGCCGGCCGGATTCAGTCCGATACCGAGTTCACCCAGGCTGCGGGCATTCCGTTTGTATTCATCACCTTTTCCGGCGGAGAGTTTTCCCTGCTGCTCAAAAAGCAGCGCCTGCTTTTCACCGTAGTCTATAGTCTGCTGCAGCAGCCCAGCTTCTTTCCCCCCCTGCACTTCGGTTACGAACCCCTCCTTTACTTTTACGGT
>CAZWDV010000114.1:0-6193 GCA_964632675.1 uncultured Sediminispirochaeta sp.
CGTCGAAATCGAGCGCATCCATAGATTTTTCGAGCGTGGTGATTTTATTCTGCACACCGAACTCTTGCGCCCTGCGTCTTTATGAAAATCAATCAGTAGTTCCATCTCTGTCATGTGTTTCTTCTGCGCTGTTTCTCCCATCAATGATCCGTACAGCTTGCCAATGATTCCTTCGCCGCCACCGCCGATATCCAAAAACCTCAGCGACTTCTTATGCACGGGCTCTAACTCGACCCGTTGAGTGAGAGAAAATACACATCTTTTTTCTCATTCTTTTTCCATACACAAGTGTTACGCACTATTATTGAAATTTTACAGTCGTTACTTAGCCAGATGGCGGTCTTTTAAATCATTGATCTGAGTGTAGTTCCATGCACCATTCATAATTGTCAGCCAGTCAAACTCCATACTCTCCAGAACAAACGGTGCCAGCCGAAGCATAGTGTTCTCTGCTCCGCCAGAAGGGCAGTGACCCCACTCCCGAATACGATTGATATCATAGGTTGAGAGCTCTCCGTTTTTGTAGACCTTGAGTGAAATAGATACCAGTGCGGTTACGAAGTGTTTCATAAATTACTCCTATACTTACAGGCGGATTGAAACCAGGCCGAATCCATTCCTGGATGAACCTTTCGGTACAGCTGATGGACCAGCTCAATTTTTGCCTGTAGGGGCTGACTCGGCTGGGTGCCCAGCGGTCGCCCCATCGCAACCGCGGCTGTCTCAGCGAGATCTTCCTCGTATGAAATCTGCGCGTACAATGATACAAAACCATGCTCGACCTTTTGGCGTAAGGAACCGTCGTAGAAGACCGGATTGGTTTTCTTTTGCTCGTTGGCTTCCTCAACGTAAAGAAAGCCGTCGGGCAGAAGGGAGCGCCATGGCGCGAGAATCGTACGGCTGCGTTCTTCAGTGAGTGTTATGATATGGGCCATCTCGTGGTTGAACAGGTCGAAGGCTGCTTTTGGATTGCTGCGATAGTCGGGCTGCGAGGTCATCACAATGCCTCTATTAGGAACTGAGGCCCAGCTACGGCTTCCCAGTGAGTTCTGCGAATCGGTATCAGCAAGACTGTTGCTATCGGCGAGTACGATGAGCTTGAGTTCGTTTTGAATAAGATCGAGTGGATATATATCGGTGAGTATTCTACGATAGAAGTGAATCGCAGCTACGAAAGCCCTTGGGTTCATGCCGCGCCAACTGGTGGCACCCGAGAGGTCCATGTGACGTGCGAGAGGCCCTCGGTCGCCGGTCATAAAAACCAGACCTAACTCTGAGTCAACATAGTGCAGGATCTCGCCATCTCGGTGACTGATTCGTTCAATGCGCAGGGGATTTTCAGTAGGTGTGGACTCCTCAGAGGCTGAAGTACACCCGTTGAGCACTATCAATGCGAATCCTAAGAGAACAAAGACCTTGCACAGGCTTTTCATATCTTAAAAATATTAGCGTAATAACAGGCGTATTGCAATAAAAAAATTGTGTCCGAGTTCGTCTATGAAGACAGGTGTACATTGTAATCCAAGTTCGTGGGCTTTTGAAGCGAAAACTGTGCTCAGCGGCAGACAATCAGCATCCTTCCTTCCGCATATGAGCAGCTCCTCGATTTCTTTTTTATCAAAGGTTTGATCTTTTCATCGATGTTATTCTTCAATAAACTCCCGGCTCTTCTCTGCAATAAGGTCGGGATGGTCGAGATGGAGGTAGTGTTCGCCTTCCAGAATGGAATATTCTCCGCCGATTTCCTCTGCATAGGAAGTAATACTCTCGCGCCACCAATCTTCTTCATTCTTCGCAGAGATAAAGGCAAAGAAAGGTACGTCAGGTTTTCCCTGTGCGGCTAATTGCTGGGAGTTTGCGTGGAGTATTTTCCATTCCGCCCACATATTCTTGGTATACACCCGGCGATAAAATATGGTTCTGGCAACTTCGGCTTCTTCCTCGGTTAGAAGGCCTTTTTTCATTGGAGGAAAATTGTTTTCAAACACATCCGGCCCGCTGCGCATTAAGCCGCTGCGTGCCAGGAAGGTAATCATGCGGGACATTGATTTTTCTTCTTCCGTCTGTTCGATATACCCCGGCACCAGCGCGTCCAACGCAACAATGGCTTCAATCTCTTGCGGATGGAGGGCAGCCCAGTACAGCGCCTCGAGCCCGGCCATGGAGTGGGGAAACAATACATACGGCGGATCTTCGCCGGCCAGCTGCAGGGCTGTGCGGGTTTCTGCAAGCACCGTATCGATATCTCTGGGACTGGAGGTAATATCACTCCAGCCGTAACCGGCGCGCTCCACTACAGCAATCCGGTAATCCTCCGTTAACTTGTCGTAGAGAACCTTGAAGTCATACACCGGTGAAGCGGTTCCGTGCCCGGCCATAAACACCAGCGTTTCGTCGCCGTCGCCTTCTGCGTATACATGCAGCTTGTCGCCCCTGTCATTCACCTCTACCAGGGTTCCCGGGGCCGGGTAGTCCTGCTTCTCCTGTTCTACTAACTGTCTATGCTCAAGATAACTCCCGCCAATTATATATGAGATACCAACTATCAGTAAAACTGGTAGTGCTATTAAAGTCCACTTAAGTATTTTTTTCTTTGCCATTCTTATTTTCTCCGCCGATTCTAAACTCGCTTTCTCGGGTAGCACTGTAGCATATGCTTTTGGCTTGATAAAGAGCGCGGCGGTATCCATATATCGACGGCGCCGCGGTTGCGGAACGCAGGCCGGCGGGAGCAGACAGCTGCTCCCAACCGATTAGACTAAGCTCACGACGCGCTCCCGGGCAGCAAGCCGCCCCATTACTGTTTCTATGTCTGTTCCGAAAAGCGCCTCCTCGTCCACATGAACTGTCGGACCGCGGTCATAGTGTTGGCTGTAGAAGGTAGCCACGCGATATACCTTGGCCGGCGAGATGTCGAGCGCCGAAAAAATCCATGCGCTTGAAGGGAAACTTCATACCAAATATCCACAACCTCGGGCACTTCTTTAGCTGCAAGTTTTCGTGTTTTTATGCCTCCGCAGTTATTATGTTTTTTTCCCGTCATACAGCTTGCATTATCGCATCCGGTTTCTGAGAATTAGCTTAAGCGGATATATTCCACCTGGCCGGCTCACGGAAGAGAATGCGGCAGAAAACCCGTGGGAAGGAGAAATAGAAATGAAAGTTGCAGTAATCGGCGGAGGAGTTGCGGGCCTGTCGGCAGCAATACACTCCCGCGCACAGGGACATGAGGTGACGCTCTACGAGAAACATGAGAGCGTGGGAGGGCGTATCTGGGAGAGCCGGCAGAACGGCTATAGCTTCGAAATGGGCCCGTCCATGATAACCGAACTCTGGGTATTCGACGAACTATTCAAGACTGCCGGCAAGACCAATCCGCTTATATTTAGTGAAACCCCTGATTTTGGTTTTAGCATCCAGCAGATGCTCAAAGTCAGTAGAGCCGACTTCAAGTCTGTCTTGGATGAGCATGACCGGCAGATTCTCGACAAAATGCTGGCACGGTTCGAGAAGGCGCTTCCGATTATAAGAAATACTGTACTCTCTCATCCGATTACAGGAATGTTCGACCTGATGAGTGTCAGCCGGTTAGCGCTTACCGCCCGCGTCTTCAAACCCCTTAGCAAGGCTGTCGGGGCGTTTCATTCCGGAGAACTGAAGGGGCTCCTCTCAACCTATCCGGCTTACACCGAAAAACTGATCAGAGATGCCGATTCGTCCGCCCTCTTCGCTCCGATGATGATGCTTATCGACGGGATATACTATCCGGAGGGCGGAATATATCGGATAGTTGAAGAGATGTATGCAGCCTGCTGCGAAATGGGGGTGAAAGTCCATTGCAACAGCGAGGTGAACACGATTAGACCGGAGAAGAACAGGATAAGACTGGACGACAGCTCCTTTGATCACTGCATTGCAGCGGTCGACTATTCGCTGGTCCAGACTATGCTCGGCAGAACTGCTCGCCACACAGCAGCGCATGCGTACTTTGCGGTATGTCTCGGGACCGATAAGCTCGACCTCCCGCACCACAGCTTTCTCATACCGGAAGACTACGACGAGGTGCACAGAAAGATAGATAACGGAGAGCTGCCCGACTCTTTTCTCATCTATGCATGCTATACTGAGCGGCAAAAGCCGTCCCTCTTTCTCGTCACGGTGCTTCCATCCACCCAGAACATCGACTACCGCAGCCATAAGCACGCAATCGCGGAAACTATGATCCGCCAATTCAAGGAGAAAACCAAGATCACACCTCAGATTCACGCCAAAGAGATCATGGCACCGGATGACCAGGAGCAGCGCTTCGGCAGCCTTGGCGGGTCGGTGTTCGGACTGTCTGGTCAATACAACTGGTTCGGATTCAGACCCAAGAACCACGACCCGGAGCACAGAAACCTCACCTATGCCGGTTCAACGGTCCAGCCGGGCAATGGAGTACCCCTGGCGATACGCTCCGGCATGTTCGCCGCACGAATGATCGAGTGAGTGCTCCCGAGAGAAAATTCCATAATCAATTTCTGACATTGAACTTTGCGATAAGACACCCACTTTTTCGGTTAACCTTCTCTTATCTATGGTTGAAATCTAGGATATATTAGCCAACTCCATCTTTCGATAAACCCGATTCCCGGGCGATCAATCTGCTCGTCCGCCCCGGCGCCTACCGGCGCTTCGGGCAGCGCACGACCGTCATCGAGAAGATCTTGACCTACAGGTTCGCCTCAATATAGAATCCCGGCATGCGTCTCGCCGCCTTGCCCTCAGCGCTACTACTCCTTCTCTCTGCTTGCACGGGGCTCGTTGACGACGGGTCTGCCCCGGCAAACGGGATAACGGAGTTCTCCAGTTCCTTTGACGGTGTAGCAGGAGATATTGATGCCCTGTTCCCACCGGATGCGTCCGGCTGGACCAATATGCAGCAGCTGGGCCACGACGACAATGTTGTAGACCTCGTCGATACGAAATCACGAAGTATCGCCTATTCGCTCTACGCGCGTGCCGAGCCTAACGACGATCCGGTATCCAAAGCCGATATCGTCAAGGGCGGTCTCTTTTTTCGCGAAGGAGACGAGATCTGGATCCAGGTAGCCGTCTACGTGCTCAGCGACCCCTCGCCCGTTGAGCTCTTCCTGCTCGATATCGAGTCAACAATGTACAATGGTGACCCAGGACGTCGAATCCACGTGAGATCCGATGGGACGTTGCGGGTAGAATCCAAGGGCGAGTTTCACGGGCCAAGCCTATCGCAGGACGATCCCCCGATACCGCTTCCTACCGACGAGTGGGTCGAGCTCGTGCTTGCGCTTGACCTGTCCGCTTCGGATGATGGTCGCATCCGCCTCTGGCAGAACAGTGACTTGCTCATCGACGAGCGGGCACGCACCCTTAAAGAATCGCGATCGGTTCTCGATCGGCTACAGATCGGGCTCACGGCGAACCCCTCGGGCGATACGATGGAAGCTTGGTTTGATGATGTGGTGGTGACCACGACGCCGCTTCGGTAGGCTCGGACGCGCAGAACCGGCCTTTGACCCATAAACCGGCGCTTCGGTTATCCTTGACCATTCGCGCAGTCGTGTCATCGGTGAACGGGAGATTTTTTGAAGCAACGGTACCATTCATAGAGTTATAAACGGACAGCCGTACTATTATTTATGGATTCACGATCGCTCGGAACACCTCGTAGGCGGGCAGCGTGCGCACCTGGAAAAGGCCCCGCCGCATAAGACCGGATTCGGAGTGCAGGGCGTTGGGACTCCGAACAAGCCGGAAATGGAGAGCCAGTTCGATTTCGGGCAGCGCATCCACCGTACGGATATACGCTTCCACCCGCTCGGCGTGGCGGTCGTCGCTGAGGTTTTTCTCAGCGACCGGGTGTGGGCCGCCGAACTCCGTCACCACATACTCGCCATCGAACTCGTCAGGGACTCGTTGTTTTAGTGCCGTGAAGTAGGCGGACCAGTCCGCGTATTGATCGTAGAGATGGAAATCGATCCAGTCATAATGCCCGTCGTCGAGCACCGCAGCGATCCGGTCTTCGAAGGCACGGATCTCGTCGGTGGTGAAATCGTTGACCGTGAGCTTCGTTCCGTCATCGTCCCAGACCCAATCCACGCGACCATCGATAAGGGCCATGCCGCCGACCTGCCCGACCGAGAAGCCGCCCAAAACAACCGGCGTATCCGGCATG
>CAZWDV010000115.1:0-5966 GCA_964632675.1 uncultured Sediminispirochaeta sp.
TAAATGGTGGGGACTGGAGAATACCCAATACGGCTTTCTGAAATCATGGAGAGTCACAAATGAAGGCGCTTTTATTGATGGTATCAATTCGGCCTCTACAAAAATCGAAGACTTGCACCTGCAGGACGATTATCGCATCAGAGTAAGATTAGGCATTAAAGAGGAAGCCGAATTTCGGGGCGGATTAAACATATTCGGCGAAAAATTCGGCAATCATCCCACCGGTATTGTGCTGCAGATCGAGATGGCATATCCGGCAAATATGACGGAAAGAGCCAGCAGCGAGTGAATATCTTCCGCTATTTAAAAACATACCCTAGTTAAAATAATACAAAAATATGTTAGAATAATATCACCTATATATGGAGGTGAATTATGCCAGGACTCAATCCTGAAGTAGATCCCGATGGTCTGCTGGAGTATTCAGTAGTTTTTACCGATCGGTCGCTCAATCACATGTCAAAAGCTTTTCAGGAAGTTATGCGGGACATTTCCGCTTCGCTGAAACAGGTGTACAAAGCCCATTCGGTGGCGCTGGTACCCGGCGGCGGTACTTATGCAATGGAAGCGGTAGCCCGCCAGTTTGCCGCCGACGCTTCTGTTCTAATAGTTCGCAACGGCCTGTTCAGCTTTCGCTGGACCGCTATTTTCGATACATCCGGGGTGGCCAAGGACCAGACCATCCTGCAGGCCCGGCGAACCAAAGATGAAACCAAAGCGCCTTGGACACCGGCTCCGCTAGAGGAAATTGTCGATTCCATTCACAAGACCCGCCCGGCGGTGGTCTTTGCCCCCCATGTGGAAACATCTTCGGGGATAATACTGCCGGATGAGTATATTAAGGCTATCGGCCAGGCCAGCCGCGAAGTCGACGCGCTGTTCGTGCTGGACTGTGTGGCCTCCGGTGCCGTCTGGGTCGATATGCAGGACACCGATGTCGATGTGCTGATAACCGCACCCCAGAAGGGATGGTCTTCTACTCCCAGCGCCGGTATGGTCATGCTGAACCAGCGGGCCCGCGCCCGGGCCGACGCCGCTAAGAGCAGCAGTTATGCCTGTGATCTGGGGGCCTGGCTGCGCATTATGGACGCCTACGAAAACGGCGGGCACGCCTACCACGCCACCATGCCCACCGACTCCCTGCGCACGCTACGGGATACCATCCGTGAGGTCGAGGCTTTCGGCCTTGAAAAAGCAACCCAGAAACAGTGGGAACTCGGCAGCAAGGTCCGTGCACTGCTGGCCGACCGCGGCTTACCAAGCGTCGCCGCCGAGGGCTTTGAGGCCCCGGGCGTAGTGGTCAGCTACACCGACGACGAGGGCATCCGTACCGGCAAGAAGTTTGCCCAACAGGGATTGCAGGTGGCCGCCGGCGTGCCTCTGAAATGCGACGAGCCCACAGATTTTAGCACCTTCCGGGTCGGCCTGTTCGGACTGGAAAAACTGCAGAACGTCGACCGCACCGTTGAATACCTGAAGAAAGCGCTGGATTCGATACAGTAATACGAGCAGCAGCTGCCCCGCACATCGGGCAGCTGCATAAGTCTATAGGGATGCAATCTTTACCCGAACTGCGGTACCGGGACCCCCGTCGAAACTTATCGTTGCGCCGGCCTGATCCGCAAGTGCTCCCGCCATGAGTAGTCCGCCTTGCTCTGTAGGCCGGTTGGGTTGAATTCCAACCCCGTCGTCGGATACCAGGAGTTCCCATTCCGAAGACCCCAGGGCTTGAAAACCTATCTGAATTGATCCGTTGCGCTCATCGGGAAAGGCATGTGTAAAGGCATTTGCAATCAGCTCGCCGGCGATTAGCAGCAGGGGTATTGCCTGGCGAATGTTCAGTTCCACCGACTCGGCGTGCACATCTAATTTCACCTTCTGCCGCCCGAAATGACTCTGATAGATGTCTATGGACAGCTGTTCGAGAAGCTCGTCAAAGCGAACTGCTGCGAAATCAGTGGACTGGTGCGCCCCTCGATAGACTTGCGCCATCCGTTCCACCCGGTGTGCGCACTGCGTAAGCGCTTCCTCAGTCTCCGTGCCCACCGCACCGGAGACCTTCAGGTGCAACAGGCTGATCACCGTTTGCAATGTATTGTACACCCTATGATGCAGCTCTTGCAGAACCAACTCTTTGGTTGCGACCGTTTCCCGCAGGGCAGCTTCGCGATGGCGGGCTTCGCTCACATCCCGACCGAGAAAGACATAGCCTGCAGGTACTCCCGCTGGCGAGCCAACTTCAGTGGAGGTCATCTGCAGGGCACGCCATGTTCGGCTGCCGTCCCGATAGCAAAGCTCCTCCGGCAGTGGTTCTCCCTCGGCCAAGCCGAAAAGCTTTGCTATCGATTTGCCTTGAATGCTACCGGAATCCTCTCCGACTAATCGCTGAGCGGGGCGGTTGGCAAACACAATCGTGAGCTGTGGTGTGGTAAGAAAAAGAAACTCTTCCATTGAAGAGAGAATCAACCCTACCGCCCGTTGTGGTGTAAGCGAAAGAATGTAGGAGCGGCTGATGCCCACGTATAGGAAGAGTGCGAACACCGCGTAGGCCGCCGAGTTCAACTCCGGCAGAGGTTGGCCGAGAAGCCGGGAGACCAGCGGGCTGACCGCAGAGATTACAAAGCGCAAGCCGTATGCGATCAGGATCCAGCGCTGCTCTCGCGGAGCCAAGATTCCTCCCGGGCGAAAGACTCGAAACAGAAACAGCAGCAGCGGGGCGAGGATGTAGAGGGTGGTCAAGCCGGTAAAAATTATCCAGGGCCAGTTAAAATAAAACGGACTGGTAAGAGTCCAGCCGTACCGCCAGGTCAGCGCTTGCCCGGATTGAAAATAGCGGAAATAAAAGAAGGAAAGCAAAGCGGCACAACTGTAGTCCATAAGCACACATCTGTTTCTCCACCGTCCTGCGGGAAAGGTCGCCACTATGGCGAAATGGAGAAACGTCGCCGGCGCGAAGGGCCAGAGGAACGCTCCGCTCCCCCAGAAAGCCGCCCGACCCCGGCTCTCTGATAGCCGGACCAGCAGCTCTATCGCGCTAACGTAGGCAGCGATAAGTGTGTAAATCCCCAGCAGCAGCGATAGCTTGCCCCCGCTATCCTGAAGTATCCGAATTCCAAGGGTGAGAAGTAGGAAAAAACTGAATGCTGACACGATACAATAAAAAACCACGGATATATGCCGTCCCCTTGCTTGAAGTGAAGCAGAACCTGCACTGATACGCCACTTCCCTAGTAAATGATAGAGTAAAGCAATCCGAGCAGTCAAATATAATCGAAAAAATGCCTGAAAACACTTTCAACTAAGGCAACGGATATCACCAGAAGCTGAGACGGAGTATGCATGGGCAAAGCTTGTTATTTAATAATAAGGGATAACTGTGGAGTTTTTGACCAGTTTACTTTAAGATTTCGTGAAGAATAAATTGCCTGCCTCGAAAACTGCCCGAAGGCTGTTCAGGGATGCTATTCCAAGTAAGAACGCCGCCCCTAATAGTACCAGCGTAAAACCCAGTCCGGCGTCTAGAAAGTAGCCGAAGCACATGGGGCCTAATGCAGTCCCCAAAACCATGAAGGCGGTGTACACACTGCGAACCCCGCCAAGGGATTCGGTTCCATGCAGCTCGGCAATGGTTGCCGCTTTAATCGGGCTGCTGCTGCCGATGGTAATGCCCGCTAACAGGAGGAATGCGACTGCTGCCCAGTGCTGCGGTATCAGTGCCAGGATGATCAACCCGAGAATAAGGGGAAGCAACATAAGCGGTACCAATTGTTGTGCGGAAAAGCGGTCCACCCATGTCCCGCCGAAAAGGCCGAACACAAATCGCGATACAGCGTAGCCGGCAAAAATCATTGAATACCACTCCGGGCTCCACCCGCGGGTTTCTGCCAACACCAGCTGATAGAAAAACACGCCGGTATTGGTAAAGCTCAACAGTACCACAGCGGGGGCCAGTATCCAGAAAGCCCGGGATTTTAGTATGCCCCACTGAGCAGTAGCTTTACCTGCCGTGTTGTTGGTTTTCTCTGCTCTGCTATCTTGCGAGAGCTCGTCAAAGGGAACCCAAAATAGGGTCGGTATTAAAAACCCTACTAGAATTACCGCATTCAACATGAGGCTAATCCGCCATCCTACCAGAGGAATGAGCAGGGTTATTATAATCGGAAAGATCATCTCTCCGACCGGGTAGCCCAGTGCGGCCAGGCTAAGCGCCTTTCCCCGGTCATCCTCAAAATAGCGTCCCATTACGGTTTGACTGATATGACTCATCAACCCCTGCCCGGCAAAGCGAATGCCGAGCAGTGCCACCGGAAGCAGCAACACGTGATGCACCAAACCCAATGCCAGACTGGCCAGTCCGAGCGCGGCGACCGTCTTGTACACATACTGATTCAAGGGGCTGTGATCGATCCGGCCGCCGAAGGTCATCAGCAGAAGCGAAGAGGAGACTGTTGCCACCGCATACAGGCTGCCGAAAAGGCTGTTCGATATACCGAGCTCGGCCAGTATATGCGGCACATACAGAGAAATCAGAAATGTCTGTCCGAGACTGGAGAATAAGGTCATTACAAACCCGAACCCCACGTGCCGCGGATAGCTGCGTAAAAAGAGTAAATATGCTGTCATAAGTGTGCTGTAAACCTAACCGTTTTTTAATAAAAAGGCAAGCGTTGGTGGAGATTTTTTAATCCTGGATGCTGCCGGTTTTGTCCAGTTGATTACCGGCTTCATTTCTTGCTAAGCTTGCTCCACGATGGATCAGAAGTATTACCCCGATCAATTAGAGTTGCATGAGGCGTACACTCAGAAACTTGCGGTATACGAAGCAGTATTCGATGATTTTCCGGCCGCGCTGGAGTACTGTGAAAGGGTGATAAAATTACGAGGTTATATAACGAAAAAGATGTCTTTTTAATAAATAAAGGAGTAAGCAGTGTCGGATAATTTACCGGAAAAAAGAAAATACGGAGTCCCGGACTACAGGGACAAAATTATAAGGCGTCTCGAAACTGCATATGCCGGCAACAAAATTGAATTGGAGGAATATGAAAGGCGGCTGGACTTAGCCTACAAAGCCGAATTCATAGAAGACCTCGAAGTTCTTGTGCATGATTTTCCGGGTAATCAACAGTCCGGGGGCCGTGACGTAACGAATGACTTAGATAAGGATATCTCTGGGGCTGATGACAATACCAAAATCGCTCTGATTGGCGATCAGCACCTTACCGCGGAGGATTTTTCCAATAAGAGTATTCATAGCCTCTCCATATTAGGTGATGTAAACATCGATATACGCCGGTTTAGACACTGTGAAGAGCCCATCCGTATAAAGATCTCTTCTCTCATCGGGGATACCCGCATAATCATTCCCAGGGGAATGAAGGTAAAAAACCGTCTGATGAGCCTGCTTGGTGATTACGAACTCGTCCGCAATGATGATGAGAACTTGCAGGCAGCGCAGTTCGAAGAATCCGAAGGAACCTGCATTTTAGAGGGGTTTTTACTTTTGGGCGACATTTCCATCCGGGAAGAGGGCAGCAAGAAAAAGGGCTTTTTACAGAAGTTCTTCAGAGGGTAGCACAACTGGGGCTGAATATAGGAACCGGTACCGCTCGGTTTTGTCCTTCACCGGCTTGATTTCATCCTCAATCAGAGATTGTCCCAAATCAAAGCCTGACAGAAAGTATTGCAAATTAACCACAATATGGTTAAAATATAACCATGTACCGAAGAAATATAGTACAATCTATCTTCGAGAGCAGAGCAGATACGCCGGTCCAACTTCTTGTCGGGGCGCGGCAGACGGGCAAGAGTACCCTTGCACTGCAAATTGCAGGTAAAGAGGGTATTCTAATTGTATGATCACTGAATCCGATATCACCAGTTTAACGGAAGTTATTACCACCCATGTAGAAGCTAAGCAGATAATTCTGTTCGGCAGCTATGCTCAGAAAACAATGAAATCCGAC
>CAZWDV010000116.1:0-5966 GCA_964632675.1 uncultured Sediminispirochaeta sp.
GCATATTGGAAAAGGAGGTGCCGGTATGAGCCCCGATAAATGGATTAATCTTAGCAAATACTCTGATTTAGTTGAAAAAAACAATCAGATTGATCCGGTTTATTATACGAAGTACGATGTCAAACGCGGGCTGCGAAACAACGACGGAACCGGAGTGTTGGTCGGACTCACTCAGATAGGTGATGTACACGGTTACATCGTGGATGAGAAGGAACGGGTTCCGGTTGAAGGCCGTTTACGATATCGCGGCATAGAGCTGAAAGACCTGGTGGCCGGCTTTCAAAAAGAAAAGCGTTTTGGGTTCGAAGAGACGGTCTATCTGCTTTTATTCGGCCAACTTCCGAACCAAGTAGAACTCGATGGGTTTAAGAAATTGCTGAGCGAAAAACGACCCCTCCCAAGCGGATTTACCGAAGATATGATCCTTACCGCTCCTAGCGCGAATATTATGAACAAGCTGGCCCGCAGTGTACTGGCATCATACTCCTATGATGAAAATCCCGAAGAAAATTCAATCGAAAATGTACTGCGTCAGGCCATTGAGTTGATAGCGCGTTTTCCGGTGTTTATCGCCTACGGCTACCAGGCTGCTCAGCATTATCACGATAACAAGACCCTCTACATACACTCACCCGATCCTGAACTGAGCACTGCCGAAAACATTTTGCGTCTCATACGTCCCGACGCCTCTTATACCGCACTGGAAGCGGAACTGCTCGACCTTGCGCTGGTGCTGCATGCCGAACACGGAGGCGGTAACAACTCCGCTTTTTCTATTCACGTGGTATCCTCGTCAGATACTGACACGTATAGTGCGGTTGCCTCTGCAGTCGGTTCGCTGAAAGGAACTAAACACGGTGGTGCGGCCCTTAAGGTGCGGCAGATGATGGACAACATTAAACAAAATGTAGAGGACTGGGAGGATGAAGAAGAAGTGGCCGCGTACATTGAACAAATTCTGAGAAAAGAAGCTTTTGATCAGAATGGTTTAGTGTACGGTATGGGCCACGCGGTTTACACCCTCTCCGATCCACGGGCCGTCCTGTTGAAGGGTAAGGCCAAAGAACTGGCAAAAGAAAAAGGCTACAGTCGTGAATTAGACCTTTACGAAAAAATAGAGCGGCTGACACCGTCGATTTTCCGGCGGGTGAAAAACTCGGATAAAGTAATCTCGGCGAATGTAGACTACTACTCAGGGTTTGTGTACCACATGCTGGATATTCCGGTTGATCTGTTTACTCCAATTTTTGCAGTTGCCCGTATTTCAGGATGGACGGCTCACCGTATCGAAGAATTAATCAACGGACGTCGCATTTTACGGCCGGCGTACAAGCATATTCGAAAAGATGCCATGACCTATGTACCCATAAGCGACCGAAAGTAACTTTCCAATAAAAATAGAAAGTGCGACAAGCCGGGCACACAAAACCCGGACACAAAAAAAGAAGGCGGGTAGTCCGGTTCGAACTGACCCGCCTTTTTATGTTCTCTTAACCGCGATAAACGCAGTTAAGTGTGTCCCGAGCTTACTCTTCCGACTGAGCATCCTCTTTCGATTTTGCGATAATATCCTCGGCAATCTTACCACGTACTGCTTCATAGTGGTCAAACTCAAGTTCGAAGGACCCGGTGCCGGAGGTAATCGAGCGCAGATCGATGGCGTAGCGTAGCATTTCCGCCTGCGGAACTTCTGCGTTTACCTGTACGATCCCGCCTCCGAGATTTTCCTGGCCATGCACCCGTCCGCGCTTGGAACTGAGGTCTGAAAGGATATCACCGAGGTACTGGTCATCCACAAACACACGCAGGTTCATGATTGGCTCGAGTAGAACCGGATCGGCTTTATCGAGGGCCGCTTTAAGTGCGCCTTTACCGGCCTGTTTGAAGGCCATTTCTGAGCTGTCTACCGGGTGCTCTTTACCGTCAACAATGGTAGCTCCGATATCGACCAGGGGATATCCGGCCATGTAACCTTCTTCCATACCCTCGAGAAGGCCTTTTTCGATGCCAGGCATGTATCCTTTCGACACAGCTTGTCCGCGAATGGCATTGTCAAAGCTGAACTTCTCGCCACGCTCGAGCGGCTTTATCTCCAAAACAACTCGGCCGAACTGTCCGTGCCCGCCGGTCTGTTTTTTATGGGTATACTCGGCACTGGCCGATTTAGTAATCGTTTCGCGATAGGCTACTTTGGGGGTTTTGGTATCGACATTTATTTTCTGCTTATCCTTGATTCTGTCGAGAATCATGTTGATGTGCAGTTCTCCCATACCGGAGATTACACTCTCTTTGGTTTCAGAATTGAAGGATACGTTGAAAGTTAGGTCCTCTTCAGTAATTCTGTGGAGAAAATCATTCAGCTTGTCTTCCGACTTTCTATCAGATGCCAGCATAGTTAAGGCATATACCGGATGCGGGAGCGCCAACTCTTTCAGCTTGATCGGACGGTTCGGCGAACAGAGAGTATCATTTGTATGCAGAGATTCAACTTTCGTAATTACACCGATATCGCCGGCCACCAGCTCTTTGACTTCATCGATTTTGCGGCCGTTTACCTTGAACACTTTGGTAATTTTTTCTTTCTTCTTCTCACGATAGTTGATAACATCAGTGTCTGCTGAAAGGTTACCATCGATAACTTTCAAGAAGGATAATTTTCCGGAAAACTGATCAATACTGGTTTTAAACACAATACTGCAGAAGGGTTCTTCTACGCTGAAGGGCAATTCGATTTCGTTTTCTTCCTCGTCATAACCGATTTCCTTGTAGGTTGCCGGAGATGGTGCATTGTTGATAAGAAAATTGAGCAGAGAGGTGATACCGTTATTCTGACCGGCACTGCCGCACAGTACTGGAACGATTTTGTTATCCCGCAGTCCTTCAAGCAGTCCGCGCCTAATTTCGTCCTCGGTGAGCGTCCCCTCTTCAAAATATTTTTCCATCAGCTCGTCATCGCCTTCGGCGGCCGACTCAATCATAGTCAGTCGGTATTCTTCTACCTGATCATGCATGTCCGCGGGGATATCGCTGGGCTGATCCTTATCGTTCTTATCGTGAACAAGATAGGCTTTGTTTTCAATAAGGTTTACTATGCCCTTGAAATCAGCACCGTTTCCAATAGGAATGGTAACCGGTACAAAAGTCTTGTCGAACTTTTCGTTCAAATCGTTAAAGGTCGAGTCAAAACTGGCACGGTCTACATCCAGTTTATTGATAAATACCGTACGCGGCATATTCCGCTTATCGAGGCGCCGCCACAGTTTAATTGTTTCGATTTGAACACCCGATCGTGCGCCTACAACCATCAGCGCGGACTCAGCAGCTCGCAGAGCTGCAACAACTTCACCAACAAAATCTGCAATACCCGGAGTATCCAGCAGATTTAATTCGTGATCATGCCATTCAACATGCGCTAAAGCAGTATGAATAGAAATTTGACGTTCGATCTCCTCGTCGGAGTAGTCACTGATTGTTTTGCCGGTATCTACTGTTTCGGCCTTAGGAATCACTCCCCCATTATACAGCACCTGTTCTAATAAGGTGGTTTTCCCAGTGCCGCTGTGCCCAATGATAGCGACGTTCTTGATGTCAGCGGTGGTAAAACTCATCATGTTCTCCTTTTATTAAAATGAGATTATATACTTTAAAATTAGATTAGAGAGTTGTCAATGAAAAAGAATTTTCACTAAAAGTATAAAAGCCGCCGAAATGGTAGTTTACACCATTCCGGCGGCTTCAATTTGCGCATCATAGTGCCGAATTACACGGCCATTATGCGGGAGGCTGTTCTACAGTCCACCCTCTTTTTTGGCAAAGTGACTGAACTCCATTCCAAAGGTACCGCGTCCCTGGGTAATGCTGCGCAGCGCGGTGGAGTAACCGAACATCTGAGCCAGGGGTACCGAAGCGCGTACGTGCTCCATATTCGGTTTGCTTTCCAGGCTTTCGATAAGTCCTCCGCGGCCGGTGAGGTGACTCATTACGTCGCCGATAAACTCTTTGGGTGACATCACGTCTACGTGCATCACCGGTTCGAGCAGTATCGGCGCGGCTTCACGGCAGGCGGCATCAAAACCCATTGAACCGGCCGCTTCGTAGGCAAAGCTTGTGGCAGTCTGCTCATCAAACTCTGCATCTAACAGGGTCGCTTTTATGTCGATAGACGGGTATCCATACATGATCCCCGAGGAAAATGCATTCTTTACTCCGCGTTCCACCGCATCTCGGTATTCCCGCGGGAGTACCTTATCATCGAGGTTACACACATACTGATCACCTTCGCCACGTGAAAGCGGTTCGACTTTCAAAGTGATTTTGGCATTGTTTTCCTTATTGGCAACAATCTTGTGGAACGTTTCGGTATGAGTGGCCTCCTTTGAAACCGACTCACGGTAAGTAACCTGGGGATTACCGATTTTTGCATCGACTTTGAAATCTTGAACGATCCGGGTTACCAGTACATCCAAATGAAGTTCTCCCATTCCGGATATAATCAGCTGACCGGTCTCCTCGTTCTCTTTTACTATGAAAGTAGGATCTTCCTGCTTGAGCATGTCCAACACCTTCTTCAGTTTTTCCTGATCTGAAAGTGTCTTCGGCTCGATTGCCACATGGATAACCGGTTCCGGAAAATGCATTTTCTCGAGGAGAATCTTTTTCCCCTCAGAACCGATTGTGTCACCGGTCTGCGCCAGTTTAAATCCGACGATCACTGCAATATCACCGGCGGAAACTTTGTCCAGAGGTTCGTTGCGATTTGAGTGCATTCGTAAAATGCGGTTTATCCGCTCGCGCTTGTTCTTGGTAATGTTGTAAATGGCGGTACCTTTTTTTATCTCGCCGCGGTACATGCGGATAAAGCTCAGAGATCCCGCTTCGCGGTCCGCCTGAATTTTGAAAACGAGCCCGAGGGGTTGCTCCTTTTCATCGGCCTCTACCACCACGGTTTCCTGAGTTTTAACATCGATACCGTGGATAGGCGGAGCTTCCCAGGGAGAGGGCAGGTAATCGAGCACTCCATCCAAAAGCGGCTGCACTCCAATATTTTTAAGAGAGGCCCCGACGAAAACCGGAACGATTGTACGGTTCAGCGTCTGCGCACGGACTGCTTTCTGCAGCATTTCAAGGGGAATCTCTTTCCCTTCGAGATAGAGTTCGGTAATTTCGTCGGATTGGGCGGAAATCGTATCTATCATATACTCGCGCCAGTCACGGGCCAAACCATCCCACTTATCGGTAATCGGCTTCCGCTTAACTTCACTTCCGAAGGTCGTCGGCTCAAAGGAGAGCTCCTCCATTGTAAGCAGGTCGATAATTCCGTGAAACTCGCTTTCTTTGCCCATGGGAAGATAAAGCGGGATAGGATTGGTATTCAATTTTGTTTTTATCTCTTCCACCACGGCGAAAAAGTCGGCACCCAGGCGATCCATCTTATTTACATAAGCAATCCGAGGAATTTTATAATAATCGGATTGGTGCCATACTGTCTCCGACTGCGGCTCAACTCCGCCGACAGCACAAAATATTCCAATTGCTCCGTCGAGTACCCGCAGCGAACGTTCTACCTCGGCAGTAAAATCAACGTGCCCCGGTGTGTCGATGATATTGATCTGGGAATCCTTCCAGAAACAGGTGGTTGCGGCCGAGGTAATGGTTATTCCGCGGTTCTGCTCCTGTTCCATCCAGTCCATTACCGCTTCTCCGTCATCTACCTCGCCGATACGGTGGCTTTTACCCGTATAAAACAGTATACGCTCGGTAGTTGTAGTTTTGCCGGCGTCTATATGTGCCATAATCCCAATATTTCGCATAATCTTATGTGCCATTCAGTGTCCCCTTGATAACTTTACTTATAGCTTATTCTTACAGTTTTACTGATTATATAAAAAAATACGGGAAGTGGAAACCTTTATTTACTGGCCAAAATCCTGTGGGACAAAATTTCACACGCTCACAGCGAGTGTAGG
>CAZWDV010000117.1:0-4457 GCA_964632675.1 uncultured Sediminispirochaeta sp.
TTTGATGTAATTCTAATTTTGGAAGTTATAGAACTTCCAAAATTAGAATTACTGGTAGGTCATCAACATCTTATTCTACACTCTCCGATGCAGCAGCTCGCCGGGTTTTTCGATTCAGGAAATAGCGCTGCACCTGGGCGGCCAGCATCCCGGCCAGCATGAGCGCAGCTCCGGCAATTTTGAGCGCCACCACAGTCTCGCCGAGTAACAGCGCCCCGCCAATGAGAGCAAAGACCGATTCAAGACTGAGGATGATAGCCGCATGCGCCGGCGGGGCGTCCTTCTGAGCAATTACCTGCAGGGTATAGGCAATCCCCACCGATCCGATTCCCCCGTATAAAATTGGCACCGCCGCCGCCAGAATATCTGTAAACACGATCATCTCCCGCCAGAGCGCCGTCAGCAGACTCAGCAGGGCGCAGGTCAGGAACTGTATAATCGACAGAGGCACCGCCGGAAACATCGGCGAAATCCGGCCGAGCAGCAGCACATGCAGTGCAAAGAACAGCGCACAGGCCAGCACCAGCGCATCGCCGATATTCAGCCCTACTCCGGGCGCCTCATTCAGCAAATACATTCCGGCAACAGCCAGCACTGCCCCCAGCCACACGCCGCCGCCCGGACGACGCCCGACCACCATGCCCAGAATGGGAACCATTATCACGTACAGGCCGGTGATAAATCCGGCGTTTCCCGCAGTGGTGTACACTATTCCCACCTGTTGTAGAGAAGCACCGAGGAACAGAGCTCCCCCTGCCAGGACGCCGTACAGCAGCAGCTTCCAGCGGAACGCCCTGCCGTCGGCCGGTCCCGCCGCAGTTTTTACGGACTCCGCCTTTCGTATAAACAGAAAGGGAATCAATGAGAGCCCCCCGAGTAAAAACCTGACTCCGTTGAAAGTAAACGGTCCGACATAATCCATGCCGACCCGCTGTGCTACAAAGGCCGTTCCCCAGATAGCGGCGGTAATCAGCATGAAGAAATCGGCCCGAATTGCCCGGCGGTTCATGATATGATACTCTCCATTTCTACGCCCTCATCCATGAACTTCTGCGCCTTGTCGAAAATTGATGCAGCAATGAATGATCGATCATTTTTGCTAATTCACTTACAGTTGTTGCCATTTTTTACTCCTAATCCTGATATAGCATAAATCCGAGCATATCCTCCTCGGCGGTCTCGCGGGTAAAGCGCCGCAGGCCCTCTTCCGACAGCTCGGCGAACTCGCCGAAAGTGCTACTGGCGTCGCTGTCTACATCGGCACTGTGCTGCACATAAGTGGTTTGATAAAAGGAGAGCTTTTTATCGCGGTGGATACCCATCTCCAGAAGCCGCCGGGCCCCCTTTTGCATCAATTTTAATTTATTAATTAAATCCTCATCAGATACAATACTCCATACTCCAAAGAAAATGGGCTGATTGTGGTTGTTCATATCTCCGATAAACTCGCCGCGCACCAGCTGCTCTTTCTCTTTTTTCAGATAGGGGGCAAAATCCAGGTGTTCGGCCAGCTTCCGGTCGGTGGCCAGGAAATTGCCGTTCTCCGGATCGAGAGTGAAGATCATCACATTCTCAATCGCCTGACCGTAGCTCTTGAAAAGAGCGCCCTTGAACTTGTCAATATCTACCCGCTCCCACAGGTGGTCGAGTCGCCGCCGGATATCGAGGGTGGTTTCCAAAAACATCTGTTTCACCTGCTGATTGTCGCACCTGAAGTTGGTAAACTCCGCCTCCAGCTTCTTCCGGCTGGTACTCCCCTTGAAAAAGGAGAGTACCACCCGATAAATGGTTCTGATGTTGTGGTATTTGCTGAACTGGAGTATCAGATCGAATAGAAAAATTTCAATTTTGCGCAGCTGCCAGATATAGGCAATTACCTCGGTGCGTGAGGTAGTGGCATCAATGGTGTAACCTTCGGAAAGCCGCTTGAACTCGTTGAAACGCCGCTCGAGTCTTACATACCACTTATCTACGCCCTTCACCGGCTTCCGGAACTGTATAGTCCAGGCGGTGCCCTCGCCGGGAGTACTGTCAATGTGGATATTCTCCGGTCCGAAGGTTGAATAAATCTGAATACTCCCCAATCCCTCGCCTTCCCGCCGGTTTTTGGTAGTATTACCGACGAAGGCCGGATAGCCGTTGCGGTCCTTTTCGAGCATATCAGCCGCGATTCCGACACCGTTGTCGCTAATCCGCAACACTATCGCCTCCCCTTCATCCTTCATTTCTATTTCGATCAGCCCCTTGCGCCCCGATTCGGCAATTGCCTCGAGTGCATTCGACACGATATTGACCAAGGCCCGTCCGAAATTCACATAGTAGCCGAGTACAATCGGTGATGCGGTATCCAGCGCAACATTCAGCCGGCAGCGCAGCGAAGAGGCTTCGATGTAGGGAACAATCCGTTCGAGCAGCAGATCCTTCAGATTCACCTCGTGAATGCTGCTCATAGTATCGCGAAAGGCGTTGAGTATGTTGATAAGAGTGGTAGTTTCGCGGTTAATATCTTCGATGATCTTGCCGCAATTTTCGATAGTAAGCATATCCACCATGCTCGAAAGTAGACGAATGGTTTTACGGGCATCGTGACGGGTTTTTCCGATTTCCTCATTCAAATAAAGTTGGTTCGCG
Source organism: uncultured Sediminispirochaeta sp. (assembly GCA_964632675.1). GTDB lineage: Bacteria > Spirochaetota > Spirochaetia > DSM-16054 > Sediminispirochaetaceae > DSBN01. Next base: position 2,632 of record CAZWDV010000117.1, read on the forward strand.
CCGTATCCGCTGTGGCCCATCGCAATCTCATCACGGCTGGCAAACAGGTGGTAATACACCAGATTGCGGTACACCGTAGTTTGCCCTAGATTGAAGCCCTTATTCTGAAAGAACTCTAAGGTGTCCGTCTGCTTTTCCCATAAATAGAGATACACAGTGGAATCCGCCGGAATATTCTGAGCAAGATGTTCGATAAAAAGAGTACCGATTCCTCTGCCGCGGCCGAAGGGGCTGGTTACGAGCTTGTAAATATTAAAACTACGCTTGTCCGCATCGGAATACACCAGTAGATAACCGAGGATCTCTCCCTCTTCGATCCACACATAGCTGTGGGTATAATCCTTTTCGATCTTACTGTCCAGGATATACGGCGAGGGAATAATAAAGGTGTCGATATGCAGCAGAGGATTGCGCTGTATCCGCTTTTCCATTTCGGGAGTCAGTAATTGAATGGCATTTGCCTGTTCAGTACTCATGCCCCCAGTATAACAACAAATCCTGCGCCATTCTATGCTGCATAGAACTCCACTACCAGCTGTACATCCGAAATCGCCGGCAGCCCTGTTCATTCACGGCCTTATATGCTACTATAGCAGCCGTGCAGAACGCACATTTCGATATATAAGGATCTACATGAAATTTACAGAATTCAATTTCTCAGAGAAAGTACTCGCGGGCATTCAAGGAGCGGGTTTCACAGAATGCATGCCCGTGCAGTCGGAAGTTTTCCAGCACGCCTTGGAAGAGAGAAAAGATGTCTCAGTTCAGTCCCGTACCGGCACCGGCAAAACCGCCGCTTTTTTACTTACCATCTTCGACCTATTCGAACGCAACCCTGATAAAAACCATAAAGCATTGATCATTGCCCCCACCCGTGAGCTGGCGGTGCAGATAGAACAGGAGGCGAAGCTCCTCGGTACACATCTGCCCTATAAGGTCGGCAGTTTTTACGGGGGCGTCGGCTATAAACAACAGGACCAGCTGCTCAAAGAGGGCGTCGATATCATCATCGGCACTCCCGGCCGGCTGCTGGATTATGCTAAATCAAAAAAACTTCAGATGAAGGAGGTCGACATCCTGGTAATAGACGAGGCCGACCGCCTCTTCGATATGGGCTTTCTGCCCGATCTGAAGAAAATGCTGCGCCAGATGGTAAAGCCACAAGACCGGCAGACAATGCTGTTTTCGGCTACCCTCGGCACCCGGGTCTCACAACTCGCCTGGGAGTTCATGAACAAGGCGGAAGAGATCGTTATAGACAACGACCGGGTCACCGTGGACGAAATTACCCAGGAACTATATCACACCTCAAATGCTGAAAAAATGCAGCTCCTGCTCGGTATTCTCAAACGCGAACAGCCCTCCAACGCCATCATCTTCAGCAATACCAAGGATATGGCCGTAAAGCTGGCGAAACGGCTCGAGCTGAACGGCTACCACGCCGAATACATCATGGGCGACCTTCCCCAAAAAAAGCGGCTTTCCATCATCAACCGCATCAAAGAGGGCAAGTTGGAAATACTGGTGGCCACAGACGTGGCGGCCCGCGGACTCCATATCAACGACCTCGACCTAGTTGTTAATTTCGATATTCCCGAAGATCCGGAAAATTATGTGCACCGTATCGGCCGGACTGCCCGCGCAGGTAAAAGCGGCAAGTCTATTACCCTAGCCTGTGAGAAATTCGTTTACGGTCTGGAAGCCATTCACGACTTCATCGGTATAAAAATCCCGGTAGTCTGGCCGGAGGAATATCTTCTAGAAGTCGAGGATAAGAGCAAGGGCGTAAGAGTTGGCGGCAACAACGCACAGAGAGGCGGATCTTC
>CAZWDV010000117.1:4557-5925 GCA_964632675.1 uncultured Sediminispirochaeta sp.
AGATCTTCCGGCACATCCCGCAGATCTTCCGGTGCTGGGGGCCGCTCGCGAGGTTCCGGAAGCCCAGCGCGTTCAAGCCGGCCGGCCGCTTCCGATAGAACAGACCGGGCAGGCGAAAAATCCCGATCGAGCAGTGCCGGCAAAACCGGCGCTCCGCGAAAACCGAACACTCAGCACCCCCCGAAAAAGCAGCCGGCGGCAGCCAGCAGTGCCAAACCCGGAAAACACGACGACCTCGAATCCCGACTTGAATACTACCGTAAAAAATACGGCGAGGATTTCGAACTCAAAGAGAGTACTCAATCGGAGAGCAGTGGAAAGCAAAACCGCCCGCCGCAGCAGTCGAAACAGGAAAAACAATCCGCCCCACACAGCCCCTCCGATAACTCAGAACAGCCTAAAAAACCCGGGTTGTTACAACGGCTGTTCAATAAGGCTTCGACAAAATAAAACGCTGAGCTGGCCGGAACTACCCTATACGATACGTTTCGATGGGGTGTTCCTGACCGGCATCGTGGCTGATTTTGGCAACAATCTCCACATAGTGTTCCAGGCCCGAACCTTTTATCTTCTTCTTTAAGAGGTAATCCACCTGGAACACGCCGGCGGCATCTTCCATCACAATTTCAACCCGCACAGGCTTTTCGTCGGTCGGTTTGAGCAGCCGGACATCTTCGATAGCCATGGCACTGATGCTGTGGATGTCTTTTTTCCCCGATTCAAAACCTATGCGGGCGCGCCCCTTCTTCATATCCAGGCCGTCAGCAATCCGTACTACTCCCGCTTCGATGGTATGCACCGCAACCTCAGTATCATGAGCTACCATTGAATGCAGGGTCTCAGTTATCAATACCTGGCGGGTTCGCTTATCAGGATAAGCTTCCTTCAGTACCCCCGGCAGAATCTGTAGCGCTAATCCCACACCGACATCGTCATGGAGGTCCCGGTGGACACTGTTTCCCAAATCATGCATCAAGCTGGCCAGCAAAACCACCACCTCGGCATCGTGTTTTTCCAGTTCCCAGTCCTCGACTATGCTGGGAGTAACTCCAGCCTCGAGAAGAGTTCTCAATATCTTTACCGCTAAATTAGCTACAATAGTAACATGCGTTTTACCGTGGTCCGACATTCCCAGCCGCTTCACCGCCATAATGTTACAGGCTTCCCAGATGGCATTCAGTTCTTCGTGTACATTGATGGCCTGTAATACGAGTTCCATCTTTTGGTTGTCTTTTGTTGGTATCTTCATAATAACCTTCCGTTAGCATGGTAAGCTCGTAACCGGGGGGAGTCAATATAAGTTCATAAAAAAACAGTAATTCTAATTTTGGAAGCTCTATACCTTCCAAAATTAGAATTACATCAAAA
>CAZWDV010000118.1:0-5812 GCA_964632675.1 uncultured Sediminispirochaeta sp.
GTTATCGGCAAAGCCCCTTTCTCCTGGGGCGAAGGACTGATCTTCAATGCGGCCGATGAAATTTTCGCTCGCGGGACGGGAGCAAATTTGATGCAGCAGGAGTTCGATGACCCGACCGCCTGGATCACCTCCCTTTCGCGTTATTTCGGCCCCTTCAGCTTCGCCGAGGTGCTGATAAATCCCGGTGTGGCGGTTGTGGGGGCGACCGGAGATCCGGCTGCTGACCCAACGGACGGCGCAGAGGCGGCCGGTATAGAGGCTATCCGGGCGGGGATACGCCTTGTAGGCAAGCCCGGGGGCATAAAACTCGAGAGCGGCTACCTCTTCGACGGACGCAGTGGGACCGCCGGACAAACTGCCCTGCAGGACGGCGATTTCTATCACCGCCTTTACATGAGCCTGCAGGGGAACCTGTGGCTGGACTGGCACCTCAGTTCGTCCCTGGAGCTGCCCGATCCCGGCCACTTGGCCGACAGCCGGCCGGATGCCCTGTGGGCCGGCCAACTGTACACCGCCGGGGTCTATTCGATGCTCCCGGTGGGCTACGACGATACACTCAGTTTCAGAGTAGAGGCCCGGGTGCATCCGGCGGGAACCTGGGTTCAGGACCACTCGACCGACACCCCCGGGTACGGGTTGTATAACTACGGCGAAATTACATATGATTTCGGCCGCGGCTTCAGTCTGATCGGCCGCGGTTTGGTAAGCCCAATCGATTTCTCTGCCCGGCTGACACCGGGTCTCTCATGGAACCTGTTTCAAGGCTTCACTTTGCTCGGCTTTGCCACTATTCAAACCGGCGAAGCGCGGGATACCTATGCCTGGGAAGCCAAAAATAGCGCCGGTGAGTACGAAACCGGCTCCGCGGGGCTTGCGATACAGCTCGGTTGTTCTATAACCTATTGAGTGTTATGAGAGAACTATCAGATGCATTTACCGGCGTTACCATAGACAGCCCGCTGGGCAGCTTTCATCTCCTTTTCGAGGAAAGCTATTTGGTGTTCGCCGGATTCAGCGACCCCGGCAGCCCCGGTATGCGGATGCCGGCGGCTCTCCGCGCGCAGCTTTCAGCGACGCCAGGGCGGCGGAGCGGGTCAAATTCGATGAGGCCTGTTCCGTCCGGCATTGAAGCTACCGGCGCTGTCTCCGCCGACACGCATCCTGCGTATGTACAGCATGTAGTTCAACAGCTTCACAGCTACTTTTCTGGCAATAACCTTGACTTCGAGATTCCGCTGAAGCTGTACGGCAGCCCGTTTCAACAGGCGGTGTGGAACCAGCTGCTCAGGATTCCCGGCGGTGCAACCAGTACTTACGGCAGGGTGGCCGCTAAGTGTGGATATCCGCGGGCCGTCCGGGCGGTCGGCAGCGCCGTAGGGACCAATCCCATCTCGATCATCGTCCCCTGCCACCGGGTTCTCCCCGCCGCGGGAGGCGTCGGGAACTACGGCGGCGGTCCGGAGAAGAAAAACTTCCTGTTAAAACTCGAACACGCGATCGAATAACCCGGCCGGATCAGCGCATCAGCTGTCGCCCGCGCCGGCCGTACCGGTTCTCCCTATTTTGATTTCTTTACGTAGAACTGCAGCAGTTGGATGAAATAGTAGATCTTCTTGTAGATTTCGGTAATGCTGGTTTTTACATCCTTCTCGGAGTACTGTTCTATTTCTTTCCAGTTGATAATCAGCTCATGGGGTTTTTTATCGTAATCTTCGATCACCTGTTTAAGCCCCTTCCCGATGGTAATGAGGTTCTGAGCAGTGGTTTGAATAATATCCAGCGCCTCGTCGTTGGTCTCTTTGAGCAACTTCTTAAGGCTGACCATAGAATTCTTGTCCTTGTCCGATCTGGCCATATACGTCTTCATTCTGGCACCCCGCTCACCGTCTTCGGCTAAGGAGTCGTCAAATCTGAGCAGGTTATCGGACACTTCCATTACTGCATGGAAGGACTCCGAAAGCTGCTGGCTCATAAGGTTAGTCGACCACTTTCCGCGAATCAGTAGCAGATCGATCGCCACTTTGATATCCCGCTTGAAGTAGTCGAGTAGAAAGGCCTTGATATAGTTCATCGGCTTTATATAGATGTATCCGCCGAGCATTTTTTTGGAAAATTTCAGGTTCTCTTTTTCAGTGTAGTTCTTCATTCGAGATATGGCGGTTGTACCAAAGATAGTTTTCAAGAGCTTGTCTACCTTGCGGTTCTGCCGTTCGTTGAGTATTTTCTGAACCGTCATCTCAGACTGCGTCTTGATCTTATTCAGATATTCCTCGACAATTCGCTCATTCGGCGGATAAAACTGGGGCTTGAAATAGGGGTCCTTATCGATATGACGCACCATCTGCTCGAATACACCCTCTTTTTTCACATTTTCCAGGTTCCGGACCAGTTTTTTCCAGGCCGAACGGTTGATGACCTCGGTTTCTTTGTAGTTCTGCAAGATATCGAACAATTTTTCCCAATCGGAGTCTTTACGGATGAGCGGCATCACTTCCAAGAAGTCTTTCAAGTCGTCACTGATATACTCCGCATTGATGGATTCGAACTTGGGATTATAGGCAAAATCACGTTCAGGTAGATTCGAATCGAATTTCTTAAGTAGAAAATAGTAGTCAAAATGAATGAACTGTAGAAAAGAAGACAGCAGATTGTAGGTTCCGTCAATCTTCTTCACTCTGTCTCCTTTAAACCCGGAGAAAAAGTTGACCATTTTCTCCCGGAGTTCATTTGCCAGGGCCTTGGTATCCATCTGATCCGCCTTGGCACGGATTGACTCCTCGGTCAGTTCATCCCGTATACCTTGTATCTCTTTCGGCAAAGAGGTTTCAATAATCAGGTTCTTGAGCACATTCGATGATTGGGCGTGTTCTAGAAACACCTGTGCAGGACCGATTACCTTATACATCTCATGAAAAAACTTAGCCAAAGCCGGTAGTGCCTCTCCGCTGCTCGGCTTATAAAACTTGGATTTTTTCTTTTTGAGATCTTTGGCAATATCCTTGAGGAGTCTTCGCTTTTCCCGTTCTGGGTCCATTCCCCGAAAGAAGATCGACAAAAGCTTCTGAATTAGTCCGCTATCCGTATCGGCCGAAGACCCGCCTTTTTCATCCATGCCATAACTTTATGGAAAATGAAAACCGCTGTCAACAGCAATTCTCCATTTGAAAATTTAATTAAAATTTTCAAATGGAGAATGCTCACATTTTGTTTAAGATGAGTAACTTAGCTTAAAGATTATGATGTAATTCTAATTTAGGAAGTCGTATTACTTCCTAAATTAAAATTCCTGTGCTGTCAACCTAAAAATAAGTTGGTGCAGGCGTGCGGGAGAAGCGACACCCCTGATATACCTTCAACTGAACCATTTTACTGTCCAACTGCTGGTAAAATTGACTTTTTGGAGTAAAATATCGGGGAGCCACTAGGCGTTCGTCGGCAGTATCGCAGGTAAGCCGCTGAATTACCGTATTCTCCGGCAGACGCTGCAGGGCCTCCACTACATACCCGAGATGGCGCCGTCCGCTGGGTACCGTAAATACTCCGGCCGCATACTCCGCGGCCAGTGGTGTTTCAGCGGCAATATTCAGGTTATGGATCTTCACCGCATCCGGTTGCAGAGCAGCCACATAGTCTGCTGTTGCCATGATATCGTCAAAAGATTCTCCCGGAAGACCAAAAATCAGATGCACACTCACTTTGAGGCCCGCCGCGTGTAGACGGCGAAAAGTACTCTCGAACTGCTCCACCGTATGGGCGCGATTCACTCTGCGGAGGGTGTGATTGTGGGCCGACTGCAGTCCCAATTCTACCCACACATCTAAATCTTGCTTAAGGTATTCAGCTAAGAGTTCTATATGCCGGCCGCTCACGCAGTCGGGACGGGTTGAGACAATAAACTCGCAGAATTCCGTCTGCGAAAGTGCAAAGTCGTAGATTCTGCGCAGCTGTGCGGGGGGCGCAAAGGTATTCGAAAAAGCCTGGAAATAGAGAATGTAGCGCTCGGCTCCGTATCTGCGGTACAGAAACTCACGCCCCCGCTCTATCTGCCGGCGGATAATCTCCAGTCTTTCGGGACTGACATCGACGCCCCGTCGTATTCGAATTGCAGATTCTCCTACTACCGATTCCTGATAGGTCGCCCGCGAACCGGATTCATCGCAAAAAGTGCATCCTCCGCCTCCATCGCTGTCACGGTGGGGACAGGTGAAGCCTGCATCTACAGAAATCCGGTAGACAGGTCGGCCGTATTTCTGTTTTAGATAAGAGCTGTAACGGTAAAAAGGGCGTTGTATCTGCATAGTGAAGTTGCTGTAATTATTCTACACCTGTCAGTAATTGACAACCCCCACAGGAAAGACGTATGGTATCAGCGATGAAACCAGCACATACCCGTATTCCTGCCATTCTGATCCTCCTGCTGCCGATTGCAGGCGCCCTGCTGCTCTCCGGATGCCCTACGGAAAAACAGACTACCGCCGTATTGTGTACCAACCGCCCCGAATTCACCTCGTACGTCGAACTGTTTAACTCATCTCAGGACGAATATCGCTTGATCATCTCATTCAACCAAGCCCCGCGGGAGCAACTCTCGGCGAATAGTGACTGTGAGTTCGATCTGATTATCGATTCGCAACTCAATTCGCAGAAGTATCTCAATAAACTGGCGTCACTGGAAAACCTTTTCATGGACGGACAACTGGATACAGATCGGTTCTATTCGGTACCCCTGCAACAGGGCCGTTACGATAATCAGCAGGTCTTGCTGCCTATCTCCTTCCAAATTCCCGGACTCATGTTTCACATCGACCACCAGCTCCCTAACCAGGACAGTTTTCTTATAAGCATGGAGCAGGTACAAGCATTGAATGAGGATTTCAGCGTTCAAACGGAGAAGGGTTTTTCCAAACTCGGTCTCTCTCTGCGCTGGAACCCCTTTCTGCTGTATCAGATCAGTCTGCTCGAGGATACAGACTTCCGTGAAAGCAGTACCGGATCCCTCATTTGGAACTCTGAAAATCTTAACGAGTCTGTAGAACTCATCCGCAACTGGACGTTTGAGGACAATAACGGTCTCACCGCTGAGCGAGAGTTTAGCCAAAAGTTCTTAATCGAACCGCCCTACAAGCTGATCTCCAAAGAGCGGATCCTCTGCTACTATACTGATGCTGAGGAGTTCTACTCTATTTCTCCGCAGCACCGGGAAGAGTTGCAACTGAGGTGGCTTGCCGCTGATGATTCGATACCGGTGCTTCCGAGTATGCTGTTTGCCGGAATTCCCCACGGTGCGCCCGGTATCCAAGCAGCAAAAGCCTTTCTATCCTGGTTTTCGAGCACCGAAACCCAGGAACAGCTCCTGGCTTCGACTCAGTACAAGCGTACCCGCACCTTCGGTATTGCCGGGGGTTTCTCCGCCCTGCCCAAGGTAAATGAGCAGGTACTGCCGACCTTCTATCCCTCACTGGTGGGATATATTCCCTCTGCCCCGTATCTGGACTTTGCACCCCCGATGCCCGCCGACTGGCCGCAGATTCGCAGCCAAGTTATAATTCCCTGGCTGGAGGACCAAGCCTCCTCCGAACAGACCGATGAGTTGATGCGCGAGCGGCTGGAGACTTGGGTGCGGCAACGTCCCGCTTCATGAATACATATTCTTAGTTTGTACAGTAATTCTAATTTTGGAAGCTCTATACCTTCCAAAATTAGAATTACATCAAAATCTTTAAGCTAAGTTGCTGATCTTAAACAAAATGTGAGCATTCTAAATTTGAAAATTTTAATAAAATTTTCAAATTTAGAATTACTGTAGTTTGTA
>CAZWDV010000119.1:0-5710 GCA_964632675.1 uncultured Sediminispirochaeta sp.
ACCATCGCCAGCGAGTTGAGTTTGGTTTCTACACTGTCGGCCCGTGAAGTGATGATAATCGGAATTTTCGCCCCCGCCAGGTAGCCGGCCGTCTTTGCATCGGTCAGGAAGCCGAAGGTTTTATACACCGAGTTGGCCGCCACCAGGTCGGGAAACAGCAGAATATCGGCATTGCCGGGGACCACTCCCTTTACCCCCTTGTGGGCGGCCGCCTCGGCGGAGACGGCGTTGTCAAAACCCAGGGGGCCTTCGACTATACAGCCGGGAATCTGACCGCTCTGGTTGAGTTTGACCAGTTCGGCGGCATCGACGGTTTCCGGCATTTTCTCATTTACCTTTTCGATTGCGCAGATCACCCCTACTTTCGGTATTTCCCCACCGAGTTTCTCCACCAAATCAACACCATTTTTGATGAGATCGATTTTTTGCTCGAGGGTGGGGCGGGGAATAAAGCCGCTGTCGGTGAGAAACAGCAGCTTTTTATAGTGCGGGCTTTCGATAATTCCCAAAACGCTCATGAAGCGCCCGGTCTTCAGCTCCGCATGGGCAAGTACTGCTTTGAGCAGCACCGAGGTATCCATGTAGCCCTTCATAATCGAACCGGCATCGCCGTCCAGCACCAGACGGACAGTCCGTTCGGCCACCGCCGTCAGATCGCCGTCGACATGCTCGATGCGAAATTCAGCGGGGCGCCGGCCGGCTTTCTGCAGCCCCGCTTCGATGGAGGTCCCGTCGCCCACCAGTATCGCATTCATAATGCCCTGGTCCTTGGCCCTGCAGACCGCGTCGAGCACCGGTGCGTCCTCGGCCCCGGCCACGGCAATCGGCGGAGCCTGGCTCTTTTGTACTATGGAAATCACCTGTGTAAAACTGCGTATCATACTTCCATTGTAGCAGAGGCGGGCGGTTTTTTACAGGAAAACCATCCGCACTCAGCAATTCAAACTTTAAGGGGCCCACAGAGAGGCCGGGCAATGTTCTCCCGCAGATTCCTTATCCGTAACGGTTTTTCAGGACCGAAGGCTTCCCGAAAAGGGGAGTACGCAGCCGCATTAACTATACATTTGTTAAGTGGAACTTGCGACGTCGCAAGTTTTGCAGGAAGTGAGAAGATATAAGCCGAGGAACTTTCGCAGGTGAACAGCTGATTGTTTCATCTATCGATCACTAGTATAGTTTTAGTTACCCTTTAATAAACACAGCAGGAGTTAAGCATGCAGTCGGAAGGTGTAAAGAAGAATCAGTCCCTCGGAAAAGCTTTGCAGATTTTTGAAGTCTTAGCGCAGCAGGCTGCACCTATGCGCTTGCAGGAATTAGCTCGCAAATTGAATATGCCGGACAGCACTTTGCTGCGTTTCCTGAACACTATGATCGACTACGGGTATGTGGCTAAGGAAACGGAGACTGCGCGTTATGGTCTTACTCTTAAACTGGCACAGTTGGGCAGCCGGGTTCAGTCGAATTATCCCTATCAGAAAGCCATCCATCCCTTTCTAGAAGAAGTCAGCCGGGAACTGCAGGAGCCGGTTTCGCTCTGTGTCGAGCAAGAGGGAAGCGTCGTTTACATTGACACGGTGGACGGTCCCGACCACATGCTGCGCACCTTGCAGAGAATCGGGAAGGTTGCGCCTATGCACAGCACCGGGGCCGGCAAAGTGTTGCTGCAGAACTATTCACACAACTCTTTGGAAGAATACGTTGAGACAAGGGGCTTGCCGGCCTTTACTGAGCAGACCATCACCACTACCGAAATGTTTTTCAATGAACTGGAAGCGGTGAAGCAGCGCGGATTTGCGTATGATAATGAGGAGTGTGAGGTTGGAGTCAGGTGTGTTGCCTTTCCGATTAAAGATTTTAGTGGTAAAAACGTAGCTGCTATCAGTATTTCCGCACCGGTAACCAGACTTGCTGCAGAAAAAGAAGCACAAGTTATTACAGTGTTGCGTGATGTGAGCACCCGAATATCAGAGGAGTTAGGCTGGAAGCCCGCTGCCGAGAGTTAGATGCTGGAGCGGATGTACCGAGACAGATTTAGAGTGGTATGCATGCCCTTATCTTTTTCAGTTTTAATAATTAAAACATAATATTAAATAATAAAATTTTTCTTGACTTATTGGGCAACTCCTTTATAGTATAGAGATAGGAGCCGGAATGAAAACTGTTCATGAAATGGTTGATGTACTCATAATCGGAGGAGGGACTGCCGGGCATATTGCTGCTATTCAGGCCGGCCGAGTGCTAAACGGGTTGAATCCGGACAGCACTGCCGCACAAGCAGCTACAGACCACTCTGTCCGGGTTTCAGTAATTGAGGCCGGACACATGCTCGGGGGTACTATGACTGCTGGCGGCGTGTTCATGCCGAATCATTTTCACACCCGCAGCGGGCCAGTGGTGCAGGGCATTCCCTGGGAGCTGTATCTGCAGAGCCGGGAAATTGAAGGCGTTCCTCCCAAACCTTTCCACAAGCGCCGGCCGGTGGACACTCCCGGGTATTACAGCCACATCAACGTACCTATTTATGCCGCCGTCGCCGAACAGAAAGCCTTGGAGGCCGGGGTTGTACTCCACTACGGCGAGTTCGTCGGCAAAGTGGCTGCCGCCGGAGCTGATGGAGCTGGATGGGAGGTTGTGTCCTACGCCCGCGGAATAAAGCGCATTACTACTGCAAAAGAGATAATTGATGCATCCGGGGATGCCGACGGCGCCCGGGCGGCCGGACTGGAGGTAGAAAAGGCCCCGGTGCGACAGCCCGGAACCCTACAGTATCGAATTGAGGGAATCGACTTGCAACAGGTGTGGAAAGGCGAAGTGCAGCAGCTGTACGATGAGGCGCTGGCAGAGGGACGACTGCAACCCGGCGATTGGGCTTATTTTGCAAATTATCCCTTTTTATGGTACCTGCAGATGGGCGGCCATAATGCCACGCACATCTACAACTGCGATACCACGGATGCCGACGGGCAAACCGATGCCAATATACGCGGGCGGGCGGCTATGCTGCGGATGTATCGCTTTGTAAGGAAAGAGATTCCGGGTGCTGAACGGGCTGTGTTGAAAACCATGTATGCGCGGGCTCTCTCCAGAGAGGGGTACCGGGTGGTAGGGGAACACCGGATTTCCTACGATGAGTTTATGGAGGCGCGCACGTATCCGGACCAGATCTGCAATGCCTTCAATTATATTGACCTGCACAATGAAGAGTCCGGATGCGAAGAAGAATTCCACTCATCTGAGGAGCTGATTCCAAAAATCCCTTTTCGATCGCTTATTCCCAAAGGGGTAAAATACTTTTTGATTGCCGGTCGTATAATTTCATCCGAGCGACGGGCACTGGCCGGACTGCGGGCTCAGTGTACCTGCATGGCGATGGGCCAGGCTGCGGGAGCTGCGGCGGCACTGGCGGTCCGGCGCGGTATACCATCACGGAATGTTCCTGCAGCGGATATTGTGGCATTAACTGTCAAGCATGGCGCGGTATCCGTGTAGAATGGCCTTTCCTGCGGGCGCGCCGTGCCTACGGATCGAGTCCTGCTGAGCAAAAAAAACCGCATCGCTGATGCGATACGGTTACTTTAGCAGGGGCAGGACTCGAACCTGCGACCTCCGGGTTATGAGCCCGACGAGCTACCATCTGCTCTACCCTGCGTCGATGGTGATAACTTACTAAATTATCGTGATTTGGTCAAGTGGGGGGAATGTATTTCTACAGCAGAAGCCGGCTGCCGGAGATACTGCTCCCGACGGAATTTTCCTTAAGGAGGAATATATGGAAAATAAAATTAAAGGAATTGAAGAGATTTTATTGATGGGCCCCGGGCCATCGCTTACCCACCCGCGGGTGTATAACGCGATGAGCCGGCCGACTTTGGGGCATCTCGATCCGTATTTTATCGAAATTATGGACGATATCAAGGCTATGCTCCAGAAGGTGTTTCAAACCAACAACAACCTGACCCTTCCAATGTCAGGGACCGGTTCGGCCGGCATGGAGACGGTATTTGTGAACCTGATCGAGAAGGGCGACCCGGTGCTGATTCTGATCAACGGGGTGTTCGGCAAGCGCATGCTCGATATAGCTCAGCGCCTGGGTGCCGATGCCGATTCCATCGATTTCAAGTGGGGAACCCCGGTTACCACGGATGAAGTCGAGATACAACTGCAGAAAAAGCAGTATAAGCTCGTGGCGATGGTCCATGCCGAGACCTCGACCGGTGTATGCAGCCCGGCTGCTGAAATCGGTAAGATCGTAAAAGACCACGGGGCTTTCTTCATTCTCGATACGGTTACCAGCCTCGGCGGAATGGAAGTTGCAGTTGATAAATGGCACGTAGATGCGGTGTACAGCGGCACCCAGAAGTGCCTCTCCTGTCCTCCTGGCCTATCTCCGGTCTCCTTTTCCGACCGGGCGCTTGATGCCATAATGAATCGCAAAACCAAGGTGCCCAACTGGTATCTGGATGTCAGCATGATAGCCGGCTACTGGGCCGGAAAGAAGCGGGCCTACCACCATACCGCTCCGATCAACATGCTGTACGGCTTGTATGAAGCCCTGGCGGTAGCCCTGGAAGAGGGGTTGGAGAATGTGTACAACCGGCACCAAAGGATGCATGAAAAACTGGTCGCCGGGCTCGATAATCTGGGTATAAAAATGGTGGTGGATAAGCAGTTCCGTTTGCCGATGCTCAATTCCATCTGGATTCCCGAAGGTATCGATGATGTCGAGGGCCGCAAGACGCTGCGTTATGATCATCACATCGAAATCGGCGGCGGATTAGGTGATTTTGCCGGTAAAGTGTGGCGAATCGGCCTGATGGGCAATACCGCCCGTGAAGAGCATGTAGACAGGCTCCTGGCGGCGTTAAAAGTCTTAATGAAAAAATAATGTATGGGTATGTGCACGGGCGGCCCGGATTCGGCCGCCCGGCCCGAATTGCTATCTCCGGTCTCCTTTTCCGACCGGGCAAACCGCATCCGGGCGAACGCCGCCCGTGCCCCTCTATCCCTCCGCTCAAATACGGCCGTTGCGCCTATCAGCCGCTATGGCTTTGTGATGCAAGCGGGAGAGGGATCGCAGGGACCACAGCAGCAGCGGAAAGGTGAGAAAGGCAAAGCCGCCGCCGAGAAAGAGAAAAAAGTCGTAGCCTCCGTGGATCATCACTGCAATAAACAGTCCCTGCTTCCAGGCTTCAGCCCGCTCAAATTTTGATATTCCGATGTAGTAGCCCATAATTCCTGAGGCAACTGCATGGAGGGGAACAGCTGTGAGCCCGCGGATCAATAGAGTAGCCGGGCCGCCGACGCTGTAAAAGATGTTCTCGAAAAAGGCAAAACCCAGGCTGGCGGTCACAGTGTAGATAATTCCGTCCATTACTTCGTCGAAGGCCGGACGGTTCAGGATGAACTTTTTTACTACAAAGAGTTTTACCCCCTCTTCTACCAGTCCTGCAACGATAAAAGCCCGAAAAACCAGCCGAAGAGGGGGAGGGGAGGGCAAACAAAGGGGATAAACTACAATTTAAATAAGAGGGGGGGGAATAACCGCCACAAATCCTAAAAAAAAGGTGAAGAGTAAAAGTCCTGTAGGCTCGCTCCGGGCGCTGTCCCAGCGGTTAAAATACCACAGTATTATTAATGAGGGCAGGGCGGCCAGGGCAATATTGAGCAGGAGCAGTTCCATCTCTTATTCGGCTCCGCTGTTCGGGCCGCC
>CAZWDV010000120.1:0-5675 GCA_964632675.1 uncultured Sediminispirochaeta sp.
TCTAAAGTTTGAATTGCTGAGAGAGGGCAGTTATTGTATTGCAGTTCTGGCATTCCCATAATCCGAAGATTATCATTTTAGTATGAAATTAACACAGCACGGACGTTATACTTATTCGCCAATTTTTGATCGCCCGGTGTATGACTGGCCCAACGGGAAACGCTTGGCGGTCTACTTTGCGATCAATATCGAACACTTCGAATTCGGGGCTTTTCCGGGCTCCGATTTTACGGCGGTTTCCATTCCACCGTATCACCGGGGATATGCCTGGAGAGATTACGGAAACCGGTGTGGTTCCCGCAGTTGGGGCTTCTACTTTCATTCTTTTCAGGTCATATTTTTCTGTTGCTTTTTTATGAGAAAATACCAGGCGGCGGCCATCCCAATATCCGGTTCTCCGTCTATCAAAGCCTGAATATCCTTCATGGCGGCAACTTTCTTTCCCAAATCATCTTTTAACGTCTTCCCGTCAAAGTCGAGCAGCTTTTTCCCTCTGTTATCCCGGATACTTTTACGATCGATTTGTCCCAACAGAGCGGCATTCCACCCTCTTACATAGGTACGATCGATTTCTCCCATTTTCTTTCCCGTACTGTCTCGCACTACAGTTCCATCATAGGTATACTTTGCCATATCTCCCCCTTATGCTAGTATAGCCCGGAATCAACAGAAATTCATCCGGATGTAGGCTGTTCACCTATATTTACGACATTTATTTCGTGTAATTAGTATCGTAAATATTGACACGTATAATTATTATCATTACTATTGCGCTAATAATTCAAGGCGGTGAAGAAATGGGAGAAAAAAACCGGGAGTATTCCTGGACTTTCCTTACAAATCATTCCCATGTGCTGCTGTGTCTGGCAGAAGACTCTGCCATGCGCATGCGGGATATTGCCCGGGAGGTCGGCATAACCGAGCGCGCTGTACAGCGGATTATTTCTGATCTCGTTAATGAGGGCTATATAGAAAGAGTGCGCGAAGGACGGCGCAACACCTATAAAATCAACCCTGAAAAGCATCTTCGACACCCGCTAGAAAGAGAAAAAACAATTCAAGAATTGATCGAACTGATATAGGAGAAATACCATGAAACGATGGATTGTACTTATAGCAGGAGTAATCCTGCAGCTTATAATTGGCGGGGTATACGCCTGGAGTGTATTCGTACCGGCACTCGAGAGGGAATATCAATTTACGAAAGGTCAAAGCGCTCTGATTTTCGGCCTTATTATCGCTGTATTCAGCCTGGCTATGATACCGGCCGGCCGGTCGCTGAAGACGTACGGCCCCCGGAAAACCGCCGCCTTCGGGGCCCTGCTGTTCGGCGGAGGGTATCTGCTGGCATCTCTGGCCGGCGGGAATTATCTGCTTACCCTGCTTTCCCTCGGGGCACTTACCGGAACGGGAATAGGCTTTGTGTATATCTGTCCGCTGACCGTTGGAATGCAGTGGTTTCCGGAAAAGAAGGGTCTGGTTACCGGAGTGTCGGTGGCCGGCTTCGGAGGGGGCGCCGTTGCCCTCAGTGCAGTGGCCAGTTTTCTGCTGCAGCAGCCGAACTTATATATTCTCGATGTATTCCGCATCCTCGGAATCACCCTCGGCCTGCTGGCCTTTGTCGGCGCCCTGCTGCTCAGCACCCCGGAGCATCAGTCTGCAAAGCCTGCTAAGAGTTCAGGCGAATTGAAGAATATACTCTTTACCCGTGAATTTATGATAGTAGCTGTGGGCATGTTTGGCGGTACATTTGCGGGCTTACTGATTGTGGGAAACCTGAAACCGCTGCTGCTGGCTACCAATGTGCCGGAGCTGCAGGCCACCCTTGCGGTTTCTCTGTTTGCGGTGGGAAATGCAACCGGACGCGTTGTCTGGGGAAACCTCTTCGACCGCTTAGGCCCCCGGCGCACTATTATGATATCACTGACATCTCTGGGAGGAAGCCTGGTTCTGCTGATGCTGCCCCTGCCTTCACCGATTCTGCTGGCGGTGGTTCTGTTGACCGGCACCGGATTCGGCAGCTGCTTTTCGGTCTATGCTCTGTCAACGGAATCTCTGTTCGGTATTGACGCCTTTTCCACGGTGTATCCGATGGTGTTTCTCGGTTACGGGGTGGCCGCGCTGACCGGCCCGGTACTCGGCGGCATTATTGCCGACAGCGCCGGCAGTTTTATTCCATCTATTATTTTGTCGGTGGTAGTGATAGCCGCCGCACTAGCTGCGGTCGGCCTGCTGTATACCTCGACCTCCGCATGGAGAAAAACAGGTAAACAGATTACGCAGGAGTCTTGAGAAGCGGCGGGTTGACTTCTACAGGAGGTTTGCTTCCCTTTTTTTACAAAGACAATTATATTGATTTATATCTATCAACGATGTATATCATACATATGAAACCTATTACCATATATGTATCTGAACCCGTGTACTCCCTCTACAAAGCCGAAGCTGAGAAGAGGGACCGAACGGCTGCCGAGCTCATTCGAGAGGCCATGGAGGAGTATATAACAGAAAAGCTTCGCCCGCACCGGAGCTTGGATGAGTGGGCCCCCCTGTCACTGGGGAGAGTAAAAAGAGACTGGGCGGACGGTTCTTTCCGGGACGAGATGCTCGACTCGGGATATAAACGGTGACCGGTATAGATACTACCTGGCTGGTTGATCTAGAGGTGCAGGAGTCTCCCCGCCACGAAGGGGCGGAGGGAAGGCCCCGAGGAGTAGCAGCGGAGCACCCGACCCGCAGGCGCAGCCGGAGGGGCGCGCCCGGAAAAAGACTATTTCTCCGGCATATTGAATTTATGGCTCTGGAAACGGTCGCCGCCGACCCATAGATCGATCTTGATGCCCTTGTCGATACGGGTTATATCGGTATGCTTTACCTGCCAGCCCAATAAATCCAGCTTCGAGTTCCCCAGCAGGTCCTGGCCGGTCATTGCGCCATAATAACTGGCCAGTTCCGGGCGTTTGCTCGAATTGAGCTGCGCTTCCATTTTTTGGATTTCTGCGTCGCTGTGCTCGTTATCGTCCATTATACTCAGGTGCAGGCCGTCTTCCTCCTGGTGAAGAGAAATGACCATGCGCCGGGGGTCTTCGCTCAGAATATAATTGGCTATGCCGCTGATGAGATGGAGTATCTGTTCTTTGCGTTTCATAGGTACAACCTCCTGTTATTGCTTGGCTATGTCTCGGCTTTGTTGTTTTTATACCACTGTATTATTGCAATGAGTAAAGTGGCGGTCAGCCCGCCGGCGAAACCGTTGTTGTAGAGATTCATCGCTCCATGCCAGGAGCCGGTAAAAGAGACCATGATCAAATGTATAAAACCGGCAATGAAGCCGATCAGCGGGCCGAATTGTCCGGCAATCGGAGAGAGAGTTGTGCCGAATATGAGCGCCAGTACCGGACCGGGCGCGGTAAGCGGCATTCCGAATAGCAGGGTGCTGGATACAACCCCTGCCGCGACAGGCCAGGAGTTTTTTACATGCGTTCCGAAGGCCGCAAACCCCATAATAGTAAACAGCCCACCGATGACCGGCCCGTTGAAATCCGCACCAATTATGAACACATACCCCGAAAACAGTAGGCCGATAATTCCGCTGTTGATCAGCGCGCCGCCGATCGATTCCATGTCCATAAAATCCGAGGGTAGCCGTCCGGTGTGTTTCTGTATGGCCAGAAAATCAGCAAAGGCGGCCTTTTTCCCTATCAGCAATCCGGTGACTATGAGTACGATAGCACACACAGGTACCAGCAGACTTAGGACAAACGAGAACTCTCCATACCAGTTGAGTGCAGCTTGAAATGTATGCCCGCCGGCTCGCAGCAGCGAGGCGGCAAACAGACCAAAAAACCCACAAGTAAGTCCGATGTTGTAAAGGTTGTACCCCTGGTGCAGGTGCAGCATCGATACGGCCAGGGCGGGCAGCAGAAATCCTGTAGCAATTCCGCCGGCAGCTGCAAGTATAAGTGCTGCAGCGTAGGGCAGCCCCAGTTCGAAGGCTATGGTGCTTACCAGAGGTCCCAATGCACTTCCGAACAGGGCTATGATTATGTATTCACGGAATGATTTGCCGACATATTTGGCCGCCAGATACACCCCGATGAAAATCGGAACGATATTGACGGGGGTTTTACCGAAAAATCCGAAGCCGATGAGTGTCAGTATGGCCGCATACGTGGGCCCCGAAAGCGACACCCGGTTGAGAAGCACCAGGGCGAGTCCGATCAGCCCGACGAGCGCTCCGTTTATCAGTGCCGCACCGATTCCTCGAACCTCGATAAAATCGTGTATCAGCCGGGCAGGATGTATCTGCAAGGCGACAAAGCCTCCGAAGGCCTCCCGGAAACCGTCAACCAGTACAGCCGTCGCAATAAGCAGCACAATTAGGGATGCAAGGAGAAACAGCAGTCTTCTATGTAATAAATCCACATCAGAATAAAAGCATGCCCTTTACTGCCTGTCAAGTGTGTGCGAAGCGCGCTATTGCTGAGCGCTCCGGGCGGCACAAAGCGGATGAAGTGGCCAATATACCAATACGAGCTGTTGTAATGAACCTCGCCGGCGGCGGTGTCGGCAATAATCGGGGCCTCTTTTCGTTTTCCGGTTCCTGCTCTATTTATATAGGCAGACGGGCAAGTTGTCATTCACCGATGTTAACAGATGGATTTGTACAATATTGATCTCACTTGAGCTGCTTACACTCTACATGTGTTAAGTAGAAGTTGCGATGTCGCAAGTTTTTTGGTACTCTTGACCGGGTAAAGTTAAAGGCATATCATTTATTTGTATGTCGGAATTATCAAAAGACGATATCATCGATAACCTTTCATCCTATTTTTCTCAACGAAAAGATATTGCTTTTGCGGTGTTATTCGGTTCATTCGCACGCGATGAAACCAGAAAGTGGTCGGACCTCGATGTGGCTGTTTATTTTTATCCAAAAGACGGCCAGCTGGAGTTGGAAGATGCGACATTTTATGAAGCTGAAGATCGGATTTGGAGCGCACTAGAAAAACTTAGCGGCTTTGAAGTAGATTTGCTGGTTATGAACCGGGCTCCCGCCCGGATTGTGTACAGTGCCATCTGTGAAGGTGAGATCTTAGCTATCAACAACAGAAAACTCTACCTTAGAGTTCTGCTCGCTTCGGGCAGCCTTTTTGATGAATATGCCAATTTCACTGAATCTTTTCTAAAGATTAAGGCCAGGTCGAGATCTATATCTGAAATAGACAAAGACAGGTTGATAAGGATTATTGACTTCTTAGAAACTGAAATAGGTGATAGTTCACAGTTTCAAAATATTTCATATCAAACATATGTAGATGATTCTGCAATGAGAAGAAATCTTGAAAGATGGATAGAAAACCTGGTAAATGCTTCCATAGACGCGGCCAAAATTATCGTCGCATCGAAAAAGCAACATATTCCGCAAACCTACCGCGAGTCTATTGAGCGGCTTAAAACTATGCCCGGTTTCCAAGACAACAATATTGATGCTTTGGCAAGAAATACAAAATTGAGAAATGTACTCGCACACGAGTATATCGATATTCGCTTCGCCCGCATCAAAAAGTTCTTAGAAACAGCTGAAGAGGATTACAAAGAGTTCATTCGGGCACTGAAGAGCGTATATTACTGAGGTCTAACTAAACCAGCTGCGTGTAATTCCGTTCTACATA
>CAZWDV010000121.1:0-5644 GCA_964632675.1 uncultured Sediminispirochaeta sp.
ACACAGATACAGGTACTCAGTCTGCAGGAACCATTCCGCCTCAAAACCGAGCCGGACTACAAAACCTCGCTCATCCTCAGCATGTACAGCCAGATGGTCCGGGCTCGGCTCTCGGAGAAAACCGAGCAGTCCGACCCGCCCTATGTAACCGGCTATTTCGCCGCCACCAACTACCTGCGCAACAATGATGCCACGGTGTGGGGCGCCCTGGCCAGAGAAGGACAAATTGAACGCGCCCTGACTACCCTGCTGGAAGAAGAACGCCGTATTGAACTCTACGGCTTCACAGAGGACGAACTAAGGCGCGCAAAAGAAAATATAAAAAGCCGGATGCAGCGCGTCTATGAAGAGCGGAAAAAGACAGAATCAAGCAGTTTTGCCGCGGAGTATATCCGCCATTACCTGGCTGGCGAAGCTGCTCCCGGAATAGAACGGGAATGGGAACTCACCCAAAAATATCTGCCGAAAATTTCTCTCGAAGATATCCAACAGGTTAGACAACAGTACATACAGTCCGGTGGAGCTAAAACAACCATCGTCACCGGACCGCAAAAAGAGGATCTCGAATATCCGGACAAAGACCGGCTGCGCACTATCTTCGCAGACACAGGGTCGGCGCAGGTCGAGCCCTACCGCGATCAACTTGCCGGTGACCAGCTGCTCGACAAACTCCCGGAACCCGGCAGTATCGTATCCGAGAATACAGTCACTATTCCGGCCAAGGTGCTCGGCCCGTCGGACTCATCAGCCGTCACCTATCACGAATTCACCCTCTCCAATGGGGCGAAGGTTGTGTATCGGCAGACTGACTACAAAAACGAGGAGATCCTTTTCTCCGCCTTCAGCCCCGGCGGCGCTTCGCAGGTCGAGACCGAGGATTACTACGCGGCGACGATGGCAGCATCTTTCGTACAAGCCGCCGGCCTTGGCGAATACTCACCCAGCCAGTTGCAAAAGCTGACCGCCGGAAAACAGGCCCAGGTCAGCCCCTACATCAACGAGCTCACCGAAGGCTTTCGCGGCAATGCCCGCCCCGAAGACCTCGAACTCCTCTTCCAGCAAGTCTACCTCTATTTCACCGCCCCGCGCCGCGATTCCAACATTTTCCAGTCGTACCAGCAGCGCCTGCAAGGGGTCCTCGAAAACCGGCGCAGCAATCCCCAAGTCCTGCTGAGCGATACGGTGACCAAGCTGCTCTTCAATGATCACCCCCGCCGTCAGCCTTACACCGCCGAACGTATCGCCTCCATCACCGAAGAACAGGTCTATCGTATATTCTCAGAGCGTTTCGCCTCACCGGCAGACTTCACTTTTACCTTCGCCGGCAATATCGACCCGCAAAGCCTGAGGCGCCTGGCCGCCCGCTACCTGGGCTCAACTGGCTCGGCGGGCTCAGAAGCGTCAACCGGCCCAGGCGGCCAGGCCGGCACAAGCGAATCCTGGATCGACCGCGGCGTCCGCTACACCGATACCAGCACACGCGAAGAGATCCGGGCCGGTATCGCCGAAAAGAGCACCGTCGCGCGCATCTATGCCGGCAGTTACAACTGGAGCCTGCAGAACAACAGCACTCTGCAGTCACTGCAGCAGCTGCTCAAAATCCGCCTGCGCGAAAAGGTCCGCGAGGAGGCCGGCGGCACCTACGGGGTCGGCGTATCCGTCGCCACCACCCGCTACCCGGTGGAGCGCTACACGATCTCCATTCGCTTCAACTGCGCCCCCGGCCGTGTGGAAGAACTCAACTCTATCATCGACGCCGAGTTGGAGGTGCTGGCCGATCAACCGGTAGAATCGAGCCACATCGATAAAGTCCGCAGTATTCGCAGCAAGTCGCTCGAGAAAGCCCTCCGAACCAACGGTTTCTGGCGCGATAAGCTCGAGGCCATCCAGCTCTACCAGCTCGACCCGCAGGCGGCTATCGCTGTTCAGCGCCGAATCGATTCCACCTCCGCCGCCGCGCTCCACCAAGCGGTCCGCACCTACATGCAAAGTTCCACCAGGGTCGAGGCCATCCTTTACCCGGAAAATTTTATGGAATAAAACGTGTTATAAGCCCGCGGCCACCGCTGTAAAAAACTGCAGCCCCGCCGCGGGAGCCATTGTGCGCCCGCAGTGTCTCCAAACCCACAAGCTTTGAACCAGAGCCCAAAAAATCTGATAATTGCTGAAGCAGACGCCCCGTTTCCGCCCTCTTTAAAGCCGAGAGCTTGCCGACTGGCGGCTTTCGTAGTATCCTATATTTATGGAGACCAACATGGATTTCCTTATCGAATCACTCGAACACGAACTCTCCGATGCCTTTGAGGTAAAAAACCACGAGTCCCTGCACCGCTGCGTGCTCATGCTGACCAACAGCATGGTCAGCAAGGCCGAATACAGCCAGGAGACCGGCCGCATGCACGAGGACATCCGCGCCCTGCTGACCGAGATGCACGCCCGCTTCGACGCGGTAGATAAGCGTTTTGATGCAGTCAATCAACGCTTTGAAGAACAGAACCAGAAGTTTGAAACGCTCCAAACCCAGATGGATCGCCGCTTCGAAGCCCAGAACGAGCGTTTTGACGACGTGAATAAGCGCTTCGAAGATGTGAACAAACGGTTTGACGACATGAATGACCGGTTTACCCACATGTTCCGCTTCATGAGCCTCGGCGTTACTCTGCTGGCATTACTGATGACGGTGTATAATTTTCTGTAGCCTTCTTGCACAGACGCTTCCAAAAAAATCTATAATAATTGAAGCAGACGCCCCGTTTCCGCCCTCTTTAAAGCCGAGAGCTTGCCGACTGGCGGCTTTCGTAGTATCCTATATTTATGGAGACCAACATGGATTTCCTTATCGAATCACTCGAACACGAACTCTCCGATGCCTTTGAGGTAAAAAACCACGAGTCCCTGCACCGCTGCGTGCTCATGCTGACCAACAGCATGGTCAGCAAGGCCGAATACAGCCAGGAGACCGGCCGCATGCACGAGGACATCCGCGCCCTGCTGACCGAGATGCACGCCCGCTTCGACGCGGTAGATAAGCGTTTTGATGCAGTCAATCAGCGCTTCGAAGATGTGAACCGCCGCTTTGAAGACCAGAACAAGCGGTTTGACGACATGAATAACCGGTTTACCCACATGTTCCGCTTCATGAGTCTCGGGTTTACTCTACTGGCGGTGCTGATGACGATTTTTAATTTTCTGTAGCGATTCCGGGCGTTCCGCAGTCAGGTGGCTGGCTCCCGTTTAACTGGTTATTAAAATTCAATCTTATAGACATCTCAGTCCGGGGGCAGCATATGCTCCAAGGCAGTCCAGTCCGGGAAAACGAGTGATTCGGCGGGTAGATCGGCCCGGGCCCGCTCGTAGGCGCCGGACTTGATGTCCGGGGCGGCGTACCACAGGGGGCGCATGCCGGCGGCCCGGGCCCCGACGCAGTCAACCGAAGGCATGTTGCCGGCGTACCAGGTCTGTGCAGCGGGCAGGCTCATGCGCTGCAGGGCTACCTGGTACAGCAGCGGGTCGGGTTTGCGGATGCCGTAGTCGGCCGAGGCCATGACGAACTCGAAGTACTGCAGCAGGTTCTGACGCTCCAGTTCGCGCTGCAGAATAAAGCCGCGGAAGCTGGTATTGCTGATCACCGCCATGCGCACACCCCGGCGGCGCAGTGTCTCCAGCACTGCCGGCAGTCCTTCCTCGGGCTGCAGCTGCAGCGAGGCGTCCCAGTAGCGCCACTCCAGTTCGTCCTCGTCAATCGAGAACTCGATGCCGAATTTGCCGTACAGCAGCCGGTGAAAATCGAGCTGGCGGTACTCGATGTTGTGGCGGGCGCTGAGAGTCTCGAAGCGATAATCCAGTCCGCGGCCGAACTCGGCCAGCTCGTCGATCAGCTCATCCCGGCCGTCCAAATTGACGGCGTAGGGCAGCAGGGCTTCGATGCCGCGGCGGCGGCTGCGGGCGCTTATCTCCATGATGGTGTCGCCAAAATCGAATAACAGCGCTGTCGGCAGCCGGTTGATATTTTCGCTCTGATGGATATGATCGCCTCCGGGGGTGGTACTCATAATTGGGCCTCCTCTGTACTAATCTTACTGAAAAGCCGGCTCAGCACCAAGGCATACTCGGCATTAATACCGCTTTTGGTTATACTGCCTGTATAGTTCGTTGTTATGGGGGAGCATATGTATGTAGTCGGATTCAACGGGAGCGCCCGTCCGGAGGGCAATACCCATTTTTTCATCGAAAAGGCCTTCGAGCCGCTGCGGGCAGCCGGTATCGAGTGTGAGCAGGTTTCGCTGGCCGGGCGGGTGGTGCGCGGCTGCACCGCCTGTATGAGCTGCCGCGAAGAGGGGAGCGGGCGCTGTGTGTTCGATGACGATATTATCAACGAGTGCATCGAAAAGATGGAGAAGGCCGATGCGGTGATTATCGGATCGCCGGTCTATTTCTCCGACATCACTGCCGAGACCAAAGCACTGATCGACCGCTCCGGATACGCAATCCGCGGCGGCGGAAACTTCCTCAGCCGTAAGGTCGGGGCCGGCATTGCCGTTGCGCGGCGGGCCGGAACGGTGCACGCCCTGCAGTCGATCAACCAGTTCTTTTTTATCAGCGATATGGTGGTACCCGGATCAAGCTACTGGAACATGTCCCTCTCCCGGGCCGAAGGAGACGGAGAGAAAGATGCGGAGGGCATCAAGACCATGCTGCGCCTCGGCGAGAACATTGCGTGGCTTCTAAATAAGCTCAATAATTAAAGCAAATTGATGTTTTTCAAGATTTTCGGTTGATACACCGACTGTGGCGGGGTACAATTTTATTGTGAGTGAGCTCGAAAAACAGATCACCGGTGACTGGTATGAGGTACGCAACGCCCTCGACGAGCCAGATACATTAGTAGACTTCCTCGAAATCAGCCCCGCCGAGTTTTCCCGGGCGGCCGAGCAGCTGCGCTTTGCCGTGGAACAGGGGGTAGTGGAGTACAAACGCGGGCTGCTGCACTCCATTATGTCGCCGCTCAAATCCCTCAAATGGGACAGCCGGGCCATCACCGACCTCACGCCTCCCCTGCGGGAGGCGGCCATGAGCGTACTGACCCCGGCCGTACAGCGTCTGTTTGCCCTGGGGCTGCTGCGCCTTTACTCGTCCAAGAGCAGCGAAGAGACCGCGCCTGGTGTGAAGGCCGCCGCAGCCGCCTCGCCAAACCGGCCGGAAGGCCCCCAGACCCCGCCCCGGGGCTCTTCGAAGACTTCTGCCGATTCCGAGGAAACTCCTTCCGATATTAAAACAGTGGTGCAGGAAGTAAGGAACATGCTCAAAGAGCGGCCGGCGCTGCAAAACCATCAGGAAGTGAAGAAAATTATGCTGCAGCTCAAGTACTACAACACCGAACTGGCAAAGATGCGCTCACTGACACCGAACATTCCGCCCGAAAAGGCGGCCGGATTCAAAAAGAATTTTCAGGACACCTTTAACGAAATTACCCAGAAAATCAATGCGTCATATAACGCGTTGTTGAATGAGGAAATGGAACGGAACCGGCCCAAGGAACAGCTGCCGGTTCTCAAACGTTACAATTTTGACAATACGGATAAGCTGTTCCGCGACCAGATCGCCAATGCAACTAGGATCTACTCGACTATCCGGCACGCCGACC
>CAZWDV010000122.1:0-5480 GCA_964632675.1 uncultured Sediminispirochaeta sp.
CCAGCAATTCAAACTTTGAAAGTCCATATGACTTTCAAAGTTTGAATTTGCATCATTTTGTTAGAATAACCATCTATTTCTAAACATAAAGAGGCATTCAAACTTTAGATAGTGCAATGCACTATCTAAAGTTTGAATTGCTGTGACAGGCTATGAACGGTTCCATCTTCACGGTAGTGTGCTATACTGGTGTGATAAACCATTAACAGGAAGCTGCCCATGAAACTGTCTCAGCTGCTCTACTTTCAGACAGTATGCCAATACAACAGTGTTACCAAAGCCGCAAGCGTACTGAATGTGGCCCAGCCCAGTATATCGGCTGCAATTCGTAATCTGGAGGATGAGTTCGGTGTAAACCTGTTCCGGAGAGTGAAGCAGAGGCTTATACTGACTTATGAGGGCGCCTTTATGCTAAAATACGCCAACGAAATACTGGAGATGTCCGGCAGTCTTGAGCAGAAGATGATCGATCTGGGCCAGAACCGCCGGCACATTCGTATCGGCGTACCGCCAATGTCCGGAACCTTTGCCTTTAATAAACTCTTTCTTGCCTTCCAACAAGAGCATCCCCAAATTAAAACAGAAATTATTGAATCCACTTCAAGCAATAACCTCATGGCGGTAACCGAGGAGTCAATCGATATCGGGATCGCATCCCGAGTAATCGTTAATGAGCAGTTGAATGTGCTGCCACTGCGGGAGATGCGGATCACCCTTTGTGTTTCTCCTCACCATCCCCTGGCCGAAGAGCTGGAAATTACCTTCGAGCAGCTTGCAGATGTGCCTTTGATTCTTTTCCGACGAGGATCGCGTCATAACGAGCTGATTAATAAGGGATTTTCCGAATACGGTTTAAAGCCGAACGTGTTGCTCTACTCCAGTCAGATCTACACCATTCGGGAATTTGTTTCTAACGGTCTAGCCTGCGCTTTTGTTTTCGGCCCTATTGCGGAGCTTTTCTCTGATCTAATAATGATCCCGGTAGTCGGTTTGCCCCTCCAAACCGTTACCCTTATCTGGAAGAAGGAGCGGTACCTGATTAACAGTAAACACTACCTTTTTTTTGAAGTTGATAAGTTTGTTTCGTTCGCCCGCAACTATACTACCAGCACGAATGAAAGCACCGTATCGGAAAAATAGACAGTATACTCATCACTATCAAGGCAACAGTTTGAAAGGCTTATGATTTTTGTCTTCCGATGGTGTCCCCCGCCAAAAAAAGTTTGCATTTGTTGCTCTGTTTTCTATACTTAATTGCTTGTTAAGAATCAGTTTAAATAGTAAAATAAAACCAGCTTTAATAAGCTAGGAGAAGCGGTGATGCGAATAATTTTAGTCGGTGATACGAACATCCAGAATCGACAGGACCCGGTATCCGCTTTTTCGAAAGTAAGGACTCTATTCGATCGAGGGGATATCTTACTGGGCCATGCTGAAGGAATGTTCACCGAGGCTGCGCGGAACCATTCACTACCCAGTCTACCATATAAGGATAGATGGCGCCACAGTACGCCGGAAATGCTAAGTGGTTTCCTGGAAGCCGGCTTTGATGTGGTGTCCATGGCAAGTAACGTGAGTGCAAGCCCGGAGGCAGTGACAGAAACTGTAGAACTTGCCACAAGGATCGGCATGAAGGTTTGCGGTATCGGTAAGAACAAGCAGGAAGCGAGACAACCGGCACTTATTACTCACAAAGGTTTGAAGGTAGCGTTGATAGCTCGAACCAGCGTCTTTTGGCCACAGCTTGTACAGTCAACCTCGACAAGACCTGGAGCTGCCACCGTTAGAGCCTACACCGCTTACCAGCCGGGAAACCGTGCACTCGAGATGCCCGGCGCGCCTCCTATCGTTACCACATGGCCGGATAAGCTCGAGTTGGAGTCTCTGTTGGAAGACATTCATGCTGCGAAGCAACTGGCCGATTGCGTGGTAGTGTCAATGCATTGGGGGGTGTCCAGCAGTATCGAGATACAAGACTACCAACGCAGGATCGCCCATGCGGCAATCGAAGCTGGGGCATCGCTAATCTTTGGTCATCATCCTCACGTTGTGTGCCCCTTGGAAGTGCACCGAGGCATACCGATCTTTTATAGCTTGGGAAACTTCGCCTTCGACTGGGAGAAAGTTCGCGGACGACTCCTGGATGGTATTCTTTTAGAAGCCGACTGGGATATCAACTCGAAGACTCTAAGGAAGGTAAAGATAACCCCGGTTCGACGGGGCGATGACAATTTAATTGCTGAACTTCCTGACGGATCTCCGGAAGCGATAAAGACCCGCAATTTCCTTCTTAATACTGCTGAATTATCCGGTACAGCTGCGCTCGAGAGTTCCGGCAACAACCTAGTTCTCACCTTGTAAGCAGGCACTCTATCAACGTCATCAAAACGCACAAATAGATGTGTGCCAAATAGTAGGTAACTCTGATATACGAAGTAGAGTAGCTGCGAACCAAACAATCACTGAAAGCAAGATGGTATACACCAACCCAATTGGCGACACCCCTTAAGACTGAGTATCTCTGAGTGTCTCCTTCATCCCAAAAACCATAATTAGTGCTCCTACAATTCCAATTATAGCAAGGGTTGGCGCTCCCCCAACAATCCCAAAAGCCGATGCAGCATAACCGAGAATAACCGGACTTGCGGCTCCTCCGGCTTCCATTATAGTACGCCAAACCACCAAGAATTCAACTACGCGACCAGCAGGTGCGAGGTCTGTGCTCAGTGTCATGTTAATTCCCGATCCCAAACCGTTTCCCACCGCTACCAGTACTGCAACACCACCAAAAAGGAGAGGCGTCCGGGCAAAGGGTAGAATCAGAAAACCTACAATGAAGAGCAATATACAAGGAACGGCCGACTTCTTTCTTCCCAAGTGGTCCATTATCCATCCGCCTGGATAGACTAAACCGAGTTCAACCAGATACGAGACTCCAAATAGAACACCAATTGCCGATGGGTTCATCCCGATAAAATCGCCCCAGAGAGGATAAAGCACCCGGCGACTCCGTCGTAGTAGAGTTAGAATAAACGAAGCCAAAGCCGCTGGAACGATGGTTCGGCGGTTTCCTTTAAGAAGCTGATTAGTTGCCGCAAGGGAGAATCGAACCCTTGGAGCAGTTGCTTCTTGCCCACTCACAACACCGCGATGGGATGTCTCAGATATAGCAAATGCGCCTACCAGAATGAAAACCAGGAGGCTAAAAGCGGAAAACACAAAATAAGAAGTCGAGAATCCAAATGTTTCGGCCACAATCCCACCGATAACCGGCCCCAGTGCGTTACCCATACGAGCTTCACCACCAAGGATGGACAATGCCCTGCCTCGCAAGTTCGCCGGCACGAATGCTTGGAAGGAGGCCAAACGGGCTACGAGATAAAGAGTGTGAGCAGCTCCAAGGCCGAACACAATCGGCGCCATGAACCATGGGCGACTAACTAATGCGGCTAGGATACCGAGGCTCACCTGAATGAAAACCGCCAGCATCATCGCACGCTTCTTTCCCAGGTAACCGATGACCACACCACTGGGAATGTTACCCAATATGGCACCGACACCAAACATTCCTACAATCAAGCCGGTTTGAGAAAACCCAGCCCCTATAGACCGCAGGTGCAGGGGCAGCATAGGCATAATAACACCAGCTGCTGTAGACCAGAGAAAGGATGGTAGATAGAATGACGGTACGAAGGTCCAAAAATTAAAAGGCCTCATGCCGGCTACCTAAAGAAAAGGGCTTCAGGATTATGCCTGCCAAGTATTTCTATCTCATTTTGGGATAACCCGTTCTCCATAAGGCTCAAACACCAATCCCAGAGTCCATCCCAAGGAAATGGAGCACCGGCTCTGCCAAGGTCAGTGGATATCAGATTCTTATCCACCCCGGTCCGTCGGATGCGTTCTACAATTGTCGCTACCAAAACCGGCTCTTTCACCAGCTTAAGCGTATGGAGATAACATCGTTCTAACCACACACCAGGAAGAGCTCCGTACGCTTCCTGTTCATCGGATGACAGAGCCACTGATGCAGAATCCGGGTGATTAAGAACGACCCTTGTCACGCCAGACTCTAGTGCCAGCTCGACCACTTCCCTTAGCACGGTACCACGGAGATGCCCGGTGGAAAGTGTTCCGTCATACTCGAACACGGTTTGAAAACAACCGATTAGTGCTTCGCGGTCGATATAGCCATTTATCCAGGCATCCTCAAATCTCCTGGCGTCCTTGGTAGGGCACCAGAGAATCCGAGCCCCCATCGAGAATGCATACTCGACAGCTTTCCGGTTAGTAAAGCCGAGTATCATGTTCAGGACGATGCCACCGACAACTCGAATACCGGAAACCGTTCGCCCGGCGGTAAGCGCCCTGGCACCTGTAGGAAAGATATGGTTTTTTATTACAATACCGGCCAAGCCAGCGGCACGCGCACCACGGGCGATTTCCACGTCACCACCACAGCGAGGAACAATGTCGGGACCGGGATGGATATGACTATCAAAAAACCCTTTTATCGAAAAACTACTCATGAAGCCCCCGACTTATTAAAGAAGCCGCCATAGCTGGCATCTATCCTCCCTTCTGTTATACGACCGTTCGTTCGTACCCCGACAACTCCAGTTCATCGGCGAAGTGACAGGCGACAAGGTCTTCAAAATCCGGACGCCATCTCCTCAACTCCGGTATTTTCGTTCTGCAGATATCTTTTGCATAGGCGCAGCGTGTATTAAAGACGCACCCGGGAGGTGGATTCGATGGATCGGGCACATCTCCTATAAGAACCTTTCTTTTTCGCTTTGAGCCGGGTCCCGCAATGGATGCAAGCAGCGCCTCAGTGTACGGATGCTTTGGCTCCGTGTAGATTCGCTCTGCCGAAGCGATTTCAGCAATCCTGCCGAGGTACATGACCATTACGCGGTCACTAATGTGACTAATTACGCTCAAATCATGGGCCACAAAAAGGTAGGTTAGGTTGAACTCCTTTTGCAGTTTGGTGAGAAGATTTAGAATTTGTGCTTGCACGGAAACATCCAGAGCAGAAACTGGCTCGTCACAAATCACCAATTGGGGTCCAAGTATCAGTGCCCGGGCTATCCCTATACGCTGCCGTTGTCCACCGCTGAACTCGTGTGGGTAGCGGTTCATGTGTTCAGACTTAAGTCCGACTTTCTCCGCAGTTTCAAGCAGCAGCTCTTCCTGCTGAGCCCGCGTCAAGGATTGATGCACGCGAATGGGTTCGAGAATGATGTCCTTTACTATTTTTCTCGGATCGAGAGATGAGTACGGGTCCTGAAAAATTATCTGGACCTGTTTGCGAACAGCTTTTAGCTCTGAAGCTTTGATACGATTGATATCAACAGTTTTTCCGTCTAAGTGGTAGTTGATTGTCCCGAACGTCGGCTCGATAAGGCGATTCACACAACGCCCTGTGGTTGTCTTGCCGCATCCGCTCTCCCCTACGACACCGAGAGTCTCACCTT
>CAZWDV010000123.1:0-5467 GCA_964632675.1 uncultured Sediminispirochaeta sp.
CCACAGGATTTTGGCCATTATACACGGTATAAAACCGGTAATGAAAGTACTTGTTACTCCGGTAAAATACTACTAATCTGAGTACGTATGTTTCTTCAGTCGCCGTATTTTTGGGTTTTATTAAGTTCAACACTGGTATCGACCCTGCTGGCCCTGTACTTGCTGCGAATGAGACTGGTGCCCGGGGCTGCCCAACTGGCCCTTCTGGTTGCAGCGGTAGCAGAGTTCTCGATAGCCTACCTTGCCGAGCTCTATTTTACGGGCCTACAGAGCAAAATTCTGCTGGCAAAATTCCAGTACATTGGAATTGTTACCATTCCACCTGCCTGGCTGGCCTTCATCTGCAGATATGCCAGGGTAAAGCCGACGCGCTGGTGCTCCGGGCGGGTCTGGATCCTTATTAGCATAGTCCCCGTTCTGACTTTACTGTTTGTGTGGACAAACGAGACCTATGGTATTATTTGGAAGGAAACCTACCTCGCCCAATTCAATGGCTACTCAGTTTTGACATTGGAATACGGGTTCTGGTTCTGGGTGCACTCGGGTTACTCCTATTTACTCTTGCTGACAGGTACGGTGATTCTACTGCGCAGCATCCATAGGAAACAGAAACTCTTTCAACACCAGGCTGTTATGACTATCATTGCAGTCTGCATACCGTGGATTTTCAACGGGCTGTATCTCTCCGGCTTCAGACTCGGCCCGAATCTCGACCCAACCCCGTTTGCATTTCTGCTGTCC
Organism: uncultured Sediminispirochaeta sp.; assembly: GCA_964632675.1. GTDB lineage: Bacteria > Spirochaetota > Spirochaetia > DSM-16054 > Sediminispirochaetaceae > DSBN01. The sequence continues at coordinate 742 of CAZWDV010000123.1, forward strand.
GGCATTGTGTTCACTCTAAACATGGGCATCAACAACTTCTATCAAACCATTCCTATTGCCAAAAGTACTATTTTCAAAGAGCTGGGTGATGGAATTTTCGTATTAGACCGTAACGAATGCATCATTGAGGTAAACCCAGCCGCCGAAAAACTGCTGAAAAGGAAGGCGAGTGACATCATCGGTCTCCCGGCGCAGGAGTTCGGTAAGCACAATGAAAAGCTCAGCACCCTCCTGTCTCAATCGGAAGGAGAAATCGAGTTTCAAATTGGCAGTAACGGTTCGGAGCAATTTTTGTATGCCCGCATTAAAAGCCTGTATGATAAAAAGAGAAAGAAAATCGGACGTATAGTGGTAATACAGGACATCACATCCCATAAACTGAACGAAAAGAAGCTCCTTGAAGCGCAGAAGAAAGATTTTTTGATGAAGGAGCTGAACCACAGAACAAAAAACAATCTCATCATGGTCTCGGCTCTCATTCGAATGAAAGCGGCCGCCCTCGACGACCGAATCGACCTCTCCGATCTTGAAAACCAGGTAAACGCCATCCGTATTGTTCACGAAAAACTATGTCATACCCAGAGCATTTCCCACATCGAAATGAAGGAGTACCTGCAGGACCTGCTTGCGACCATCTTTTCCATTAGCAAAAGCCGTGTACAAATTGTAAACCGAATCGATTCAATCAATTTCAAAACCCAAACGGCATTATCAATCGGTCTCATCGTCAACGAGCTCGCTACCAATGCGGTCAAGCACGGCTTCTGCCACGATGAGGCCAATGAATTCTCGATTGGAATTTATCCGGAGAAAACCACGGCATTCTATATAATCGAAATCAGCCACAGTGGTGCCCCCTTCCCCGCCGGAATCGACATCCACACATCCCCTTCTCTGGGCCTTAAACTGGTCTCCTCCCTGGTCAAAGAAATTGACGGAACCCTCGAGCTTCAGCGCACTCCCTCACCGACATTCCGCATCCGTTTTCCCCAGGCCAAGGCCTAACGCAATCAAAGGCTCCATAGAGGCAGAGAAAGGTAGTAAAGGAGTCGACAGCACGCCGGTTTATTGACCAAGACCGGCATCTTCGCCTAGAGTAGTGTATATTCCTATTGGAGGGGAGCATGGGAGAGACGATTCGTTTCGGGGTATCCATGGACAGCGACTTGGTGGAGCTGCTCGACAAAATAACCACTGAGAACGGGCATCCGAACCGTTCCGACACCCTGCGGGGCCTGGTCCGCAAAGAACTCATAGAGGCCCACTCCGCAGACGGGGAGCATGAGGTAATCGGGACGGTAACGATCCTCTACCATTACAAGACCCATATCGCCCGGGTCTCGGTCAAATCTTACCCCTCGGTCCGCATCACCGCCAACCTCCAGCTGCATGCCGACGAGGAAGTCTGTGTGAAGGTTATCGTGGTGCAGGGCAAGGGCACAGAGGTCCGGGCCTGGGCACAACAGCTGCTTTCCGACCGCAAGATCATCGGCAAACTCAACATCGCGGCCACCGATGAACTGAAAAGCGAGCTGCTAAAGGGGATCGAGAGAGACGGACCCGACGGCGAGTAGAGCCAAAAAGAGTATTCTCCCCCCCCCCCCAATGTGTAGCACGTTTTTATATATTCGTGTTACACTCTCCGGTATATACTTTACCCGGAGGTAAAACCAATGAGAAAACACCATATACTATCTCATCCGGCACAGACAGGGCGAAGAGTCGTCCTTGTGCTTATCCTGCTCCTAGGCAGCGTCGCCCTGCTGGGGGCATCGCCGCAGGCGGAACAGACCGAAGGCCCGGATACCGTGACCATCACGGATATGCGGGGCCGTGAAGTTTCGGTTCCGCAGGAAGTGAATAGCGTCATCGCTCTCGGGGCGGGGTCCCTGAGACTCCTCGCCTATATGGACGCGGCCGACCGGGTAATCGCGGTGGAAGATGCCGGCCACGGGCGGGAGAAAACCGAGTACAAGTTCTTCCACCTGGCCACCTACCGAATCGCCTACCCCGAGCTCAGTGATCTGCCGTCTATCGGCAGCGCCGAGAATCACGAGGGAATTATCGCCGCCGACCCCGATCTCATTATCTCCTCCACAGTGGACGGCGGCGAGCTGGATCAGCTGCAGCGCGTACTGGACATTCCGGTTTTTGCGGTAAATGTCGATCTGGAGCTGGACGACACGCAACTGTTTCACGAACAACTGCGGAAGTTAGGTAAAGTGCTGAACCGGCGCGCAAGAGCCGCAGAGCTGATAGACGGTATCGATGCGGCCCTTGCAGACCTCGAGGCGCGCTCGGCCCGGGTCGAAGAGCCCAGGCGCGCCTATGCCGGCGGAATGATGTACTACGGCCCGGCCGATCTGTTTCGCACCACCGGAGACTACCTCCCCTTCGATCTGACCGGCACCGAGAACGTCATGCCCACCAATCCGGCGGGGAACCGTCAACCCTACATGACTTCCCTCGAGGACCTGATTGCCGCCGACCCGCAGTACGTCTTCATCGATGCGGCCAACATCAATCTGTCCAAGTCGGGCTTTCTCGAACACCGGGGTATCCTCGAGGAACAGGTTACCGCCTTCGCGGAGCGGAATGTCTACACCACCCTGGTCTACAAGTACTACGGAACAAACTGGGAAAACCAGCTTATCAACATCTACTTTGCCGGCGGGGTGATGTACCCCCGGTTATACGAGGATATCTCAATTGAAGCAAAGGCCGAGGAGATATGGGAGCTCTTTTTTAACGTACCCCTCGAGTACGCGCAGGTCACCGAGCTGCAGAAAAGCGAACCGGGCCGGGCCGACTGGTTCTGATTAAAGGCCGGGAAGCACTTTGCGAAAATCCACCGGGCACTACCAGTTGATTCACAGCCGAAGCGCTGACGAGGCCGAATCCGCACCGATCGATATCCGCTATAGCCGGTATGTAAAGCGAAAACTCGTGTTTCTCGCCGCGGCAGGGCTGCTGCTCGCGGCGATTGTGCTGCTCTCCGCGGCAACGGGTACGATTCAGATATCCCTCAAAGAGGTGGCATCGGCACTGCTGCGCTTCGACCGAACGGGACTCGGCAGAATTGTCTGGGAGGTACGCATGCCCCGGATAATCGCCGCCCTCCTGGTGGGGGCGGGGCTTTCGGTCGCAGGTACCGTTATGCAGTCGGTGCTCTGTAATCCCCTGGCCTCGCCCTACACCCTGGGGCTTTCGAGCGCCGCGGCCTTCGGCGCCTCCTTCGCCATTGTCTTTCTCGGGGCGGGAGTGGGAACCACCTCCACCATTATCATCAGCAACTCCTTTGTAGTGACCCTCTCGGCCTTTTTCTTCTGCGCCCTGTCGACGGCGGCGATACTTCTGCTGACCGTCCTGACCAGAATTTCCGCCCAGAGCATGGTCCTGGCGGGAATCGCCATAGGCTCGCTCTTCTCCGCCGGCCTCACCCTGCTGCAGTATCTGGCCGACAGCGTGCAGCTGGCGAGCATCGTTTCGTGGACCTTCGGCGACCTGGGGCGGGCCGGTCAGCACTCTCTGGTCATAAGCGCCGCGGTTATGCTGCCCCTGTTTCTCCTGTTCCTCTCCTACCGCTGGGATTTCAACGCCCTCGATACCGGTGAGGAGACGGCCAAGGGACTGGGGGTAAAAACCGGAAAAATCAGGATCGCCGCCATGGCAGCGGCTTCGCTCCTGTCGGCGGTGGCGGTTTCGTTTTTCGGCACCATCGCCTTTATCGGGCTGCTCGGCCCCCATATAGCCAGACGGATGCTCGGCGGCGACCACCGCTTTCTGCTGATTGCCTCGCCCCTGGCCGGAGCGGTAATCCTCCTCTCGGCCGATACCGCCGCCAGAACCATCCTCACTCCCATGGTGCTGCCGGTGGGCATTCTCACCTCGCTCTTAGGAGGCCCCCTTTTCATCTATCTGCTTATTGCGGGGAAGAAGTAATGCTTTTAAATGTAAACGGATTGCAGTTCCGCTACCACAGTGTCCCCATCCTCCGTGAGGTCGCCTTCGATGTAGAGGAAGGCCGGGTACTCTCCCTGTTAGGACCGAACGGGGCGGGAAAAACCACCCTTCTGAAATGCCTCAACCGTATTCTCTCACCCCGTGAAGGGACGGTTTTTATCGACGACAGGAACACCGCCGATATGGGAAGCCGGGAGATCGCTCGGAAGATGAGCTACGTCTCCCAACGGGCTGATGCCTCCCGGATGAAGGTCTACGACCTAATTCTTCTCGGCAGAAAGCCCCATTTCCAGTGGGGTCCTAGCCGAAATGATCACTCTCTCGCCGAAGAGGCCATCCGTACTTTAGGCCTGGAAGAGCTTGCTCTGCGCTATGCCGATGAGATAAGCGGCGGAGAGTTCCAGCTGGTCCAGATCGCTCGGGCCCTGGTTCAAGAACCACGGGCAATGCTCCTCGATGAGCCGACCAGCAGCCTGGACATCAGCAACCAGCACCACCTCATGGAAAAAATTCGCCGCCTCATTCACTCCAGCCCCAGAACCGCTGTCTTAACACTGCACGATATCAACCTTGCCCTGCGGTATGCAGACAAATTCCTCCTTCTAAAAGCGGGGCGAATCTTCGCCGCCGGCGGCCGCGAAGTAATTAACCCCGCCAACATCCGCGCGGTCTACAACATGGACGTGCACGTCGAAGAACTCCACGGTATCCCACTGGTTATTCCGGTCTGAGCCCGGCGGCACAGCGCCAGGGGCGCATAAGT
>CAZWDV010000124.1:0-5436 GCA_964632675.1 uncultured Sediminispirochaeta sp.
GAAGAGAAGGGTGAGCCGGCTATACGGCTGGCTGCAGAAGAGGAGGCAGCCGGAGGTGAAGAAATCCTGTTTACCCAGCGAGACCTGCGGGAGGTGCAGCTGGCAAAGGCGGCCATTGCCGCAGGAATTGATTCTTTGCTGCATACCGCAGGCATATCCTATGGGGAAGTAGAGAAGATCTATATCGCCGGAGGCTTCGGAAATTATATTGACACTCACAGTGCAGTACTTCTGGGGCTCTTTCCGCGGGAGCGCTTAGATTCGATTGAGTCGATTGGCAACTCCGCCGGCAAGGGCGCAGTGTTGAGCCTGCTGTTGAAGAGGGTGTCGGAAGAGCTTGAACAGATTCCCGGAAAAAGCCGCTATATCGAACTCTCCTCGGATGCGTACTTTCAAAGTGCATATATTGAGCAGATGTATTTCCCCGTGATAGAATAATATGGCCCATGGCCGATTATAATTTTACCGCCGCAATCGAAGCCGCTTCCCATTACAGAGCCGCCACCGGTATTTCCTGTTTTGTGATCGATTCACGAGGAAATGTGCAGGGATTGTCGGATATTTTTCACACCTGTTTGGTCTGCAGCCAGCTGTACGGCGAAAAACCGGGGCAAGAGGTGTGCCGTAAAACCCACCTGTACGGATCATATCAGTCGGAACGCTTCGGCGGGCGCTACCATTACTTCTGCCCGGCCTCTCTCAATTACTGGGCATCTCCCATAATGTACGACGGGGTAATCCAGGGGGCGCTGATAGCCGGCCCGGTGCTGCTGATAGAGCGGGAAGAGCTGCTGAATGATATTATTAATCCGCGCCGGCAATCTGAAGCCTCTATCGGAGAGCATCTACCACAGGCTATTAAAAAAATCGACACCGACAGCTTGCGCGCTCTGGTGAAAAAAATAAAGCGGCTCAATCCCGCCCGGGCCCACAGTCTTTCCGAACTACTATTTTATACCGCCGCTTCAGTTTCCGACTCGAGCAGCCGGATTCTCTCTGAAAAAAATGATGTGCTCGAACAGCAGTCCCGGATTTCCGAATACATCCACCATATCAAAACCATGGAAGGGCAGGAGCGGCCTGGTTATGTGTATCCGATAGAGAAAGAGCGCGAGCTGCTGCACATGATATCTAAGGGTGATAAAAAGAATGCCCAGGCGGTTTTGAATGAGCTGCTTGGCTGTGTTTTCTTTTCGGCGGGGAAAGACTTTTCAATGGTTAAGTCCAGGGTGATGGAGCTGGTGGTTTTACTGTCGAGGGCTGCTATGGAGGGCGGGGCGGATACCGAGCAGATCTTCGGGCTGAATTACACCTACCTTTCTCAAGTGCACTCATTTCGCAGTACCAACGAACTGGCCTACTGGCTCTCGAGGATCCTGGAACGGTTTACCGATCTGGTGTTCGACTTGAAGGACATCAAGCACACCGATGCCATCTATAAGGCAGTTCAGTATATCCACGAACATTACGCCCGCAGAATTACTCTGGAAGAGGTCGCTTCCGAGGTATATTTGAGTCCTGCTTATTTTAGCAAAATTTTTAAACAGGAAGTCGGCAGCAGCTTTAAGAGCTATCTGAATCAAATTCGCATAGAAAAAAGCAAGATTTTGCTGCGTGATAGAAATATACAGCTGATAGACGTGGCGGGAATGGTCGGCTATGAAGACCAGAGTTATTTTACGAAGGTATTCAAAAAATTCGCAGAAACCTCTCCCGGCAAGTATCGTGAGTCCTGGGGCCATTTTCCGCAGGATAAACAAGAAATACACGAAAAATGACCGGGGGCCGGAAAATACGACTAAAAAGTTCAAAAAATAAAAAGAAAGTCCAATAGTAACTTGAAAACCTGCAGTATAGTAGAGTCTGGTGAGAAAGATACAACGACATTTTCAGAAGGAGTGGATAAATGGCTGATTATGAGGCTATGTCCGAAAACCTCCAAAAAGGGAAAGCCAAGGAAGTACAAGAACTGGTACAGGCGGCCCTTGACGAAGGAATCCCTGCAAAGCAGATACTTGATGAGGGATTAATGCCCGCAATGAGTATCGTGGGAGAAAAATTCAAGCGAAACGAAGTGTATGTACCGGAGGTGTTGATTGCCGCGCGGGCGATGAGCGCCGGTACCGACCTCCTAAAGCCGCATTTTATCGCCGGCGGTGTGAAGTCGATTGGAAAGGCGGTTATCGGCACTGTGAAGGGCGATTTGCACGATATCGGGAAAAACCTGGTAAAAATGATGATGGAGGGCAAAGGCATCGAGATGGTAGATCTCGGAACAGATGTTCCGGCCCAGAAGTTTATCGATTCGGCTAAAGATGAGGGGGCACAGATTATCTGCTGCTCTGCATTATTGACCACAACTATGAAGGGTATGGAAGATGTTGTGAAGGCCGCTGAGAGCTCCGGCCTGCGTGACAGCATGACCATTATGGTCGGCGGTGCGCCGGTAACCGAGTCCTTCAAGGACAGTATCGGGGCCGATCTCTACACCTCCAATGCCGCAAGTGCGGCGGAAGAGGCTTATTCTGTATTAGAAAGAGCCACATGATAATCCTGCGTACAGAACTATAGTACGTAGGGTACGCTGCCGCCGGTTTATGAACGCGTATTTTTGCGTTTGATAGTTTTTGATGAGCCTTTTTAAGGGGGTGAACAAAAAACGAGCAGTAATAGACTGGGCGGCAGTTTTGTGTAGGAACGAGAAAAATTATGATTAAGTGTACAATCTTAGCAGGACCTTGTGGTTTTACTACTACTGTTTTAGCTGAGTCCGGCGATATGCAGCATGTGGAATTAGACATCACCTCAGAGTGTCCGGATATGCAGCAAGTGATAAAAGAACTGCACAGTATAGATGCCTATAGCGAAGTGTTCAGTCCGATTGGCGAAGGAAAAATCTACCAAGTAGCACGAAAATACATCCAACATGCAGCGTGTCCGGTACCTATGGCCATAGTAAAAGCAGTGGAAGCGGCCGCCGGTTTAGCTTTACCGACTGAAGTGGTTTTGACGATACAGAAAGAAGATCAGAACTCCTAAAAATGAAAGGTTTTTTCAGGAGAATGCAGTATACGGATATTCCTTTACAGTTAGATTCAGAGAAAATAAAAAACCAGATAAAAATGGAAGCATATCCAGAACTTGAACCTCAAGTTGATGAGCTTATTGATGCGGCCTATGAGGTGGCGGCTCCAAAAGCACTGTGTTCGAGATCGACCGTAGAAAAAATCAATGCTGATAAGGTGTATATCTCCGGACTTTGCTTTACCAGTGCAGTGCCGGCGGAATACCTAAAAATCGGAGATACCGTGTTTCCCTATGTAGCTACCTGCGGAAGAGAATTGGATTCAATCGATTTATCTGGATATGATATGCTGTCAGATTGGTGGCTAAACATTATTAAAACCGATATACTACACAGCGCGCTAGAGTTTCTTCAAAATAAGGTGCTGGAATACTATGGAGACACAAATCTCTCATCGATAAATCCAGGTTCAGCTGATGTAGATGTCTGGCCGATTGAACAGCAAAAAATACTTTTTTCTTTACTTGGAGACACACAATCGAAAATCGGGGTTGAGTTAACCGAAAGCTGCTTAATGATTCCGTCAAAATCATTATCAGGTATCTTTTTTTCTTCAGAAAAACTGTACTCCAACTGCCAATCTTGTACCCGTGAGCATTGTCCCAGTCGTAAGGCGGAGTATCGCGGGCATTTTGGTGCTATGTGAAATTATACGCGCATATTTCAACGGAAAGGGGTGTGAATCCCCTGCGGTCCCGCCACTGTGTTTGGTGACGATTCTGTGATATGCCACTGGAGCATTCAGCAGTACCCCGGCCGTCGTTGGCGGCTGCGGGTCGTGGACGTTCTTCTTAGTTGCTTCGGGAAGGAGCAGAAGAGGGTGAGCCATAAGCCAGGAAACTTTGGTATGCGTTTTTTACTGTTCCGACTTCGGGATTGAGTCGGAGGGTATTTTTCTCACCACAACAGGGTGCCTCGGAGGATACGGCTCGTTACCGTTCCGCGGGGCACCCGCTTTTTTTGCAGTGGAGAGAGCAGGAGGCTTGGGCCGCAGCAGTTGTTCCAGCTTTAGCCTTTAATCTCCTGCATGGCGGTTTCTATCTCTTTGTTCAAGGCCTCGCGGCTGGGTATAATCGAGGAGAACTTCAGCTTTCCATTGATGTAGATGCTCGGCAGCTGGGTCACGCCCATCTTCTCCGCCTGCACGATGTTTTCGATAGAGGCGGATGCCTTGTATTCGACTACATCGATGCCTTCGCCGAACTTCTTTTTGGCATCCAGGGCCGACTGGAACATGTAAGTACAGGCGGCACAGGTGTCTGAGTCGATGGTAAACACTTCGATCAGCGGGCGCTGCAGGTTGTTGTAGTCGGGCAGCTTAACCTCGACATTTCGGGACTCGCTTTCGTAGCCGGCCACCAGCCGGCGGGTCTGCTCGGTCTGATGCACCGCCTGTTCGCAGCCGACGGTATTTTCGATGGGGGTGTCGTAGGGCATGTCGCAGCCGGGGGAGACGATCAGGTTGGCATGGCTGACTGAATCGAGCTCTTCGATGACGATTTTCATGTTGTCCTGCTGGTTCCCGAACAGCATTACGGTGGCCAGAGGTATGTTTCCGGCCATTACCACGTTGTACTGGTCGGTGGTTTTTTTCGCCTCGGCCAGGTTGATGTTTTCATCGATGGAAATTCCATCGGGTTTTGTCTTACACATTACCTCGATATTCTTGGTTGCATCGCCGCAGACGAAAAATGAAGAGGCTTTGCCTAAATCCCGAATGTAACTGAAGAGCTGTTCATAGGGGCTGTGAAGGTACTGGGCGAAGTGGTCGGGGGAAATTTGCGACACCAGCGGGTCCACCGCGGCGATTACATCGGCCCCGGCTTCGGCATACAGCTTGGCTATGCGCTGGCCCACGCGTGAGGTGTAATCCAGCAGACTGTTCACGTATTCAGGGTCGTCAAAAAAATCCATAAAAATGTTGGTGCCCCGCAGGTGTGAAGCCAGGGTGAAGGGGCCGCAGAACAGCCCGTAAATGGCAGTTGTTTCACCAACCTGCTCTTTCAAGTAGCGGGTGGCTTCCAGACCCATGGCAAGCCGGCCTTCACCGGCCTCCGGCAGATGTTCTGGAATGGTTTTGTCGCCTTCCAGCGGATGGGTGGAGACGGTGGGCGGGCTATCCTCCGACCATATCAGCTCACAGCCAAGTATCTCGGCTTCGATTTGCAGGTCGAACATTACCGGCTGGCCGTCGGGACGGTACAGGCGGTGGGCCTCGATCAAAGACTTCTTCAGTTTTTCTACATCCGAGTACACCTCTTTTGCGTTCACGTCGATAAGCTTTCCGGCGTGAACCCCGGCAAAGGGAACCCAGGGCACCTGATCTGCTTTTTCGTGGCGAAAGGTTGTCA
>CAZWDV010000125.1:0-5409 GCA_964632675.1 uncultured Sediminispirochaeta sp.
GTACTGCGGAGATGAGCAGGGGTACAATTCTCTGTAGAGTCCTGTGCCAGCCCCCTGCAAGGGTTGCTTTTTCAGTTTTCAGTGCATCGTCAATCATGGTGATTGTCATCCCGTGGGCCAAGAGACCGATTATGCCGAAGAGGACCATCATAATAAAGAACACTACGAAAGAGGTTCCTGCAAGTCCAACCGCCTCCTTTTGCGACATCTGTCCCATTGATTCGAAATCTCCGAAGGGTACCATACTTCCTGCGGTAACCAGCGAGATCAGTGCCATTAGTACAAACGCGGCCATAAATGGAACGAATAGTGCCCAGTTCTTCTTCATTACATCGAAACTATCCCGTAATACAGCTGTTATATTCATATACCTTCCTTTCAAGAACTTTATTAGCTCTTACCTATAGAATAATTCATGATACCACGGATTGCAAATGTTTATGCGATAGCTGTGGTGAAAGGCAGCTGCCCGGCGGCTAAATTGTTTTTTAGTCGGTTGCAACTTCGCTCTCGCGGACCGGCGAGGCCGGGTTGCCGGGAGAACTGAGGGCGTGCTGATCGGTGGTTTCATCCGCATCCTGATTGAGTATTTGGGGGAGAATCAGATTCAAGATGATGCCGACTAAAGTAGCCAAAGCAACCCCGGAAATGTCAAAATTAAGATTGTCGGTAACGGGAAAGAATATCTTTCCACCGCCAAGTCCGATTACCAGGATTACCGAGCTGATGGTAAGATTGCGTTTGCAGCTGTAATCAACCCCGCTCTCGACTACCGTGCGGATACCGGCGCTGGCAATTATACCGAAGAGCATCATGGTAATTCCGCCGATAACAGGTGCGGGAATGGTCTGGATGAGAGCGCCGAACTTTTGTATGAATGACATCAAGATGGCAGTAACTGCGGCTCCTCCGATTACCCATACCGAATACACCTTTGAGATTGCCATAACGCCGATATTTTCACCGTAAGTGGTGTTGGGCGGGCCCCCGAACAGCGAGGCCATGGCAGTTGCCGCGCCGTCACCTATCAGGGTGCGGTGCAGGCCCGGATCTTTGTAGAAATCCCGGCCGACTACTTTACTGGCCACAAGTGTGTCGCCGATATGCTCGGCGATTGTGGCCAAGGATACCAGCAGGAAGGTGATAATAGGAACTATACCAAACTTCGGAAAAGTGAATTTGGGTAATCCGAGCCATTTAGATGCCGCCACGTCGGTAAATTCGATCAGGTTTAAACCGGGAATCAAGCTCTGATAGATGAGGGTGAATATATAACCCCCGATAATACCGATGAGAACAGGAATTACGTTGAAGAAGCCTTTGAGTACAATTGATGAAATTACCGCAATTGCAAGAGTGACTGCGGCGATCAGCACATAGTGCAGGTTATATGCTCCGGAGGCGGTTCCGCCTTCGTACATAGCCATGTTCATAGCTACCGGGGCAAGTTTCAAGCCGATTACCATGATCACCGCTCCGATTACCACCGGCGGAAGCAGGCGGTCAATCCACTCCAGTCCGAACCAGCGTACCAAACCTCCTACCAGGATGTAGAAGAGTCCGACTACAAAACCGGCCCCCAGAGCGTAGGCAACGCCGTAGGTCGCCGATACCGCAATGATCGGCGGAATGAATGCAAAGGACGAGCCCAGATACACCGGCACGCGGGCGCCAGTAATCAGGATGTACAGCAGTGTACCGGTTCCCGAAGCAAACAGGGCCATCGAGGGTGACAGCCCGGTAAGCAGCGGCACCAGCACTGTGGCGCTGAACATTGCGAACACGTGCTGAAAACTCAGGGGAACCCAGCGCTTCAGTGCGGGACGTTCATCAATTCCGATTGCTTGATGTGACATAAAAACCTCCGTTTGTGATAGTAGGAAATCTTTTTTGGCTAACGAATCCGCTTTAGACGAAACGACTGTGCGGGCAAAAAAAAACTTCCGTATAGGGAAAACGATCCCTATACGGAAGTTCACTCCGTATTCTCAATGCTCCGCAACCTGCTGTCGCCTTTCGGCATAAATAAACTCATCACCCGATTTCCTACAGAATATTTCAGCTATTATTCATAATTGCGCTGCCTTAGTCAAGTGTGAGGTCATCGGTGTGGGCACTAATATCTTCGATGTTCTGTTCGGAAATGGAGGCCTCCCGTTTGCAGTTTTTCTCTCGGTACATTTTCTGATCTACAAACTTGAGTGCGCTTTCAGCGTTACTGCTGGAAGTAGTGTGCAAGCCGTAACTCAGTCCGATGTGTATTTCCGAGTTACGGTTGTGTTCGCGGGTTTTCATTTCAATGCGCTGTTTCAGCGCCTCGGCGTCGGCGGAATCGGAATTAGGCAGCAGTATGAGAAACTCATCTCCTCCGAATCGGCATACCATATCGGATGTACGGGTAATCTCTTTAAGCATGGTGCTGATGGTCAGTAGCACCCGGTCGCCGCTTTCATGACCAAGGGTGTCGTTTATTTGTTTGAATTTATCTACATCAAGCATGATCAACGAGAAGGTTGAACCGTTGCGCCGGGCGCGTGCAATTTCCTTTTCAAAAAAGCGGTAAAAAGTCCGGCGGTTGTAGAGGCCAGTTAAGGGATCGACACTGGCTACGTGTTTCAAGGCTTTCAGGTAATAGTTTTTCTCTATGGCGATGGCGGTGTAGTCGGCTATGGTCTGTAATAGAGTAAGTTCGTAGGGGGTAAAATTGGTTCCGTCTATTTTGTTGATAAGTTCGATTACACCGAAAACTTTATTCCGGCTCTTGAGTGGAACTCCTATAATCGACTTGGTGGTAAAGTTTGTTTTTTGATCCATATCGGCATCAAAACGCGAATCGCGGCTGACGTCTTCGACTATCAGCGATTGCCCGTTTTCTGCAATCCATCCGGCGATTCCCTTTCCCTTCGGCAGAGTCGTGCCTTTTAGACTTTCAACCCCGCTGCCGACCACGATTGTAAAGCGAAGGGCACCGGACTTGTTGTTACGGAGCAGAAGCGACCAATAGGTAGGGGCAAATACTTTTCCAATCTGATCCATGACTGCCTGCATAGTCTCATTTACAGAATGGGCCGAAGTAATTGCTTTTCCGATTTCAGTGAAGAATGAGAGTTTTACGAGATCGTCAAGGTTGTTGTTCTCGGTTTCATCTGTTTGCGCTGGTATCAATGTGGTATCCTTGTGTAGAAGTGTACATCAATGGGGTTGAAATTCCAATTTGTTTCTTAAAAATCTCCATTGAAGTGTAATGTGAGAATTTTAATAATACTAGTATAGTTATATTGACAAGCAATCATTAACTCTCTAATCTCGAGTTATAGACTTTATTTTTAGGGGGATTAAATATGAAAAAAGCTGTACTAATTATCGGCGCAGTATTACTTGTACTGTTCGCAGCTTCATGTACTACCTTCCAGCTCTCCGGCATTCAGATGAATGAAGAAATGCCTTCTTACCAGGCAGTCGGCCAGTTCAAAACCAGCGTAATGGTAAACGAGTTTCTCGGCAGTTCCGGTGGTGCTAACATTGTAAATGTAACGGCAACCAATATGGACAATCCAATTTATGATGCGGTACGACGGGAGATCAACAAGTACTCCGGTGATGCTGCGGTGAATGTAACGGTTCAGTACGAAGCCAGTTTTGTTGACTTGCTGCTGAACGGTATCACCTTTGGTTTGTATGCTCCTGCACATGCCAAAATAGAAGGCACGGTAGTAAAATACCAAGACTAACATGTAGAACCGCGGGGCATTGCGCCCTGCGGGCACTATTTGTTTATGTGTAAGAAGATCATCTTCATTTCGATTACAGTGATAGTAGCGTGTCTTGCGTGCTCCTCGCCCGGTAAGGAAGCTGCCGGGGATGTGGTGGGCACATTTATCGAGGGCTTATATGCTCGGGATACTGAGGCGGTTTTGCAAGTGGCCCCCTTTTTCGGGGAGATCGGGCAGAGTCAAAGAGAGCAGCTCTACAAAAATATCGCAACCTATCAGTCGTGGAACATTGAGGCTGTGCAGATAAAGGGCAGCAGTGCCATCGTATCAGTCCAATTTTCAAAACCCGATTCCCAAGTGCAAATGCAGTTTCCTTTGGAAGCAAAAAACAATTCGTGGGTTATCCAAGAAACGATATCATTTTCGACTACCATAGACATTATACCCGCCGAATAATTAAATCGGCTAAAAATTGCGGAGAGAGTGAATCTGAATACTATCCTCAATTTTTCTATTTACATATTACAGAAATGCTGTATTCTATACTAATGACTTTAAAATTTTCTTTTTTTTTAGCAGTATAGGTTTAGTTCTGATTGCAGTGACCGCGTTTTTACGGAGTCTGGTAGTAGAACACATTAGTTTTACTGGTGCGGTAATCGAGTTCGGAGTGTACGGCGTATCCTTTTTACTATTCGTTGCTGTGGCGCTTGTGGTGCTGCGGCGGCAGTTGAAGAAACCCACGCCACAATTCAGAACATCACTGAAAACATGCACAGCACTTTAGAGGGCACCCGCAAAATCGCCCAGTCCACCTCGGTTATGTACGAAATGACCGAAGTTATCAACAGCCTGTCTGAAAACACCAATATTTTATCGATGAATGCCGCCATCGAGGCTGCCCATGCCGGCGAGGCGGACAAAGGTTTTGCGGTGGTGGCCGAGGAGATCCGCCGCCTGGCCGAGACCACCGGCGAAAACTCTCGCAAAACAACCTGCAACAGGTTTATACCATCACCTCCGAAATCGGCACAGTCTCTACGACCATCGAAAGCCTATCTGCACTGCAGAACACCAATAAGGACAACCTGGCCGGTCTCAAAAAGGAGATCGAACAGTACAAAACTGCCCCACTCATCATCGCCGAACAGATGCCGCCCTACAACTACATGGGCCCCAAGAGTCCTACCGGTATTTCAACCGAAATTCTGTTTGCGCTACTGAAGCGCCTCGATCTGCATTGGCCGATTGAGTTCATGACCTGGACCGTCGGTTATCATATCGCTCTTCGCGAACCGAACATCCTGCTCTATTCGATGCTGCGTACCGAAGACCGCGAAGAGCTTTTCCAGTGGGTAGGGCCGCTGTTTACCGATTCCATGAATTTATACCGTAAAAGCGGTAGAAATGCAGTTAATATATCATCTATAAAAGATGCACTGAGTTACAGAATCGGTGTCGTTAAAGACAATTTCGAACATCATTACTTTTCCGACCAGGGGCTTACCGTCGGCCAACAACTTTTTCCGGTTGAACAACAAGACCAAAACTTCCAAGCTCTGCTGGATGAGCACGTCGACCTAATTGCCTTGACCGCCTCGCAAGCCACCCAGCACATTCAGGCTAAGGGGTACAGCGCCTCACAGTTCGAACCGGTGCTGGAAATGAAAGACATTTCCGGCGACATCTATATGGT
>CAZWDV010000126.1:0-5315 GCA_964632675.1 uncultured Sediminispirochaeta sp.
GACGCCGCCGGCTTGAGTTTTAGCTAAGGAGCACCGCATGAGAAAAATAATACTTTTACTACTGATTTTTACCGTCGTTGGGTTGGGCTCCGTTGCTGCTCAGGAGACTTTCGACAGTCAGGTGTATGCGCCGATTACTCCTGAGGTAATCGGGCAGGGCGGGTCGTTTACCGCCGTGGCACATGGTTATAACTCGCTGTTTACCAACCCGGCCGGGTTTGCGCGGGATGGCGGCAGTTTTACCCTGCTGTCAGCGACAGCTTCTCCATTATTCATCCCCACAGATGAGGATATCGACAACCTCGAGAAGGTGATGGCAGCTGAAACCGAAGAAGATATTTCCAATGCTTTGGTTGGTTTGGAAGAGCTGATTACCGGCAATGGTATCGGGGGCGCCGGGAATGCCGGTATCGGCCTGGTAGGTCGCGGCCTCGGTTTGGGAGTAGTCGGAAATATGGATTTTTACGGCCGCGGAGAAACTGCACTGGGAACTTCGATAGATGCGGTATACGACTGGTCGATTATCGGCGGATTAGCATTTCCGCTGGAACTTGGACCTCTCACCGCATATGTAGGCGGTGACCTGCGGTATATGCTGAGGGCGGAAGCCCGGGACATTGTCATTCTCGATTTCGCCAGTGCCGCCACCGAAACCGGCGATGATGCTACATTTGATGTGTATTCCGGTTCCGGCCTCGGATTTGATTTTGGGACAATTGTGGAACTCGGTAATTGGTCGGTCGGTTTTTCAGCCCGTGATATCGGCGGAACCGAGCTGAGTTATAAAGTGAATACTGCCGAAAATCTGGATAAAATTATGACTTTTGACGGCAGCGGTACTGAGATAGATGATACTTACGTAATCCCGATGGTCACCAGTTACGGAATCGGCTATGATCCGGACGGGTTCTTATTGCCGGCATGGCTGTTCGATCCGGTGTTTCATGCCGAGTACCGCAAGACCCACTATGAGGCCACCGATGCGAAAGAGGATTCTTTCTTTACCGGAGTTCATATGGGCATGGAAGCCAAGGTGTTGCGCTTTATTAAGCTTAGAACCGGTATCAACCAGGGCTATGCGACTTTCGGGGTAGGTGCAAAACTGTTGTTCATGGATTTAAATGCATCCTATTTTACCCGTGAGATGGGGCGTTACGCCGGAGTGAAGCCGAATGAGGGCTTTACGGTAGAAGCTGCAATTCGTTTCTAAATTGACTATACTTAAAGGCGGGCGGGTGAAACAGCCCGCCTTTTTCATTTCTGGTGCTGCGGAGCTTGAAATTAAAGCTAATAAAGCGCTGCGCCGAAATAGAAACAGGAGGGAACCATGAGAAAGAAAAAACCTACGGGCAAAGCTTGTTATAACATACTAAAAATTGCGGTGCTGTTTGTACTCCTTCCAATAATAAGCATTTCATGCGAACAGTTTTTTACCTACAGTTTATTTGAATGGACCCAGCGTGATCCTTCCAATCTGTCGACTGCCCAGCAAATTTCCTATGCAAAGGGAGTCTTGGGCAGTGGTGACCAAGATGCCATGGCCGATGCGTATGAAGCAATCAAAGATAATGACGATCCAGAGGTACAGCTGTTGGCCTCAAAGCTGGCTGTAGGCGCTTCGGGAATCAATGAAGCGGTAGAGCAGGCCCTTAAGGATTTGGAGTCGGGTAGTACCAGCACTTTGGAATCGTATCTTGACAGCATAGACTCAGACATGTTGGATAATGCAGTTACGAGCATGGCTGCCGCAACTGAGGATCCGGCTACTGCTTCTGAAGTAACTTCAGAGGAATATCTTACCGTAGCGGCTGCGAGCTTGATTTCAGCGGTTGATACCGATCCGGCTTTGGATTTCTCTACAGCTTTTTCCGATCTGGAAGATCCTGCTTTAATAGCGGATAAAAATGGTTCTTGGGATCAACAGACACTGTACTATTTGAACCAATCCGGCTACACGTCTGAAGATCTGGAATCAATGCTCAACTACAGCTAACAGGGAGTTCTCATGGGATATAGAAAAAAAATCGGTGCAGCGATATTTACACTTGTTCTTTTGGTTATGGCCGCTCCGTTGTGGGCCTATCAGGATCCGGTTCATCTGATTTCTCCGCGGGATGCGGCCCTCGGGGGGCGGCATGCGGCGCTTTCGGATACCTTTTCCAGCCTGGTGAATAACCCGGCCGGGTACTATACGGCGCCGGAGGAGGTTTCGATAAGCGAGCTTACGCTGGGGTTGAAAGGGCCGGTGTTTTCTATGGCCGATATCATCACCACCGGCGAGCTGTCGCAGTTGGGCGATCTGATAAACGGCATTTATGCGGGAATCGATCTGCTGGGCCCGTTGTCCTTCGGGTATATCGGAAAAGGGCTGGGCTTTGGGGTGTTCAACCAAAGCAGTATGCGGCTGAGCAGCGACAATTCACTGACGGCGAATATCGAGACCTGGGATGACATTGTGATGACCGGTGGATATGCGTACCGATTGCCCTTTTCCGGCGATATTCACAGTTTTGATACCGGAATTCTGCTAAAAGGCGGGTTTCGGGGGAAAATAGACGGCGGGGTATCGGTGGTTGATATCATGGATTTGAATTACCAGTCGGTTATAGAAGAACCGTTCAGTTTTACCTCGTTTATCGGTGCCGATATCGGTCTGCGGTACCACTGGAAGGAGGCGCTTGCGGTGGGCCTGGTTGGTCGTGACGTCTATAGTCCGACACTTACAACCGACTATAATAATGTAAGCGACTTTATAGAGGGTGCTGTTCCAGTTGCCCTAAATCAATACGATAACATCCCCTTTCAGCTGGATATCGGCATACTGTACACTCCGAAGGCCGATCTGAGCCGCTATTCTATCAGCGAGATAAAGCTGCTGCTCGATTACACCGACATCTTCGATTTCTGGCTGTATCCTGAGACCGCCAACAATCCGGTATTACATATCGGCCTGGGAACCGAGATTACGGTGATGGAGATACTGGACGTCAGGCTGGGCTTCTCTCAGGGTTTACCCGCCGCCGGTATCGGCTTAGATCTGCATTTTTTTCAACTGAACGCCTCTATGTTCGGCACAGAACGCTCTACAGAGCCTGGTTTGGCGCCGGTGTATAACCTGCAGATAGGATTGGAGTTTAGAGCATAAATAGTCGAATTAGCAAAATTTTTCCACAGCGGATAGGTTGACATTTTTCCGGCTAGTTGGTATATTTCCCGAGCATTCAGCACACGGGCCGCTAGCTCAGTTGGTAGAGCAACGCCCTTTTAAGGCGTGGGTCACAGGTTCGAACCCTGTGCGGCTCATTGTTTATATTGACACAGATGTGATATTTATATAGTATCACCGCTGTTTACGTCTCCTTCGTCTAGTGGTTAGGACACCGGGTTTTCATCCCGGCAACGGGGGTTCGACTCCCCCAGGAGATGCCTTAACGGGCTGTTCGAGTTATTCTCGGGCAGTCCGTTTTTTGTAATCGCTGGAGCTGCTCATTCAGACGGGGCCGCTAGATTCTCGCTGCCGGAGTAGATCCACTCTGAGTCGACTATGTAGATGATTTCATCTCCGCTGGTTCGTTTTGCTACTTGCGTGTTGTGGGCAAAACTGTGCTGATCACTCTGAAAACTATGCAGCCCGACATCTTCTTCGGTTTCTAGAGATTCAACGGATTCAACTCGATCTACCGCTAATGCGTAGTGGTGGGTGGAGTTTTCGATGAGTACAATCACCTCTTTATTGCTGGTTTCGATGTGCTGTTTCAGGGTCGAAAATAGTGTAATCATGCGGTCTAATTCGTTGTTGCGTCGGGCGTTGATAAGATCAATAGCCTCCTGCTGCTTCCCGGCATTTTTAAGATCCAAAGCGTGGCGTGCGGTTTCATGAATCGCACGGTGTGGTTTGTCGAATTTTTTGAGCTCCAGATTAACTGCAGCATTGTCGGAGACGTAGTTGTCATACCATTGGCCGAATTTGCATTTGTGCGGATTCACTTCGCCTTCGAAGTCTGTGTTATTGGCTACGGAGTCTTCCAATTGGTCGAGCCAGTGGATATGCTCCTGTTGGCGTGTATCGAGTTGATTGAGCAAATCGGTCTGCATTTCGTAAACGCTCCGGCCGCCGATACGTTTTCGGAAATCGATTAAAGTGAAGGTTTCACCTCTTACATTCACCACTCCGCGAACCCATCGCGGGGCATCGGGAATCTTAACCTCTTTCTTTGGAGGCAGCATTTCACGTACCTCCAAGGCCGGAACGGCGTATTTGTTTTCAGCAGTCAGGAAAATCAGAAACTGGGTTTCTTCATTTTCTTCGTCATCGGAATAGATGTCGTCAATATCTTCATCGTAAGTACTCATAGTATTAGTATAAAAGTAAGTTATGCAAGATGCAACAAAAAAAGCGCATACGACCCATTACGCCGCATGCGCTGATAAGTAAGCCAATAAAGGTATGGTTTATTTCAACGGAGCGCCAAAAGCCAGACCTAAAGCAAATGCCCGATTCCCGTCCAAAGCATCGGTAATAATTGCATCTATTACAAATTTATAACCTGAAAAGGCGTTGGAGGCTCCCAGGTCGATTCTTATGCCGGAGTTAAAAACACCGCGACTGGCGGCGTTGGCCCCGATTGCCTGCTGGCTGTAGGAAAAATTGGCAAAGTCGTTGATCCAGTGGACATAACCCTGAAATGTTTTGGGGAACAACAGCAGATCGAAACCCATGCCGAAATCGATGGCATCGTTGGGCGCGGCAGCGCCGAAGCTCTTTCCAATTACTACGGTAGTTTCAGCGGGCATGTTAAAAAAGTCTCCGGGATAGGTGGCTGCCAGATATATTTGTTGGGAGTTGGTCTCGTTATCATTGGTTTTAAGCATCTGCACATTGCCACCTATGGCAATCGAAGAGGCCCGTTTT
Source organism: uncultured Sediminispirochaeta sp. (assembly GCA_964632675.1). Classification (GTDB taxonomy): domain Bacteria; phylum Spirochaetota; class Spirochaetia; order DSM-16054; family Sediminispirochaetaceae; genus DSBN01. The sequence continues at coordinate 4,913 of CAZWDV010000126.1, forward strand.
ACCGGCAGTTGAATTTTTCCGCCGATGATCATATCGGAGTTCTCCGATTTATCCTGAGTATCATAGGCGAAGGATGCCTCCAGAGTACGGAAGAGACTGACGGAGGCCTTGGGAATATGAGAGGTCACATTATCGTCGATGATAGCATGATATCCGAGATCGAAACCGAAATCGGAAGAGCGTTCCCAGCCAATTCTACCGCTAGGAATACTAATAAGTCCGGTTGCACCGTTGAGGGACATGCCTTTTAGCGACTGGGCCGATACGACGGCGGTACTGAGTATGCACAAGCTCAATACTATCATAAGTGTTCTTTTCATTGTTTTCGTTCTCCTTACACTATTTTGCATAACATAATAATAAATTTATATATAGAATGCAAGTTAAGAAATGATGAGGCAGC
>CAZWDV010000127.1:0-5237 GCA_964632675.1 uncultured Sediminispirochaeta sp.
ATGGAAGAAAAAATAATGCCGATACACCCGGGCGAAATTCTGCAGCAGGATTTCCTCATTCCCATGGATATAAGTGCCTACCGGCTTGCAAAAGAGACGTATATCGATCAAACCCGCATTAGTGAAATTATTAACGGAAAGCGCTCGGTCACCATCGACACGGCATTAAGACTGGCAAAGTATTTCGGTACAACCCCGGAGTTCTGGATAAACATTCAAACTCAATACGATATGGAAATAAAATCAGCTGAAATTTCCGATGACCTGCAGAAAATTAATACCATCTCACATAAATCAGCTTAAGACGTTGCAGGTGGGTTCTCATCCCACGGGCTCAGCACATCAATCACTTCCTGCTCTACGCCCCGGCCGTGCTGAGCCATCAGTTCAACTAAATCGGCAAAGCGGGGCGCATGCAGCTGTGCCAGGCGGGCCGCACTCCCCTCCGAGAGGGGATAACCGAAACGTACATACCGGCGGTAGTTTTCCGCATTCATGCGCCAGGGAAGCAGCTGACCCTCCAACAGATGTTCGGCCTGCTGAAAAATAAGCAGCCCGTCGGGGTCGAGATCGCCAAAATAGTACATCTGAAGGCCGGATTGCTCGACTTGCTTCAATAGATTTGCCGCCACCGAGTTCAAATGCCCGCCGCCGTACACTAAACCGGCGAAACCGCATTTTTCAAAGGGCAGGGTCATAAAGGTCTCTTTGTTCTCTACCACCAGTACCGGCGCTGCGGCAGATATCAATTCGAGCCGCCCGGCCAGCTCAGGTCCGAAAAAAAGCGGATCGCCGTCGAGCTGCCAGGCCTGTCCGTCCTGCAGCACCAGCTCCAGATTACCCCGCAGGGCCGCCTGCGGATAGTTGCGGGCCAGGCCGAAGCGTACAGACAGCCTCTCCCCGGCCGCCGCCATTGCCAGCTTATCGGCCTGCGGCAGCAGCCGCTCCAAGCGCTTGGAATCGTTGTAGAGCCGAACGCTGAGGGCCCGCAGGGGCAGCTCGGCAATCAGCCTCCGGTCGGCGGCCAACAGGGTCAGAAGGTCGCCGAGGCTCTGCGGATCGTCGCAGGGGGTCGGAATAAAAGCCTTGAGCCGAGCCTGCAAATGTTCAATAAGCGCCGCTGTGAACCCCGGCGGGTCGTCGGCCCCTGCCCGGAACTCCTGCAGCATGGCCAGCGACTCTTCCCGCTGCCGCGCCGGAGAGGGCAGCCCGAGCAGCGCATACAAACGCGCCGGGTCCTGCAGATACAGGGCCTCTATCCGGTCGCCTTGGCGGTGGCGGGCCCACTTTATCGACAACACCCCCTCCGCCTCCAGCTCCTCCGCCGCCGAAAGAAACTCGTCTTTTACCTGCGGGTCGGTCTCGATTCCCGGAAAAACTCGCTCCCAGCGCCCCTTGCGCAGAGCCCGCCCGCCGCGAAACTGGGCGCTGGCGGGATAATCGTTCTGGAACTCTCTTAGAATGGCGTGGCGGATGCTCGACCTCGCTGCGCTCATACGCTCGCGGGAACCTCTACCCGCGGTGCATCCTGCCAAAACTCACGGGCATAAGCCCGGTAGTTGTGGCGAAAAATGAGGTTCACCTGGTCGGAATAGGGGGCGATAGTTTCGATTTTTTCGGTTGGCACCGCCGTTACCACCTGCATCCCCAGGCGGCGGAAAAAGGTAAGCGCGGTACCGATACGTGTGTCGTCCATCTTGTTGAAGGCCTCGTCAAACAGGGCCAGGCGGATAGCCCCCTCCTCCTCTTTGAAAAAGCGGAAGAAGCTGGCCCCCAGGGCCACGTAGTAGGGAGTCTGCGCCTCGCCGCCGGATTTCTCCCGCAGCACCTTCGACAGATTCGACTCGTGGGGCTTTCCGGTACTCTTGTCAATGCTGTGCATATGGCGGATGCGGATATCGTAGGTAAAGTAGGTGCGGTAATCGCAGATTTCCCGTACTCGCGGAGAATCAAGGTCGTTGTTCAAAATCTCCTCGAACAGGGCCTCGATGCTCTGCCGCTCCTCCTCCGAGGTAAGACTTTCGAAGAGGGTGTCCTTGTACTCCTCCACCTTCATCGCCGTACGGAACACCTCCAGAATCTGCCGTTTTTCGGGCCGCTCGCGAATCGAAAAACTGTACTGGTCCTCACCAAAGGAAATCTCTTTAAGGGTGTGGTTGATCTCGGAAAAACTCTCACGGGCGTCGTTGATGTATTCGTTCATGCGGGCCACAAAGTGCTCCTTGAACTGGCGCTCGGCCTCGCGGCGGGCCCGGGCTATCTTCTCGCGGTAGGCCGGCAGCTCGGTATCGCGATAGCGCAGCAGCAGATCGAGGAAGGGCTGCGACCCCTCCACAGTCTCATCGAGCATCAAGCGGTAATCCCGATTAAAGCGGCTCTTCAGCTTCAGCAGCTCATCTTGGGCCCCTTTGAGGCGGGTCTCGAGCCCCTTACGGGCGTTCTCGTAGTTGGCCAGCAGCGTGCGCAAGTCATTTAGAGAGGCGGACTCGCCTCCCCGGAGGCGCTCGAGAAAGTAGGTCTCGAACTCATCTATCCGGTGCCGGCGTTCGCTTAAAAACTCCTCCAGACGGTCAGCGGCCTGCCCCTCCGCAACCTCCAGACCGGCCGACTCAGCCTCCCGCCGGCTTACCTCGCTGCGCAGCTCGCCGACCCTTACATCGGCCGCCGCCCGTTCGTTTCTCAGCCGGGCCAGCTCTTCATCGGCCGCTTCGATCCGCCCGCGCAGCTCCTCGATTTCCGACACATCTATCTCGCCAATCTGCCGTTCCACCTCGCGGCAGTGTTCAGCATATTGCGCCTCCAGCCGGCGGGCCCCGGCCAGGTCCTTGACCTGATTCAGCTGTCCGAAGACCTCGGTCAGCATCTGCCGGCGGCTGACCGCCTGCCCCAGCTCCCGCCGGGCAGTTTCGTACTCGGCATTCAGCCGCTTGATCTCTGCGCTGATGTGGGCATGCCGCTGCCGGCGGGCCTCGCCGCCGATATACCAGCGCGAGTACAGCTGCGGCTCCAGCCGAAACACAGTGTGCCCGCTGTAATACAGACAGTCTGGGCTGACCGCACGGTCGAACTCTGTAAGGGTCTCGCGGTCGCTGCGGATAACGTCGCCCAGCAGCTGGGCACTGTAGCGCAGGGCCAGCGGGTTCTCCGTCTCCACAAGTTCCGCCAGCGAACCGGCACTTACCTCGGCCGCCTTCATTCGCGCCAGAAACGGCAGCCCCACTCCGGCTACCGCGGGTTCCTGCTGTCTATACAGTTCAAAGGCCGGCTCGAAATGGGCATCCTCCACCAGTAAATCAAACCGGCGCTTCCCCAATACCCCTTCAACCGCATTTCGCCACTGCGAATCGCTCATCTCCAGCAGCTCGGCAAAAATCCACACCTGAATTCCCGCCGCTTCCAAAACCGACTTCAAACGCTCCACCGCCGCCGGGTACCGCAGCCGCCCGGCTTCCAGCTCTTCCAGCTCGGCCTGCAGTTCGGCCAGTTCGGCCAGCTGCTCCTTCACAAGGCGGTTCAAGCCGGCAGTCTGCTCTCCGACCGCCTCCAGTTCTTCCGCGACAGAGGCAATCTCGGCGTCCACATCCTCGGTCGGGTCCCGCTCCAGTTTGGCAGCGCACTCACTCAGTACCTGATCAAAGCGCTCGGCCTGGCGGCGATACTCATCGCGCCGGCGGACGAGCTCCTCCCGCTTCTGTTCCAGGCTCTCGAGCAGTCTCTGGGTATCGTTGCCGGCCAGGGCGGCCCGCAGCTCGTCGCGCAACTGCTCATAGCGGCTGCGCCGCTCTTCGAGGCTGGCCAGCTGCTGCTGCACCGACGTCAAATCGGCCCGCGCCCGCTGCAAGGCCGCCGTATTCACCTCTGCCTCGCGCTGCACCGCCAAATGACCGGCCTTCAAACGCAGGTAGTCCTGGCTCTCTATCTGCCGGGCAATAGTATCGGCCTCCCCCTGACTGCGGGCAATCTCCTCTAAAGCGGCTATCTTGCGCTCCATCAGGGAAGCCTCATCCTCGGCCTCGCGGTAATTGTTCAAGTTCTCCCGCATGGCCGACACATCCACAAAGCGCTCTTCCAGAATATAGTCGCAGACAAACTGGTCGACCGAGGTCAGCGGGGTAAAGGAAACCGAACGCAGCAGCGCTTCCAGATAGGGGTTGAAACTCACATTGCGCCGGTGCACCTTCAGCCGCATGGTCAGCTGGGCGTTGTACTCCCGCTTGGTGGCACAGAGCACCGCCCCCATCTCCTGCAGGCTGCGGCGCAGCTCTTTGGCCGCCCGGTAGTACCCCTCCCGGCTCAGCGGAACATCATCCAGGCGGTGGTTATCCAGCACCCACTGGCTCTCCTTCACACTCCCGTCGGTAAACGCCTCGACCATTACCCCGGCACAGAAAATTCTGTCGGCGGCGCTAAACTCCAGCACAATGTGCGCGATGGTATCGTCGCGGGCGTACTCGGCCCCTTCCATCCCCATTTTACAGCGCACATAACTCTCCAGGCTGCGGGCGCTCTGCCGCGAGGTGGCCGCCGAGGAGTTAAAGCGGATTTTATTGATGTTCGCCACCAGGGCATACTGCAGCGCATCGATAATCGTCGATTTTCCGCTGCCGTTGTCCCCGGCCAACAGGCTGATCTCCTTGAACTGCACCGTCTCATCCTGAAAATAGTGCCAGTTCACCAGCCGCATACGGTTCAGCAGTAATTTCATTCCTCCTCCCCGTCTTCCTCATCACTTCCAGTAGTAAGAGTATCAAACAACTCTTCGATATCCCGGCCTTCCAACACGTAGGGAATGCTCGGATACAAGACCAACAAGCTCCCCGGATCATCCGCCTCGCCGAGCACCCGGATAAACTTCAGCGACTGCAAGCGCCGCAGCATATTCACAAAGCGGGTTTTCGAAACCGGGCGTTCGGTCAGCACCTTGAAGCGGTCCTGAAACTCCACCTGCTGCAGGGTCACCTCGCTGCGCAGGGACAGCTCGTTGCGCTTCTCGTTGTACATCACTAACAGCACCAGCAGCCCCAGGGTCTCCTCCAGGTTCAAATTAGTGCGCCGGCCAGCCTCGCCGCGGTAGGTAATTACACCCAGCCCCTCGTCCTTCAACAGGCTCAGGCCGACAAAGGCAAACCACTCCTCCACCGCCGCAAAATTCCGCAGGGCAAAGCTGTACAGCTGCTCCTCCGCATCCACCGACCGCAGCAAAAACACCTCGCTCAGCAGCACCCGTACCACTTTTG
>CAZWDV010000128.1:0-5187 GCA_964632675.1 uncultured Sediminispirochaeta sp.
ACTGCATCCAACAGAGAACAGCATCATTGCAATGATACTTGCAATCATTAATAAAAGCCTCTTCTTGTTCATCTCTTCCTCCAAAACAAATTTACTCTCTAAAATAGCCCATACTTAGGTTGGCCGCATTGTACTAAAGTACAGGTGCATAGTTTTTTGCTTGTTTTTCTGAAGAAGCCATACTACTATTTCACATGGCTCTGTTGAACATTTTTAACATCAGTGCCGCCGCTTTCTATCTTTATCTCTTCATTATGGTGCGTACCATGCGGATAAAGAGTCGCGAGCATACTATTCTGAGCTTTACGACCCTGGCACTGTTCCAGTGGACCATCACCGCCTACTTTGTGTATAACAGCTCTCACTACGAGTTAGTAAGATGGCTTTTACCGGTGTCCTGCATCGGAATGTTTTTCTTTTTTCCTCTCAACTTCCATTTTGCCTACTCGGTGTGTTGTCGGCAACCGATGCGCAGGACACTGTTCATCTCCATTTATTCGATAAGCGGAATATTAAGCATTGTGCAGTTTTTCCATCCTTTCTCTATGCAGGTGTTGCAGGGAACGAACGGCGAGGTCATTGTAACTCGGGCACTTGATACCCCGATTAATTTCGTGTGGTTGCTGTACGTATTAGCCTGCTGGCTTGTACCGGTGTATTTTTTCTTTCACTACCGGATTTCAACTCATCTGAACCGACAGAGAAAACAAGCCACCCTTCTTATCCGGCTGATACTCTTCACTGTAGTCCTGGTAATATCGGAATACTACCTCACCCCCCTCATACCCGGTTGGGAACTCGGTTCACAGTCTCCACTGCTGTTCAGCTTCTGGGCGGGAGCGATGGTATTTGCTATATGGAAATACGGTTTTCTGAGGATTTCACCCGGATTGCTGGCAGAGAAAATATTAGATTCAGTAGAAGATTTAGTAGTGCTGTACAATATGGACGGGAACGCTATTTACAAAAACCGCAAAGCCGATAGCGTACTCGGCAGCCAAAAAATCGGTCGTTCTGGAGATTCTCACATCAAACAAAAAGCAGTGTACCCCCTGTTAGCCGAAAGTCCGTCCTGGTCTATTGATTCACCTGAAAGGCAACTCACCCTCAGGGTACCGGACGGACCGCTTCTCAACAATCATGAGAAAGACAGAAGGTTTACAATAAATTTTAGAGTAAAACCCATTCTGGATCGTTTTGAGGATCCACTGGGAGTGTTGGTCTCGGGGACTGTGGTGCCTCAATTCAGCACTCATCTACGCACCTATCAATTATCAGAACGCGAAACAGAAGTACTGGAATACCTCATGGCCGGCTGGACCATCAGTCAGACCGCCCAAGCCCTCCATATTACAGAACGTACGGTCAAAGCTCATATCTCAAATATTTACTCAAAAACAGGCGCATCCAACCGAATCGAACTGTCGAACATGCTGGTTGGTGCCCGTTCCTAATTCAAATCCGCCTCTTTAAGTACTCCTGCCGCAGCCCATCCTATTTCATCAATAGAGAAATCCAAATAAATACAATGGAATCTCTTTTTTATTCCCATAGAGAATGTCATCTTTTACTAAATAAGAATTCTCAAGGTCTGTTTTTATCTGCTTTTTGTCTTTTTTCTTGCCGCCAATCTCAAATATTTTGTTATCAACTGAAAAATCTCCGGCTTCATTATAAAAGATTTTGTTGTGAGAGTTTTTTACCATTTTTATAAAAAATATCTCTCTTATTGTCCCTATTTGGGCCTGATATCCAATTTCCTCAACTATAGCTGTATATAAGTCCTGATTATCAAGATACATCTTTTCAGTATTTTTTAATAAATTACTGCCGGATTTATTCTTATACAATAGTTCTATCATTCCGGTTTCATATAATATCATTAAATAATTTTGTATGGTCTTATTATCCAAACCAATATTTTTTGAGATACTGTTTATATTCAATTCCCCCGGCGGAATAGTCGCAAGATATGAAATAATTTTCTTAAAATTGGATAAATTTTCTGTTTTTAACTTATAGAAATTTGAAATGTCTTCAAATATTACTTTCTCAATCACTCTCAGCAGCTTCTGATGATAGGTGGCTTTATCCTCAAGGTGAAAAGGATAATATCCACCCTGCAAATATTCTTTAAAATGCCCTTTTATCTTTTTTATCGACGATAGTGTTCTTTCAAGTTCGCCTCGCCTGCTCAAAATATCTTCGAGGGTAAATGGCTCTGTTTCATAGATGCCATTGAATAATAGGTACTCGCGAAAAGACATTCCACCTATACGATACAGCACACCTCGCCTCGAGAGATCAGAAGAACCTTTTATTAGATCAATACTCGAACTTCCGGAAAACACTATTTTAATATCTGGGTAGGAGTCATACGCATTTTTTAACTCTTGATTCCATCGAGAGTATTTATGTATTTCATCAAAGAAGAAATATCTTACGCCATAGTCCTCATACAACTCGTTTACAAAGTCTATAATTGTATTTTTTGAAAAATAGATATGATCAACCGCCACATAGATACACTCATCTTTATCCTCAATTTTTTCTTTTATATATTGTAGTAACAGAGTGGTTTTCCCTGTCCCGCGCGGACCAATTAAGCCTGTCAGACGATTATTGATACTGAAATCTTTGAAAATATACCTATGATGTCTGTAATTTGTATTTTGCAAAAGTCTTTGATAGGTGGCGATAAAATTTGATACCATTGGAGTATACTCCTAAAATGTTTATAACTATTTAGAGTATACTCCAATTATATGTATTTGAAAAGTGTTTTATAAGTTCAATAGGCTTGGCTGGCAATTCAATGACTCAAATCCGCCCCTTTAAGTACTCCTGCCGCAGCTGTTCGGGAAATTTCTCGATTGCCAACCTCGCGCAGCATCCACCCCACCGCCTTGTGGATAAGATCGTGGGGATGGTTTAGCAGCAGGTTCGCTATTCTGAAGGTATCTTCAAACTCTCCTGCCCGCAAAAATGCAAAGGTCGTTAGAATAGCTATGCGCTGGTACCAGAGGTTCTCCGACCGGGCCAACTCGTACAGCAATTGGCGCTGCTGCTGCCGGGCCTTATCCGCATCCGCCTCCTTCTCCAGCGCAGCACGGATAGCGGAGGCGGATTGGATTAAGTTAGAGGCCATTGTTTAATCTAATTTTCTGATATCCGGAGAACCGGAGATTTCAAGTGTACGAATATAATAGTCCATACCGTCTTTTTTCATCTCCATTGAGAAGGACTGGTCACCATTGTTATTATTTATGGTACCCGTTACTGTATCTCCACTCGAGTAGCTAGTTACTCTGCTAGTACCATATGCAGATGATACTGCTGTGTCGTCCCAAAATTTAGATGCATCATTTTTCATATCATATCTATCTACAGTGTCACTATGAAAGTGTTTATACAGTACACTGTATTTACCAGCTGAAAGGTCGTCATTGAATGCCTCTACCCTATCCTCAATACTTGTACCGAACCAGTTGATAAACATCTCACATGATCCCAGTGTGAGCATAAATGCAAGCACAAATAGAATAGCGCTAATCTTCAGTGCATTTTTTATTGAATTCATATGTTCCTCCTCAGGTTACATCAAATCCGCATCGGTTAAATGCGGTAAGACTTTTTCATTGAATTTTTCGAGTATTTCCTCGTGAATTGCCTTAAACTCAGTAAAACCACTGTTTTCAAGATCGCCTAAATAGGATGTTTTCACTGTTAGATACATGCGGCCAAGAACAAAGCGGCGAATGGAAAAGGCGGTTTTGGCATAATAACGCAAAGTAATATAGGTGTTAAAAGTATCCCCTTCAATCGGTTGAACCGTTTCTTTGTAATATTTTGTCCGAGCCTCCTGCCCCTGCTCTTCACCTATCTTGTTCAACTTCTCCCGCTCTTCTTCCAGCTTGCTGCGCAGCTCTTCATACAGCGGGGCAATCTGGTTGATCTGCTCCACAAAACCGTCGAAGCGGCGTTCGAGGCCGCGGGCGGCGGCGACGGGGTCGTCGATGAAAGCGTCGCGGCGTTCCTGGCGCCAGTTGCTGTAGTCGATCTGGCCGCGTTTTACTTCGAACTTCTCGCCGGGCTGCTCGCCAGGGCGAACTTCGACACCCTCTTCGGGGCCGAGGGAGACGGTTTTGCCTTCGGCTTCGACATCGACCTGACCGGACTGAACCACGAAGAGCGAAGAGCCGTCCTCGCCGGCGGCCACGGTCAGTTCGGTGCCGCGCACACCGGCGCCGGCGCTGGGGGTGGTGATGCGCGGCTCGCGGGCCCCGGCAATGCGGTCGAAGCGGTAGGAAATGCTGCCGAGGGTGCAGCGCAGCACGTCGCGCTCCTGGCCGCTATCGCCGACAGTGTCGACGGTGAAGACGGTGTCCGGCTCGACGGTGATGGTGCTGTAGTCGCCGCGCTCGAGCTCAGCAAAGCCGTCGCGGCCGGTAATGACCGAATCGCCGCCGCGCACATCGTCGCCGATATAGGCCTCTATTCGGCTGCCGCCGCGGCGGTCGATATCGACCCGGCCCTCGCGGTAGACAACCTGGGCGTCCATGGCGGACAGGGCGCTGAGGCTTAAAGAGTGTAACAAAACAATACCTACGCTGATTCTGCGGGCTTTTGCTGACGCTGTCATTGCATTGGTCCTTTCACGCCGACCACAATCGGGTACCCTATATTTTTTCCAGATAATAATAAGAGAAAGCGTCCGTAGGGTGTCGAGATTTCGGCGAACGCGGGATTCTCGGGTAGCGAGTTGGCGAAGAAGACCCGCACCTCGGCGGTGTCGGCGAAGCGGGTATACTCGGCCGGGGTGGCGGGGGCGATGCCGAGGAGTTCGGCTTGGGAGAGAAAGCCGGAGGCGTCCTGCAGGTTGGTCCACATGAGCTCGGCGTCGCGCTCGGTGGTGAGGACTTCGGTGTCGAAGAGAAAGGGGATGTGGGTCAGGCGAGCGGCCCCTTGCGGGTCGCGTTGCTGTAGCTCGTACAGCAGGTTTTTGACGCTGCTTTCGCGCTGCGAGACCGGCATGCCGGCGCAGCCGGCCAACAGGAGCAGCAGGCCTGCGAAACAGAGGGTTCGGATGAGTGTCTTGCGCATAGTGCCTCCGGCGTTAGGTTTCTCACTAATATAGTATCGCACCTTTCGGAAAAAAACAAAATAGTGTGCGGTTCTGCGACTTCA
>CAZWDV010000129.1:0-5079 GCA_964632675.1 uncultured Sediminispirochaeta sp.
TGAGTTTAAGACAGGCAGTATACCGGCCAACTATCAGATTACCCCCTTCACACATTCTTCCACCTCGCCTATGTCGATGGATTACCTGGCATTCAAGAACGGTACCAGCACATATGAAGATTTTCTTGCCTTGAAAAAGGAGTACTACCGTTAATCAACAGACCCGCACTACGTTCATGCGGCCGTCCTACTGCCCCCCCCTACAGCGCGGAGGACCGGCTGCCGCAGGAGGAGAAGTTGATCTTCACCTCCTGCAGGTCCGCGAGCTGGGAGCGGATCTTGTTCTGCTGGTCCTCGTGGCAGTAGACCAGCACGAAGGCGCCGATTTTGCCACCGGGCAGCTGGGCGTAGCCGCCCAGCTTGTTGATGCGCTCGATCAGCCCGCCCACATAGTCGTCGTAAAAGTGGCCGGGCAGCTGCTGCTTCAGCAGCTGCTGCTCCTGAATCAGGCGCCCCACCTCGCGCAGGTTGCCCTCTAACAGGGCCCTTTCTATGTCGTAGGCCACCTGTTTTATCTGGTGCATGGTTTCCAGGGCGCTGTCCATCTGGGTGTTCAGCAGGTCCAGCGAGGGCTTGGACTTGAAGTGCTTGCCGCTGTAAAAGAACAGCAGGCGGCTCTGGAACACCTCTTTCTGAATATCCGGAATCTCGATCTCCCGCCCGCGAATACCCCCGTCGTTGTACTCGATCAGCTTCAGCCCGCCCAACGCGCAGATGGAGGGGTCGTGGTAGCCGCTGGCGCTGTCCAGCACGTCCACCTCGATGTAGCTGGCCTCCTCCAGCAGCTGCTGCTGGGTCGGCTCCTCGCCCTTGTAGCGGTGCATGGCGTGCAGCAGGCTCACCGTCAGCGCGCCGCTGCCCCCCAGCCCGCTCTCGCTGTTCAGGTCGGCCATAATGTAGATGTCCACCGGAATCTGGTCCAGCTTCATCAGCCGCAGGCACTCGCGGATCAGGTCGTGGCGCACGTCGTCGATCTTGCTGACCTTCTCGTGCACGTCCATGTACTTCAGGTTGATGTAGCCGTCGATATTGGTCTTCAGGCCGACGTAAATATACTTGTCGATGGTCACGCTGACCGTCACGCCGCCGAAACGCTCGGAGTACTTCTTCAAATCGGTCAGGCCCCCTCCGAAGGGAATCCTGAGCGGGGTTTTCGCAAATATCATGCACTAAGTATAATCCAGTTTGCGGCGAGAGGAAAGCATCAGGGGCTTTAAGAGTGTAAGAGGAGTTTGAAAAGGCGCTGCGCAGCGGTGCCGGCGCTCCCACGGACCGGCCGCCCGCGCTCCCGCGGGCTAAGTGGCGGTCCTGATTACCTTAATTTACGTTTCTTTAAGAATCTGATCCACCCGGTCAATCTGTTCCCAGGCAAAGGCGTCGCGACCGAAATGGCCGTAGGCGGCGGTCTGCTCGTAGATTGGCTGCAGCAGGTTCAGGCCGGCCACGATGCCCGCCGGGCGCAGGTCGAAAACCTTGGGAATAAGCGCCTCGATCTGCTGCTCGGGGATGCGGGCGGTCTCGAAGGTGTCGACCATCACCGAGACGGGGTGGGGCACGCCGATGGCGTAGGCCAGCGCCACCTCGCAGCGCTCGCAGAGCTCGGCGGCCACCAGGTTCTTGGCGATGTAGCGGGCCATGTAGGCGGCCGAGCGGTCCACCTTGCTGGGGTCTTTGCCGCTGAAGGCGCCCCCGCCGTGGCGGCCCATGCCGCCGTAGGTGTCCACGATAATCTTGCGCCCGGTCAGCCCGGAGTCGCCGTGGGGCCCCCCGGTCACGAAACGGCCGGTAGGGTTGATGTAGTATTTGGTCTTCTCATCTATCAGCCCGGTGGCCCCGAGGGCCGGCTCGATGACGTGCTTTTTCAGGTCTGCCTCGATCTGCTCGGCGCTGACGTCGGGGTTGTGCTGGTGGCTGATGACGATGGCGTCGATGCGCTTGGGCACGGCCCCTTCGTACTCCACGGTCACCTGGCTCTTGGCGTCGGGGCGCATCCAGCCCAGGCCGCAGTTGCCGTTTTTGCTGGCGGGGCCGTTTTTGCGCACTTCGGCGGCCTTCAACAGCAGCTTGTGGGCAAACATGATGGGGGCGGGCATCAGCTCCTCGGTCTCGCGGCAGGCATAGCCGAACATCATGCCCTGGTCGCCGGCCCCCTGCTCGTGGTAGGGGTTCTCGGTGGCGTTCACGCCCTGGGCAATATCGGCCGACTGGCTGTGGATAGTGTCCAGAATGGCCATCGACTCGTAATCCAGCCCGTACTCGGCCCGGTCGTAGCCGATGCGCTGCACCACATCCCGCACCACCTCCTGCAGGTTCACAAAGGTTTCGGTGGTAATCTCGCCGCCGATCAGCACCATCCCGGTGGTGGTAAAGGTCTCGCAGGCCACGTGGCTGGCCGGGTCGTCCCGCAGACAGGCGTCCAGCACGGCGTCGGATATTTGATCACATATTTTGTCCGGATGTCCCTCGCTCACAGACTCCGATGTAAACAGAAAGTTTCGCTCTCTCACTTTTTAGCTCCTTTTCGACTATTTTCGAGCGGCCCGGGTAGAACCGCAGGTTTCAGACCAGCGAATTGCTAGCGGCGGGGGCGGCCTCCGCCGCTGCCGCCGCGGTAGATGATGCGGACTTGCTTGTAGAGCCCGTCACCTTCGCTTTTGGTTTCGATCTCATTCATATCGTTGAGGGTGGTGTGTACCAAACGCCGCTCAAAGGGATTCATCGGCTCGAGGAGCCGGGAGCGCTTGGATTTACGAACCTGTGCTGCGGTGCGGTGGGCGTTTTTGATGATGTTGTCCTCGTGGCGGCTGCGGTAGTTTTCGGCGTCGACTACCACCCGGCGGCCTTCCTCCAGGCGCCCGGCGTAGATGTTGGCCAGCAGCTGCAGTGAATCGAGGTTCTTGCCCTTCTTTCCAATCAGGATACCGGAGTGCTCGGAGTCGATGTTGAAGCCGACTTTATTCGGCTCGCGATAGGCAATGTTGGCCCGTCCGGGATATCCCATTTTCTGAGTAACGGTTTCGATAAACCCTATCAGCTTTTTCTCAAACTCATCCTGCGGTGTGGGGTCGGCAGCCGGGGCGGGGCGGCGCGCGTGCTTGCGCTCACCGGCTTCGCGGCCGGTTTCGGCCGAAGCCTTTTCCTCGACAAAGCGGTCGGCAATGCCCTCTGTACCGCCGCGGCCTGCACGACCCGGACGATCGGAGCGGCCCGCGCGACCGCCGCGGCCGGGGGCCTTTTTGCCCTGTGCCTTTCCCGGCGCATCGACCGAGTCTTTGCCCAAGCCGAATGCGATTTGGCTGTCGTCTTCGCCGTAGGCGTTGCCTTCCTGGCCATCGCCTTCGATGTACACCCTTATTTTTACGTTGCCCTTGCGGAAGATGCCGCCCCGGTTTGATTCCATGATTTCTACGTCAAATTGTTCGCGGTCGAGGTTTAGTTTGGCTACTGCGTTGTCGATCGCCTCCTTCTCTGACTTACCTTCGAATTCTCTTATCATATATTTCTCCTTAATAAGGAACTATTTCTCTTTCAGTTATTTCTTGCGGTTTTTACCTCCGCCTTTTCCGCGCGGCGTAGTTTTGGTAACTGCTTTCGTATCGATGGCGTTCCCGCCGCCCTTTCCGCCCTTCACCGGAGGGCCGGAGGCGGTGCCGCTGTTGGAGTCGCCGGCTTCGGCTTTGACATTGGCCTGGTGTTTGGCAATGGCCTTCTGCTGCAGCATGGTCAAAAAGTTGGTCATAATCCAGTACACCAGCAGCCCGGAGGGTGCGTTGTACAGTACAAAGAACAGGAAGACCGGCATACCATACATCATCATCTTCATACTGCTCTGATTGCTACCGGCGGTGGGAGTCTGCATCAGCTTGCTCGACAGGAACATGGTTCCGGCAAACAGGATCGGCAGCAGATGAATGGCGTCCCAACCCAGGATCGGCAGCGTGAAGGGCAGCTCGAAAATCGTCTCGGGACTGGAGAGGTCGTTGATCCAGCCCGGTATAAAGGCTGCACCGCGCAGATCGAAGTGCTTGTTCAGCAGCCCGTACAGCGCGATGAAGATGGGCATCTGCAGCAGCAGGGGCAGACAGCCGCCCAGGGGGTTGACCCCTTCGGTTTTATACAGATTGGCCATTTCCGCATTCATCTTCTGCGGGTTGTCTTTGTATTTCGCGCGCAGCTCGGTAATCTTCGGGTTCAGGGCCTGCATTTTGCTGGTCGACTCGTAACTCTTGTGGGTAATAGGGTAGAGCACCAGTTTGATTGCCAGCGTCAGCATGATAATGGCAATGCCCCAGTTCGGGATAATGGAGTGGAAGAGCACCAGCATCTTTTTCAGAATCCACTCCAGCCAGCCCAGGATGGAACCGGTATCCATTACCTCTTGCAGTTGGAGGCCGGAGTTATTGAATGCATTTTCTTCCGGATCGTTATAGTTGGTCAGCTCGCGGGCCAGCTTGGGTCCCGCGTAAAACTGAAATACGTCTTCGTTTTTGCTGCTCTTGATAAGGGGCCGCGAAAAAAACAGTTGACTGGAGGGGTTCATGCCTTCCACCGGCTTCTGGCTGAACAGCACATCGTACTTGGTGGCATCGGGGATGCCGATGACGGTAAAGTACTTGCCCAGCAGGGCCGCCCAGCTGAGCCGTTCGGTAATTTTCTCTTCGCCGTCTTTCAGGCGGTGCTTGTCGCGGTCGCCGTCGGCATAACTGTAAAAGCGCCGGTATTCGTAGCGGCCGTCCAGCTCTTCGAAATCCGGGCCGATCTGCGGTCCGTACCCCAGGGTATACGCATAGCCCCCGAAATCGAGGGGCGGATATTCGTTTACGCTGTTTTCGATGGTCACCCGCAGTTCGAACATATACTCGCCCGGCTTGAATATGAACCTCTTCTTCAACATGAAAGGCACCAGGTCGCCGGCACTGTTCCGCACGGCAAACTCGCGGTAGAACTCGAGGGTGTTGTCATCGATCCGGCGCACGTTAAAGTTCGCATCCACCGCCGGTTCATAGGGCTGGCCGAAGGTGATTTTGAAGGCGCCCTGATCCTCGTTGGCGCGCAGCACCATCTCGAGGGGCCGGCCCC
>CAZWDV010000130.1:0-5021 GCA_964632675.1 uncultured Sediminispirochaeta sp.
TTTCCGCCCATAATGTCCGACACCAGGTTGTCGCCGATTATCAGTACCGAATCCGGAGACGGATTTCCCAGCCGTTCCATCACCCGCTCGAATATCAACGGGTCCGGTTTTTTGGCACCCAGTTCATCGGAAATGAAAATATCGTCAAAGTAGTGTTCCACTTCGGCAATGCTGAGACGTTTGCGCTGGGTATCCTTGAAACCGTTGGTAATAATCGCTTTTTTAAACTGCGGATGGCCGTGCAGGTATTCGAGCAGCTCGCGCGCCCCGTTCTCCAGCTGCTTAGACTCGGAGAAGTAGTGCAAGTAGGTCTTGCTGAAGACGTCGGCCGGTACCTCGGTAGGAATCCCGCCCTTCTCTATCAGCAGTTCGAAGCGGCGCACCCGCAACTCGTCGGAAGTGATGTCTCCGCTCTCGATAAGCCGCCAGAGCTTGCGGTTCTCTTCGCGGTAAATATCAAACAGCCGCGCCTCCGGCGTGATGCCGTACTCTTCCAGGGCCTTCTGCAAACCGTACGCCTCGGAGGCATCGTAACTGATCAGGGTGTCGTCAAAATCGAACAGTAGAAACTGCATTTTCTTTACTCCATTGTCCAGGTATGCTCGACAATTATGCGCTCTTTCTCCGGTAGTATCTCAGCAATGAAGGGCAGGCGGATATCGGTCTCCTGCGCGGTGACTACCGCAAACCGGTAGAACTCGTGGTAATGCTTCGGTGCACCTTTTTGCGAACTATACTGCTCGATGAACAGCTGGTGCTGTTGCAGCCTATCCCGACTGCAGGCATTCGACTCCGCCTGTGCATCGAGAAGCCGCCGGCGAGTGAACTCGACAAAGGAGTCTTCCAACTCGATACCGATCGAGCTTCTTCCGCCGGCCATTGCCGCCGCCAGAGTGGTGCCGGTACCGGCAAAGGGATCGAGCACCACATCAGTCTGTACAGAATACATGTGGATCAAGCGATACGCAAGCTCAAATGGGAAGGCTCCGCTACGTTCACGGGCTGCGCCGCCCGCGATGTCCCCAGAAAAGAGTTGCCGGCTGCCGGGCTCTGGCGCGCCAGCATGCCTTTGCCGGCTGCCCTTGAAGTCCCATACATCTGAAAACCAGCGGTTGCGCTCTTCCCACCACAGGGCACTGCGCCGGCGAAGCCGCCGCGCTTCATCCGACAGAAATTTGCGGCGCCCCCCCTTCCGGAATATCAGCACGTACTCGTGTTCGAGGGTCACATAGGCCCCGGCCGGCAGCATACCCGAACCCATAAACTTAGTCGGCGAATTAGTCTGCTTGCGCCACAGCACCACCGGCAGCTGAACCAGCCCCAACGACAGGAGATACGCAATAATCCGGCTGTGGTTACTGTACAGGCGGAAAACTCCGTCAACCGTACGGGTGGCATCGCCTATATTTACACAGATAAATCCGCCCGGCTTTACTACTCGAACACACTCACTCCATACACGATCCAGCTGCCGGTGCATCGCCTCCCAGGCGGCCGGTCCGTCGGCCCGCTGCAGGGCCGCCGCGATCTCCGGGTCTGCGGAAGCAAACTGCTCGTCCCACATCGCAATCATCGGGTACGGCGGCGAGGTAACTATCAAATCGACTGAATTGTCGGCAACCGGCTCCATATGGCGCGAATCGGCACAGTACAGGTGGTGAGTGTTCTGCATAGCAGAGAGTGTACACTCGCACCGGCCATCCGGCAAGCCTTCTCGTTTTTACCCATGGTTTTTCAATGGTTTTGCCAATTTGAATTACAGCGCTTTTTCAATTATAATAAAAGTAAATAAAGATTCAAAGAGGGAGCGTTCATATGCAGTACATAGTTATTACCGGTGCGAGTACCGGAATCGGCGCCGCTACGGCCAAAGAGCTGGCCGCCGACAACACCGTATTCGTCCACTACAACCGCAGTAAGTCCGAAGCCGAAGCAGTCGCCAAAGCAGTGGAGGAGGCCGGCGGCACTGCGATACTTATTCAGGCCGACCTGGCCTCCGACGCCGGCTGCGGCAAGCTGGCCGAAGAGGTCAAGGCGCATACCGACACCCTCGATGTGCTGGTAAATAATGCCGGCGACCTGCTGGATCGCCACTCGCTGGAGGAGACCACCTGGGATATCGCCACGCGCACCTTCGAGCTGAACGTCTTTTCGGTGATGCGTGTCACCGCCCTGCTGCTGCCGCTGTTGAAGAAGGCCCAGAAAGCCAACATCATCAATATGAGTTCGGTGGCCGCCCGCAACGGTTCGCCCACCGCCATCACCTATGCCTCTGCCAAAGGGGCTGTAGACACCTACACCCGCGGCGCCGCCAAGGGGCTGGCCCCCAATATCCGGGTCAACGCCATAGCGCCGGGAATCATCCTGACCCCGTTCCACGACAAAGCCACTCCAAAGGATCAGTTAGAGAAGTTCATGAAAGCCACCCCGGTCGGATATGCCGGTCAGCCGGAAGAGATCGCCCGGGCGGTACGCTTTATTCTCGATACCCCGTTCATGACCGGTGAAACCATCGACATCAACGGCGGGATGAATATGCGCTGACCCGCCGCCGGGGTCTCGGACCTTGCCGGGATACCAACTCCTGGCAGGCGGCTTCTCATCGGGCCGCCCTCTGACTACCAGCCGCCGGCGACTTCCAGCAGCCGGTAGTACAAGCGCCGCAAGCCGTTCTTGCGTTCGAAGGAGGGAACCAGACCCTGGGGCAGGTAGTTGTGAAACTCGGGTTTGGTAGAGCGGATTGCATCGGCGCAGCATCCCTGGTAGATTTCTGCGAATACCGCCAGCACCCCCTGCAGCACCTGCGAGTCGCTGTTTACGCGGATATAGGTGCTGCCTTCCAGGTTGCGCATAAACAGGTAGCGGACGGTAATCGAGCACTCCTCGAAAATGCGGCCACGCGCGCACTCCTCTTCGGTAAAAGGCTTCTGTGAACGGCCGAAGCTGATGAGATATTTCATAATTTCGAGCGAACTGTGCATGTCGTCGAGCAGATAGATAAAGCGTTTTTGGCGTTCGCCCGCCGGTAATTCCGATATCGTTTCTGGAAGCTGTTCCATAGGTTATGGGCAAAATTATAATACGACTTTCTTGATATTAAAAACATTTTTTACATAGATAGTATAGCCGGGCAATAGTACAAGACCTGGATTTGAGATACAATGTGGACATGCAAAACAATACTATGCAAACAAATGAAACGCCGGATACTGCCGGCAGACCGGTAGCGAGCCGTACACTCGAGATGCACAGCTTCGAAATCCGTCCCGGCCGCCTGGCTACCGTCGGCGAGCTGCAGGACGACCGGCATATAGATTTCAATGGATTTTCCGGCAGCCCGATTGCATCCGGCCGGTTTCATACCATCCGGGCCCGATTAGAAATCGACGTAGAGAGCATGCGCATTGAGGCTATCCGGGTCGAGCTGCAGGACGTGCCCCACCCCGAGTGCCGCGAGCTCCAATCTTCGTACGAGCAGTTGGTGGGCCTGAACATCGAGTCGGGATTCACCCGGGCGGTGTTGCAGAAAGTCGGCGGCGCCAAAGCCTGCGCCCACCTGACCCATCTAATTATAACCATGGGTCCGGCCATCGTACAGGCGGCCTTCACCTATCAGACCCGCGCCGAAACCTCCAATATTCTAAGCAGGCAGCAGGTGCAAAACTATTTTATCGACAGCTGCTACGTCTGGCGTGCCGACGGCGTTCACGCTAAAAAACACGGATAGGAGACGGAATGAAACTACTGGTAACCGACTTCGACGGAGTGGTCTGCGACAGTGTCTCAGAGTGTCTGCTGGCCGCCGAGAATGCCTGGGGGCAATTGCAGACCAGTTATGAGGCCCAGAGAATTTTTGATATTGATGCAATCCC
Organism: uncultured Sediminispirochaeta sp.; assembly: GCA_964632675.1. GTDB lineage: Bacteria > Spirochaetota > Spirochaetia > DSM-16054 > Sediminispirochaetaceae > DSBN01. Next base: position 3,873 of record CAZWDV010000130.1, read on the forward strand.
TACGAATCGGCAGGCCAAATTCAGAAAGCTTAGACCGTATTTACGGGGTGCAGAGGATTTCATCCCGCTCTTCCTGGCAGTAGAGCGGGACCTCGAAGTGGAGTCCCAAGCCGATTTCGACCTACTGCGCCGCCGCCTGCAACACCAGCTGCCGCAGTATCAGCAGGCCTTCTACGCCGAGCGCGACTTTCTGCGCCAACACCACCGCCGGCTCTGGCTGCAGCTCAACCCGCTGTTTTCCGAGGTCGGCCGTGCTCTGGCCACCCACAGCTCCTTCGAACACATCTTCATCCTGACCACCAAACGGCAGCCCGATGTAGTGGATATTCTCGAGTATCACGGAATCGATTTTCCCTTCGAGCAGATTCACTCGGTAAAATCCGACGGCAAGATGAAACGGTTGCAGCAGATTATGCAGAGTGCAGGGGCCGCCCCCGCCGAAACTGGGTACATCGAAGACCAAATCGACTACCTGCTCTCCGCCGCCCCTCTGGGAGTAAATGTGCGCCTGGCCGACTGGGGTTATGTGTCGGCCGAACAGCGCCGCAATGCCAAAGAGCAGGGCATCCCGTCTATCGACCAGGCGGCCATGGCCGCTCTATTCCAGAACTTAGGATAGCCTCGCTCCTGACAGCTCAATTTCCGCCCCGTCATCCATTAGCAGCAATAGGATATGCTTGTGCATTGTATCTCTCCCGTATCACAGTCTTCATTAAATAGTGTAACGCGGGAATAGTGACACTAATCTTGTGGGATTTAAAAATCTCTCAATATCACTCGCTCAGGGCGAGAATTAGTACAAGTATAAGTCGATTAATCATCCAATACTCGCTCAGGGCGAGTAAACAGAAAAATCCCACAAGATTCGCGTCATTAAGAAAAAAAACCGCCCCCGTGACAGGAGCGGCAATAAAAAATCCAAAATTGGAGCTGCTGACTTCTTTAGAAGGCCAGCAGTCCGATGCTCGACAGAAAAATGACAAAGATGAAAATCGGGATGATGTAGCGCACCAGGAAGAACCAGGTGTTGGCTACGCCGCGAACCGATGTAAGCTCGCCGTCGTTGGTAATTTCGTCGGTGGCGCCTTTCTTCTTCCAGAACCAGCCGACTGCAATGGAGGCACCGAGGGTACCGAGGGGTAGGCTGAT
>CAZWDV010000131.1:0-4951 GCA_964632675.1 uncultured Sediminispirochaeta sp.
TAGGGTCGCAGTCAGTACCGGGAACATTATTCCATTGCAAAAACCGTATATCAGCCCCACTAGTGTCAGGAGTAAGTAACTATCAACAAAGGGCATAAGCCACAGGCTGAAGGGGATGATGGAGAGCGGCAGCAGGAGTACCGTTTTGCGTTCGTATTTGTCAAACTGGTTTCTGAAAATCAGTCGTACCAGTGCGACCATGACCGAGAAGGCGATGTAGAAGGGCTTTACATAATTCAGACCTGCGGAAAGTACAATGCTCGGCATAAAGCTGAGAAAGGTGCCGTACACTGCTCCGTGTATAAAAATCCAGAACACCACCGGGTATATCCGTTTCTGCGACAGAACCTCTTTGAAATCGGTAAAGCGGGGGGTTACCTGAATGCTGCCGTGTTCGGGCAGTTTTCTTATAAAAAGTAATGGGGCCAGGAAGAGTACCGCCGAATAGATATAGAGGGCGGTAAAACCGAAGGAATCATACACAAACTCTCCAGTGGCAATGCTCAGAATCAGCCCCACCTGATTGATAACGCCGTACAGTGCGAATCCCTTGGACCGCTTTTCTTTCGGTATCACGTAGCTCACGACAGTGGTGAGGGTTATCATGGCGGCCGCCGACATACTTCCCTGCAGCAGCCTGGGGAGTGCATACCAGTTGTTGCCTCCCAGATCGCACAAATACAAAATCGGGATGAGTGCGTGGGCAATCAGGACCACTGTCAGGATTGATTTACGGGTGTAGCGGTCGATTACATATAACAGGATCGGCAGGGCCAGCATTCCTCCTATACCGGTAAAACTCATTATAAATCCGGTCTGCCCGGCGGTGAAGCCGCTCAAATCAAAGTGCTTTGGCAGGAGGTCGTAAAAATGATTGGCGGTGACGAAGAAAAATGAAGTGAGCGAAAACAGAATAAAGTGAATAGAGAAAATCGTGCGCATGAGAAGTCCTTTACCGCATAATCAGTATAAATTCATTCTACCAAATAAAAGTCATATTGTGGTACAATATTCTGCATTATGGTTTACAATTTTTGAACAGATGAAGTAAGGGGGGGTGTATGTTTGAGCTGGTAAAAGAGCTGACGGAAATTCCGGGTATGTCAGGGCGTGAAGAAGAAGTTCAGAATTACCTGATGCAGGCCTGGGAGCCTAAATGTCGGAGTATCAAGAGAACCGGTGTCGGGAACCTGATTGCGGAGGTAGGCGGACAGGGGCCACGGCTCTTAATTGATGCCCATGCCGATGAGATCGGCGTTCTGGTAAAAGGTTTCTCAGATGAAGGTATGATCTGGGTTGCTCCGAAGAACGGACTGGCGGGGCGTCCGGGGAAAGACATCCACTTGCTCGGGCACTCCTGTATTATCCAGACCGAAGGTGGCCATGTCGAGGGAGTTTTTGCGACCGCTTCCGGACACAATATACCTGAAGAACTGAGGAACAAGACGCCGATAGGGTGGAATGACTTCTTTATAGATATAGGTGCGAAGGATGAACGCGAAGTAAAGCAGAGAGGGGTTCGTATCGGAGATACGGTGGTCTGGATGACTTCCACCAGACGGCTCGGCAACTACCTGGTCGGCAAGGCGATGGATGACCGGGCCGGGCTCGCCCTTATGACCCGGCTTCTGGATGAAATCGACACCGCTGCCTTGAAGTACGAGCTGCATTTTGCCTCTTCGGTGCAGGAAGAAATCGGCTTAGTCGGTGCACACTCGCTTACTTCGGAAGACAAGTTCGACTACTGCATCGCCCTGGATATCGGCCTTTCGGGCGACATACCATTGGTCGACCCCCGCGAGGTGAACTGCCGGCTGGGCGGAGGGCCCACTATAGTGCACCATGATGGTACGGTTCACTATGACACCACCCTCACCCGCCATCTTATCCGGGTTGCTGAAGAACACCACATCAAGGTGCAGCACGGAGTGTTCAGCAAGTATTCGAGTAACGGGCATGCGCTCACCCTTTCGGGAGTACCCACAGCTCTGATTGCATTTCCCGGCAGGTACACCCACAGCCCCTATGAAATGGTGTGCGAGGATGATCTCCTGCAGTGCCTCGAGCTGGTCAAAGCTTTTTTAACAACTGAGTTCCCCGCATAATTGGAAAAGGAGAAGAACATTGAAAACTAAGATCAAATCTAAATATATTATTGCCTACAAGGCCGGTTCTCACAGTATTCTGCACAACGGGGAAGTGGTAATCGAAGGCCAGAATATCATCTATGCCGGCCCGCACTATGAGGGGACAGTTGATAAAACCATCGATGCCGGTGATAAAATTGTATCTCCGGGGCTGATCAATATGCACACCCTGACTAGCACGTCGGTCACTTACCTTACACTGGATGGAAGCAGCGAAGGATTGGAGATAAACGGCGACTATGTACACAACAAGAAAGCGGATATGGATCTTCAGGATGATGAAATAGAACTGAGCTCTCGCTTTGCGCTGATAGGTGCGGTGAAAGGGGGGGCCACCACCGTGGTCCCCATCACTCCCATGGCCTATTCGCTCTGGGAAAGCCCTCCAACTCAGGCCGAAATTACAGCCCGGGTGGCCGGCACACTGGGAGTCAGGGCCTATGTCTCGCATCAGTACCGTTCGATGGTAAAGTACAAGGAGCCTTCCGGACAGACCCGTTACGAGCTTAATGAGAAAGAGGGCCGGGATGGGTTACAACGTGCATTTGATTTCTGCAAAACCCATGAGGGTACCTACGACAGGCGAATCCGCACGATGCTGTTTCCTTACCAGTTCGAAACCTGTACACCCGGTCTGCTGCAGGCGACAAAAAAACTTTCCGAAGAGCATGGAATTCCCATTCACATGCATGCCGCTGAGTTCACGAATCAGTTTCACGAATCCCTGCGCCGTTACGGGAAAACTCCGGTAAAAGCGATGTACGACATCGGAATTATGGGACCGCGCACTATTCTCACGCACATTCTGCACACCAGTTACAATCCGATGAGCGGACGTCCGAACAACGATACCAGCGATATAGAGCTGCTGGCCGAAAGCGGCACCACCGTTGTGCGGTGTCCCGTGCTCTACAGCCGCGGCTTTGCCGGACGAGCCGGACTGCATCCCTTTTCTGTTTTTTCGGATTTAGGAGTCAACATGACCCTCGGCACCGACACTTATCCTATGGACATGCTGCGTGAAATGCGGCAGGCGGCCATCCTGGGCAAGGCGGCCGACGGGGCCAAAATCCGGCCGACCGCTGCGGAAATTTTCAATGCGGTAACCCTGAATGCGGCCAAAGCACTAAATCGGGATGATTTGGGCCGCATCTCCGCGGGAGCGAAGGCCGATCTGATCATCATCGATCCCCATAAAATCGAGCTTGCACAGATGGACGACCCGGTGAAGTCGATTGTGTACATGGCCAGCCAGGCCGATATCGATACGGTCATTATTGACGGAAAAACCATTGTGAAAGAGAGTACCTTTCAGGGCGTGGACGAGGCCGGTCTGTTCGAAGATATCCAGAAGATTAACCAGCGACAGAAGAAAACCTTTGTGAAGTATAATCCATCCGGAAAAAGCGAAACCGAACTGTTCCCGCCGAGTTTTCCCCGGTATGAAGATCTCAAATAAGGAGCGTAATATGAAAATACTGAAGCCTAAAAACATATATGCCTCGCCCCGGTATGCTCCGGGGATTTTGGCGGGCAATACCATCTACACCGCCGGCCGGGTGCCGGTTGATACGGATGGGAATATAGTCGCACCCAACGACGCCCGGGCCCAGACCGAACAGATTCTGGACTGTCTCGAGGCCATCCTGGCGGAAGGGGGTGCCGGTTTAAATGATGTGGTCAATATTCACACCTACTATCTGCGTGAAGAGGATATGCCGGCAATTTTCGATGTGCTGCATGCCCGCATAGGGGCGTACCTGCCCCCGCACACCGGCAGCCACCAAAGCAGCGCTTCATGGGAAGAGCGGGGTATACGGCTGGAACTGGAAATCACGGCTGTGATTGAAAAATGAGAAAAGTACCTGAGGGAGCGAAAATATGCAAAGTAATTCAGTAGAATTTAACGTTTCCGGACACTGGAAAGTTCCGCGTTCGAGGGCGCATCTGTTCAACCGGGAAATAGAAGCGGAGATACTGCAGGCAGTTCAGCCGGCCCTGTTCGGAGATTACTGGCAATTTCCGGACCTGCTCAGAAAATTTGAACAGGGGTTTTCGAAATTTATCGAACTTCCGCATGTGGCCGCGGTCCAGTCCGGCTCGGCCGCCCTGTATCTAGCTTTAAAAGCGCTCGGGATCGAAATAGGAGATGAAGTTATTACTGTAGCCAATTCCGACATGTCGACTACCAGCGCCATTGCGAACTGCGGCGCAGTGCCGGTGCTGTGTGATATTAAAGCCGCGGACTACACCATGGATTCGGAATTGGTGGAACCGCTCATTACTGAGCGTACCCGCGGAATCCTGCCGGTGGATCTCTACGGCCATCCGGCGGATGTGAAAAAGTTGCAAGAGATCGCCCGCAAATACGGCTTGTTTATCGTTGAAGATGCGGCCCTGGCGACGGCTGCGAGGGATTACGGGCGGCCCATGGGAGCGTTTGCAGACCTGACCTGTTTCAGCACCTGTTCAACCAAGCAAATCGGGGCTATCGGCAATGGAGGTATGATTGCCACCGCGGATACGGCACTGCGGGAGAAACTGGAAATGTACCGCAATTACGGTGTGAATCCCGCTTCCCGGGACGATCCCCACAGCAGTATGGACCAGCATGTGGACGGTTTCAATTTGAAAATGTCGCCGGTGGATGCGGCGGTAGTCACAGTAAAGATGGACTATCTTGACGAATGGACCCGGCGGCGCAGGGATATAGGGGCCCGTTACGAGGCGCGTCTGCAAGACTGTGAGGGTGTAGTCTTGCCGGTATTCAGATCGGATTCACAGTCTGTACGGCGCGAATTCGT
>CAZWDV010000132.1:0-4805 GCA_964632675.1 uncultured Sediminispirochaeta sp.
GCTCCCTGAAATCGGCAGTTCTACCATGTAATTCTCCTATGTGTAATGTCCGGCCGTTTGCCCCTGAGTATAATCGGTTTCAGGGGCCGAACACAAGTAGATTTATCTGTTCGCAGCAATTCAAACTTTGAAAGTCCATATGACTTTCAAAGTTTGAATTTGCATCATTTTGTTAGAATAACCATCTATTTCTAAACATAAAGAGGCATTCAAACTTTAGATAGTGCAATGCACTATCTAAAGTTTGAATTGCTGATCTGTTCGGACTACTCCAGCTGCAGACGGTGGGCACGGTAGTACAGATACGCAATTTCAAAGAACTGCGACAGGGTAAAGGCCAGGGCCGCGATAATAACTCCGCTCAGACCGACTACTTTCGGAAGAAAAACGACCATGGCCGTGAGCGTGGCGGTGTTGAGACCGACCGCCTGGGCAATGTACTTGGTTTTTCCGGAGTAAATCAGCAGGCCGCGGTACCAGGACAGAAAGGCGCCTAAGACCGGCACCAATGTGACGATCAGCACCGGGACAGTGGTTAAGCCGAGCAGCTCCGGCTCCAGGCCGGCCACATGCTTGAACCACAGGCGGCCGGTGGGGGCAAAGGCGAACAGGAAGAACAGCAGCCCCGTTCCGAGGGAGAGCCGGGTGGCGAACTTGCGCAGCGGGGCGATATGACCGGCCTCCTTCAGCAGGGCCACGGCTACCTCCTGAAATGAGAGGGCCAGTGAGCGGAACAGGAACATCACGCTGAGCACTACCGGCCACACGGCCAGCGATTCCAGCGGAAAAGCGGCGTGGGCAATGCCGTAGTTGAGAATCGGCCGGGCCAGAAAGGTGATAACGCTGGTCAGCAGCAGGGGGTAGTAAAAGGTCAGCAGGTAGGACCAGGAGAACTGCTTGTCCGGGGTTTCGTCCCGCAAGCTTCGCACCGCCGGGCGGGCGAACATATACGCGGCGGTCATACCGGCGCTTACTCCGGCGATCAGGGCCACGGCCCCCAGATTGGCCCCGGACAGGTCGGTCAGGGAGTGGCCGAGAAACAGGGTACCCATTGTCACGGCCAGCCGGATAAACATGGTGTAGCTGATCTCTTTGGTGCGCCCGTAGCGAATCAGGATGCCCTGGTACAGGCGGCGATAGCCGATGGTGCCGGCCCAGGGAATCATGATGATGAAAGAGCTGCGGGCCAGGCCGAGAATCTCTTCGGGCACGCCCAGGACATTGCGCAGCAGCATGGTGTACAGCGGGGTCAGGGCCAGAATTACATGCACTGCCGTCAGGCCGGCGGCCATGTAGTGCATAAAACGCAGCAGCTTGCGGTAGTTCTGCCGTCCGTCGGTCAGGGCGGTGGCCGCCGAGAGCATCTGGATAATCGGCGCCTCGATAATCAGCGAAATGGAGAGGGTAACCCCGTAGGCGGCCAGGTTCTCCTTGGCAGCGGCCAGGCGGGCGATTACCGCATTGATGCCGGGCTGCTCGATGGCCATGAACAGCCACATGGCCGCCAGGGGCAGCCATAAGAGGAAGATGCGTTTCTGGGTAAGGACTTCGGGGATTTGTGATATCGACTTCGCGCCTGAGTTATGATTCATCGATACTCCATATTTTGTATTAATGTTTTACTATTGTGTTTTTTCATAAATCTTTGATTTTGCTACAAACGTTATTATAATATACACAGGAGAGCACATATATGTCCATCAAAGACTGGCAGGACCAGAAATATAACGAAGCTTTTAACGATGCCCTAAATCAAATCCGGCATCTGCGCGAAATAGACCCGGACTTTACCAAAGAATCTCTGCAGAACCTGCTGGAAACGGCCTATGTGCACGAAGGCAACAACTGGACCGGCCGCGGTCCGGTCGGCGACATGGAGCACGAAGCCCGCATCGCCGCCTACCAGCAGATTCTGGCCGAGTGGGAAACAGAGCCGGAGTCCGGGAAGTACACCGGTTAGATGAGCTGCAGCTGCGCCAGCCAATCCGCCAAACGGCGAATCTGGACACCCTTGGGATAGGTTTTTTCTCTGGTGAGATTTTTTACCAGTTGTAGTTTTACAGCGTCCGGAAACAGACCTCCGAAGTATTCCAGAGACTTATGGAGAGAAGCATCGCCGGTTTTCACTTCAATCAGATAACGTACCTCATCTTCGATCACCACAACGAAGTCGACCTCCTTGCCATCCTTGGTGCGCAGAAACTGCAGTGCCGTTGAATAGCCCTGGGTATCTTCTATCCTGTGCAGCTCTTTCAGCAGCGCACAGGCAACTATATTCTCAATTTGAGCTCCTTCGCCGGATGCAACTTGGGCGGTATCGAAAAGGTAGTATTTAGGCTCTTTGCGTAGAGAGCGACTGATTTTGTGTGAATACGGGCGAACCGGAAAGAGGACATAGAGTGTCTCGAGATGTTGAATCCACTGTTTTACTGTTTTCGGGTCTCTGCCCAGATCGCGGGCTAAAGAGGAATACGACACAGTGCTTCCAACTCTGCGTCGCAGGAGTTCGTTAAGTGTTTCGATCGATAGTATATCCGTAACAGACTCGAGGTCCAGCAGATCTTGGCGTAAAATTATATCGGTATGACTCCGTTTCCATCGCCGGTAGAAAGTGTCATTGTTTTGCAGGAAAGGTTCGGGAAAACCACCCACCCGCAGCACTCTTTCCAGCGCGACCTCCGGGGCAATCTCGGAACTGACCTCTTTGAGGTCGAAAGGATGCAGGCGATATAAAAAATGCCTCCCGGCTAATGAATCACCGGCTTTCCCGGCGGTACTGAGATTCGCACTCCCCGTAACCAAGTAACGGGGAGGAATCCCTTCGACATCATATATTCCTTTTATCCAGCTTTTCCATTTAGGCATTTTGTGAAGCTCATCAAAAATGATCAACTCTTTCTGTCTATCCCATGACATCTCTAATAAATCGGCTCTATGTTCGGGGTAATCATAGTTAAAATACTCATACTCCTTGGTAACCATTTTTGACAAAGTGGTTTTACCACTCTGTCTGGGACCGGAGAGTAAAATAATCTTCTGTTCCAAATCTTGCCGAATATTCGGTAATAAGCTTCGCTTCATGCGACCATTTTAGAGTATATTCCCGTATAGTCAAGACTTTTTAGGTTTTCGCTCCCGAATAGTCACGACAGCTTTTGCACATACGCCTCGATATCGAACTTCCGCTTCAGTCCGTTGGCGTTCATGTAGCGGGTTTTACCGAACACCGGCCGCTCGGGCCAGGCCCGGTCATGTTTACCGAAGCACCAGGCTACCCCGGCAAAGCCGTTGGCATCCCGCCCGTCCAGAGAGTATTTGTTGTTCAGATACAGCGCCCGCTCAAAGGCCTCCCGGGGCCGGGGGGACCACTCCAGGATTTTCTTGCCCCAGTACATGCGCATATACCCGTGCATCTTGCCCCGCCCGGTCAGCTCCCGCTGCGCGGCGTTCCAGTACGGGTCGTGGGTTTTACCCGCCTCCAGCTGCTCGAGTGGATACAGGTAGTCGCGGCGGTCGACTTCGTGGGCGGATAGGGTCTTGTGGGCCCATTCGGGCAGGCATTTGTAGCGGTCGTAGTCCGGATTGTAATAGGCAAAGTTCATGGCCAGCTCGCGGCGCACTACCAGCTCCTCGATAAAGGCCGCCGCCCCCGGGCCGAAGGACTGCACCTGCAGCACGATATAGAGGGCCGAAATGTGGCCGAAGTGCAGATAGGGACTCAGGTGCGAAAGGTAGTCGACGGAAGGATCGTTGCGCAGCTCGTGAAAGCGGTCTATTTTTGTGGCCAGAAACTGTTCCAGGCGCCGCAGCGCCGCAGTAGTTCCGCCGTGAATCCAGTCTACCGGCTCTATCGAGCGGTCTACCTCCAGTTCAGCCTCCAGGCCGTCGGGGCCGGTCAGCGGCCGGTCGGCAGGTATGAGGCTGCAGTCCGGAACAGGGGCCACCGCTCTTTGCAGTCCGAAATCGGTCTCCAGGCTGGGCTGCTGCACCGGGGTTTCGGACAGCTCGACTAAAAATTTTTCCAGAACTGCGTGCAGCTTCGGCCGCAGAATTCCGGCGGTATAGGCCTCTTTCGGGTAGGCCGATTCAATCGGCACCACAACATCCGATTCCACCTGGATGCAGCGGCAACCTACCGCGCCGGCGACCGCCGCCCGCCACTGCCGCTGAATCCGCAGGTAACCGCGGTCGCACACCAGCATCGCGGCCCGGGCGGCTACCGCGGAAACCGCCGCCACAGGTTCGCCGCGCAGAATGGCCATCTGGATACCCCGGCCGGTCAAGCGGGCCCGGGTATCTTCCAGCCCCTCCAGTAGAAAGCGGTAATGGCGCAGGTTCGCCTCTGGAAAATTATCGGTTAAAACAAACACCACCAGCAGGGGCAATCCCAAAGATTCGGCCTGCTGCAGGGCCAGTTCAAGAGCGTGGTTGTAGTGCGCCCGGGCGCTCTGCTGCATCCAGTACAGCACATATTCACCGGACTGTTCACTCCGAGTGTTCAGGTTTTTGATACGTTCGCTGTGTACCATCGCGCTTCCTCCATTCTGACCTGCCTATTCATAAGGGTCCGGTCCCCACAATTTCTACAAAATAGTCCAAAATATCTTCTTTTTTATAAGTTTGAGATTGGACGTTGCTCAAAAAATTTGTAATACTGATAATAGTAATGAGTAATAGAATGGAACACAAGAACGCGACCGACTTGAATATTGATGTGCTCGCCCAGTTTCCGGAAGAGAATCCTAATCCGGTCATGCTGAGTACCCAGGGTGGAGAGATTCTCTACTGTAACCCATCTGGGCAGA
>CAZWDV010000133.1:0-4709 GCA_964632675.1 uncultured Sediminispirochaeta sp.
GTCGCAGGCATTGAACCCTGGTCGGAGCCTTCGGCTCCTGCCCGGGCAAGCATCCGGCATATGCACGTTTTCTTTGAAATACTCGTTGTAACGAGTATGAAACAGCACTCGCCCTTTAAACCCTTCGTAATGAATCTTCTTCAAGGATACAGGTGGACGCGCCAGATACTGGGCAAGGTTCTCCCGGGATCGCTCATCGAGGATCCGTACGCTGTTGTCTATACTGAATCCCGAGTGCCGCCAGGAGAGTAGATTTCGGGCAAACTGCTCGGTAAGCAGCTTTTTACCGGCGAAGTATCGCAGCACTATGCGCCTGAAGTATTCGGTCATTTTCTCGAGACCTGAGAAGGGAAGGTAGACAAAGGTTCCATCCTCATCAAAGCCACCCTCAAGCAGAATGGGGCTGGTCGCAATCCTTTGGATTGCTGCTCGCCTTGGCTACCTACATTAAAATGGGGATTCCACCGGAGCATATCCCCAAAAGTCTGTAGTCCCTTATATGGGGTAGAGCAAGGTATTTTCACTTCGTGAAAAACCTGAGATGGGCGATGACCATACCAGTATGTATTTAATCATTATACTAAAGGAGGAACCAAAAAGCCAATCTCCACAGCAATTCCAGCAAACATAAAGTGTAAAATCAGCTATATGGACATTTTATTCGAGTTTATTCGAGTCCACTGTTTATCTTCACGGCGGTCTGTGTGACAGTTATAATGAAGATAAATAAGAAAGAAGGACGCACATATGGAATCGCAGAGAAATAATCAGGAGCACAGCCCAACGGTGTTCCGCAGGACCTTCCTCAAGGACGTTTTGATCTGTTCTTTGGGTGCCTACGGCGGGCCCGAAACCCATATCAGCGTCTTTCTGAACCAGATGGTCCAAAAAAAGGGCTATCTCTCGGAAGAGGAGCTGATTGAGCTGCTGGCGCTCAACGGGATGCTCCCCGGCCCCACCAGTACTCAGACCATTGTTTCAATTGGCTACAAAGTCGGAGGACGGCTGCTCGCACTCCTCACGCTCCTGGTATGGGCCTTGCCGGTTATCACCCTCATGACGTTGGCCTCCTTTCTCTATACGTTTCTCGACCGGCGGGGGCTATCCGCCGGCGTTCTGCGCTTCATCGGTCCCATGGCGGTCGGATTTATTATCTATGCAGCCGCCAGAATTGGACGAAAGGTGGTTTTCGACAAAACTACCGCAGCACTGTTTCTCCTGAGTGTGGTTGTAACGTTCTTCTTCCGGCAGCCTTGGATGTTTCCACTGGTACTCCTGTTCGGAGGGGCCACTACGGCAAGTCTCAATAAAGAAAAGGGTATGTGGAACAGCGTACCCCTTCGGCCGCCCTGGCGGTTTTTCCTTCTCTTCGCCGTTCTTGCCCTCGGGGCGCTGATCCTGGCGGCAATCTCAGAAGCTCGGCCGATCCAGCTATTCGAAAACTTCTATCGATACGGCTACCTGGTCTTCGGCGGCGGCCAGGTGGTCGTTCCGATTATGCAAAGTGAACTGGTAGAGCTGCGCAACTATATGACGAACCAGGAGTTTTTAACCGGCTACGGGCTGGTACAGGGACTCCCTGGTCCGATGTTCAGCTTCGCTGCTTACGCAGGCGGTATGGCAAGCCGCGGGGCGGGTACAGCTGGACAAATCTTAGGTGCCGCCATCGGAGGTATCGGTATTTTTCTGCCGGGGATACTACTGATCTATTTCGTTTATCCCGTATGGGAAGAGCTGAAGGGCATTCGCGCAGTCCGGCTGGCGCTCAAGGGTATCAATGCGGTAGCGGGTGGTCTGATTGCGGTCTCGATCATCGTACTGGCGAGCTCAACCGGTCTGTCGTTTCTTAATATCGGCGTGATGCTTGCGACTGCGGCCATGCTCTTCTTCACCAAGGTTCCGGCGCCATTAATTGTGCTGGCAGCTATACTGGGAGGGATACTGGTTCCGGTTTTGTAGACTGCACACAGCCGCATCAGTCCGGTGTGAATTATCACGGCAGGGTAAAAACTAAAGTATAGCGTATTATTGCCAAATCTCTTTCTTGGTCATGGAGAAAAGCCCCCCCTCAGCGTCACTATACTGTGGGCCGGCACCTCACATGCCGACGCTTTGGCTTCTGTTTTTTCTTTTAGTAAGACCCGGAAATCTGTTTCAGACTCGTTCCAGGTATTTATGGGAGTCTGGCTTACAGACACAAAGGAAGTTCATCTCCTCCTCTCTTACGGCAGAGAGAAACGGCTGGTGAGCGTACAAATCATCGCCCATGATAGTAACAGAAAGTGGACTCAGCTGCTCTCCCATCCGCCCGAGCCAACGGGCTGCGGCGGTATGCACCGAGCGCATTTTCCGCCTGCTCCAAGTCCACCTGATCTATCTGAATTTCAGCCCGGCTCATAAAGAGCATGAGTTGATGCGTACCAGCACTCCCAATGTGTCTATGACCATTACTTTGCGATTCCCCTCTCATCATAGCCGATGATGTCTTCAGCACTGCGGCCGTCGCGGACCTGAAGAGCTGCGGAGAGCGCTGCAATATCCTGTAGTTCACTAAAAAGCGCATTTCGATTACGCAGTTTCCGTGTTTTTCTGCGCTCGACCGCTTCCTGGAGGGCAGATGTAACGGCCTCGGTAATCGATGTATCGGTGAGCTCGGCAAGTTCCTTTGCCAGCGCATGCGCCTGTTCATTTTTAATATTCAACGGCACCTTAATCCTCCATTAAAGCAATTTTTCTTCCTTCTTTAATATACCCTAAAAAGTGCTCCCTGTGAATATCGAAGGAAAAGAAGCGAGTCGTCTTCGGCAATGCGAGGCAGGGAGCGGTCTAAAGACTACACATCTGTTTAGTGGAACTTGCGACGTCGCAAGTTTTTCATGTGCCGCATACATGCACTGTTTTTGGCATTTTTAGTGCATTTTAACCAGAAGTTACAAGCCAATATCAGTTATAGGCCAGCCGGGTGGGTTCATCAGCCATTGTCGGGCTGATGATCGGCTTCCACTCTTCCCCTTCCCAAGTACCGAGTTTTGTGTGCATGGCCAGATATTTCTCCGGTATCGGGTGGGTACCGTACACCACCTCGAGTCCGTAGCGCTGTTCGATAAAATTGCGGAAGTAGGAAATGTAGGGACAGGGAGGATACCCGACCAACAGTCCGGTGGCCAGATGGATAACGCTGGCTCCGTTCTTCTTCATCTCCTCCACCGCGTACTCTATATTGCCGCCGGGACATCCGTCGCAGGTGGTGTAGCCGACCAACTCGACCTCGGATTCTGTATATCTCTCAAACGCCCCTTCGCGGTTGCGCAGAGACCGCATACACTTTCCGCCTGCACACCTGCGGTAACGATCGCAGATAATAATACCGACTTTTACAGGTTCTTCCATCCAACTCCTCCCTTAGCCTTAGTAATTTTTATACTACCACGGCGGTTGCAGTGCTGTCACGATGAATCGGGAAACAGTAAAGCGGCTGTCTGTGTGTACGGGACAATTTCAATTTGATCGACAAGTGCCCTTTCGTCACCACTATATATAAGAGCGGCTCCGGTTACATCTGTTGATAGTGCGCGGAAACGCTGTAGAGAGTTTGCCATATTTGACACATAGGTCGCACCGGCTTTAATCTCCATCGCAAAGGGACGGCGTTGATACTCGCGTATCAAGTCTATTTCGAGCCCCGACTTGTCTCGATAAAATGAAAGCTGCGGTGACGCTCCTCTATTGTAAGCCGCTTTAAAAGCTTCCGCGATGACCATATTTTCAAAGAGACCGCCAAGCAATGGGTCTCGCGAAACCTGTTCGGGTGTTTCGATCTGAAGCAGCCATGCGAGAAGGCCGGGTTCGGTAAAATAGAGCTTAGGAGTTTTTACTAAGCGCTTGCCTAAATTTTTGTGGTAGGGATGGATTCGCTGCACTACGAATGATGCCTCCAGCACAGAAAGCCATCCACTTAGGGTTGCAGAACTCACTCCCACATCCCCACTCAGGGAAGATAGGTTTATGAGCTGTCCGACTCGACCAGCGAGCAGTCGCAGGAAGGTTTCGAACTTAGCCATGTCCTTTACATTGATCAAACGCCGCACATCTCGCTCCACGTATGTAGCGAAATACGCACCGTATAATTCCCCTGTTCTCAAGTTCATGTCATAAAGCCGCGGGAGAAATCCCTTTACAAGTATCTCATCCCTCCGACTTAAAAGGTTTTCCATGGAGAGCTCTTCAAGAGATAAGGGCAGGAGATAATGAATGCTTGTCCTACCAGCCAATGACTGCGATATCACTTCTCCAAGTTCAGGTTGATTGCTACCTGTAAGGATAAACTGTCCCGGTATATTTTCACGATCAGCGAAAACCTGCACCCAGGAGAGAACCTCAGGCTCCCGCTGCGCCTCATCGATAACCACCTTCACCTTCCCTTCGCCCAGCAGGCTTTTCGGATCTTCATTGAAAAACCTGCGGGTTTGTGGATTCTCAAAATTGATGTAGAGGTAGTCTTGGAACAGGTTACGTACAAGAGTTGTTTTGCCCGACTGGCGAGGCCCGAGCAGAGTGAGAACCGGTAGTTGTTCAGCCGACCTCTTCAGTACAGGCGCAATCTTGCGAGGTATCATAGAATAATAATGACATCAGTCCAGACAATTTTCAAGTTGTATTTTAAATTTAAAAAAACTCTTATAAGTTTACTAATGGCCAAAATCCTGTGG
>CAZWDV010000134.1:0-4699 GCA_964632675.1 uncultured Sediminispirochaeta sp.
AGTTCATACTATACTTGTCGGGATTATTACTTTCAAGGGCTTTCCACTTAGTTATTTTATGCTATCGTAAAAAAATGTGAGTACTATTTATGTCTATATATTTTTTGTTCGTTTATGTTGCGGAAACGCGTAAAATTGTACATTTACGAACATATTAGTTAGGAGACGTGCAATGAAACAAAGAGGTTTACCTCTGCGAATTCATTTGATGATTATCGCAATAGTAGCTTTTATCCTTCCGGTAATCATAGCGGGGACGGTACTGTATGTGCAAATTGCCAGGCAACTCGATATCACTATCGAGCAGAATCTAACCGAACAAGCCAAATTGATAACCCTGATGGTAAAGCAGGATTATTACGAGGCCCAGAACAAGGCAATGGGTTCTTCCAATGGAAAAGAATACTATTTTCAAATTTACAAATCCAATTTGATGGATTACTTGCAAAAGGTGGATATCGGAAAAAACGGTTATGTATTTATTCTAGACTCAAACGGTAATTACCTACTGTCGGAAGATCGCCATCGTGACGGCGAAAGTATAATAGGAGCCCAGGATGAGTCCGGCCGCTATTTTATCAAGGAAATGGTGGAGCACGCCCAGGCTCTGCGCAGCGGAGAGACCGGCACCCTCAATTACCCCTGGAGGAACAGCCAGGACGAACCTTTGCAGGAAAAGATGGCTGTATATACCTACTTTGAACCCTGGGACTGGGTAATCGGGGTTTCGGCGGTAATGGCCGATTTTCGTTCCAGTACCGTGTTCATACGCAATCTTACACTGATAATCGGGGCTGCCTTTATTCTCATTGCTGTGTTAGTAGCCGTTTTAGTAGGTCGTGCCTATGCGAATCCGATTGAACACCTCGAAGAGGCGGTGAAGGAAATCGGTGCGGGCAATCTTACCCGTAAAGTTGCCCTGAAAAGCAGTATTCGGGAAATAAACTCTCTCTCTCAGGACTTTGACGACAACCTCATTCAGAGTATGCGGAATATGCTGGCCAGTATAAAAGAAATGATCAGCTCTTCCCTTGAAAATAGCGAGGAGATTTCCAATCAGGTCGAGGGTACGCTGGTATTCACCAATCAAATGTCGGAAGAAATGGCTACGATGCGCACTCAGCTGTACTCCCTGGACGGGCGAATAAATGAAGCCTCCTCTGCGGCCGAGCAGATCGACGCGACGATCAAGAGTGTCAGTGGCCAGATAAACAATCAGTCCTCTTCGGTTACCCAGACCTCAGCTGCAATTGAAGAGATGAACTCATCCATTCAGTCGGTAGCGCGGATTACCGAAGACCGGCGCCAAGCCGGCGAAGAGCTGGCACAAATTACTGGTAAGGGCGGGGAAAAGGTTTCGCAGACCAACGATATCATCCAGGAAATTGGTGTCAGCATTCAGGACATGATGAATATGACTACTGTCATTAACAAGGTGGCCGCACAAACCAATCTGCTGGCGATGAACGCCGCCATTGAAGCCGCCCACGCCGGAGATGCCGGTCGCGGCTTTGCAGTGGTGGCCGAGGAGATTCGCAACCTATCAACCTCCACCGGCGACAGTGCGAAAAAGATATCCACCCGCCTGAAAGAGATAGTCGACCGTATACAGCAGGCAACGAAAATCAGCGCGGAAACCGGCCGCACTTTCGAAGAGGTGAACCGTGAGGTGAATAATTTTGTGCAGGCCTTCAGCGAAATAGCCTCCAGCGCCGGCGAGCTGTCTACCGGCAGTGAAGAGATGCTGCATGCGGTCTCCACGTTGCAAAATGTAACCCAGGAAATCCAGTCCGGATCCGAGGAGATGACCAGCGGCGTCAGCGACATCTCAGAGAATCTTCAGTCCTTGCGGGATTTTTCGAAGGAGACGGTGAACCACCTGAAGGCCCTTACCGACAAAACTCAGAGTGTAAACTTTGCCCAGAGCAATATGACCGATATGGTTATTCGCAACACTGAGAATGCCGCCGAGCTGGCCGGTGAAATCCAGCGCTTCAAAATCGAGGAGCAGGTTGACGGCGCCGCGCCGGAAGCTGACAGCGGCGGTCAGAGCAGCGCGCTGAAAAGCCGCCAGCATAGCCAGTTCACGATTGGAGCCTTAGTGCTGCAGGAGTGGGCGGTGCGGCTGCGCACATGGATGGGCAATGAGAGCCGTAGCGAACATGTTCCCGATCTGTCCCGAACCCTGTTGAAATCGTGGATGGAACAGAGTGAAACCACAGATCTGTCGGCATACGAAAAATTTAAAACCTTTCGGGAGAAATATTCTCGGCTGCTGGAGCTGAGCGGCAATATCGAGAGCGCCGTTTCCGAAGGCGACGGGGAAACCGCCGAACAGCACTATGCGCAGGTAGTTGAAGAACTGAAGCAGGCTAAATCGGCGATCCGATCGCTGGGCTACGATTTGGATGCATAGCAGTGGTAGGAGTTAAAAAAAAGGCGGCGCCGCTGTTCTTCAGTACAGCCGGCGCCGTTGATCCTATATCGTTTTTATCAGTTTTATGAATCGAAGTCTACTTCAGGCACATCCCGGGCGCTCTCTTCTATTTCGAAGTAGTCCTGCTTTTCCATACCCAGCATACCGGCGATAATCGACCCGGGGAACATCCTTATGCGGCGGTTGAACTGCTGCACCGCCTCGTTGTAGCGCTTGCGGGCAACGGCGATCCGGTTTTCGGTGCCGGCCAGTTCATCCTGCAGGCGGATGAAGTTTTCGTTCGACTTGAGCTGCGGGTAATTCTCCACAACCACCAACAGACGGCTGAGTGCTCCCTGCAGTTCATTATAGCCTTCCGCCGTTTCCTGTACACTGTTCGCACCTGCCAGTTTTGCCCGTGCATCGGCAATGTTGGTGAATACCTCTTTCTCCTGCGAGGCAAATCCCTTTACCGTTTCTACCAGATTGGGAATTAAATCGCTGCGCCGCTGCAGCTGGTTGTCCACCTCGGCCCAAGATGCATCGATATTCTCCTCCAAAGTCACCATCTGATTGCGGGTGCTGATAAACCACGAAAAGAGACTGAAGACAATAACCACTATCACAACGATGCTTATTATTAAGCCCGCTCTGCTTTTTCCGCTCATGTATTCCTCCGAAAATGTTTTATATTGTGTGCTGCTAAAAGCCGCGGCTGGCACCGCCGCCGCCGAAGCCTCCGCCGCCAAAACCACCGAAGCTGCCGCCGCCGCCGAAGCCGGACGAACCGAAACCTCCGCGATAATGCCGTCTACCGGTAATCCCGCTCAAAAAGAGCAGTGGTAAGAACATACGCCCGCCGCCGAAGAAGAAGATCAAAATGAAGAAAATGAGTCCGGCGGGAATTCCCCCGTCATCGCTGCGCGACCGCCTTCCCTCACTGCTCGGCGCCGGGGGTGCATCCAGTGTTCCCAACTCCACATTGTATTCTTCGGCAATTTCCCGGGCCACTTCGATGGTTCCGGCCAGAAAACCGGTTCCGAACTCGCCCTGCTGCAGATACGGCAGTACTGTCTGGTCCAGGATTTCTCCGGCCCGTCCATCGGGAATCGCGCCTTCCAGGCCGTAGCCTACCTCGATGCGAACCTGCCGCTCTTCCATAGACATAACGAAGATAACCCCGTTATCCTTATCTGCCGCACCAACTTTCCACTTTTCCGCCAGCTCAATCGAGTATTCATTGATGTCGGCGTACGGCTCGACAGACTCGACTGTGACCACTGCAATTTCGGCCCCGGTAGCTTCTTTCACCTTCTGGGCGGCGGCTTCAATTTTCTGCGCCGATTCCGCATCGATTACATTGGCAAAGTCGTTTACATAGCCGCGGTAGTCCGGCAGAGATTGGGCCGTCAGCTGTGTCGTGCTGACCAGCAAAAGAATAAGTAGCGGTAGCAAATTTCTGAAAACTGAGTACCCTTTTTGCATTACGACCCGCTCCCTACATCCATGGCATCGACCTTGCGTACGAGCTGCGTGAGAAACTGCAGCACTTGTACTGCTGTCTCAGTGGCATCGCCCTGCTTGTCCCCTTCCCGCAGTTTGATCAGCGGATAAAGTCCGGCCGGATCGATGTCGAAAGTGGAACCCAGCGAAGCAACCAGTTCCCGGGGCTCATCCGGTACCGTCGGCGCTTCGGCCAGCCGCAATAAGGCCCGAAACAGAGCCGCTTGCGAACCGAACCAATCGCTTAGCACTTCCGACAGCAGCTTGGCCTTTCCCTGCGATGCGAACAGTGCCTGCCGCAGGGCATGTACACTGCCCCGCAGCCGCTCTTCGGCCTGATGGCGCAGGTTAACTGGCGATATTTCAATATCCATAACTGCATCCTGGCCCCAGATGAGCTGGTGAGAGTTCTGAATATCTAGATATTCCATCGGAAACACATCGGCCGAATTCGCGAACTCGGTAGTAGTGAGAAACTGCAGCGAGATCCGGTGTTTTTTTATCTGCTTCTTGGCCCGGTTGCCGAGCTGCATAATCTGCTCAGGGTGGGTAGTACCGGTGAGCAGCAGCAAATTCACATCTGATACTCCTGCTACATAGGTGCCTTTGGCGGCCGACCCGTAGAGAATGACCGCTTTTAGATCATCCCCGAACAGCTCCTGAACTACCGGAACGAATGATTCTTTTACGTCGTTTACTATTGTTGAGATCTCGTTATTCATTATTTACCCCCATATTACAGGTAAAAAATACAACTTTCGGTGTAAAAAGACAATCTTT
>CAZWDV010000135.1:0-4429 GCA_964632675.1 uncultured Sediminispirochaeta sp.
GCTTCTGATTGCCATTCTTATGCTCCTAATTTTGTGTGTCGATTGTTCGTTTTAATAGATTTTTTGCTGTGCAGGACTGGCATACAACCCAATCTTAGAATGTTTAATACCCAAATCTGTCAATGCCTCTACCATCTTATAGGTGACAGTAACCGGATCGAGTATAGGCACTCCGAGCTTCGCTTCCATCTCTTGCGAGTAGCCCGCCATTGAGGCGCAACCCATGATAATAACTTCAGCTTTATCTTCATCTATCATATATTGTGCTAATTCTATCCCGCGCTGCTTTACTTTCTCTTCATCTTCACCGATTTCCACAACTCCCATTCCCAATGCTCTTACATTCGCAAACCGGCTCTCTAATCCGAGCTTGCGCACATGTTGTGCCTTTACTGACTCTTTTTGTTTCTTTTCTGTAAGAATAGCGAATTTATTGCCGAGCAAAAGTGCTGCTGAAAAAGCTGCTTCTTCCGTACCGTACACAGGGATATCCGAAATCTCCTTTAAAGCCTCTATACCAGGATCGCAGAAGGCTGCAATAATAACCGCATCAAAGCCCTCTTTATTGGCCCATTTCACTTTTTCGATTGAATAGGGAGTGGCCAGGGCTTCATCGTAATAGGATTCGAGAACTTCCGGTCCATGGGAAAGCTTGTCCACCACCACTTCTACATCTTTCCGGGCTACTTTTCGAACTGCAGTTTCTACTTTTTTGGTGACCATCTCTGAAGCATTTGGATTGAGAACTAGAATTTTCATATTTTTCCTTTCTTAATTGCTGCTCTTTTATCTGTTTTATCCTAAGACAAGATCTTTAGCCTGTCAACGTTTTTCTCATATTTTAGCATGTTGTTGCGTAATGCGGAACTTTTTCAACCAAACGAAGAGTACGCCTCATTCCTCAATGTGAAACTTCGTTTTATATACTTGCTATTATTGGTCTCTCATTTTATCATAGCCTGTCATGGGATCACAGTTCATAAACACGGATCAACCTGCAAACGAATATCCCGGCCAAAGCTCCTGGTTCAGGGGTTTCTATAATAGCGAGTGGTATAACTACATTCTGTGCCTGCTTGCAACTGTCTTCATGGCTCTGGGGGAAGGGTCTTACCTCTTTCAAATCGTGCCCTACCTCGAAATGCGGAATGCGGGCAGCTTCGATATTGGTGTAACCAATGGGATTCTCTCAGCCGTTGAGGCGCTGGCATGCCTGGTCATCGGGTTTTTATACAAAAACAGACATACCAAACTCTATCTTCTCATAGGCATCCTCAGCATTCAGGCCAGCGCGGTTATCCTTTCATTTCAGCCCCTCGGCCTGATAGTAAAACTGGCCTCAGCGCTGAACGGTCTCGGGATTGGTATTGCCCTCGTGCTGGTGCACTCCACCCTCTTAGCCAACCGGCCGCAAAAAATCAGCCTGGGCCTTACTGTAGGCATCTATACCGCTGCAATCGCCGCCGGCAACGCTATCGGCGCTTTTCTCTCGGGCCTTATTGTAGATTCCTTTGGTTTTACAGCCGGGTTCATCTATTGCCTTTTCGCATTTCTCGTATTCATGCTCATAGTCATTGCACTGCAGATGTCCCGTTCAAGACACCACGCCGAAGTAATACCCGATGAAAAAACCGGCAGAAGCCGGAGCAATATCCGTATGCACAGGCACAGAGACTGGATATGGCAAGTATCACTTCTGGCGGGGTTCACTATGGCATGCGTCGTCATAGTATCAGAAGTCATTTTCCCAATATATGCCTTGAGATCCGGGCTTTCTATCTCCTTTCTCGGTACCCTGCATGGCATAAAGATGATGCTGGCCGCCGTTGTCCGGCCCTTATCCGGACTGCTCCTGGTATTCATTAACTCAGCCTCGCTTACAATACTCAGTCTGGGTATATTGACTCTTTCGGTTGCATTCCTTCCCTTTGTGGGCCTCTCATGGGGGCTGATTCTATTATCGAGCCTGATCGGAATAACCTTCGGCACATGCCGCGTAACCAGCGCGACACTTTCGGTAGAAAATGTCAAAACAAATGCCGAAAACAGTCGCCGCATTGGTCTGTATTCATTTGCACTCTCATTCGGACAAATCATTACCCCGGTCATAGGCGGATGGACTGCAGACTCCATCAGTTTGACGCACACCATAGCGGGACTTCCCGTAATTTTTCTTATTCTCTTCGGGATAGGCTTCTACTATCTATGGCGGAAAAACACAAAGAAGGTAAAATGTAGCTCAGCGCAGATATGAGCTTCAAAATATAAAAAACTGGAGGAATACAAATGGAACTAAATGTTGGAAACCTAAGGGCACACGCCGGGGAAAAGGTTCAGGATTTTCTCACTATCCTAAATACTGAGGAGAAAGTCCCATGTACCCTCATCAACGGCACTGGAGAAGGCAAAACGGTTGTGATTACCGCAGGTACACACGGAGGTGAATATCCTGGAATCGAAGCGGCAATTCGACTTGCTGGTGAATTGACTCCGGATAAGATCAAGGGACAACTGGTTATTCTACATCCGTTCAACCTGCCGGCCTTCAAAGCAAAGCTGCAGTACCTGACCCCCTATGACGGAAAGAACCTGAACCGAGAGTTCCCCGGAATCGCACTGGGTACCTTTACCCAGAGAATGGCTTATACAGCCACCCAGGAATTCCATGCCCAGGCAGATTTTTACATGGACCTTCATGGAGGCGACATTCATGAAGATCTCGAGCCATTCGTGATCTATCCCACTGTAGGATCCGATGAGGTTACCAGAATTTCACGAGAGGCAGCGGCCTGTATGGGCCTTAAGTATGTGAGCGGGTCCGTATCTACGAACGGAACCTTCGGCTCAGCGGCATTAAAAGGGGTGCCCGGATTTCTGAGTGAAATCGGAGGATGCGGAGTGTGGAACGAAACAGAAGTACAGGACTATATCAAAGGGGTGAAAAACGTGCTGCGCTACCTAAAAGTTCTCGACGGCAAGGTTGAAGAAAACCAAAACCTCGCGCTGCTTACCCGAATGGTAGGAATTTCTGCAACGACGTCCGGATGCTGGTATCCGTCGGTCTCTCCGGGGAACCCCGTTAAAAGCGGTGAAAAGGTTGGGGAAATAAGAGATTTCTTTGGCAGACAGTTGAAGGAGTACTTTGCCGAAGTTGACGGCGTATTGCTGTATGTTGTTTCTTCTCTGGCGATAAGCGAGGGGGATCCGATTATAGCTATTGGAGAAAAATAGCCGGAGTACCAATGTGAAGGAAAAATTTCAGACACCCAAGGTAATCGCAGTCTCATTGGCACATTTAATTCACGATGTCTACGGCTCCTTTTTGGCTCCGATGCTGCCGCTGTTGGTCGATAAACTGGGGATTACGCTGTCGATGGCCGGCTTGCTGGATTCCATTCGCAATTCTCCGGCATTGGCGAATCCCTTTTTCGGCCTGCTTATCGACCGGGTGTCTGTGAAGTATTTCGTCATTCTCAGTCCCGTAGTAACAACCGTAGTGATGAGCCTGATCGGTCTTGCTCCCACCTATACAGTGATTGTGGTAATGATCCTGGTCATGGGCATCAGCTCCACCTTATTCCACGTCCCCGCACCAGTCCTAATTCGAAGACTATCTGCAGACAAGATCGGCACCGGCATGAGTTTTTATATGCTGGGAGGCGAAATTTCACGGACTTTAGGCCCTCTGATAATCACTGGGGCAATTTCTCTCTGGGGCCTCGAGGGTACCTGGAGGCTGATTCCATTCGGATTGACGGCCTCTTTGGTACTGTACTTTTTCCTGAAAGACTACCAAGGCGACCGGTACAGTTCGGCTGATAGCCGAGACCTGGAGACTAAGACAGCTTTTAAGACTCTGGTTCCGCTGTTCTCTACAATATGCGGATATCTTATTTTTATGACGGCAATTAAGGTCGCCGTAACTCTGTACCTTCCGGCGTATCTGGTACACAGCGGTAAAACGCTGGTAAGGGCGAGCTTTATGCTCTCGATTCTACAGTTCTCCGGAGCAGTCGGGACTTTTTTTGCCGGTTCCATTTCCGATAAAATCGGACGAAAAACAATTCTGTATATCTCCGGCTTTGCCTGTCCGCTCTTTATGTGGCTCTTCATAACCCTGGACGACATTTTTATGATACCGATTTTAATCGCACTCGGCTTTTTTTTGTTTGCCTACAACCCGGTTATGCTGGCCCTTATTCAGGGGGCAGACCACCATTCACCCTCTTTTGTGAATGGTGTATATATGACCTTCACGTTTCTCACCCGCACACTGCTGGTATTTTTAGTGGGTTTTAATATCGAGCACATAGGCTACGAACTCACATATAAAATCGCAGCCATTGCCGGTATCGGGGTACTTCCGTTTATTCATTTTATTCCCGATAAAAAAGCCCGTACCCTATCACACTAGTGCGGTCCGAGATTG
>CAZWDV010000136.1:0-4396 GCA_964632675.1 uncultured Sediminispirochaeta sp.
CGAACCATTACAGTGTCTTTTTTACCTTGGCGCCGCAAGTGTGCAAAAAAGGTTTCCGCCTGGCTTACCGGTACCCGAAAATCTAATTCACTGTGAAGAATCATGAGGGGTGTTGTTACCTGTTTCGCATGAGCAATCGGCGAATGATCCCACACCTCAGAAAGAGTTTCTTTACGCGGAACACCATCGAAGTACCATTCCACCGACTCCGGAATATCTCCGCTTCCGAACATATTCAGTTCATCATAGACTCCGCGCTGGGATACTACCGCCTTAAACCGGTCAGTGTGGGTAACAATCCACCCGGAGAGAAATCCGCCATAAGATCCGCCGGTACAGACCAGTTTCTCCTGATCGATTGCGGGCTCCTGTTTCAGGACTTCATCCATACCCTGTATGATATCGGGCATATCTGTATATCCGCCATTTTTACGAATTTCCTGAAAATGACGGCCGTAGCCGGCCGAGCCGCGCGGGTTACAGAAGAACACGAAATACCCGTGAGAAGCCAGCATCTGGAACTCATGCATAAAGCTCAATCCCCACATCACCTGCGGACCGCCGTGAATCTCAACTGCCAGCGGGTAGGACTGCGAGGGTTCAAAGTTCATCGGTTTGCAGTACCATCCCTGCAATTGTGTACCATCAGGAGCTGTATAATCAATTTCATTATAGGGACTCAAAAAATGTTCTTTTTGCCATTCAGCATTAAAAAAAGTCAACTGAACTTCCCGGTTCTGCTGTCTGAAATAGACAAATAAATCCGAGGGTTTTACCGGAGTAGTAACATTGTAGGCCAGTACAGCCCCGTCGTTCGAGACCTGCACATCAGTTACAAACCGTTTTCCGTCAAGAACAGTGCGTATATCTCCTTCGGGATCGTTAATATTGATTCTTTGTACCACTGCATCTCCGTGCCAGTGCAAATTCACCAGAATATGGGCACCGTCACTGTCCCACTGAAAATCTGCTACCGTCATATCATCACTTGTGATTCGCTTGATTTCCCCTCCCTTGACCGGGGCAACCGCGACATAGTATGGAAGCTGGTAAGGGGAAGGGCTCTTCGGAACATAGAAAAAAGCAACCCATTTACCATCGGGTGAAATCTTGGGCGGACGCCCCTCTTCACACACCTCCTCTGCAACCACTGACATCTTGGCGGTTTTTACATCAAAAGCGAGAATTGAAGACCACAGCTCAAAATACTCATCTCCGCTGTTCTGATCACGATTTGAATTGGCTAGAACTCGTGAGCTGTCGGCTGACCACTGTCCTGAACTGTGATGATAGTTCCCGTTACTGAGCCGTTTTATCCGGCTGCTCTCGCACTCATAGCAGTACAGGTGGGAGTACCGTCCGTCAAAAAAAGAGGTTCCAGTTTTATAGGGTAGTTTCTTTATTACCCGCGGGTCTTTTAGTGTATCGCGGTGTGACTGTGCCCATTTTTTGGCATATTCACCCGTAATATCTCCGTACAAAACCCCCTCATCTTCACAGGCATGTTCTTCAATTGTCGAGTCGCAGTTGAACACAATCCGTTTACCATCGGGAGAGTAGGAAGGGGTGGCCACTGCCCCGACCATGGAAGTGAGTTTACGAGCTTCTCCGCCACTGGTCGGAATTTCATAGAGTTGCGGACTACCGTCTCTGTTCGAAACAAAGCACAGCTTCCGGCCGTCCGGAGACCATGCCGGCGAGTAATTTTTTAGCCCGGTGCTTATAAATCGAACCGGTGCTTCTTTTCCGGCGGTATCAGTAAGCCAGATTGATTTTTCATAGTCATCCACGGTCTCCGAAGGACGGGATCGCACAAATGCTACTAGTGAACCATCAGGTGACACTACCGGAGATTCAATATTGTATATGTCAAAAATACTTTCAGCTGTAATACGTTTCTTCATTTTCAGTAACTCCTTGTTTATCTCTCCACAGATTTAGGATCAACCACATCCCGTAGCCAATCGCCAAAAACATTTACACACAAAACTGTCAAAGCTAGAAAAATACCTGGAAGTGTGGTAAGCCACCATGCATCTGAAATGTAGAGACGACCTTCAGACAGCATTTTTCCCCAGGTTGCCGTTTCAGCCTCAACCCCGAGACCGAGAAAACTGAGACTAGCCTCGGCAATGATAGTTCTCGAAACCGAAAAAGAAGCAATGACAACTACCGGGCCGATTATATTCGGAATAAGATGCTTCACAATAATCCTGCTGTCGGAAACTCCAATTGCTCTGGCAGCTTCTATAAACTCTTTTTCTCGCAGGGACATCACACTTCCGCGAACCACTCTTGAATAAGCAACCCAACCGGTCACCCCGAGTACGAGGATGACATTCCATAAACCTGGTCCTACTACCGCGAGTACTGCTAGCATCAGTAATATGAACGGAAAAGCCAATTGAATATCCGCTAATCGCATTATCACGTCGTCTATCCACCCTCCGAAATACCCGGTTATAAGGCCGAGCGTAACACCTATCACACCTGAAATTACCACCGCGATAAAACCAACCATGAGAGAGATACGAGCGCCGTATATAAGCCGGGAGGCTATGTCCCGTCCGATTGAATCGGTACCTAATGGATGCTCAGGATTCGACCCCTCCATGGGTACGGGAGGCAGAAGCCGAACACGCAAGTTTGTATGATTCGGATCATGGGGCGTAATTAATGGAGCCATGATAGCAATTAGGATTATAATACACAGAAATATGGCAGAAAGCAGTGCCGATTTACTCGCACGTAAATCCCTTAGCCATTCATGCTTTTTATGTTTCTTTTTTTTCTTCAGTTTCATGCTTAATACCTTCTGTTCACCATCTATTTATGACAATCTTACCCGTGGATCCAAATAGGAATAGGTAAAGTCCACAATAAGATTAATAAGTACAAAGGCTACCGAGAGAAAAACAACACAAGCCTGTACGAGGGGTAAATCTTTTCCTTGAATTGCCTGAAGGGTTAGCCAGCCCATACCCGGCCAGGCAAAAATCGTCTCTGTAATAATTGTACCGCCAAGCAAAGCGCCCATATCCAGGCCCACCAATGTAACCACAGGAATTAGAGCGTTTCTGAGTGCATGCCGGGTCAATACAACTGAACGCTTCAACCCCTTCGATTTAGCTGTTCGTATATAATCCTCACCGAGCACTTCCAGCATTGAAGATCTGACCATTCTCATATTGCGGGCAAGATTAAAGGAAGTGAACGTTATAACTGGCATTATCATATACTCAATCCCGCCGATACCCGAAACAGGAACCAGCCCCATTCTCACCGCCACAATCATCATCAGCATCAATCCCAGCCAAAAACTCGGTACGGATTGACCTAACAACGCAATAACCAAACTGGCCCTGTCCCAGAAAGATCCTTTTTTAACTGCTGCCAACACCCCTAATGGAATTGCTATCAACAGCGATAGTATTAAGGACATACCTGCTAATCTTATGGTGTTGGGTAATCTTTCTCTGATAATATCGGTATTCGGTTCACGATATCGATAGGAAGTACCGAAATCTCCCTGCACTGCACTTCCCAGCCAGTCCAAATATTGTACCAGCACAGGTCTATCAAACCCCATCTCATGCCGGAAGGCATCAATATCTTCTCTTGACATACCGCGCGGTTCCCCTCCGAGTATTACAAGAGTAGGATCTCCAGCCAAAAAGTTTATGCTGAACGCAACAATTGTTACGCCAATAACTACAATTATCGCCTGGAGTAGTCTTCGGATTGTATAACTTAACAAAACCCTATCTCCTTTCCGGTTGTCTTCACCAGGATTGTTTCGGATACCATATATCCGTCTTTAAGATTCTCCATAGGTGATTTTCATAACTTGCTCTTTATCAAGCTCTTTTACTACTGCAACAATTAATTTTACACAGTTGTCAAAATCATCTCTGTGAATCATCGAAGTATGTGCATGGATATACCGAGATGGGATACAAAGCGACACCGCTGGTGCACCATCATGGGCAAGCTGCATCCTCGAAGAATCGGTTTCACCTCTGAACATATGCCCCAATTGATAAGGTATGTTATTTTCCTCAGCAGTTTTTATCAGCCATTCCCGAAGTCCGGGATGCCCCACTAAACCACTGTCATATACCATAATAACGGGCCCCTCTCCCATTTGTACTATTTTATCTCCGCCGGGAACATCATTCGCAATTCCAACGTCCAGGGCAATTGCGATATCCGGGTTTATCAGATTTGATGCGGTAACTGCTCCGCGGCAACCGACTTCCTCCTGCACCGTCCCTACTACGTAAAGGTCATTCGGATGTTCGGTTTGGTGCAGCGTCTTTGCGACCTCGATACCTATAAGACAGCCAATCCGGTCATCCCAGGCTTTAGCCAGCAAATACTTTTTATCAGCCAGTCT
>CAZWDV010000137.1:0-4208 GCA_964632675.1 uncultured Sediminispirochaeta sp.
TTAGAATGCTCACATTTTGTTTAAGATTAGCAACTTAGCTTAAATATTTTGATGTAATTCTAATTTTGGAAGTTATAGAGCTTCCAAAATTAGAATTACTGTACTCACGGACAGGTTCGCGGGCAGACTCAATTGAAATGCGGTCGCGCCCGGCCTGCTTGGATTTGTACAACGCGCTGTCGGCGCGGGCAACGAAGCTGTCTACGGTTTCACTGCCCTGGTATTCAGTGATTCCCATGCTTACATTAATTGCTGCCTTTTTAAGGTGATCTCTGAGACGCTCGGCAGATTGACGGGCCTCGTCTAAGGGACATTCAAGCAGCATGACAAACTCATCGCCCCCCCCCCAGCGGGCCAGTAGATCAATTGGCCGAATGTTCTCCTGGAGAATATTTGCACATTCCTTCAAGACTTTGTCACCCTGCAGATGACTTCGACGGTCATTGATCGCTTTGAAATGATCGAGATCGAGTATAATTATGGAAACCGGTGTCTTAAAGCGGTCGTAGCGGGCCAATCGTCTCTCTAACTACGTATGAAATTCGCGTCGATTGGCAGTATTGGTGAGTTCATAGGTAACTGCCAGACGTTCTAACCTGGTTTGAAAATGGTTGATAGTAATAATGAGTATCAACCATTATGACTATGGAAGTCGCCAGACCTATAAAGATTGTACGGATAAAATTACGGCGTGCCGATGCAAGGGATTCGGATTCGTCCTGTTCCACAATCAGGTACCAATCTATGTTCGGCATATAACGGGAGGTCACCAGCATCGTGTTATTGCTGTGGGTAGAACTTTCATTTACCGGTTCTTCACTTTTCGTCGGAATCTTGTCGGCAATTTGTTTTATGCCCGGCTTTTCCCTTAGTGAAAGTGTCCCGATAAGGTCCTTGCTTCGCAGATTTGAAAATTCGAAAGAGCTTGTCTTGTCATTACTGTGTGACTAAGTTTTAGGAAGAAGCTGCCTATTGGAGTTGAGATATGAAAAACAACGTAAGAACACCGATCATAACGGTGATTTTTCTATTGCTGGTGAGTATGGGCGCCTGTGCGACCGATACAAATAATCTGGAAGACTACATGCAGCGGCAGGTGCTGGCGGAGCTCATAGAAAGCGACACTCCGGATTATCAACTGGTAGATGTACGTACACCGGGCGAATATGCCGGCGGACATATTCCTTCAGCGGTAAATATTCCTGTAAGCGAGATAGAACAGCAGCCACCCGATGTGCCTAAAGACCGGCTTGTGATTGTGTATTGTCGCAGCGGGGCCCGTTCCGGCCGGGCGGCCCTTTGGAATTTATTTTAGAAATTTGCTTACAAACGGAGATGTCTGTCCTTCACGCAGGAAGTGGCCGGATGGGCCTTCTCCGAGGAACTCCGAGAACCAGGACTCGTGTTCGATCTCTTCGTTCAGTATTGCTTGTGCGAGATCGTAGGTGCGGTGATCTTTGCCGGCAGTGAGATTACAGATTTCGGTGTATCCGCGGACTGCGCAGCGTTCCGCTTCAACCAGAACCTTCATAATTGCATTTACATCGCTTGGATCCGCGGGGAGTGATGCGGGTGGGCATGCGGAGATGTTGTGAAAATCCACCATGTTTTTGGGCAGCTCTCCTCCGAGTTCATAAATTCGCGGAACCAATGATTCGAAATGATTGCGGTCTTCAATGCGGGCTGTTTCAGCAATTTCTTTAAGGCCTTCGCCTTCCAACCCAATCAGATTGACTCTTAGAATGGTGTAGTAATAGAAGGTTGTCAGCTCAGCGGATGCATTCTTTACCAGCAGTTCCACCAGTGTATCTACGTCGATACCTGCGTTTTGTACCATTTCTCTTGCGACTCTTGCCATATTCGGCCTCCTTAAAATATATCATAAGAATAATAATAAGAATTATTCTTATTTATAAAATAAACTATCTCCTTCCTTTCATCCATTATAAAGTTACCCCTTACATTTTTCGCACAGTCCGTAGAAATCGATGCGGTGATTGCGGACGTGGTAATCGGTTTGTTCGGATACCCTTTGCTCAAGCGAAGTGTCGAAGGGGAGAGTAAGATCCCGTATAGCCCCGCAGTTTTCACATATGAAGTGATAGTGTTTTGAGGTGTTCCCATCGTAGTGATCGGTGGGGTCATCAAATTTTATGTTCTTGATAACACCTTCAGCCACTAAAATGTTGAGATTTCGGTAGACGGTACCAATAGCAACTCTCGGAAACTCTTCACGCAGGCGGTCGAAGACCCAAGCGGCAGTGGGATGCTCGTGAGTATGCAACAATAATTCTGTCATTCTTTCTCTGAGATCACTCCGGTTGCGTCTCGACATACTATTTTTACCCTTTCTGAAATTAGGAATAGGTCTTATTATAAATATCATTAATAAAATTAAATTTGTCAAGGATAATTGCGCAGCAAATTGAGTAACTGTTTACTTGCGTACGTGATACTAGGAGTGTAAGCTCTATACTACAGGAGTTCGACTTTAAATGGAAAAGAGAATCTATATTATTTTTAATCCGACTGCTGATCATGGAAAGGCTATTACACATGTTTCGCAAATTGAAGCCTATCTTGACAGGAATAAAATTCCTTACAAACTGGAACTTACCCGAAGTTCGGGAGATGCAATTACCCTTGCTGCAGAGGTGAGCTCGCGTTATCTGGAGGAAGGTCGCCGTGGAGGCAGTGAGGTGCAGGCAGTGGTTGCCGCCGGCGGAGACGGTACGGTGAACGAGGTAATCAATGGTATGATGCAGGCCAAGGCTGCCTGGACGCCCTCCTCAGGAGAGGTGGAACTGCCGCCTTTCGGCGTTATTCCTATCGGCCGCGGAAACGATTTTGCGTACGGAGCAAAAATTCCGCACACTATAGAGAAAGCCTGCCAGATGCTTCATAGTGAAAGCTTTTATTATATGGACGTCGGCCGAATAAGCGGAGGCTTGTATCCGCATGGGCGCTTCTTCGGTAATGGAATCGGCATAGGCTTCGATACGATGGTCGGGCTGGAGGCCGCCGAGGTTACTTGGATACCGGGATTTCTGGGCTATGTGTACGGTGCTTTGAAAATGCTGCTGGTATATCCGAAAGCCCCGCTTTTAAGAGTAACTTACGGTCAAAATCAGGAACAAGTGGTAATGGAACGCAGCCATCAGGTTTCTATCATGAATGGAAAACGGATGGGGGGTACTTTCTATATGGCTCCGGAGGGGGACAATTCAGATAAGCGGCTGGATCTGTGCATGACAAAGGGGGAGTTGAAGCGATGGCAGCTGCTTACGGCTATCGGGCAGTACACTAAGGGCTCTCAAGCAAAGAATCCCCATGTATATATCGACCGGGCGGCGGAGTTCACTATAGAGGCGCTTGAAGGGGAGTTGGTGTGCCATGCCGATGGAGAGACCATCTGCACGGACGGAAAGAACCTAAAGGTAGAGTGCTTCCCGCATGCACTGAGAATATTGTCTGAAGAATGCGAGTGAAAATGAGTCTTACCGGCAGAATTGTTACTGTCGGCATCAAATTACTGCTGCATGTGCTGTGCAGGATCAGACTTGAACGGGTTGAGTCTATTCCGCAGGAAGGGCCTCTGATTGTAGCGGTTAACCATATCAACTTTCTAGAAGTTCCTCTGATCTATACACATCTTTATCCGCGCCCTTCCAGTTCTCTGGTGAAAGCCGAGACCTGGGAAAATCCGATATTGGGTCCCTTAGCCGATTTATGGAGCGGTATTCCCCTGCAGAGAGAGAGAACCGATTTTTCCGCCCTCAGAACAGCGGAAGAGCGGCTTGCGCACCGCCACCTTCTGTTGATCGCCCCCGAGGGAACCCGTAGTTACAACGGGATTATGCAGAGCGGAAACCCGGGAGTGGTGATTCTGGCCTTACGCACCGGCACACCTATCGTGCCACTGGTGCATTTTGGCGGCGAAAAGTTCTGGCAGAACCTAAAGCGCCTCAGACGGACGGAGGTAGTTATGCGCGCCGGCCGGCCCTTTTTCATAGAGCCGGGTGCGGGGCGTGTAAACCGGGAGAAACGGCAGGTTATTGTTTATGAGATAATGCATTATATGGCCTCGCTCATGCCGGAGCATTACCGCGGACACTACAGCGCAGACCCTGACCATACCTATTCTTATTTAAAGTTTATTTAATGGCGAAAATCCTGCGGGATTTGAAGCAAAACAGCCTCTGCAACCC
>CAZWDV010000138.1:0-3656 GCA_964632675.1 uncultured Sediminispirochaeta sp.
CTCTTTAGCTGAAATATACATCTGATTGCCTTGATCCATAGCATCCGTGATTTTCGCAAAACATTGGACAACTAATGGCAGGTTATCCATTGGATATTCCGGAAAGGCCGGCGGTAGTTACGGAAAAAGAATGCTCTCCTATATTAAACCGCATCTACTCATCCTTGATGATTGGGGCCTTACCGAGTTTTCCAATCAGTTTCTCAACATCCTCAATGAAATCATTTCCGAGCGCTATGAAAACGGCTCCATTATTATCACGAGCAATCGACCGGTTGCAAACTGGGATGAATTATTCAATGAACCAGTTATCAGCTCTGCCTTACTGGTTAGAATATCTCATAATTCCCATCTCATAAAAATGGAAGGAAACAGTTATAGAAGGAGGTTGAACTCATGATATAAACAGGGTATTTTTTTCTTATTCGTTAGGGGGTCAATAAAGCGAATAGTGACACCATTCTCCTTTTTCGAAGGAATCAAGGATATCTTTCTCTTCTTCGTTTAGCTTTATGTCCCGTATCATAATCGTTCCTCCAAGTATAGTTTGGTCTTTTCAATAATATACCTCTGTATTTTTTATCCATGAGATTGTTTTTTAAGGTAAGTTATTGTCGTCGCCTTACACCGCCTCTTCGTGTGGTCCATAAAACCAAGGGTGAACTTGTCATCGGGCTTCTGGAAAATGTCGAGGCCTCGGCCGAGTATTATCCTCCAACCGTCATCTGTCTCTATCCATCTGTCGTGAAGATTGTTGTCGAATTCAAATTCGAACTCGATGCCATCTTTGCTCAGACCGCTCTTCAGTTCGTCGAGGGTGTAGCGCAGTTCATCTTCGTGGTAGGAGTCGACTGTTGTCACCAGCGACACTTTTACATTCTCTTCCTTTGGTTCGAGGATTTCACAGAAGCTCATGAAGTTGAATATTTGATACTGCAACCTGATGTAGGGGTCATAGATGCGAATCTCTTTTGCATTTTTCACATAGGGATAGAAGAGTTTTTCAAAGGAAATTTTTTTCTGACCTTCTTCTATGTCCACGGTAGTTTCTACCGGCGCACGTGCCGGTGAAAGGGGGTCGGCCTGATGCTCGTATTCATCCATTTCCGGTCGTTCAGCCGGATGTGAATCCTGGAACTCATCCGGCATCAGGCTCTTTATCGTGACCCACTTGTACTCGTGGTCTATTTTGGACAACTCGTCGCGAATTTGTTGTCTCATACGGATGGAGGGATTCACACAGTAGGTAATGAAATCTTCATCACTCACATTTAGGTCAGGAAATAGGAGTTTGAGAAACCCTTCGGCCAGACGCGTAATTGCTTTACTATCACGCATATCTTCACACTGTAGGAGGTGGAGATTTTGTGATACATAGTCGGCATACTGCAGGTCAACTCGAAGCTCATGGAGAACTTCACTGAAAAAATCTCCTTTGAAACCAAGATGGTTTGACGGGGTTCGTTTGGAAACCCTCGGCATGAACCAGCCTTCCATGAGTCCGTGAATTCGGTCGATAAAGGCCGACTCCTGCAGCGCTGAAGGCAACTCCTTGAATATGCCGTCACTTTCGTACAACGGCATGCGGTCGATTCCGAGGGTGATGTTGCCGAGCATCACGAAACCAGCTTCCGAAGTTCCGAGGTCGCCAGTAGTACGGCGGTAACGCCCGCTTTCGAGGTACATCTTCAGAGCTGCCATTGCTTCCCCGGCGGCGTCGGTCTGAATTTTCTGTATCTCATCCACAACTACCACATCATAACGGGGGATAAGGCCGATGCGCTTGGTGTTGCTGTTAAAAAAGAGCGCGGCGGCGGAAATTTTCCCACCTGGGACAACCGCTGCGTAACGGCTTATGTTGTCAAAGACAAATGACTTGCCCGTTCCCTTCGGCGCAAGCTCGGCGAGGTTTGTTCTCGGTTCTACCAGGGGGATTATCCGGCTCAATAAAAGCAGTTTTTGCGGCAGATGGAGTATATCCGGATTGAACTGGCAGCTGGAGATGAGAAGGTCTATCCACTCATCTATATTAAAATGTTGTCTGGACTCCTTGTAGTAATCGAGATCTACCCCGGGGGTTTGGAAGGGCTTGAAATCGGTGAGCCAAATCTGGCCCTTCTTGATCTCCTCTCCATCGGGGGGCACATACTGGAGTGTACCGAGTCCCCACATGCCGGTTTTCAGGAGCATTGGGTTCTCTTCTATTATGTCCGGCCGTACGACTGCATTGCTCACATCGAGTACCGGAATGCTCAGGTCGTGGGCCTGCCGCTCGATACTCACATTCACACGAAAGTCGTCAAGAATGCGTACCTGCTCGTAGTTCATAAGGCGATTGAGAATGGTGTTCTTGTCGGCCTTCTGGGGAAGAAATTTAGAGACGGTTTCTACGATCTCGTTCCGACCTTCGTCGGTGAGTTCTCCGCCGTCCATAAACTGACTGATTATCCACTCCCCTACATACACGGGAATTGCCCGTGCACCGAATCCCGCCTTTCCCATGAGGCCTTTGTTTATTACCACTTCTCCGTAGTAGTCCTGGGCTTTCTGCTCAAATGACTTCATATATCTCTTTTCTCCGTTTAAAGATCTCTCAGATTCAGTCCGCCGGACAGTGCCGACTTGAACTCACTCTTCAGTTCCACTGGAAATTCAAGTATTTCTCCTGCAATTTCATATCTAATTTTAAGCTCGATTTTATCGGAATCGAGAGCGCTTTCATAGAAATAACAGTGAACTTTCACTGTTGCCGACTCGTTCGCTGCTATTTTAGCGGTATCAACATGTTTGACATCTGCTTCGGGGGAGATTACTTCTATACGTCGCACCTCTATCAGCGCTTCGTTGAGGTTTTGCATTTCGATTGTTATTGGTATAACCCGTTTGATGTAGAACTTCGCTCTCCCCTCAGCTCCGGTGAACTTGAGTTCAGGAAAGCGAACCGCCGGCTGCTTCCACTGGATCTTGCTGAACTTGTAGACTGCTGTCGGAACAATTACCTCCTCCGGAGAGAGTCCGCCGTGCATGTAACCTGTTTTGTTCGATGTTTTTTTGACCGTGTTGTGTCCGCGGGGCAAAAAGTGGACAATATCTTCCTCTATAAATGGGTTTGAAAATTTATAGCCGATGTTCCACAGGTTCTCGGGGATGGTTTTCACTTTTTCTTTTGCAACCTTCGCGTTTCGGTACTTTTCTTCCGAAAAGAGCTTTTGCACGGCTTGAGAGTCGAAGGTCATCTTCTCTTCATTGAGTACGCGCGTGGCCCCGTGATCGGTGAGGAGATGCACCGTTACATCGGACTTTTTACCCGGCCACCCGTGCAGGGCAGTCTCGAGCGCATCGGCAAGGCGAGTAAAGTAGCGTGACAGCTCATCCTCGTACCTGCTGTTCATTGACTCTACATCCGAGTGCAGAACCGCGTCGCCCTCGATAAAGTTGACCACCACTACCGTCGATTCTTTCGCCAGCCGAAGCTCGGAAAGATCTTTGAGTGTGCCTGCATAGTGAACTCGTGCGCCGTTCCAGTCCTCTTGGCTTCTTCTTTCAAGTAAAGCTCGGTAATCTCTCGTTTCCACATCATGACGGCCAGCACACACAGCAGCTTTGTTGTACTCGGTGGTGGTCGGCAGGGCGGCGAAGCGATAAGAGAGATCTCT
>CAZWDV010000139.1:0-3527 GCA_964632675.1 uncultured Sediminispirochaeta sp.
CATCTCCTCGGCCTTGTAGGAGCTGCGCACGAAGGGAGCTGAGGCGACGAAGGAAAATCCCTTTTTATAGCCGGTTCGCTGATATGTCTTAAAAACGTCAGGGTGGATATATTCTGCAACCGGAAAATGGCTCTTGCTGGGCGGCAGGTACTGGCCGATGGTCAGAAAATCGCAGTTGACGCTGCGCAGGTCGTCCATAACCTGGTGAATTTCGCTCTCGCTTTCGCCCAGGCCCACCATCAGGCCCGATTTGGTGTAGACATGCGGGTTGAGCTGTTTGGCCTGCCGCAGGACTTCCAGTGATTGCCGGTAATCGGCCTGGGGACGGACCTGCGGGTAGAGACGCGGAATGGTTTCGAGGTTGTGGTTGAGGATATCCGGGCCGGAATCCATGACTGTTTTCAGGCCGGCCCGGTCTCCCTGCAGATCGGGGATTAACAACTCAATGGTAACCTCCGGGGTTTTGTTTCTAACAGCCTGCACGGTGGCGGCAAAGTGGCCCGCTCCGCCGTCGGACAGGTCGTCGCGGGTCACCGAAGTTATCACCACATGCTTGAGTCCGAGACGGGCCACCGCCGCGGCCAGCCGCTCCGCTTCATCCGCCTGTACGGCCTGCGGCTTTCCGGCCGGCACATCACAAAAGCGGCAATTGCGGGTACAGATGTTTCCCAGGATCATAAAGGTGGCGGTACGGCTGCTGAAGCACTCCATCCGGTTCGGACAGTTGGCCGCCTCACACACGGTGTTCAGATGCAGCTCTTTCAGCATGCGCTTGACCGAACCGAGATTTCCACCGCTGCGGATCGGAACTCGCAGCCATTCGGGTTTCGGCGTCGTTTTAGGTGTTGACTTTGAATCCTGCTTCGCTTTCTTCACTGTAGCTGCTCCTCTAAAGCGCTTCTTGAAATGCTCTCGTTTTTTTCATATCCGAATATCTCGGCAAACAGCGGACCGGCCTTCTGCATGACCGCCGCCACTGTTACACCGGTGCCATTCCCCAACTCCTTGGAAATAGAGGTAATCCCGCGGCCGTCGCCGCTGATTCCGCATGGAATTATGTAGGAGAAATAGTTCAAGTCGGTACACACATTCAGGGCGAAACCGTGCATGCTGACACCCTTGTGAATAGAAATGCCGATTGCCGCAATTTTGCGGTTCTCCACCCACACTCCGATATATTCATCTTCGGTGTGGCATTCAATGTGATAGTATCGTCCCAGCAGTTCGATCAGAAAGGTTTCGATATTATGTACAAAGCGTTTGATTTTTCGCTGGTGATGCCGCAGATTGATGATCGGATAGCCGACCAGCTGTCCCGGCCCGTGGTAGGTGGCCTGACCGCCGCGGTCGACCCAGGCGGTGGTAATGCCCCGGCTCTGCAGAATTTCCTCGGAAAACAGCAAATCGGAGTTCTCTCCCCGTTTGCCCAGGGTCACCACATGCGGATGCTCCAGCAGCAGGAGCGTATCGGGAATCTCTTCGCGGCTGCACTTTTCAATCAGTTGATATTGTAAGTCGAGGGCTTCCTGATAGTCTATCCGACCGAGATCGGCAATCTGCAATAACATAACTGTACTTTACTCCGATGCATGCGCTTGATCAAACCCCTTTTCGGTCTCAGGCCGAAATAAACTTTCTTTTTGGCATGGGTGCTCATACATTATATAGACGAAAAGAATAAAAATATTTTCCTCACCTGTACTTTGGTACAATATGTACTTCCTCTCGGAATGCTACCTTTAGTATGGGAATAGTATACAAAATGGACGGGAGGTTTAAGATGAAAACCAATAATTTGTCATATAGTGTTGCCGTATTCCTCTTCTTTGCCTTTACTCTGATCGGCTGCCACGAAGCGGGGAATGAACCGGACGTAATCCAAACCCCACCACCTGAGCTAGGACCGCAGATTGGCAATTTGGCCTCCCGCGGCACTTACACGACCGAGCGCTCCTGGTTTTCTGGTTGTATTTATAATGGACACATGTATATTGTTGGAGGAAACGATACCCCTGACTACATTTCCAGTGTGGAATATGCATCGATCAACTCGAATGGGACTGTCGGCAGTTTTTCCACCACTACAAGCCTGCCGGAAGGCCGGAGCTATCATCGCTGCATCGGTTATAAAGGGTATCTATATGTTATCTCGGGATTTATTGACGGAAATAGAACAGATACTGTGCTCTACGCACCTGTGAACCAGGACGGAACCTTAGGAGCATTTCAGTCCACAACAGCGCAACTTAACATTCCCCGAGCAGGATTCGCCGCAGCTGTGCATAATGACTATTTATATGTTATGGGTGGGAGTACTGAAGCTACAGATGGCGATTCAGTAGAATACGGTGCAATTGCAGCAGATGGCAATATAACTGAATTCACTACAGGAAACAACCTTAATACCACCCGAAGTTTTTGCTCAGGCGCCGCACACAACGGATACCTGTATGTTGCCGGAGGAAGAAAGAGCCATAATGAATCTTATGAAACTGTGGAGTATGCGGCGATTCAAGTCGACGGAAGCCCAGGCACATTTACCATTGCCGCAGAAACAGTAGACACACCCCGGGAAATATTTGATGTCACTGTCTACAACAAGTACCTCTATCTTATAGGTGGGTATGTAAATGGAGATACATTTACACTCACCGATACCATTGAATATTGCGAACTCGATGCTGTTACAGGCGCTCCGGGCACATTTCACTACACAGATAATGCGCTTCCAAATGACCTATATCACCATACCGCTCAGGCGTATGGAGACCATCTGTATGTAATCGGCGGTTGGAATACAACTGATGTTCTATCAGCGGAGTTTTTGGAGTAGTTCTCATTGGATGCAAGGATGGAAAGGGTTCTATTGACAACAGGAGGAATTTCGATGGGTATGATTTTGACAGCCTGTCGGAATCCGTATAATCCAATTGACAACGGTTCTTTACTCAACACCGGTGCTTCTGTAAGCTAAAGCTTTTGCTCTTCAAAAAGTCATCCGAGCACAGCAAATCGGAGTTCTCTCCCCGTTTGCCCAGGGTGACCACACTCTGATCCCCGCGCTTGATCAAACCCCTTTTCGGTCTCAGACCAAAAAAGAAAGCGCTATAGACCAGATAACTATTCAAATTAAGACTTTATTCAGCTTTTCTGCATACCCGCTCATATCGTGCAGGCCCAGGGCATTTTCTGTTTTCTGGCCTACCTCTTGAGTTGGGCTCTCCTTATGCTCCCCCATTATAATGGTACCACCTGAGGGAACGTACTGCATGTTGAAGCTGACCGAATTGACGTTGTAAGTAACTGAATCACCAGCTGATTCAGTTACCTGTGTCGCACTTCTAAAACATCCTATCTAAAGCAGGATTCCTGCGGTTGCGACCACAGAGAATAAGATTCTTTTCATCTTTTCCTCCAATTCTTTGTTATTTCCAAAGGCGGCCACGAATGTCGCTCAATTTATACTCCCTCAGAAAGTCCTTTGTACACTCGAACACTTTGAGTTTCAACTGAT
This sequence comes from uncultured Sediminispirochaeta sp., assembly GCA_964632675.1. Taxonomy (GTDB): domain Bacteria; phylum Spirochaetota; class Spirochaetia; order DSM-16054; family Sediminispirochaetaceae; genus DSBN01. The sequence goes on from CAZWDV010000139.1 coordinate 3,515, forward strand.
ACACATATTGAAA
>CAZWDV010000140.1:0-3413 GCA_964632675.1 uncultured Sediminispirochaeta sp.
AGAGGCATTCAAACTTTAGATAGTGCATTGCACTATCTAAAGTTTGAATTGCTGCCAGCGATTACAGTTATTATACTATTATGCAGATTGCTGGTATTCTACAAACAGGTCCAGCAAAATCGGATCCAATTTAAGGTTCTCTTCCACGAACTGAGTTTGCATGAGCTGCAGTGCTTCTTCAGTGGAAAGCGGTTTTTTGTACACGCGGTTGGGATCGGTCAGTGCATCGAAGACATCAATTACTTCGAGAAGCTTGGCCGGGAAAAATGCCGCCGTTTGAAAGGTGAGCACCGGTTTTACATTGTATCCGATCAAGTAGCTGTAGAGGTGTTTAGGGTACTGTTTAATGAAATTACTGTACTGAGCTCTGAAAAAGCCGTATCCGGTGGAATGGCCGTAGTATTCGTGGTGGTACCCGGTGATAAGACCCGAATCGATCGGATAGGCGGTTTTATTTACCACGGCCGAATAGCCTTGGCGAACGTGGTCAACCACTTTCTTGCGGTCGTAGGCCGAGTTCCCCTCATGGTACTCGATGTCTTTGGCCTTGCCGATGTCGTGGAGCAGAAATCCGGTCGCAAAATCGTGAATTTGCTGGTTATTTATAGCCTGCATGCCGGAGTAGAAGACTCTCTCGAGGATTACATCATCGGGATGCAGATGCGGCAGGAGCCGGCTATAATAGGGGTGATACTTTTTTTTAAAATTGATGCGCAGACGGTTGGTCAGACTCGAGTTGAGTATTTTTTTATTGTAATACATGAGAAAAGCCACGCTGCGCAAATAGGTACGGGTCATGTGCTGCACCACCGTTCCGTTCGAGGTAGAGAGTAGGGCATCGAACATTTCATCCTGCAAGACTGTCTCGTCTATGAGGGTAGTGGATGTGCGTACCATCTCGCGGGTTTTGTCGACCAGTTCCTGAGAGAAAACCCGCGCTTCCTCGTTACTCATTTCGAGCGCTTTTTCAAGTATGCTTTTGTTTATTATCGATGCATCCCGGGTTGAATTGCTGAGAGCTTCGGACACCGCTTCCACACTGCGCGTTTCCTGGCTCAGGAGCTGTTTCATTTTGTCGGTATGCTGAACGATGATATTCAGCTTCTCTTTTTCGGGCATCGAGTGCACAGTGTCATAATGCTGCCCGAAGTTAGGCTTTTTTGGGGGGAGGTCGGAACCATAGTCCGTGTCGGCTAAGTCGCCTTTCCAGCCCATTTCCAAATCCTCATAATCCGTCTCATCACCGGAGAAAAAGAACGAATTGTTGTCCTGATTTTCGCGTATGGCCGCCAGCAGGCTTCTGATTCTGGGGAGCGGCAAAAAGTAGTTCCATGAGGTAGTTGGATTACTCCAAAACTGCGAGTTGTTATCGTAAAGTGCCCGGAAGCTTAGTCGCTTCTGTTTTGAAGCGCTTTTGTGAACACAGAGTACCGGCTCTTCCTTCTGTGCCAGCAGTGCAATGAGACGTTTATCTTCTTCGATAGCTTTTGCTACGGATATATACTTCATGTTACCAACTTCTATAAGGTATCATACGCCGCTTGAAAATCAAGTGCGAACCGGTACAGTAATTCTAATTTTGGAAGTAATAGAACTTCCAAAATTAGAATTACTGGAACCGGTAATTGCTGCGGCAATGCAGCTCAATTGTAGTGCATTCGCAGAATTTTTCCTACTAAGGATTTAAAAAAAACCTGATGTTGACTTTTTGAACCCTACGGCCTAACCTCTACATGTTATGAATGAACATGAGCCGGAAGAAGTTCGGCGAGCTCGGGAGATGCTGATACAAAAAATGCATCATTTCGGACTCCGGAAAAGCGCTGCCGAATCACAGGGGCCGGGGCGACAGTCTGCGGCAGCTGAATTTCAAGAGTACTCGGCCTTTCTATATAAGCTGCAGCGCCTCGTAAGCCGGCAACAGATGGTCTTTAAAGGACATTTTACTGCCTATGCCGGGGTAAATTCCTTTTTATTTTTGTTGAACCTCTTATCATCGGGTCTCAGCTTTCCCTGGTTTGTGTTTCCCGCCGGGGGCTGGGGAATCGGGATAGTTACGGAATATGTGGCGCTGCGAGGGCACAAAAAGGTGCTCGAGGAAGTCAAGCAGCTGCCTCCTATGAAAACCGCCCCGCTGAAAGAGTTTCGTGCTCTCAAGAAGGCGGAGAAGCGGCAACGGAATTCCGCCGCTTCGATGGGAAGTACCGCAATTTTTTTGGTAGCCATCAATCTGATTACCACGGGTTTGGCCGTCCCCTGGTCGTTTATACCTGTATCTATATTCGGTGCGCTCTATTTTGCAAAGAAATCGGTGTACACCGAGCGGGCACGAAAGATGCGCGAACACTTTCACAAGCTGCTGCACCGGCAGGGGAGCACAAAGGACTATTACCCGGGGGTCGGTTTAGAGAACGGAGGTGCGGATGATTCCGGAGTTGAAGCCGTTGATGGCAGTGCCGCCCGGTATGAATACGAAGCTCGCAGTGTAGCGGACGCCGTATTCGAGCGCTTGAAACACCTGGAAGGAGTGCAGCGGATTTCCGATGAGGCGTCGAACATCCTGCATACGTACCTTGAACAGGTACAGGTATTGAGTGCGCAGATCGATGAGATCGACTCGATAATGCGGGAAATTCCCAAAGCTGAGATCGAAGCCGACCGTACCGAACTGGAACGAAAAATAGCCGCTACCGCGAGCGAACAGCTGAAGCGGGAATATCGGCGATCGATTGAGGAGATAGATCAGCATATCGAAGCGCACCACAAGCTGGAAGAACAGCGGGAAGTAATAGATTTGCGAATTCATTCTGCAATCAATACACTTAAAAAGCTGAGACTGGATATTGCGCGCATCAACAGTGTAAGTCAGGTACAGACAATGCCGCACTTCGATGAGGTAAAGCGGCAATCCGAAGAGCTCTCGCACTATATTCAGGATTTGGCCGGAGGCTATGAAGAGGTAAACTAATTATTCACGGGGGGCAAAATGAATAGGTTTGGAAAAGCAGGACATCTTTTGGCATATACTGCTGAAGCAATTATCGGAACACCACAGCAAAGGGGACTTTCCGGTTTTTCTATTGAAAAAGCTGCCGCTTCCGAGCAGTTGTTGCCCGTGATCGATCTGTTGCGCACGGTTGCCTCTAAGTCCTATCGTTATCAGGAGGTTCGGGCCGAAACCGCACTGGAGGAGTTTGTTCGCCGGGGGGTAGGGGATTTTTTACACTACTATGCCCGCCCCGAGCAATCCGAAAAGGTGGACGGGGTGCTCGAGCTGTTCGAGAGCGGCGTCAATCAGGAATTGCTGGCGGAAGCAATCTCGAAGGTCTGGGTGCCCGAGCTCGAACTCGATGACCGTGAAATACTCCCCCGCTGGAAACTGACAAATCTCCGGGAAAATCCCGATCCGATCA
>CAZWDV010000141.1:0-3402 GCA_964632675.1 uncultured Sediminispirochaeta sp.
GGGCCACACAGATGGTCACGGATGGGAGAGAGAAAAATTGTAGATATTTTAAAGGCGGGCGAAGCCCTTTCCAATATCTTCTTCCATCTGTGATTATCCGTAGTTAATTTCTTTATTTTTGAAGCAGCAGGCTGTATTGTGCCTCTTTTACTATAGGGAGGCGCGTATGCCATCACATTATGATGCTTTGTTCAGGCGGCTGTTTGAGAATGTGGAGGTCAGTGCAGATTTTGCCCGTAACTACCTGCCGGCGGAGTATAAAGGGAAAGTCGACTTCGAGAGTGCTATTATTGATCCGGACACCTATATCGATGAGGTTCTCAGGCGAAATTACACTGATCTGCTGTACAGGTTTGATAAAAGAGAAGGCGGCGGACAGCTGTATGTGTACCTGCTGTACGACCACAAATCATCACCGGACAAATGGGTGTCCATTCAGCTGCTGCGTTATATCATGCTCATCTACAGGAAGGAGCTGGAGCAGAAACCTCCGCCGACGATACTACCGGAGGTGTTTCCAGTGGTCTTCTATCATGGGACTGAAGAGTGGACCCATTCACTGCAATGCGCTGATACTATTGATGCGCAGCGCAGAGAACATTTGCCGCATTTTAAGCCGCTTCTGTTCGATTTGAACCGTATTGATGATAAACAGCTGCGCGGATCTGTACAAACGGTGGTGGGCTTGCTATCTTTAAAGTATATTAAGCACCGCTTTACAGAGGGATTGGTTAGTTATTTACTGCAGGAACTGCATCGGCTTCCGCGTGAGAGCAGCTTTTTGCATGAGTTCTATTTGACTTTGATTAAGTTCAAAGCAGAGGAGGAGCTGCAGAGGTTTCTGCAGATGGCCAGAGAGATGAATTACCGGGAAATGGAGGAAGATATGATGACCTACGGACAGAGATTGTTAAAAGAGGGACGGGCCGAAGGGCTGCAAGAGGGTCGAAATGAGGGTCGCGTCGAAGGTCTACAAGATTCGCTGAAACGACAACTGAAAAAGAAATTCGGCCTGGAAACAGAGGAATCGGTGAAGATAAACCAGATTAAGGACTCCGCAAAGCTGGAGGCCGCTCTTGATGAAATCTTAACCGCAGAGACCAAACAGCAGGTGCTGGAGAAGCTGGGCCTGTAGTGCCGCCACGGATGAGGAAGTTATATAAACTACGGATATATGGGGCCGGGCAGGCGGGTAACCACGAATGGGCGCGGATGGGAGAGGGGGAGTTTGAGGGGTAAGAATTTTTGGTTACTATCCTGGGAGAGCGACTGGAGACAGTTGGCTGCAGCTGGCCCGATATCAGTGTTCATTCGTGAATATCCGCGGTTTAATTTATCTTCTTCCATCCGCGCATATCCGTAGTTAAATTTTTTTTCTTGTTTTTTTGAAGCAAAGGACGCCTTTTGTGCCTCTTTTACTATAGGGAGGCGCGTATGCCATCACACTATGATGCTCTGTTCAGGCGGCTGTTTGAGAATGTGGAGGTCAGTGCAGATTTTGCCCGTAACTACCTGCCGGCGGAGTATAAAGGGAAAGTCGACTTCGAGAGTGCTATTATTGATCCGGACACCTATATCGATGAGGTTCTCAGGCGAAATTACACTGATCTGCTGTACAGGTTTGATAAAAGAGAAGGCGGCGGACAGCTGTATGTGTACCTGCTGTACGACCACAAATCATCACCGGACAAATGGGTGTCCATTCAGCTGCTGCGTTATATCATGCTCATCTACAGGAAGGAGCTGGAGCAGAAACCTCCGCCGACGATACTACCGGAGGTGTTTCCAGTGGTCTTCTATCATGGGACTGAAGAGTGGACCCATTCACTGCAATGCGCTGATACTATTGATGCGCAGCGCAGAGAACATTTGCCGCATTTTAAGCCGCTTCTGTTCGATTTGAACCGTATTGATGATAAACAGCTGCGCGGATCTGTACAAACGGTGGTGGGCTTGCTATCTTTAAAGTATATTAAGCACCGCTTTACAGAGGGATTGGTTAGTTATTTACTGCAGGAACTGCATCGGCTTCCGCGTGAGAGCAGCTTTTTGCATGAGTTCTATTTGACTTTGATTAAGTTCAAAGCAGAGGAGGAGCTGCAGAGGTTTCTGCAGATGGCCAGAGAGATGAATTACCGGGAAATGGAGGAAGATATGATGACCTACGGACAGAGATTGTTAAAAGAGGGACGGGCCGAAGGGCTGCAAGAGGGTCGAAATGAGGGTCGCGTCGAAGGTCTACAAGATTCGCTGAAACGACAACTGAAAAAGAAATTCGGCCTGGAAACAGAGGAATCGGTGAAGATAAACCAGATTAAGGACTCCGCAAAGCTGGAGGCCGCTCTTGATGAAATCTTAACCGCAGAGACCAAACAGCAGGTGCTGGAGAAGCTGGGCCTGTAGTGTAAACTACGGATATATTGCCCTGGCCGGAGGCTTCGCCTCCTGCTCGGGCCTGCAACCTTGGGTGTGCGCAGGCGGGTAACCACGGATGGGCACGGATGAGGATGTGGTTGGGAAGGGAAGAGAAGAGTGAATTGCATAGCTAATTCTATCCATTATATACAAGTATTAGTGATTTGGTAGCAGGCTTTATATTCTTATTAGCCTCTGACTGTTAATAATGTTAAGTTTTAGAAACTGAATTGTCTTCTAAATGGATTTTTAATTTCCTTACAATCTATTATCCGTGTACATCCGCGTTCATCCGTAGTTTATTTTTCAACAATACAGGTAAGCCAGGTGATAGTTTCCCGGCCCATTCCGTCGCCGTTGGTGGCGCTGCTTATGCTGTGAAAGCCGGCGGATTCGGCCTGGTTGATCCATTCATCAGATGAGAGGAGCAGGAAGTATCGGCCTTTTTCGTCGTAGCCGCTTTCATCGAGGCCGGGGCGGCTTAAGGGTACGGAGAAGAGGAGTTTTCCGTCTTGTTTTAGCAGCTGGTGGAAAATTTCAAATGTAGGGTGCAGCTGCTCTTTCAAGAGGTGCATGAGGGAGGCAACCGCATAGATGCCGTTGTAGTGCTCCTCCTCTAAGAGGGCAGCGGGCAGTTCATCGGGTAGGGCGCCTTGAAAGAGGCGTCCTGCAAGTTCGGGATGGAGGTAAAGGGCTCTGTCGATCATCGCAGGAGCGGGGTCGATGCCCTCGACTTCGAATCCCTGCGCACACAGATAGGCTGCCTCCCGGCCGGAGCCGCAGCCGATTTCGAGCAGTTGTGCGCCGGGGCTGAATGTGTCGAGCAGCCGCTGGTGCAGATCCGCTACTTCGGCGCCTTCGTAGCGTTGTGCCAGTTCTTCTGCGTGCTGTTGGTAGTAGCGGATGGTGGGGTCCTTTTCGTGCTTCATCTTCCGATTCCCTTACATGATGTGGATAGTATAGAGCATTTGCATTATCCGGTGAATC
>CAZWDV010000142.1:0-3386 GCA_964632675.1 uncultured Sediminispirochaeta sp.
CCCTCTAAATCGAGGGCTATTGAAGTCCGTTGCTCGCTTTTCAAAACATCCACATATGCCTGCAGAGCCCCGCTACTAGTAATGCGCTTATATTCCATACAGGCTGACTATACCATATTTTGTGAATATACAAAAACACCTTCGGATTTATTTGCTAATGGGGAAGGGGTGCTCAAAATCTCAGTGGTAAACTCACATCCCGGAATTTCATGGCCCTCCGGGATAGAAGAGAGAGTCCGTAAAAATGCGGAAACCGCTTCGAGTTCCACCCGAACACCGAATCCGTGGCCGGTTATGGCTCTTTCAAAATAAAAATACCTTTCTCCTTTGAACTTTTTCATTTTTATGGCTAAGTTTACAACACAGGAGGAAATTGCATGAAAAAGTATTTTCTTGCCATAGCTGCACTCTTTATTTCAGTTTTCTTTCTCGCGGCGGCCCCGAACCTAATCCATGAGAGCGTCTCGCTTGCAAGCTCTGTGAGCGGCGGATTTGTCAATCCGGCCGTTTTGAGTTATGGGAACGGCACCGGGCTCGGGTACCTGCAGAACTACACTGATGATGGATTTAACGACAATTTTACAGTATATCTGCACACGCAGGGATTGGGCTATGCATACTCCCAGGAACAAAGCCGGGAATTTCACACCCTGACACTCTCTTTTCCATTTGCCGATAATCTCTATTTCGGAACTGCTTTAAGGACATCAGACTTTGAATCCGATACTTCCACCTGGAACTTCGGGGCCCTCCTGCGTCCGGCGGATTTCCTGTCACTCGGCACAACGGTTAGTGTTCCCCCGGAGGGAGATGCAGAATACACTTCCGGAATTGCCCTGCGGCCCCTTGCATTCGGCCTGCCGGGCGCTGCCCACCGCATCAGCCTGTTCGCCGATCTGCCCTGGACCGTCAACGAATTACAGCTCCCGAAACTCGGGCTGCATTTCGAGCCGGTCGACGGGTTTCAAGCCCGCTTCGGATACGATCTGGAAAATGAGGCGCTCGGTTTGTCATTCAGCCTGGCCCTTTCCACTGTAAACGGCGGCTCTTCCTTCTCGACCGATGCAGCCGGCAATTTCGACTCAGGCACTGCTCACGTACAGTTCTCGCCAAAGCCATTCAACTACCCTGAAAAATATGGCAAGGAACTCTACTTTGAGTATAACCTGGGGCCGGTGGTACTCGAGGCGCCCAGGGGTGTGCGAACCGGCCCCTTCTACCTTGTTATGGAAGATAATTCGCTTCTAAGCATTCTCAATGAGCTGAAAGAAATCGGGGACGACCCTTCTATCCAGGGGCTGGTGTTTATCAATCAGCATCCACAGATGTCTCTTAGCACCATGCGGGAACTGCAGGATGCACTCCTGCAGCTCAAGGAAAAGGGGAAAAAGATCGTTTTCTACAGCGACTACATGAACCGGGTAGAATACAGCCTGGCCGCATCCACAGCAGATGCGGTCTATCTCCATCCGCGCGGTGTTCTTGCTATACGGGGGCTCTCTTCCTCCAGTCCCTACTTTAAAACGTTCTTTGAAAAATACGGCATCGAAGTGGCCAATTTCAGAACCGGAGATTATAAAACCGCCTACAACTTTTTGTCTGAATCGTCCATGCCGTCCGCCGAGCGCGAAGCCCTAGATTACATGCTGCAGGGGATGTTCGATGAACTGACAGCTCTGATTGAAGGGGGCCGCGGTGAGAAATTGAATGGCCCGGCTGCAGAACTTATTCGAAACGGCCCCTATCTGGAGGCTGAAAAAGCCCTCTCGGCCGGACTGGTCGACGGCCTCATTCAGCGCGACCAGCTGGTAGATACAATTCCCTTTTTCAACGACAAGAGTGTGATAAAGGAAGCACTGCCGCAGAAACAAGTTCGCCGGGACTGGAACACTCCTCCCAGTACCAAGGTCGCCCTTATCCACGCAGTCGGCCCGATTCACCCCGGCGAAGGACAGCCCGAGTCCAATATAGGTGCCGAAACTACCGCCGTGGCTATCCGTGCCGCCCGTCAAGACAAGCAGGTCAAGGCAATTCTGCTGCGGGTCAATTCGGGAGGAGGCTCGGCACTGGCCTCAGATATAATTGCCCACGAGGTAGAACTCTGCCGTTCAGGTGAAAATGCAAAACCGGTGATAGTCTCGATGGGCAGCGTCGCTGCCAGCGGCGGCTACTATATTTCAGCGTTTGCCGAAAAAATTGTCGCTTCGCCCTTTTCGCTGACCGGCTCAATTGGTGTAATTGCAGTTTTTCCGAACATATCCGGATTTCTGGAGAAGCAGCAAATCGAATGGGATGTGGTCAAACAGGGATCTCAGGCCGATTTCGGCGTGATCTACCGGCAGCTCACCGCGGCCGAACAGGCCAAAATCAGCGATTCTATCCAGAATACCTACGATAGTTTCCTCGGCACTGTCAGCGAAGGCCGCGGCCTGGCCCGCTCCGAAGTAGAGGCTGTGGCCGGAGGGCGAGTATGGACCGGCCGGCAGGCTAAGGACCGCGCTTTAGTAGACTCCATCGGCGGCTATCGTCAGGCCCTCGATATCATTGCCGAAGAGCTCGGCACGTCTAAAGAGATAGAGCTGGTAAACTATACTTACCGGGATATCTGGAGCACTGTTTCAGTCGACCGGCGCAATCGAGCCGCGAATGCCTTGTTTGATATCCGTGCAGAGTTGGCCGGCGATACGGCTTCTGGTCTCACCGAGTTTATTCCGCCGGAATTGTCCCGTTTCTACCGCTACTACCGCACATCCACTCAGGCCGGACCGGAGTTCGGGCTGATGATTATGCCGTACTACGTAGAGGGAGTTACCGCGGAAAAAAACTCACAATAAATTGAAGCATAGCGGTATCTCTGCCCCTCTAGGGGGGTATGAGATACCAAGAAGAAGTATTCGAACAACCGCTGCACGGGGAGGAAATGGCTCAGGTCCGGCCCCGTGAGCGATTACTGCAGCAGGGAGCCGACCGGCTCAGCGATTTCGAACTGGCATCACTGATTATCGGCTCAGGCATCAAGGGCAACAGCGTCGAGAAGATTGCCGCCGCCCTTATGCAGATGCTGGACCGCACTTCGGAACCGGTAATCGAGGTAAATGCCTTTCGGGCCATCCCCGGAATAGGTACGGCCAAAGCCACCCAGCTCTGTGCCGCCCTGGAGTACGCCCGCCGCCGGCTGCGGCCGGCGGAAAACCGCATCCGCTTTCCCCAGGACCTTTTGCCGGTCATCCGCCACTACGCCGACCGGCAGCGGGAACACTTTCTGAGCATCAGCCTGAACGGCGCCCACGAGGTCATCAGTGTGCGGGTGGTCTCCATCGGTTCTGTGAATCGCACCATCGTCCACCCTAGGGAAGTTTTCTCCGACCCGCTGCAAGATAGGGCTA
>CAZWDV010000143.1:0-3245 GCA_964632675.1 uncultured Sediminispirochaeta sp.
CCCACGATGGTGGAAAAAACCACTACCAGGCCGGCGTAGGTAAGGGTCTTCTTCGTCCCCAGCTCGCCGCCGATTACCAGCAGGTTGGGCAGGCTCAAAGAGGGTCCGGCCAGCAGCAGCGCCAGGGCCGGGCCGTTGCCCATACCGGCGCCGAGTAATCCCTGCATAATCGGGACCTCGGTAAGGGTGGCAAAGTACATCAGGGCACCGACCACCGCGGCGGCCAGGTTGGCACCGATTGAATTGCCCCCAACCAGGGCAGCGATCCACGACTCGGGAATAATGGCCATATGGCCGGGCCGTCCAAGCAGAAAGCCTGCCACCAATACACCGCCAAAGAGCAGCGGCAGAATCTGCACGGCAAAATCACGGGTAGCCACGACCCAGTCGCCCAGTTCGCTGCGCTTGAACCAGCGGATTAACATGAAAATGAGTGCCGCCGCAAAAAGTGCGGTAATTATATACTTACTCTGGTAAATGAAGTCCCACACCGCCAGGGACCCGCCGGCAGGGGCCCAGTTGATAAACACCAAAATACCGATCATCGAGAGCATGTAGAGGGCGTTCTGGCCCAGAGAGCGGCCTTCATCTTCATCATCGTCGTAGGAAAACATTGCCCCGTTGGTCACGCGGGCCGCATCCTCTTTACGGTAAATCAGGTGCATGCTCAAACCGATCAGCACCGAAAACAGTATCGCCCCGACCGCCCTGGCAATTCCCAACTGCAGACCGAGCACTTTCGCGGTTAGTACTATTGCCAGAATATTGATGGCCGGCCCGGAATAGAGGAAGGCCACTGCCGGTCCGATGCCCGCGCCCTTGCGGTAAATGCCTTTGAACAGCGGCAAAACCGTACAGGAGCAGACTGCCAGGATGGTACCGGAGACTGAAGCAACCCCGTAGGCCAAGGGCTTCGGGGCATCCGGCCCAAGGTAGCGGATAACCGCCTGCTGATTGAGGAAGACCATCACCGCCCCGGCAATGAAAAAGGCCGGAACGAGGCAGAGCAGCACATGTTCGCGGGCATACTCGCCCAGCATTAAAAATGATTCCTGCAGGGCGGCAGAAACCCGCGTGTTCCCAAAGGGGATGAAGTAGGCGGCCAGAAAAATACCGGTCAGCAGGGTCAGCACCCGGTTCTTTTTTTCCCCCCAGAATTTTTTGAGAAGGGAAGGGGAGTTTGATTGTTCTTTTGCGGCATCACTCATTTTACACTGTCTCCTTGAGGCCGAGCAGTTTACTGGCCATCTGACGCTGTACATCCCTCACAAGTTCGTCATCTATCTTGGTTTTTCCCTTTTCTACTCCGAAATCGGTGGTTTTCAGGTGGGTAAAGGGAATTCCTTTGTTTTCGAAAATCCGCTTGCCGCAGGCAATCGGACAGCCGTCGATTACAATGTTCTCATCGGCGGCCTTCGCTGATTCCACAAAGCCGGAATGGTCGGCTCCCATGGCCGCCAGACAGGTCATCTTGCCAAGGCCTATCTGCATCAATCCACGGGCAGTCCGATCGGCTAAAAATCCGGTATTCGCAACCCCGGAACAGGCATATATTAGTTTTACAGGGGCATTACTCATACAATCACAGCTCATCATTATCTCCTTGGTAAAGTTTGTTTCTTATTTGGTAATATAACCAAATGTACAAAACTCGTCAAGAGCTATTGACCTAAGAAACCCATAACGCCACAATAGATGTAATGACCGAACAAGAACGAATACGCTGTGAAGCTCGAGCAGCTATCTTTAAGGCCCTGGGCCATCCGAGCCGCCTCTACATTTGCGAACGTCTGCGGGAAGCGCCGCACTGTGTCTGCGAACTCACCGAGCTGGTGGGCGCCGACACCTCGACTATCTCAAAGCATTTGACTATATTGCGGAATGTCGGCCTGGTGCGCAGCGAGAAAAGCGGCACCACCGTATACTACAGCCTTGCCTGCAGTTGTCTAAAAGAGTTTCTCCAGGGGGCGGAAGCCCTCCTGAAAATGAAGGCCGAAAGCGACTCCGCCGCCCTGTAATAAGAAAACCACTTTTTTTCATAATGTTGTTGGACCGGCGCACTACTATGTCTGGTTGACAATTGATGGTAATATGGTTATATTGCCAATAAGACAATATTATAGGGGGGAAACAATGGTATTACAAATACTCGGTTCCGGTTGCCCAAAGTGTCAGAAACTGGCGCAGAATGCACAAGCTGCTATAGATGAGGTAGAAGTCGATGCCTCGGTTGAAAAAGTAACCGATATGGATAAAATTATGGAGATGGGAGTAGCTATGACTCCTGCTCTGGCCATCGATGGAGAAGTTAAATCGGTGGGAAAGGTCCTTTCGGCAGATAAGATCGCCGACATGCTGCGCTCATAAACCACGAGCGCAGCCTAATGGCATACGCCGACAGTAAACTGGAGAACTGCCCGCTCTCTCCGGATAAGCCGGTATGCTCCGAATGTCGGATCCACTGCTACCGCGCGGAGGAGAGAGCGGCAATCAAAGTGGTCATAGGCTCATGTTTGATCTGAAGTTCCGTTTAAGATGCTTTCATTCTTCTTCCTCTCTAAATAGTCTTTCCGCCGTCACTCGACCTAGCATCATCATGCGTATTTAACCTGTTTTTCTATGAAGTATTCCTTCAAGTCTTTCAGCAAGCCATACTTTAATTATGGACTGTCGTGTTACTCCAAGTCGCCCGGCTTCTTTATCGAGGGATTTTATCATCCACTCTGGAATATCAACGTTTACCCTTCTTTGTTCGTGAAGAACTCGTTTTCCATTCTTTAGATCTAAATCGTTTATTATGTTTTCGCCATTATCAAATCTTTTATCGAAGTCAGATGCTTTCATACAACTCTATCTCCTCCTCCCTGGATCTTCTCACAGAGATTATTCTTATATTCTTATTTCTATAGGTAATAACTCCTGACCAATGCTTTTCTTCAATTTTTCCGATTAGCAGAAATCTTGCTTCATCTTGTGTTCTGGCTGGAATTTCAAGCAGATCCGGATCTTTCCATAATTTCCGGGCTTCGATGAAGTCAATACCGTGTTTTTTAGAATTGGTATTACTCTTTTCTTCATCGTATTCAAAACCATTCATAGTATAAATATTATACCTTTTATATACCATGTCAAGCTTTATTTCGGGGGCCAAAAAAAATTTAACCCTGATCCCGGAATATAGGGAATAAGCAAATACAGGAGCCGTATACGAGGTCCGTACGTACGGTTCTGTGAGAGGGCTACGG
>CAZWDV010000144.1:0-3059 GCA_964632675.1 uncultured Sediminispirochaeta sp.
TACAGCGAAAATTTTTTGAAGTATTCTTCACTGAAATGGAGAATGAAGAAAGAATCAAAGCGGCATTTAATTTCCAGTTAGTGGATTGGTCGCCGGAGGTAACGGAAATTTTTAATAAGATGCTTGAAGCAGAAGACTTGCCACAAGAGTTTATTGACCAGTTTGCCGAGTCATTAGAAACAATCGGACTGATAACCTATAATAACGGTACGAGAAAGAAGGCCTGGGATGAATTTTTATTTTGGGTGAAAAAATTCAATTAAAAATTCAGAAAGCATATGCAAGTTCCAAACAGGTAGCGCGGCGGAATGCGGTCCATTAAGTAGCCGGAGAATACATTGCCCCCCCCGCCAGAGTAAACCCCATCGGCAGAAAAAAGGCCGCCGCCGCCAGCCTGCCGATACCACCTGCCTCCAGAATAGACTTTGAACATCATATCGCCCTTCAAAATTAGAATTACTGGGACAAAAATAATTAGCTTGACCTGCCCCGAACGGAATGATCTACTAAGAATATTGAACTGAGGAGAGGATTGATGACGATTTTACTGTATGTGCTAGCCGGTGTGCTCATCATTGCTGCTGCGGTAATCCTATTTTTTTTGAATTTCTTTTATCCCCTTTTTAGGCGTGGGAAGGTGGGCTTGAACCCCGGAGTGGGCACAGAGACGGAAGAGTTTTCTATCCGCTCCGCCGGCGGGATCCCCTATCTACTGGAAGCCGGTCTGCCCTACCCAAGCTATTTCGACCACAGCTCCCGCACCACGCTTTCACTGTCCGGCAAGTGGGAATATTCTCTGGATCCCGGGGACGAGGGCGAGGAGGCCGGCTGGTTCCGTCCGGCGGCGTGGACAGGGGGCAGCGCAAGGGGCCGGCAATCCATCGAGCTGCCGGCTGTGCTGAACCACTCCCAGTCAGATCTGGTGGACTACCTGGGATCAGTCTGGTTCTCCCGACGTTTCCACATTGATGAGAGTTGGCCGGAGGGGAATCGACTGCAAGGCAGCTGGCAGCGGCTTTGCTTGGAAGGGTTTCTGCTGCGCGCTGCCCTCTGGATAAACGGGCGCTTTGTCACCCGCCGTGAGGGCGGCTACACACCGCTGTATGCCGATGCAACACCCTTTCTGCAGGCGGGTGAAAATCACATCTGCATTCGAGCAGACAACCGGCACACCTACACCTCCCTGCCGCCACGATTGGGCGGATATCATATACCGGGCTGGCACAGCTACCTGGGCATCCACCGCGAGCTATATATAGAGACATTGCCGGCCTGGTCGATAGTAAAGGTGGCGGCACACTGCAGCATTGAGAATACAGGCGAGCTTGATAAGGGCGAGGCCGGACGGATCGAGTTGGAGGTGCTGGTCCACCGTCGGGAGAAAAGCGGCCAGCCCGGCAAAGGCAGCCAGAGCAGTACCAACGAAGGCGCTCCGGAGTGCAGCCTGCAGGCGGAAGTCCTGAGCCCAGAAGGAGTCCAAGCCGCTGACGGGAAGGTAGAACTGAAAGAAAGCGGCACGCTGCCGGGCGGCGGGAGTATTCTTGCGGGCCGGGCAGCTTTTGCGGTGGAGTCGCCGCAGGCGTGGGGCCCCGATAATCCGGCTCTCTATACTGTCAGCCTGCGCCTGCAGCGGGGTGGCGTGAAAAGGAATGACGAGGTAACTATTCGCACCGGTTTTCGCGAAATAAGTGTGGATCGCTATAAACTGCGGCTAAACGGCCGGCCCCTGTTTCTACGGGGTATTTCCAAACACGAAGACCATCCCAGCCTGGGGGCGGTCAATCCCCCGAGTCTGTTTTCCGAAGACCTCGACTTGATTGAGGGGCTCGGGGCGAATTACATTCGTCTGGCCCATTATCCCCACAATGTCGAGGAGCTGACAGCCGCCCGCGACCGCGGCCTGCTGTTGGGCGAAGAGATTCCCTACTATCAGACGGGCAACGGCTTTGCCAACTGGTACTCCGATAAGCGACCGCTGCGGGAGTTCCCGCTGCCACAGATGGGATTGCGACAGCTCTTGGATAAGCACCTGCTGCGCACGGCCCAACGACAACTGATAGAGATGGTGGAACGGGACCGCAACAATCCGGCCATCATCCTCTGGGGGATAGCCAACGAGAGTCACTCGGTCAGCCGGGCTGCAGCGCAGGTGTATGGCTGGTTGCGGGCGGTGCTGCGGGTTTTCGACGAGAGCCGACCTGCTACTATGGCCGAGTTTACCACCGGCAGAGCCCTGCTGGACGGGCGTCGCCGCGGATGCGAACACCTGGATATAGTCTCGGTGAACCTCTACCTGGGCTGGTACTACGGGCAAATGGAAGATGTGAATACACATCTTGCGCGGCTGCGCCGCCGCTTTTCCGATAAGCCGATCATCATTAGTGAGTTCGGCGCCGGGGCCGCCCCGGGACGCAGCGACGCCGACGGAGTCTACGTGGCAGAGCGTGTCCCGCCGGGTAAAACCTACTCCGAAGAGTATCAGACCCGGCTTATTGAACACTATGTAGGCACCGCTCAACAGCTCCCCTACGTCACGGGGCTTTCACCCTGGGTATTTACCGATTTCTACTGCACCGAGTTTCCCTCCAACCCAGTTGCTAATTTCAACATAAAAGGCCTCGTCAGCCGGGACCGGCAGCCGAAACAAGCCTACCGCCGTCTGCAGGAGCTGTATGACAAGCTTCGTACCAGCCGCGAGTTAGAGTAGCCGGAAGAATGCTGCCGGGCTCTCATGGACAACCTTGAGCTGTCCGAAGAGTACCGCTCAGGCAGAGTAGAAGAACATACCCTAATCAATGATTGATAAAATTTCTTGGACTAAATCGGCATGGTCAGATTATTTATACCGGCAAGCTCAAGATAAGAAAACTTTGAAGAGAATCAATCTACTTATTGAAGTTATGATGCGTACCCCCTTTGAAGGAATTGGAAAACCTGAAAAGTTGAAAGAAAATCTATCTGGTTTTTTATCAAGAAGAATTGATGGTACAAATAGAATCGTCTATGCCGTTGATGGAAATCAAATTACACTCATTTCTTGTCGATATCATTATCAATAA
>CAZWDV010000145.1:0-2879 GCA_964632675.1 uncultured Sediminispirochaeta sp.
CTTTTTTTTTATTTAAAAAATTGGCATATTACATCAACACTTAGACTATCTATAGAATTAGCAGGGAGTAGAACTTTGGAAAAATTGAAAGGACCGCAACGGAGTTACTTGAGTAAACAGGCTCAGGAACTCAATCCTATTGTATATATCGGCAAAAACGGCCTTCGGGAGGGGGTTATTGCCTCACTGGATCAAGCCCTTTCCGACCACGAGCTCGTTAAAGTAAAGTTTATCGATTTCAAGGATGCCAGAAAAGAAATCTCTCATAGTCTGGAAGAAGCCACCGATTCGGTATTAGTCCGGGTTATCGGGAATGTCGGTATTTTTTACCGGCCCGCAAAAAATCCGGAAGAGCGGAAGTATTCTCTCTTGGATTAGTCTTACTTTAACGCGGAAACAGTATTCCGAGGACTGTATCGACCGAGCGCAACTCCTTTATAAATCGCTCTCGCTGATCGGTATTTACCAGTCCTTTCTGCTGAGCAGTGTAGAACTCATCCGCCAGATATTCGAACGACTCGATCGCTCCCGGAGTATCCAGGTCATCGTTCATTTTAGTGGCGAAGAGAATCGGTACTTCGTCGATTAGTTTTTCGACCGAATGGTCGCTGCCGGGCCGGTAAGTCTTATGCTCGCGGGCCGGTGCCTGCGGGCTGTGTTCACGCAGAGAACCACTTTGGATTGCCTCCAGGGTCTGACGAATGGTGGTAAAATGGCGGCAGCACTCATCGATTCGCTCTTCGGATACATTCAGCTGGTGGCGATAATAGGTGCACATGAGCATAAAGCGGACCTGTTGCGGGGTGCAGCCGTGGGCATAGGCGTCTTTGGGGTACATAGTGTTGCCCTTCGACTTGGACATTTTCTCGCCTTCGACTATCAGGTGCTCGCCGTGCAGCCAGTAGTGGGCCAGCTCTTTTCCGGAGTAGGACTCGAGAATCGCGCGGTTGTAGTCGTGGTGCCGGTATACATTGTCGATACCGCCGGTGTGAATATCGATTTCCGGGCCGAGGGTTTTCAGTATCATGGCCGGGTCCTGCACGTTCCATGCCGGCCGGCCTGTGCCGATGGGGGTGTCCCAGGCAACCGTATCTTCTGAAGTGGTCCCATGCCAAAGAATAAAATCGCCCAGGTTCCAGCGTTTACCGTTGTAGGTGTCGCGGGAAAATCTTACCCGTTTCTTCGGCCACTGCGACATATCCAGACCGAAGACCTCTCCAAACCGCGGGTATTTGAGTGAATCAAAATAGATGTTTCCGCCGTGCCGGTAGGCGATTCCCTTGTCAAGCAGGTCTTCAATGATCTGCACGGCCTCATCGACACTGCCGGTAGCCTGGGGAATTTCATCCGGTAGAAAGATGCCCAGTTCGCGGGAGGTCTTTACGAACTCCTCTTTATTCGGACCGGTGGTCTCTTCCAGGGTAAGCCCATCTTTTTTCAGGCGTTTAATCGCCTTGTCTTCTATGTCGGTGAAGTTGATTGCTCGCTCGACTCGGTAGCCGAGATATTCGAGGTATTTATGCAGTACATCTTCGAACAAATAGGTACGATAGTTACCCAGATGCTGCTGCTGGTAGACCGAGGGGCCGCAGGTAAACAGTTTTACCACTTCTGCCTGCCGCGGAACAAACACCTCCATTCGCTTGGTCATAGTATTATAAAATACCGGCTGCTGTTTTCTTTTCTCTTTTTCCATACGTTCAGTATAAGCAAGAAAAGGCTGAATCTCAAATGAGTGCGGGGGTATGAGACACAGTGGGGTTTCGTTAATCTAATTCCGGTGCTTGCGTTAGCTTTTCTTTTTCTCGAGCAGCGAAATCGAATGGGTGGCCGAAAACCCGACCCCGATAAGCAGCAAAGCTGTTCCGATCTGGCCGGCGCTGGGAGAGAAAAAGCGGGTGGGGTAGTCGTCTGCAGAGAGCTCCTGTATCTGCGCGGCGGTGAGAGTTTGGCCTTTATAGACCTCACTTGGCTTGGGTTCTACGCTTTGCTGAAAAGGCCACAGACCGACTACGGCTCCGAGCAGTAGACCGACTAAGACTCCCAGTGTGGCCTGCCGATAGCGGGCCAGCAGCAGTTTCAGTAGGTTGCTCACTCCGGCTACCCCGATTATCAGTCCGATGCCTACCGGTAAAATAACAGCTAGCCCGATTTCGCCGGCTGCGCTCAGATCAGCGGTGCGCAGGGCCTGCTTGAATGTATCGATAGCCGAGAGAATCGGAATATATTGGCCCAGGATAAGTAAAAGATAACCGCCGCTGATGCCCGGCAGGATCATTGCACTGGCCCCGGCCAGGCCGGCTAACAGCATCATGAACCAGTTGCTGATGTCTGCACCTCCTCCGCCGTCACCGCCGCCGGCGGAGCCGTACTGCTGGGCCCAGGCCAGGGCGGCCATTGCGGCAAAGCCGGCCACAGCCCCCAGCATGACCTTAGGGCTGAGGGGGCCGATCATCTGTTTGAGCACCGGCACCCCGCCGAGGGTCAGGCCGATGAACAGGCTGTAGGCGATCCAGCGGTACCCGACTACCAGATTTTTGATCGGACCGGCCAGCAGCAGTATGCCTAAAGCCGCGGCGCCGGCCACCGCGGCGACGATAAGCAGGGCGCGGGTGCGAAAATGCAGCGCGGATAGATCGGCCACCGCGCCGATAAAGAGAGTGTATACCCCGGCCGCTAAGAGCATTGTACCCCCGCTTACTCCGGGCACTAGATTGGCCAGTCCCATCAGAATTCCACCCAAAACTGCGCGGGGAAGCAGCCGGGGCAGCGCTGCAGTATCCAAATCACGTTCCATACCGCATCAACATAGGTGTTTTGGCAGGGGCTGTCAAGTTAACCGGGCGAGATGAGTGAACAGAGAAAAACTGAAACTGAAA
>CAZWDV010000146.1:0-2747 GCA_964632675.1 uncultured Sediminispirochaeta sp.
GTTTTTCCTTTCCATACTTGCGTCATCCAGACCTTGACCTTATACTATCATCAGTTTAAATGAAGGATGAATGCCAAGTGCTTTCCGAACAAGATGTAAGAACGAATTACATCACTCCGGCCATTGTGGAGACCAATGAAAAGGGCAAGAGTACTTGGGAATCGTTGGCGGTGCATGTATGAGCGGGGAAGAGAGCTATAATATATACTGCGATGAGAGTTGTCATATTCTACACGATCATAACGACATCATGGCACTCGGTGCGGTAACGGTACCAAAAAAGAAGGTGCGATCAATCTCGAAAAATATTCGTAAGATTAAACAGGAGTACAACTGCAATGGTGAACTGAAATGGACGAAAGTATCGCAGAAGAACACCCTGTTCTACATTGCGCTTGTTGACTACTTTTTCTCGAACGCGGAACTCTCTTTTCGCGCATTGGTTGTTGGAAAAAAACACTCCCTTGATCATGAGCAGTTCAACGACGGCAGCCATGATTCGTTTTATTATAAGATGTACTTCTACCTTATAAGAAACATCGTGGAGAACAGAATCGATCATACGTTTGAAATTTATATCGACATTAAGGATACCCGCAGCGGGGAAAAAGTATATAAGCTGAATGATGTACTCGCATACAACTTTCGCGACTTTGAAAAAAAGCAGGTCTACAAGATTCAACAGATCAGATCGCACGAATCCGAGCTGCTACAGTTGGCTGATCTATTGCTTGGTGCAATTACCTATGAGAACAGAGGTTTACACGGAAATCCGGCGAAACAGGCTATCGTCCAAAGAATGAAGGATCAGCTGGGGATTTCTTTACGAGAATCTACTCCGCCATGGGAATCGAAGTTCAATCTGTTTCGCTTTGCGCCACGGGAGAGTTTCTGAGTTTATGACGCCTTTGAATCTCCCGGATAAACTGGATCTTGACGGCTCGTTTGAGAAGATCTTTGCTCTGTTGTATTCGGTTTTTAAGGCGGATTTCATCGACGGAAGAGCGTTCTACCAGGGGTTACCGATTGTCTTCGATAACAGGAAAGTGGACTCTGAATACGAAGAAGGCTTCTGGCACCTTGTTACCAGAGGTAAGAATGAGAGAATACCTGATTTCAAGCGGGCCAAACGAATTCCCTGGATCCGGCCGATCATTGAAAGCCATCCCCATGAGGATATCCTATTCTGGATTGAGTGGGATACCGATAGAAGGGGGAGGCGAGTTCAAAAACACTATTTCTGGTATGAAGGGGGAAGATACATCATCGTGTTGAAAAAAATCCCCAAACGGTACTTCCTTACAACCGCTTTTTATGTAACCGGTAGGCGTAATTACTTATATTACAAGAATAAATATGAAAGTGTATAAAAAAAGGGACCCGGCTGTTAACCGGCCCCTCAGCTCTTTCTACCATGGGTAGATGAGTATCACTACTCTGAATATATCGGAAATTACGGTAAAAATCAATAAAAGAATTGTAAAATATTGAATATTGAACAGGAAAGAAAGAGGGGGCCCCAGCAATGAAAAAAGCGCCCGTATCTAACGATACGAACGCTTTTTTTCGGGCTGGGCGGATTTGAACCGCCGACCCCATGTCCCCCAGACATGTACGCTAAACCACTGCGCTACAGCCCGCTGCATATTGTGCGAAGAAAAAAGTAGCATAATGGCGCAGGAGTGTCAACGGGCGGTCGTCTCTGCGACTGACACTCCGCAACACGACACCCCATTTACCAGCCGCCCCGCCGCGGGTATAGTAGCCGTATGGAACACTCAAGCGACAGCACTCAGACCTATGCCCGCCCGGCCCACATCGAGCTGGTGGCCGGCGAACTGAACATCCGCCCCGCCCAGGTGCAGCGCACCGCCGGCCTCCTATCCGAGCAGGCCACCGTCCCCTTCATCAGCCGCTACCGCAAAGAGGCCACCGGCGGCCTGGACGAAGTGGCCATCAACAACATCAAAGAGCGTCTCGAGCGTCTCGAAACCCTCGAAAAGCGCCGCGCCACCATCCTCGACACCATCGCCGAGCAAGGTCACCTAACCGACGAGCTGGCCGCCCGCATCCGCGCCACCTTCGATCCCCGTGAGCTCGAAGACATCTACCTGCCATACAAACCCAAGCGCCGCACCCGCGGCACCATCGCCCGCGAAAACGGCCTCGAAGCCTTGGCTGAAAAGCTTATAGCCCAAACCGACGCCGACCCGCATACATTGGCCCGGGAATTTATCGGGGAAAAAGTAAACAGTGCGGATATGGCTTTAGAAGGAGCGCGGGACATAATCGCCGAGCGAGTGAATGAGGATGCCGACGGTCGCGCCGAACTGCGGCTTTTGTTTGCCAAAGAAGCGGTGGTCAGCGCCAAGCAGGCGACCGGTAAGGCGGCCCGTGAAAAAGCGGCGGCCGATCCGCAGCAGGCGGCCAAGTACCGCGACTACCACCAGTGGAGCGAGCCCCTCAAGCGCTGTCCGGCCCACCGTTTTCTGGCCCTGCAGCGGGGCGCCCGCGAGGGGTTCCTCTCGCTCAGTGTGGCCCCCGACGAGGAGCGGGCTATCCGCATTCTGCACCGCCGCTGGGTGGCCCGCAACAACCCCTGCGGACGGCAGGTGGCCGCCGCGGCGGAGGACGCCTACCGCCGGCTGCTGGCCCCCTCCCTGGAAAACGAGTTCCTGGCCCAGACCAAAGCGGCGGCCGACCGCGAGTCCATCGCCGTGTTTGCCGAAAACCTGCGGCAGCTGCTG
>CAZWDV010000147.1:0-2581 GCA_964632675.1 uncultured Sediminispirochaeta sp.
AGCTGAGCCTTAATAACAGTAGCGATATCAACATACTCCTTATTCGGAGCGTAAGTCAGAAGTTCAAATTCGAGCGGATTGGCATCATCATAACCGGCTTCAGCCAGCAAACCTTTGGCAATTTCGATACTGGTTTCTCTGTCTTCAATGTTGGGATTATGGAAGGCTCCGTAATTGGCACCGATAAAAGTGGATAGTTTACGGGCATATCCCTTTGCTACTAGATTGATAATTGGATCTTTATCTACAAGGTGCATGACAGCCTGGCGCGCTTTGATATTATCAAAAGGGGGATTGTCAACGCACATTACCATGTAAATAGAGCGGCTGGAGGGAAATGAATCTATTTTAAGCCCGCTGGCGTTTTTTACCTGAGGAGCCATCTGGACAGGCACACTTCCCATAATATCAATCTGGCCGCCCTGCAGCTGGAGCAGCCGCGTATTATCATCGGTTATAAAAACATATTTCAAATTTTCTGTAGGAGGGGTTTCACCGTGATAGTTCGGATTTCTGGTCATAATCCGGTAGTCTTCCTTGACCCACTCTTTCAACATATAAGGGCCGGTACCCAGGGGATGAAAAGGATATTCCTCGGGGCCGTACTTCTCAAAATTGGCCTTGGACTGAACAACCATGTTATACTGCCCGAGATAAGAAACGAAAGGAGCTATCGGTCGGTTGATTTCAATAACAAGAGTATTCTCATCCGGAGCCGTTATCTCTTTAATTGGTTCGGCAAAAGACTGAACATTGGATTCTTTGGTATCCCTGGCGCGGTATAATGACCAAATCCAATCTTCTGTAGTTACAGGTGTACCATCGGAGAACTTTACATTAGGTTTAAGATGAACAGTGTAAAAAAGATTATCATCACTCACTTCTATCTTGGTTGCCAGATGGGGTTCTACACTCTGTCCGTCGTCAGAAACACGAACAAGTCCCTCATATATAAGATCCAGAGTCCGGCCTTCACTGGAACCGTTGTTTCCATTGGGGTCAATTCCCTTTATGTCTCCGGAATCACCAATGACAATTGTGTCCGCAAACTCAATTTTTGCTGTATTTACAGCTTCTTCCTTTTCTCCGCCGCAGAAAGCGGCTGCCGCTATCGACAACATCAATAATACGAATAACAATCTTTTCATTCTTTTCTCCTATGAAAGTAAATCACGAGCGATAAGGTCTGGTCAGTTTCAACTGGCCTTTACACAGAACCTAATAGGTTCGGTTATCAAAGAGTTTGTATACAAATAGTATTTATTGTTGGCGCCTCTGCTAAAACATTAGGGAAAGTAGCTTTATTGTCAGACAATTTTTCAAGACAGTCTTTAAAACTATACAAGTATAAAAAAGACTTTAAGGGACTTTTTAGGCTCCTCCTTACATATGCGATTTATATTTATACCATGGCGAATTTCAACTGTCAACAAAATAATTGGAATAGCATTCCATAGTACAAAATGCTCTACACCGCCACATTTTTACAGTTGAGTTAAATCACTAACATTCTTAACTCCTTACAGCGTATGCATGTGAGGTTTTTTTTTAAAAAAAATCAGAAACATATATATGTTATACGTTGTTACACGTACACTTTCATGATATACTTTTTCTCAAGGGGGAGGGGCAAAGGTATGTTTGTAGGAACGCTGTACGAGAAAAAGACTGGCAGAACCAAGCTCAAAATTGTCGAGGGCTACCGCAAAGAGGGTAAGGTGAAGCAGCGGATGGTCAAAGACCTGGGCTACCTCGATGAGCTCGAGAAACAGTATGACGATCCAATTGCCCATTTTAAGGCGCTTGCCAAACAAATGACCGCTGAGAAAAACCGCGCCAAGGAGACGGTCCAGGTGATGGTACCGGTACACAGCACCTTAGCCCGGAAAGAAACGCTTCCTCCAGAGCAGCATACCCGCAAGAACATCGGCTATGGCGCCCTCTCAGTACTCTATCACCAGCTGGAAATCGACTACTTTCTGAACAATCGCAGGAGGTACAAAAAATTTGAGGCAAACCTCAATTCCATCTTCAAGATGCTGGTCTTTAACCGGGCCCTGTTCCCCGGCTCGAAGAGGGGGGCTTGGGAGAGGCGGGGGATCTTCTTTGAGGACACTCGCTATTCTCTGGAGGACGTATATAGATCTC
This sequence comes from uncultured Sediminispirochaeta sp., assembly GCA_964632675.1. Taxonomy (GTDB): domain Bacteria; phylum Spirochaetota; class Spirochaetia; order DSM-16054; family Sediminispirochaetaceae; genus DSBN01. Next base: position 2,149 of record CAZWDV010000147.1, read on the forward strand.
TGGACTATTTCCTCCAATGGCGGCCAGCCCTACTGAAACACCTGCATGCCAGGATGCAATCACAGTACGGCAGGGACACGTTGCTGCTCTACTACGATGTGACCAATTATTATTTCGAGATCGACGAGCCGGACGAGTTGCGAAAGAAAGGCGTTTCGAAAGAGCACCGGCCTAAGCCTATCGTCCAGATGGGGCTGTTTATGGATGAGCAGGGTCTGCCGGTCTCCTACGATCTCTACCAGGGGAATGCGAACGACAGTACTACTCTGCCGTCCATGCTTGACGATACGGTGGTTGGCTTCGGCATGCACCATCTGATCGTGGTTGCCGACAAGGGGATGATGAGTGGGGACAATATTGCACGCATCAGATTGCTGCACAACGGATATGTGATTAGCTACTCGGTACGGGGGGCAGATCAGAAGTTCAAGGA
>CAZWDV010000148.1:0-2468 GCA_964632675.1 uncultured Sediminispirochaeta sp.
TTTGGAGTAGACAAGAAAATAGTATGGACCATTGAGGCCGCAGCAGCGAGGAGGGGGTGTTGTGAGACACTTCGGACATGCACAGACACAGGCCAAGAATCCTTTTTTGTTGACAATCGGGTGACAATAGAATATACTTTTGAAGTAGGAGAAATAGGATGAAATTCATTACCGTCAGAGACCTCAGGACTTCCCCTGCACGAATATGGAAGGAATTGCCGGCAGAACATGAGATGGTCATTACTAATAACGGAAAACCCATAGCGCTGCTTACTCCCATAGGTGAGGCGAATCTGGAGGAAACCCTTGCTGCTGTGAGAAGGGCGCACGCGATTCAGTCGGTGAAACAAATGCAGCAGGCATCGATGCGTCGCGGCACTACCGGTCTCTCCGAATCCGAAATCCAGGGAGAGATAGACCAAACCCGCACCGAGCATTCATGATTATCGTCCTCGATACCAACGTACTCGTCTCCGCCCTGCTCAAGCCGAAAAGCCATCCTGCTCACGTCCTCAATGCGATCTTAAACGAAAAAGCAACTCTATTGTTTGACAACAGAATACTCGAAGAATACAGAAAGGTCCTGCTGCGACCGCGGTTCGGATTCTCAGTGGAGCTCGTAGAACCTCTGCTGGAGTATCTCGAATCGGAAGGAGAGTTCGTGGCGGCCGACTACTCCGGTATTCGTTTCGAGGATCCCGGAGACAAGAAGTACTATGAAGTTGCTGTTACCGGAGGCGCCGCCTATATAGTCACCGGCAACATCAGGCATTTCCCAAATGAATCCCTTATCATCACGCCGAGAGATTTTACGCAGAAAGAATTGGGCCGGTGATCTTCGCTGCTCTTGTTGCGCTGCTGTTACTCCAGGATTTTTCGGCACCAGAACATCCTATCAAAAATATAACCCACAATCACCCCTCTGGCAACGTGGTCCCCAGCGAGGAAGACCGCGAGATTACCGGGCGGCTGCGGCAGGCCGGCGAGACTCTGGGCATCGAGCTGCTCGACCACATTATCTTCACCCAACACAAGTACTACAGTTTTCTCGAGCACGGGGAGTTGTAGTGACTGATGGATCACTTTGTGGATGATAGTATAATTCTGCTTTACCCTCGGCTGAAAAGAAGCTATCATTATATCCAGAGGTGAAATTTGGTAATAGATCGTTTCTCGAATCACTCATGGTATCATCGGATATCGCCTGTGTTTCAAACAGCTTTTAGTTACTTGAAAACAGTCGAATATGAAGGGGAAAAAATGTCTTCACTACCGGGACATGAGGAAATCCGTGTACTCTTTCTCTCCTACGACACTGCGCCCGAAGAGCAACGTTCCTTTGAAACTCACAAAAAAAACATCGATATACAATACATCGTGAGCGGCAACGAACGAATATTCTGGGCAGATCCAAACTCTCTTTCACTTATTGAACCGTACAATGAGGAAAAGGATATATGCTTCTGGAAAGGCATTTATCAGGGAAGCGCACTTTTTCACGCGGGAGACTTTGCACTATTTTTTCCCTCTGATGCCCACAAAACCAATTGCAATATAGATGACCGCAATTCCGCTGTGAAAAAGATTGTCTTGAAAATTCCAGTAAGTGCTTTGTAGGTAGAAATAAAAAGACCGCTCCGAAACACTTATAAAGCTTTTAAGGTCGGAGCGGGTAATTCCAAGACTACTGAGAAAGAATTAACCCCAGTGTAGTCCCCTCATATCACCGGTACGTTTTTCTTTGTGCCATTCCGGGTCGATAACCTCTGTAGAAAATTTCATTCCATCACCTGTTTTATTGATGAGAATTACTTTTACCCACTCCTCATCATTCTGAGCCGGATAGTCCAACCGATAATGATCCCCGCGGCTCTCTTGTCTCATACTAACAGCTCCTGCCAGCATTTCTCCAACTTCCAACATATTTGATAGTTCGATTTTCCTAACAAAGTCGCCGGGTGTTGCGACGCTTGTCTCTGCAAACTTAACTTTGAGCGATGCTATTGTGCTTTTAGCTGCGCTCATTACATCTTCATTCGAGTGAGCAAGGAACGAACTCCATGCAACCCAGCGCAAATCATCTACAAGTTCTTCGACTTCAGTACTTCCGGCCTCTTTCTTAAAACTCTCTAACCGTACCACTGCAGATTGAACCGTTTTTTCACTTACTTCTTTCCGACGTCTCGCTTGGGCACATTCGGCAGCATGACGTCCGGCTATGGTTCCAAATACTTGAGAACCCCCCAACATGTGACCAGCAAGTCTATTCGCCCCGTGCGGTCCCGACATGACTTCCCCAGCTGCATATAGGCCAGGTACGGTGGACTGTCCGTTCTCGTCTATTCTGATTCCTCCATTTGAACAGTGAAAACAAATGTTGAACTGTATTGGTTCCTCGAGGTACCGGATTCCTCGGTAGTAAAAATACTCCTTACGCTCCGGAGCAAGCGGATCCTCTACACGTGGGT
>CAZWDV010000149.1:0-2211 GCA_964632675.1 uncultured Sediminispirochaeta sp.
CCCTTGGAAGTCGTACCTCTGAAGCTCAGGTATCCGCAGGGGGATGAGAAGCTTCTGCTGAAGGCGCTGACCGGACAGGAGGTTCCTTCCGGCGGACTGCCGATCGATATCGGTGCGGTGGTCTCGAACGCCGGTACCGTGTACTCGGTTTATGAAGCGGTAGTCTACGGAAAACCGCTGATTGAACGGCTGGTCACCGTGTCCGGAGGAGCAATCAAAAACCCGGCTAACCTGAAGGTGCGTATCGGCACTCCAATCGGTGAGCTTATCGAAGAGTGCGGCGGGTTTACCGAGGTACCGGAGAAGATAGTCGCCGGCGGCCCGATGACCGGGTTTGCGGTGTACGATTTGGATACGCCGGTAGTAAAGGGTACCTCGGGAATTCTTGCCCTCACCTCGAAAGAGGTGAACGGTGCTGCCCGAACCAACTGCATATCCTGCGGACGCTGTATCGAAGCCTGTCCGGTGAGTCTGAATCCGACCAAACTTTTCAAGTTTGTCGACCACCTCGAGTATGAGACGGCGGTAGAGTTCGGTCTAAACGACTGCAGAGAGTGTGGCAGCTGTGCATATCTGTGTCCTGCGCACATACCGCTTGCGCAGGGGATCAAGTTGGGCAAACGGATGGCCAGGAAGAAGAAGGGATAGACATGGAAGAGAAAGAGATGCGACTTATAGAACCTGCTCCGCAAATACATCACCCGGATTCAACCGCCCGCATCATGTGGGCGGTGGTACTGAGCCTCGTTCCGGCCGGTGCCTGGGGTGTCTATGTATTCGGAGCCCGAGTGGTGGCCGTATTGGTGGTCTCCATTGCTTCAGCCATGGTGGCCGAGTTTTTGATGGCCCGGATGCTGGGAAAAGAAAACACCCTGTTCGACGGAAGTGCATTCCTTACCGGTCTATTGATCGGTTTCAACCTGCCCCCGTCGATTCCGTATTTTATCCCTGTCCTGGCTTCGCTGTTTGCCATTGTAATCGTAAAATGGACCTTCGGTGGACTCGGAACCAACTGGATGAATCCGGCCTTGGCTGGCCGGGTGTTCGTGTTCTTTTCCTGGACCGGACACATGACCAACTGGAGCATGCCCAGAACAATGAATGCAGTAGATTCGGTTTCGGGTGCTTCTGTACTCGGGTTCCTCAAAACCGGACTGATCGATTACCAGGGCGATCCGCGCGGGCCGATGCAATATTTAAACAGCAACGGATATCCGCAGTCCTCCGCAGATGGCGCGGTAAGCGAATGGCTGCGGGGTATTTTCGGCGACGGTGTCGGCGGAGGATACTGGGACCTGTTTGTGGGAAATATACCCGGTTGTATCGGTGAAATTTCCGCCTTGCTGCTGCTTTTGGGAGCCGCCTATCTGTTTTACAGAAAGATAATCACGTGGGAAACGCCGGTAGCCTACCTGGCAGTGTTTTCACTACTAGTATGGATTTTCGGCGGACTGCGGTTCAATGCCGGTTTTTTTAATGGAAATATTCTTTTCCACCTTTTGAGCGGCGGTTTGATATTGGGGGTCTTCTATATGGCCACCGATATGGTCACCAGTCCGCTCACCCGTAAGGGAATGTTGATTTTCGGAGCCGGAGCCGGGTTCCTTACATTTCTCATTCGAATCTACGGTTCGTTTCCGGAAGGTGTTTCACTGGCAATCATTCTGATGAACATCTTCGTTCCCATGATCAACCGCTATACCCAGGAACCGGTTTTTGGTACAACGAATGACGAGAAAGGGAATGCTGCATGAAAGATTTAGTGAAAATAGGTGGTAAATTGGCAGTTATCTGTGCCGTCGCCGCCGCGGTGCTCGGCATAATGAATGCCGTCACCGAACCGCGGATCGAGCACATCAAACAGGTACGGCTGGAGCAGGCCCTCGACAAGGTATCGAGAGGAATGAATATCGGCGAGCGGGTAACAGCTTCGGACAACAAGAGTGTGGATGCCTATTATCGGCTGTATGAAGGTACCGACGAGGGGGCTCCGAACGGCTACATCTGCCGCTTGATCGGCAGCGGCTACGGCGGAGAAATGCTTATTCTGGCCGGTTTCGAAACCTCCGGTGAGGTTTTTTCCGTACAGCTTATGGAGAATCAGGAAACCCCCGGTTTGGGGAAAGAGGCCGAAAAACAGTCGTATATGGAAAAATACATTGGAACCGGAGCGGACAAAGAGATTCCGGTTCGAAAAAATATGCTTTCCCA
>CAZWDV010000150.1:0-2157 GCA_964632675.1 uncultured Sediminispirochaeta sp.
CGGCCAGCGCCCGGGAGAAGGCCACCACCGCCGCCTCCTGCTTCTCCTCTTTCTCTTCCACCTTCTTTTCCGTGCTCCGGGCCACCTTCACGTCGAAGTGGTCCAGGATGTTCGAGGCGAAGTAACCCGAGATGTACTCATACCGGCCGGGCCGCTCGGTCACATTGTCCTGGTAGACAACCTCTCCCGAATCCACTCCCGTCACTCTCACGCTGATCAGCAGCTGCGGGGCCATGTCCACGATCTCGCCGAAGACGATATAATCGGCGGCGAGCATCCTGCCAAGCTCTATCTGCCGCGCGGTTTCTTCGGCCACGCCGGAGTGGGCAAACTTCATCTCCTCCATCAGCTCCGTACGCTGCTCACGGTCGACCAGCGCCACTCCCGGACTGTTGGCCAGCTCCATGGCGATCATTTCGCTGATACCCTTGCCGAGATAGGTGTACTTCGGGTTGTCGCTGTGCACCACGAAATCTACCAGCGCCACCCGCATCTCTTGGGCCGATGCCGAGACGCTCACGAACAGGACCACAACTGCAAAAACAAGAATTGATAATGGATTTTTCCGCACCACAGACATCTCCCTCCCCAAGCCATTCAGGTAGAACAATCTAACCGCGGCTGCAGAGCGAAGATGCCGGTGCAAAAAGGCAGGCTTGCACTATGATTACCTCTTTATTGTACCATCCTCGTTAAGGAGCGCAAGTGTTTTCTTAGCCCGTCTCTTCCAATCTGGTTAGACAAGTGGTTGGGTCGGTTGGGAACAGGTTGGCAATGTAGAAAAAGCAGCATCCATTCAGCGGGACTATTGTTCACTTTAAGGGAATATACTCCGTGACTTTGACCTCATTTCGTAATCAACATAGGTGTTTTTTTAGTTTGACAGGGATATTCCGTTCTAAAAATGGACTGCCACACCGACCTGTATGGATACTCCCATAGCTGAGAAGCCTACTCGTTCACCGAAGCTGTTGCGGGAGAAGTTATAGCTTTGGTACTGAGGGAATGTTCCATTCTCGTCAATATCTGAATCTTGCTTGATGTGATCGGCACGGACACTTCCGCCGCTTTCAAAAGCGACTGGTATAAACTCCGGAAGAATGAAAAAGCCAACCCTGCTGAAAAACGAAAGCCTGCGTGATATGAGGTATTCTCCACTGAAATTAAGATGGTAGCTTAGGTAGGATGAGTACCGGTATCCGTTGACAAGAATCCTGTCTTGGACTATCTCCAGGCCTTCGCTTCCGTCGGGTTGCCAAACAGGAAACCCAGGAAAATCCTGTTCCAGTGTTGCATTGGTATATGCCACCGCCGATATTTGGCTGTTAATAGAAAAACGAGGTGATAGCGAAAGACTAGTATTAATGCCAAGTTTTATTCCGTCACCCGAGAAGCGGAAGTAACGGGTGATATCGGTATAGTCAGATCCTTTATCATCCGTTACCGTTATTATTTCCTTATCCAGACCCGACATTTCATTGGATTGCATATGGGCGTAACCAATTGAGAAACTTAGCCAGTTGAACACTCGATATCCGACATCCACTGATATCAATTCAAATTTATTACCGTTCCCCCCAATTTCAAACATCGCCATGGAGTTGGGGGATAGAGTAATCCCGTAGCGCGATTGAAAAGTCGAGGCAATATATTGTTCAGATTCTTCTTCGATTTTGTCGCGGCCCACCCTAATACTCGAGCTCGTGATAACCACGCCTGTTTCGACTTCGACTAGACGGGCAGTTATCAGGTACACAGTATCTATCTCGCCTACTGAGCCTAGCAGCAACAGCTCCACTCCATGTATCTGCCCGATCTGAGGAGCGGTTTCTTCATCAATAAATCCAGAGAGGCTAAGTTTATATTCCTCCATTAGGTTTTCGAGGTTTCGTCGCTCGATAATGGAAAATACTGTGGAACGGCTAAGCTTTTCGGTCATCAGAGCAGCTGTAAGTGAACCGACCGAATATCGAGCTGCGGTCTCGGTTTCCTCTTCAAAATCAGGGATGCCGATTCGTGGCTTCAAAAGCATTTCATCCTGAGTCTTGAGATACTCACGTGTTATCTCTTCGGCGAGTTTCTCGATTTGCCTGTCCAGTTCCTGGGCCGATGCCGAGACGCTCACGAACAGGACCACAACTGCGAGAATAAGCATTG
>CAZWDV010000151.1:0-1919 GCA_964632675.1 uncultured Sediminispirochaeta sp.
CCGGGCAATTGTACTTTAAACATCAGACACTTTTTTGGCTACATAAAAGCCGTAACTGAAGTAGTCTTTGAACCGCTTGTATTTCTCGATTTCATCCCTGTCAGCCTCTACCTGCGCTTTGGCCATCTCAGAGTGATTATGCTTTTGGAGGAAGGCTTCAAAGCGGGCTTCCATTGGCCGGTAGTAGTTCTCAATCCAGCTTGAGTGCGGCAGAATGAAATATCCCACCGGTGAAAAACCGTGCTCTTCCAGTACTTTCATTTTGCCGGCGGCAGTGTCGATTTCCGGGTACTCGCTGGACCAGTGGGCTTCAATTTCTTCGGGCCGGGGGTTGGTAAGCCAGGTGATTTCGCTGACTGCAAGATAGCCGCCGGGTTTTAAGAAGTTTCCCCACTGCTTTACGCCCGTCTCAAAGCCCATGATGTAGATGGCACCTTCCGACCATATAATGTCGAAGGTCTCAGCGTCGAAATCGAGCGCATCCATAGATTTTTCGAGCGTGGTGATTTTATTCTGCACACCGAACTCTTGCGCCCTGCGGTTCAGTTGTTTCAAAAACTCCGGGAACAGATCGACGGCGGTGATGTGGCCGGCAATGTGCTGGGCGAGGGTAATTGTCTGCGCTCCGGTTCCGCAGCCGATGTCGGCCACGTTGAGCCGCTTCTTCCGGGGAAGGTCGATAAAACTCAAGGCTTTCAGGGTGTCGGCGGTACTGCCGGGCCCCTGCCGGTCTGCGTCTTTGTGAAAATCAATCAGTAGTTCCATCTCTGTCATACTTTGTACAGCTTTTGGATTAGCTTGAACATGAATTTGAGTCCTTTCACTTTGTAGGATACATCGTTGAAATTGCCGATTATATACGCATCCAAACCGGGATGATAAAACAGAAAGGCCCCGGTAGCGCCCACACAGCCCCAACAGCTGTATTTTGCAGGAATTAACAGCGGAATTGTTTTTATCTTCCAAATGCTGTAGCCGTACTCGATAGAAGGGTAGAGTGTACCGGTATCGCTTTTCATTATCTCTAAAGTTTTCTGCGAGATGAGCTGGCCTGCGACCAGCGCCTGCATAAAAGTGAGTAAATCCTCCATAGGCGCCACCACTCCGCCGCCGGCGTAATCGAGATTGGCATAGCCGGTTATATTGTTGACGACTTTCCCGTCTATACTGAAGCGGGCCGTGGGGTACTGATTTTCTTTATCGGGTTGGCTTTTGTGGAGCATATACGAGCTTTCCATGCCGAGGGGGGTAAAAATAAGTTCATGTAACATCTCGTGGAATGGTTTTCCGCTTATATGTTCACATATCAGACCAAGCAGATGATAATTTGTATCTGTGTAATGTACTTTCTTACCTGGCGGACAGCAGGATTCCAAATTGGTTTTTCCCCATATAATCGCCTCGCGGGTGGTAATACTGAAAGAGTCGTCAGTGAGCATCTTTTTTAACAGCGGCCAGAAGTTATCAAACAGGCCGGAGGTCTGTTTCAGCAGGTGGCGGATGGTAATCTCGTGGGTATAGTCTCTACCCTTATAGACGTGCAGACGATGCAACAAATCCGAGTCTAAGTACTTACTCAACGGAGCATCAAAGCTCAGTCTGCCTTGTTCAAAGAGTTGGCCTACTATCGTTGCGGTAAAGAGCTTGCCCACACTGGCCATATAGTTGGGCTGATGGGGATTCGCAGGCACATCGCCGGTTGCCCCTTCCGCAATATTCAGATGAAGGTTCAGTTTATCCGAGTGAACCAGCAGGTAGGCATTTTCTACATTCGAGTCTTTTCGTACCTGATTTCGGAACAGCTCTTGTATGAGGGCTGTATTTTCTTTTCTCATGCTATTCTTCATCTTCTCTTCCTACTTAAAAATGAGTTTTATTCTACCATATGTCGATCTAGTCAGGTAGTAAAATGTGGTTTG
>CAZWDV010000152.1:0-1771 GCA_964632675.1 uncultured Sediminispirochaeta sp.
ATATGAAAATAGGTATGCAGAGTCTATTCAAACAATTATCCGTCTTTACCAAGGTCTCCATTGCCCTTGTGCTCCTCATAGCAGTTTCTTTCACCAGTTATCTTTACCTCGGTGGAAAAAGCCAGAGAAGTACGCAGGATTACCGGACTATCCTCACCTTTATCAACTCTTCCATCAGTACTCTTCATGACCTAGAATTGGAACAAAGAGGACCGGAAGAGTCGGAGGAACTGCAGGCAGTTATTGAAAAACTCATTCTCACCATTAGCCACTCCGAATACCGTTTTGTTCTGAAGGAAACCCGCATGCATGAAAAGTGGAGGAGTGAATTTCAGGGAGCCCCTTCCGAGATGATTGAGTGCCTCGGCCGGGTGGCGCGGATGGTGGGAGAAAGCTACCGTGAAACGCGAAACGCACTGTACCATTGGTCGATTGCAAACGCCGTAATATTCTTTGCCCTCACATTGTCTATGTTGGTCTGGCTGATCATATCCCGGAAAGCAATGGGCTCGTTTGTCGCCACCATTAGTAACAGTATCGGTCAACTCCAAAATTTGATTGCCTACCGCGAGTACGACATTTCGGTAGACCCGCACTGGCAGGAGGAGCGGGAGTTTCTCGAAACAATCAAACATATCAGCACGGAGTTGAGCACCGACCGCAGTCTATCCGAGATGAACGTTGCAAGCTCGCTGGAAGAGTTTCTGCCGAAGTTCAAAAAACTGGTCGACAAAAACATCCCCTGCAACCGGCTGGCATTAGCCTTTATAAGCCCATATGGTGATATTACTGCCGAATCTGCGGTTACTGACCTGAATGTGCTCTATTTGGAACCGGGCTTTGTGGAACCAATCGCACAAACTACTCTGGACGTGGTGGTAAACTCGGCCTATCCGCGAATCATCAATGATATCGAGGCCTACTACAATACCGTCCATAAATCAGAGGCCACCGAACTAATTCTCAAGGAGGGATTGAACTCCAGTCTGACTGCCCCGATCATCATCAATGGAAAAACGATCGGATTCTTGTTCATCAACTCGGTTGAACGAAATGCCTATACAGAGCACCACATCTACCACGCTCTTCAGTTAGTAAATCCACTGCGGCAAAACATCTATTATCAGTATCTTCTACAGCAGGTCATCGCTGAAACTGCAAAATCATTTGTAGTTCTGATGGAAAAGAAAGACAATGAAACCTCTCTGCATATTGCCCGCATGTCTCTGTACAGCTACAACATCGCCAAGAAACTTTTCGAACAGGACCGGCAGATCAACTCCCGCTTCATGCGGGAGATTTTGTGGTTTGCCCCGCTGCACGACATCGGAAAAATCGGTATACCCGACAATATTCTGCTCAAACCGGGAAAACTGACCGAGGATGAGTTCGAGATAATGAAACAGCATGTGACTATCGGCGAACATGTAATCACTAAAATGGACGAAGCCCTCACGGCAACCGCCAACCTCAGAACCCTGAAAACAGCTATCGACCTTATCTCCTCGCACCACGAACGCTGGGACGGGAAAGGCTACCCGCGGGGTCTGGCCGGACGAGACATCCCCCTTTCGGGGCGGATAGTGGCCATCGCCGATGTCTTCGACGCCCTTACCTCCCGTCGCCCTTACAAAGAGGCCTTTTCTTTGGAGAAGACCCTGGGCATCATGCGCAGCTCCGTGGGAACCCAATTCGACCCCTGGGTATTCAACGCCTTCGAGGCGACCCTGCCGGAAATTCTCAAGATTTATGAGGAATATAAAGAGGTGTA
>CAZWDV010000153.1:0-1734 GCA_964632675.1 uncultured Sediminispirochaeta sp.
GGGCTAGCTTTTTGTTGAAGAGCTCCAGCTATCCGGCTACCGGCTATAGCCCTTCGGCTTCGGGCGGGGCGGGAGGCACCCCCGCCCCGCCCGGGCAGCCTCGACCGTCTATAGAAATGAATTTTTTTAAAAAATCCGTATAGCCTTCATTCGGCGGTCGTGATACACTTTTTTACTCGGATGGCCTTATTCAAAATCTTACCGGAAAACTTCTTCAGGCCCCTGGCCTCGCCGCTGAAAGAACACTACGCGGCCTTGCTGCTCATTTTCTATCGCCTGTTTCTCGAGTACCAGGGAAGCATCGAGCGAGCGCAGGTGGTGCGCGAGTTCGAGGACTATTTTCGTACCCATCAGGTTGAGGCGGACTTTGACGACGATGCGGCGGAGACCGCGGCGCCCGGGGAAGGGGCGCTGGACGCGGCGGCTTCTGCGAAGGAGGAGCGCAGCCCGCGGGATGTGGCCAACTACTTTTTGCGACGGCTGACTGCCTATGGATGGGTGGGCAGCGAGGTGCTGGAGGATTTTACTCAGCTGGTAACCATGAACAGCTGGGCCAAGCCGTTTTTCGAGGCCCTCTATTCGGCTTCGATGGGGATGGCCGAGGAGTACGAGAGCCATATTGTGGCGGTGTATTCGCTGCTGACCGGCGGGGCGGCCCGCGAGAACGGGCACTACAACCTGATGAGCGCCCATTCGCACGTGCGGCGTTTGATCGAGTCGTTGAAGGTGCTCAGTCAGAATATCCGCACCTATCTGCAGAATTTGTACAGCGAAGAGGCCGAGGTGCATGAGATTCTGCATATTCACTACGATTTGTACATGCACGAGGTGGTCGACCGGGCCTATAACCGCCTGAAGACCTCCGACAATTTGTCCAAGTACCGCCCCCTGATCAACAAGGCGGTGGGTGCGTTTCTGCAGGATGAGCCCTGGCTGGCCGCCAATGCGGGGCGGCTGGCGGTGGTCAAACGGACCTCGGTTGAGCAGTCCCGTAAGCTGTTGGTAGAGATGCTGAAGGAGATCCGCGACAGCCTGCGGGGCATTGACCCCATTCTCGACGAGATCGATGACAAGAACCGGCGTTATTCAAAGATTTCTACCCAAAAGATAAAGACTAAATTGTACAGCGATGCCAGCCTGCAGGGCAAGCTGCGCGACATTGTGACCGCCCTGGCGAAGGGCAGCCTCGGGGTGGCCGCGGTGCCGCTGCAGCTGTACCACGCCCGCTTTCTGGCCCCTGAGTCACTCTACACCCGGCCGCGGGGCAGCCGCAGTGTGGAACCGGCGGAGGTCGGGGTGCCGGAGGATGATTCGGATGTGCTTTTCAGACAACGCGAGATGGAGCTGAAGGTGAGCGGACAGCTGAACCCGAAAAAGGTGGCGGAGTTTCTGCGGTCTGTAGGGGCGCGGGCGGATGCGACTGAAGCCGATACGCCCCGGGGAGCACTGCGTTCGCAGGATATCGCCGGAAATCTGGATGGCTTTATCAAGCTGCTGTACGCCGCCGGCTACGCCGAGGCGGGAAGGTCAGACTTTCCCTTCGAGGTGGTGTGGGGCTCGGGAGAGGTAGAAGTGCAGGGGTTTCATTTTCAGGACCATTACTATATCGAGCGGAGGAGGGGCGGCGATGGCGCTTGAGGGAGTGTTGCGGCTGAATGCCGGCGACCGGGAGACCTTTGCAAAAGTGGTACGGGTGCTGCTGAGCGAGGTGTTTTTGCTGCGGTCGGTGGATGC
>CAZWDV010000154.1:0-1522 GCA_964632675.1 uncultured Sediminispirochaeta sp.
GGAAGGGGCTGCCGGGGCCGAGCCGAGGGGGCGCCCCGCCCGCGGGCCCCCCGCTTTGTTCGCAAAACCCCCGCGCCGGCGTGTTCGGGCCCCGCCGCTGGGCCCCAAACGGGTGCTTGCCATCGACCCCGGCTACCGCACCGGCTGCAAGCTGGTTTGCCTGGATGAACAGGGCGGGCTGCTAACCCACGGGGTAATGTATCCTCACCCGCCACAGAACAGGGCGGACGCGGCTGCCGAGCAGCTGCAGCAGCTGATCCGCGACTATCGCATAGAAGCGGTAGCAATCGGTAACGGTACCGCAGGCCGCGAGACCGAAGAGCTGGTCCGGAGCCTCGACTTCGGCCCGCAGGCGGGGCACTACCCGCAGGGCGGACCGGGGGTGTTCATGGTCAACGAAGATGGGGCCTCGGTCTATTCGGCCTCCGCGCTGGCCAGGAAGGAGTTTTCCGACTATGACGTGACGGTGCGCGGAGCCGTTTCCATCGGCCGCCGTTTGATGGACCCGCTTTCGGAGCTGGTCAAGATAGATCCCAAGTCGATCGGAGTGGGGCAGTACCAGCACGATGTCGACCAGAAGCTGCTGAAAGCCGGCCTGGATACGACGGTTGAATCCTGCGTGAACCAGGTGGGGGTAAACCTGAACACCGCCGGCGCACCACTGCTGCAGTACGTCTCGGGTCTCGGCCCGAAGCTGGCAGCGGCTGTAGTCGAGTACCGGGCCGCCCACGATTCGTTTCATTCCCGCAGCGCACTGAAAAAGGTGGCTGGGCTGGGGCCGAAAGCCTTTCAGCAGTCCGCCGGATTCCTGCGTATCCCGGATGCCGAGAACCCACTGGACGCTTCGGCGGTGCACCCCGAGTCGTACGGCATAGTGCAGCAGATGGCTGCCGATCTGAACTGTAGTGTTGCTGAGCTGATGAAAGACCCCGAACGACATAAGGCCATCCAGTTGGAAGCCTACCTGACCGATGAGGTCGGCCTGTTAACCCTGAAGGACATCATGGACGAGCTGGAGAAGCCGGGCCGCGATCCCCGTGACACAATTGAAGAGTTCAGATTCGATGCCAATGTGCACTCCATAGAAGATCTGCAGCCGGGAATGGTCTTGCCGGGCATTGTGACCAACATCACCCGCTTCGGTGCTTTTGTTGATGTCGGGGTGAAGCAGGACGGACTGGTGCATATCAGCGAGATGGCCGACCACTTTGTCCACGACCCCGGCGAGGTTGTCAAGCTGCAGCAGCAGATACAGGTACGGGTGCTGGAGGTAGATACCGAACGCAGACGCATTGCCCTCGTACTGAAATCGGGGTAGGATATAGCAGAGAGCCTGCAAAATAAATATCATTTTTACGGCTTTCTTCGGAGACTCAGCACCGAATCATTCTACCATAGCAATAATACTCTATATGGGTATATAAAACACTTCGGTCTTGCGCCCTTCCATTAATTTTCCTATCATCTTATTCTTAGGAACAGATATGGACTTGAACAGAAAACAAAAATGGATGCTGGCCAA